>JBCAZH010000045.1:5475-21332 GCA_038533155.1 Pseudomonadota bacterium | reverse complement strand
TGCACGCCGAGCCTTATCAAGTCGTGCGAACGGACCCGCCTTCTTGGTGGGTTGGTATGGTCGACCGAGAAGTTCAAGTGATGGTCTACGGGCCCAACATCGCGGCGCTGGAACCGGCGCTGGCCCCGTCGTTGGTTTTAGAGCCACCGCGTTGTACGGCACGCGACGGCAAGAAGGGTGAAGCCGATGCTGGCGAGACCGGCTGCATTCGTAATCTGCCTCCCGAAGACGCGCTGGTCGAGCTAACAGACGTCAAGAGGACCGATAACCCGAATTATGTGTTCCTGACGTTCTCGGTCGGTGCGAATGCACCATCGCAATCACTGCAAATCGACTTTGAGTTGGAAGGGACGGTTGCGACGTCGCTGTTGTTTCCGTTGCTGAATCGACATCGCGAAGCGGGCGCCGGGTTTTCCAGCGAGGATGTCATCTACCTGATTACCCCAGATCGCTTCGTCAACGGCGACCGCTCGAACGACACCGTCGCAGGTTTCGACGACCCATTGAACCGAGACGAAGACTACGGTCGACACGGCGGTGATCTCCAGGGCGTGATCGACAGGCTCGATTACATCCATGACATGGGATTCACACAACTCTGGCTGAATCCCGTTCTGGAAAACGCGCAACCGCAATGGTCCTATCACGGGTATGCGATTACCGATCACTATCGTGTCGATCCCCGATTCGGTGACAACGCGCTGTATCAGACACTGGCGGATTCCGCGCGTGAACGAGGCATTGGCCTCATTATCGATATCGTGCTGAACCACATCGGCAACGAGCATGACTGGATGCGAGACCCACCGTCCACCGACTGGACCAACTATGGCGGTGAATTCGTCGGCACGAATCATCAACGCGAGTCATTACACGACCCCTACGCCAGCGAAGAAGATCGACAACGCTTTGCGGATGGGTGGTTCGTTCCGACGATGCCGGACCTGAATCAACGCAATCCGCTTTTGGCGCGCTATCTGATTCAACACAGCATCTGGTGGATCGAATACGCCGGGTTATCTGGGATCCGTGTCGACACTTGGCCCTACTCCGACAAAGCGTTTTTAACGGAATACGCGCGTGCCGTTCGCCTGGAGTATCCCGACATCAACATCGTCGGTGAAGAATGGACTACCAACCCTTCGCTGACCGCGTATTGGCAAGCCGGATCGCCCCGATCCGATGACTACGAGAGTTACTTGCCGAGCGTATTCGATTTTCCGCTGCAAGCCGCACTAGTAGAAGCACTCAATGAACCAGAGTCCTGGAATACGGGACTTGTAAAAGTCTATCGGACGCTCGCAAACGATTTCCTGTACGGCGATCCGAATCAGCTGGTCACGTTTCCAGATAATCACGACATGAGCCGCGTCTTCACTCAACTTGGCGCAAACCTCGACCGTTGGAAACAAGCGCATGCGATCCTGTTAACAACCCGCGGTATTCCACAGCTGTATTACGGTTCGGAAATTCTCTTTGCCAATCCGGATTCGGACTCGCACGGCGTGATCCGCAAAGAGTTCTCTGGCGGATGGCCTGACCACACCGCCGATGCCGTCACCGGCGAAGGCTTAACGGCGAAACAACGCGACGCGCAAAACTGGTTGCGGAAGCTTCTGAACTGGAGAAGATCGTCGCCGGCAGCCCATACTGGAAAACTTACCCACTTCGCACCGCGCGACGGCATCTATGCATTCCGACGCGACGCAGAAGACGGCACAACACTCGTCACGATTATCAACAAAAACGACACCGAGATTTCGGTCGACCGATCGACGATCGTGGGACTGTTGCCCGACACGTCGAGCGGCAAGAACGTGATCACCGAAGCGGTCGTCAATTCAGATCGCGGCATCACCGTCCCAGCCAACGGCGCGACGGTTTTAGAGTTTGCTCGTTAGCTGATTGGCGGCTGCGCCGCGCAATTCGATTGGATGAACTCCGAATGCAGCGGTAGCGGATCTGTGCCTCGCTGAATGGCTTCCCTGACTGAATTCAGGAAACGGGTGAGATCTGCTTCACTAAGATTGCCAGCCAGCGGATCGTAGCCCGCCGGTTGTATCCCTTGACCTAGCATGACCTGAAGCCAACCGACTTCCGTGAAGAGCTCATCGCCGTCGCGGACGATCCTGCCGTTTGCACGGAACAGATCGATGCGCTCTGTAAGCGAATCCGGAACACGCATCTGGCGACGTGCTGCCCAAAAAGGCTCGCTTCTGCCGTTCGCAAAGTAATGCAGAATGAGAAAGTCACGAATGCGTTCGTACTCAAAGTCGGTCTGACGGTTAAAGCTGTCGATCTCCGCCTGTCGCAACCCGCGGTTCGGGAACAGTGAGATCAACCGACTCAACCCGGATTGCACAAGATGGATACTGGTGGACTCAAGCGGCTCCATGAAACCGGCCGCTAAACCGAGAGACACGCAGTTCTTATGCCAGAACTTCTCGCGACGCCCAGTTGTGAAGCGCAACGTTCGCGGCTCAGCCGTCGGCGCGCCATCAAGGTTTTGCAGCAACACAGCGGTTGCCTCGTCCTCACTCATAAACTCGCTGCAGAACACATGGCCGTTACCGATGCGATGCTGCAGTGGAATGCGCCACTGCCAACCCGCAGGTCTGGCACTCGCGCGCGTGTACGGAATGAGCGGATCGACGGACTCACACGGCACTGCGACTGCACGATCGCACGGCAACCACTCGGTCCAGTCTTCATAGCCAACGCCGAGCGCGTCCCCGATCAGCAAGCCTCGGAATCCGGAGCAGTCGATAAAGAAATCCCCTTCCACCGCCGCACCGTCTTTGAGTTCAAGGCGGGCCACCCGGCCATCATCTTCGAGCTTCACCTCACCGACTATTCCTTCGACACGCGTGACGCCATTTCGCTCGCTCAATGCGCGAAGGTGCTTGGCGAACAACGACGCATCGAAGTGATAGGCCCGCACCAGCCCTTCGATGTGCGTACCGTCGATGTGATCGACATGTGCATATCGATTGCGGCTTGCTGCAACGGCATTGAAGGAGTAATCCCAAAGGCTCTCGGCATTGCCTGCATGGTGCGCTCGCAGCCAATACTGATAGAACCGAAGCATGCCGAGGGGCTGACCGAAACCACCAAACGCGTGGAGGTACTTGTCGCCCGGTTGAGACCAACCATCGAACTCAATGCCGAGTTTGATTGACCCTTGCGTCGCGGCAAGAAACTGATGCTCGTCGAGACCGAGCAGACCGTTCAAAAGCCGAATCTGCGGAATCGTCGCCTCACCAACACCCACCGTACCGATCTGATCGGACTCGACGACGGTAATCGACAGTTGCCGGCCCAGCGTTCTCGCCAGCACTGCAGCGGACATCCAGCCAGCGGTGCCGCCGCCCACAATGACTACCCGTTTGATCGCATCTTGCGTATCCACTCGGTGACTCCCCCCGGAAACAACAAGGCCCCCGGCACCCAAAGGTACCGGGGGCCTCGTGCCTCAGACCTTACTCGTAACGGTACGAAAGACCAACGAGGAAGTTACGACCGTACCGCTGGTAGTCGCGGATTTGATTCGGATCGTCGTTCAGGAACGTAACGAACTCTTGGTCAGTCAGGTTGTTGCCCTGCAGCAGCAAGGTCAACCCTGCCATCGGACCATCTTCGAACATGTAGCTGATTTGCGCATCAACGATGTTCTCTTCGTCAACGAACTGCAGCTGACGACCGTTCGCGAAACCTGCGATCTCACCCAGGAACTCCGAGCGGTAGCGGTTGCTGACCCGCGCAGAGAAACCTTCGTTCTCGTAGAACAGAGTGACGTTGAAGATCTCTTCCGACAATCCCGGCAACGGTGTTGACGGGTTACCCGGATCCGACACGATGTCCGAATCGTTGATCGCGGCGCTAAAGATCGCGCCGAAGCCGGTCAATGCGGGGGTGATGGACTCACCGGCTACAGACAACGTGAATTCGAAACCAGTCAAGCTGCCGCCACTACCGTTCTCCGGTCGATCATAGCTACCGAGGAACGAGCTTGGTGTCGTACCACTGAACGGGAAGCCCGTGAAGTCGAGAACATCACGCTGGTTCGGAATGATGTAGGTCTCAAGATCTTTGTAGAAACCTGCAACCGCTACGTAACCGAGCCCATCGTCAAAGTAGCGCTCATACGAGATATCCAGAGAGTTCGCAATCCAAGGACGCAACTCTGGGTTACCGCCGTTGCTGTTGAACGCCAAGGCACCCGGCGCGACTTGACCCGTCGTTTGGTCGACGACGGACTCGTCGTAACCGAACTGGAAGCTGGCACGCAGATCATCCATGCGAGGCCGCGCGAGTGTGCGTGCGACGCCAACCCGGACCATCTGGCTGTCCGCTACTTCGAAGTTCAAGTTCACGCTCGGCAAGATTTCGGTGTAGCTGTCACCACCCGAGATCGGGAGTGTCGCGCTGCCCGCAGCAAAGCCGGAAGACGTCTGATCGGTGTGAACGATTTGGGTACCGAAGTTACCGGTGACCGGGATGTTGCCCCATTCCGTATCGAGGCCCAACTTCACGTACAGCATCGTGACGTCTTCTTCGACTGCCCAGTTCTTAACGGTGACATCGTTGTTCGGGTTACGACGCAGGTCGTAGACGCCCGAATTTAACGCCGCCAGCGGGTCGTAGCTGACCATGCCTTCGATGCCGAGGAAGTCCAGACGCGTCGTCGAGGTCGGCACAGGAATGGCTGCTTCAGTCGCACCGTTCGCCAACGCCAGGAAGAACTCATTCGCCGTTAGCGATTTCTCGCGAGTCGCGTAGTTGACGCCGACTTGCAGGCTCGAAATGTTGCCTTCAAAGAATCGTGTCGCTTGCAGATCGATCTGGTCGAGCTGATCTTCGACGACCGGCGAGTTGAAGTAGCCGACCTGACCGCCCGGAACTACATCGCCACCCCATCCCTGCGGACTGGTCAACACGATGAGGTTCGGATCTGCGTAGTCGAGCGTCGAGTTGAATACAGCACCCTCCGAGTCGAGATCGAATCCGAGGCTATCCACAGCACCAGAACCCGCGGTGCCGGTGCCCGAATACGTTTCGAGGATCACGTCATCGCGATCGACCTGTGAGGTCGCGTAGTCGAATCCGAGCGTCCAGTTATCACTAACCTGCCACTCCGCGTTCAATCCGATCGCGAGCAATTGTGCATCACGCGTATTGATGTCGTTGCGCATGACACCCTTCACGTTGTTGAACGTACCGGTGTCGACGAAACCGTTGCTGACCGATCCAGGTGTCAGCTGAGCCGACGACCATTGCAGCGGCAACTCAATACCGCGCAGGAGCTGATCGTCCTGGAAGTCGGAGTAGAACACGTCTACCGCAGCGTTAAACGTATCGGTCGGCGCAAACTCAAGCACACCGACAACGCCGTGACGCTCGAGAGCATTGGTTTGCACGAACGGTTTTGCACCGCCCAGTACCAACGCGTTTTCGCCGTTGACATCGACGCCCGGGTAGCCCCATGCGTTGTAGCGCTCGCCTTGCGACGGCGAATCGAGGTAGGCATAGCCGATGGCAACACCCACCGTATCGTCAGCAAACTGGTCGATGTACGACAGGCTGTAACGAACACCGCTGTCCTCAGCACCCGCGTTCAGCGCGTCGATGCTGTTCCACTCATACCGAACGTTACCAGCGATCGTTGTACGGCCATGCTGCAAAGGACGGATCGTCTGCAGGTCGACCGTGCCGGCCAAGCCCTGACCGATGAGCGCTGCGTCCGGCGTCTTGTAGACGACCGCCGCACTCAACAGCTCTGAGGGGTATTGATCAAACTCTACACCGCGGTTGTCGCCGGTGGAGACCTGCGGGCGACCGTTCAACAGCGCAGTCGTAAAGTCTGGTGACAAACCACGAACGCTGATCACCTGGCCACGACCGTTCAGGCGCTGTGCAGCAAGACCCGGTAGACGAGCGAGCGATTCCGCAATACTGACGTCAGGCAGTTTGCCGATCTCCTCCGCCGAGATTGCTTCGACGATCGACTCAGAGTCCATTTTGATCGCACGCGAATTCTCGAGACTGCGGCGGAAGCCCTGAACAACGATCTCTTCAAGCGCAGCGCTCGTTTCGGCTGCGTCTTCTTCTTGTGCGAACGCTGTGCCTGACAAACTCATTGCGCCTGGCAGCGCGGCTGCAACCGCCAACGAAAGCGCGGTCCGTCGGAACGGCCGCATACCATAGGTCGGCGGAGTGTTGTGTTTCCGCGATTTGGTGACCATACGAACTACCCCCCAAGGTAATGATGAAAAAACCGGGGCGTGGCGCCCCCATCGCGATGCATGATAAAGACTGAATATTCAATGAATCAACGCACTGCATACGTATTCAGCCGATGAATACGTATGCACAATCTTGTCCTGTCTGAAGCCACTGAGTAGCCTCTCTCTTGCGTGAAAACGTCGGTTTGTTGCGCCTGAACAACAGAGACGACGCAATAGCGACTAATGCGAGCGGTTGTCTTATCGATGACAAGCTTGAGAACATCAGAATTTGTGTTTCGGGACCGTGGGGACGGTCGACGGGGGTGAGACATAATGCATGCGGACGCCGACGGTATGGTTAGCCAATTAGCGGAAATCGAAGGAATCACGGAAAAGCGAGTCCTGACCGACGATCGCCGTGCAGGGGTCTGCATGCATCTCACCTCGCTGCCTGGCCCGCATGGCATTGGCGAAATCGGCCGAGATGCGCACGCTTTTGTCGAGCAAATCGCCAAAGCGGGATTGCATGTTTGGCAGTTCTTACCAACCGGTCCGACGGCATACGGCGACTCGCCCTACCAACCCTTGTCATCGCGCGCCGGCAATCCGATGCTGATCGAGCTTCGCGAGCTCGTCGAGTTGGACTTGTTGTTAGAGGAAGAGATTTCTGACCTCAGCCGACTGCCCGCTGGCCGCGTCGATTACGGACCGTTGATCGCAGAAAAAACCATCCTGCTGCAGCGGGCAGCCCGACGGTTCGAGGACAAAGCAAGCACAGAGCTGTTGCAGGCGTATCGAGATTTCGTTGTCGAGCACGATGACGACTGGCTGCACGACTATGCGTTGTTTCGGACCCTGAAGACCGAGCACAACGAGCGCCCATGGACCGAGTGGGACGCCCGCTTCCGCCGCCGCGATCCGGACGCGTTGATCGAAGTCGCCGATGCGCACGCAGCATCGATTTTCGGCGTGAAGGTTTCGCAATTCTTGTTTTATCGGCAGTGGGCGAAACTCCACGAAGTCGCCAAGCAACACAACGTGACACTGTTCGGGGATATGCCGATCTATGTCGCTTTGGATTGCGCGGACGCATGGGCCAATCGCGAGATTTTGCGGCTGGACGAAGACGGGAAACCGACGCACGTCGCGGGGGTGCCGCCTGACTACTTCTCCGAAGATGGTCAGCTGTGGGGAAATCCACTGTACGACTGGGAATACCACAAAAAAACCGGCTATCAGTGGTGGATCGATCGGATGCGCCACACCTTATCGATGGTCGACCTTGTGCGCATTGATCATTTCCGCGGCTTCGAGACTTACTGGTCGATTCCCGCGGATTCCACGACAGCACGCACCGGTCAGTGGGAGTACGGCCCCAACGACGCCATATTCGATGCGTTGCACGACGCGTTGGGTGCCTTACCGATCGTCGCGGAGGACCTTGGTGACATCACACCAGAGGTTGAGGAACTGCGTAAACGCCAAGCCATGCCCGGCATGTCGGTCTTCCAGTTCTTGATCTCTGATCCGGACTTCCATCCGTCGGCCATTGCGCGGGACTCTGTGGCCTACACCGGCACCCACGACAACGACACCACGATGGGATGGTTCCACGGTGGTCCCGGCGATGTTCGCACGCCCGACCAAATCGCCCACCAGCAACAGGAGACGCTGCGCAAGACTCAGTCAACGCATGACGACATCCATTGGGGTCTGATCAATACCGCCCTAGCGACCGACGCGTGCCTCACCATCGTCCCGATGCAGGATTTTCTTGGCTTGGGCTCGGAGGCTCGCCTGAACACACCGGGAGAGCCAGCCGGGAACTGGCAATGGCGGCTGCGGGAAGGCGAATTGACCCCGGCGCTCCAGAATAAGATTTTCGCCGCGGTGCAGGCCTCCGGCCGTTAGCGACGCAGCGTGAATTGTGCACCCGCGGGATGACGGCGGTTACGCTATCATCAGTGTATGACTTTGGAACACACACACGACGACGGGCGCTTTGTCAGTCGCCTGACGAAGGAGACCCTGGCGCTGATTCTAGCTGGCGGTCAGGGCTCACGACTGCATGAATTGACCACTTGGCGCGCCAAACCGGCGCTCCAATTCGGTGGCAAATTCCGCATCATCGACTTCCCATTGTCGAACTGCTTCAACTCCGGCATCCGTCGGGTTGGCGTGTTGACCCAATACAAAGCGCACTCGCTGATCCGGCATTTGGTGCGCGGCTGGACGAATCGCTACTCGGGGGAACAGGAATTCGTTGAGATTCTCCCCGCATCGCAACGTGTGGGTGGTGAGTGGTACCGCGGAACCGCCGATGCGGTCTACCAGAATCTCGACATCATCCGAACGCATGCGCCGCGCTTCGTGCTGATCCTCGCGGGCGACCACGTTTACAAGATGGACTATGGCCCTTTGCTTGCCACGCACACTGAGTCGCAAGCCGACATGACCGTTTGCTGTCTTGAAGTTCCCGTGGAAGAAGCGGCGGGTGCGCTGGGTGTCATGACCGTCGACGAACACGGTCGCGTGATCGACTTTAATGAGAAGCCCGAGCAGCCCGAAGAGATTCCCGGTCGTCCCGGCTATTGCCTGGCATCGATGGGCAACTACGTCTTCAACACCAATTTCCTGTTCGAGCAGGTTATCAAAGACGCTGACGACCCGAAAACGCAGCACGATTTCGGCCGTAACGTCATCCCTGGGATCATCCAGCAGTATCGCGTGTACGCGTATCCGTTCCGTGATCCTGAGACGTCCGACCAAGCGTATTGGCGCGACGTCGGCACGCTGCCCGCCTATTGGGAAGCGAATATGGAACTACTCAACGTCGTGCCGCAGCTTAACTTGTACGACCAGGAATGGCCGGTCGATACGTTTCAGATTCAGCTGCCACCCGCAAAGTTCGTGCATGACGAACCCGGCCGACGCGGCGAAGCCATCAACTCAATGGTGTCGGGTGGCTGTGTCGTATCCGGCGCCGCGCTGAAACGGTCATTGCTGTTCTCGAACGTACGCGTTCGATCCTATAGCCAGCTGACGGAGTCCGTCGTGTTGCCAGATGTTGAGATTGGTGAACACTGCCGAATCCATCGCGCGATTATCGACAAAGGTGCGATCATCGCTGACAACACTGTGATCGGCGAAGACCCGGAAGCCGACCGACAACGCGGTTTCCGTGTGACGGACGAAGGCATCACTCTTGTGACTCCTGACATGCTCGGTCAGGAACTGCACTTTACCCGCTAACCACCCACCCTTTATGCGCGCGCCCGTCTACATGGTAACGGCAGAAAACGGCGCGCTGCCCGGCGGTAAAGCCGGCGGCGTGGGCGATGTTCTGCGCGACCTACCGCCGGCGGTCGCAGAAACCGGTCGGCCGGTCACGATTCTGATGCCGTCATACGGACGACTGCACGAAACCACTGGGATGGAATGGTGCGGCGAGTTGTCAGTACCGTTCGCAGGCATTCCCCGCAGTGTCCAATGGTATGGCAAGCAGACGGCAGCCGACGTCGATACGGTGGTCCTCCATCACGACTTGTTTGACCCACATGGCAATCAGCAGATCTACCATGATGATGGCCCGGAAAATCCGTTCGCGACCGACGCAACGAAGTTCGCGTTGCTGTGCGCTGCGGCAGGCCGATGGCTCGTCGAGCACATGGCGGACGATGGCGTTTTGCATTTGCACGATTGGCATGCAGGGTTGTTGTGCGTGCTGAGAGCACGCGATCCGGCATACGCAAAGCTCCGCGATCATCGGACGGTTCTGACGCTGCACAACCTCGCGTTACAGGGTTTAAGGCCACGACGTAACCACGAATCCGCTTTCGCGCAGTGGTTTCCGCATCTCGATGCGGACGATGAATTGTTGAGTGATCCGCGTTATCCAGACGTTGCGAACCCACTGGCGGCCGCAATCCGGCACTGCGATCAAGTCAATACGGTTAGCCCAACGAACGCCGTCGAGATCGTTCAGCCAAATGACCCATCGCGCGGCTTTCACGGCGGTGAAGGTCTTGAACATCTGCTGCAACATGCGGCTGCGGAACATCGGCTACACGGAATTCTGAACGGTTGCGACTATTCACGACCCGCGCCGCGCGTGTCGCTCACGGAGCTAATCCAACTCGTTCGGCACACGGTCACGAAGTGGCAAAACGAGTTTCCGCACCAACGAGCGTTGTTTGAACTGGCGCTCAGGAACTTGGCCCGAGCCGAAACGAATACACCAGATATCATTCTGACTGCGGTAAGTCGCCTGACCGACCAAAAAGCCGGTCTCCTGCTCGCCGAATCCGATGGGTCGACGCTGCTGCAAAAAATCCTGAGATCTTTACCGAACGATTGTCTCGTGTTGATTCTTGGCAGTGGCGACCCAGAAATCGAAGCCGCACTGGCGCGTCACGCCGCTGCCGACTCGCGGCTCGTGTTTTTGCGGGGTTTCTCAGAGAGACTTGCCAGTGCGGTGTTCGGCGCCGGTGATTTGTTTTTGATGCCAAGCACGTTCGAACCGTGCGGTATCAGTCAGATGTACGCCATGCGTGCCGGCCAGCCGTGCCTGGTGCATGCTGTGGGTGGACTGAACGATACGGTGGCCCACCGAAAAACCGGATTTACGTTCCGTGGCAACTCCACGCAAGAGCAGATCGAACAATGCATGCGCGCAGTCGTGGAGGCGCAGCAAGTGTTTTTTGATGCACCTGACGAGTGGCGCGACATCGTCGCCGCAGCAGCCGCGTTGCGTTTTCCGTGGCAAGCCGCCGCAGAGCAGTACAGCGAGTTGATGTATGACTGATCAAGACAACCTTGCTCGATTGGCCGAAGGTAAACACGCCGACCCCTTCTCGCTGCTCGGACCGCACGAACTAGATGGCGGTCGCGTTGCCACGTGCTTTGTACCGGGCGCCGCTCGCGTTGCCGCTGTCGACAGCCAAGGGAAACAAATTCGTCGCGCGCGTCGCGTGCATGATGCGGGCATCTATCGCGCAGAGATTGGCGACACCGATTACCGCTGGCGCGTGCATTGGCCCGACGGCGTCGTCAGCGAGTTCGACGATCCGTACGCGTTGCCGTCGGCACTCGGCGAGCTCGACCTCCATCTGCTCGGCGAAGGTCAGCACGAGCGGATCTTCGATGTGATGGGCGCGACTCACATGACGCACTCCGGCATCAAAGGCACGCGATTCTGCGTCTGGGCGCCCAACGCGAGCCGCGTCAGCGTGATCGGCGATTGGAATCAATGGGATGGTCGACGCCATAGCATGCGTTTACATCCTGGGATCGGCGTCTGGGAGATGTTCATTCCTGGCGTGGAGGTTGGCGCACGCTACAAATTTGAATTGTTGGACGCGCATGGCGAACTACTGCCGTTGAAGACCGACCCGTACGGCAACGCATTCGAATCGCCGCCGCACAACGCGGCGATTGTCACGAGTTCCGAACATATCTGGCACGACACCGAGTGGATGGGCAACCGGCAGACCGCCGACATGGGTGCGCCACAATCGATCTATGAGGTGCACCTCGGTTCCTGGCGTCGCGCTGACGGTGATCGTTGGCTCAGTTATCGCGAGCTAGCCGACACGCTCGTGCCGTACGTCGCCGAGCAAGGATTTACGCATATCGAATTGCTGCCGGTCACCGAGCACCCGTTCGATGGGTCTTGGGGCTATCAACCCATCGGCATGTTCGCGCCCACATGGCGCTTCGGCACGCCTGATGATTTTCGTTGTTTCGTCGATCGGTGCCACCAGGCGGGTATCGGCGTCATTGTCGACTGGGTCCCCGCCCACTTCCCGCGTGACGACCACGGCCTGGCACGCTTCGATGGCACAGCGTTGTATGAACACGAAGATCCTCGCAAAGGGGCGCATGCCGATTGGGGGACTCTGATCTTCAACTACGGCCGCACCGAAGTTGTGAACTATCTCATCGGCAGTGCGCTGTATTGGATCCACGAGTTCCACATCGATGCATTGCGCGTCGACGCCGTCGCGTCGATGCTCTACCTCGACTATTCGCGCGAGGCGGGCGAATGGGTGCCGAACGAACACGGCGGCAACGAGAACCTCGAAGCGGTCGCCTTCTTGAAACGCCTGAACGAGCAAGTCCATGCAGCGGGCGGTGCCACCTACGCGGAAGAATCGACCGCGTGGCCAGGCGTGTCCAAACCGACCTACGACGGCGGCCTCGGGTTCACGTTCAAATGGAACATGGGCTGGATGAACGACAGCCTGCGCTACATGGGCGAAGACCCGGTGCATCGACGCTATCACCACGACAAACTGACGTTCGGATTGGTGTACGCGTTCGATGAGAATTTCGTTTTGCCGCTGTCGCACGACGAAGTAGTGCACGGGAAGCGCTCAATCCTCGGCCGTATGCCGGGCGACGACTGGCAGCGGTTCGCGAACCTTCGCGCATACCTCGGTTTCATGTTTGCCCACCCGGGCAAGAAACTGTTGTTCATGGGCACGGAATTCGCCCAGCACGATGAGTGGAGCCATGAGCGTTCGCTTGACTGGCACTTGTTGGAGCATGCCCCACACCAAGGCGTGCAACGCTTGGTTAAAGACCTAAACCGAACGCTGACTCACGTGCCCGCACTGCATCAACGGGACTT
The DNA here is from genome assembly GCA_038533155.1 of Pseudomonadota bacterium. Taxonomy (GTDB): domain Bacteria; phylum Pseudomonadota; class Gammaproteobacteria; order Steroidobacterales; family Woeseiaceae; genus CALBPI01. The sequence continues at coordinate 8,477 of JBCAZH010000045.1, read as the reverse complement.
CGACGCCAATGGCTTTCGCTGGCTCGATTGGCAGGACGCGGATCACAGTGTGTTTGCGTGGGTGCGCTACGGCCACGACGGGCGGCACGCGATTTGCATCACCAACATGACGCCGGTTGTTCGCGAAGGCTATCGCGTTGGCGCCCCTCAATGGGGGCACTACGAACTGGCGCTGAACACGGATGCTGCACCGTATGGCGGCAGCGATGTTGGTCCGGCGCACAGCACGATGACCGAGCCGACCCCTTGGCACGAACTTGAACAATCGCTGGTGGTGACGCTACCGCCTTTAGCAACCCTAATTTTGACCCCGACCCAAGTCGGGTGATGGAGACACCGATGAGTCCGACGAGAAATCTACCGAAGCTGGCACGCATCGACACCGAACCGCTTGAGATGAACGCGGAAGCGATCCTCAAGGACTTTAGCCACTACTTCGCACGCACGTTCGGTCAACACGAACTCGATGACAACGGTGCGTTCGCCTACCGCTCGCTCGTCTACGCCGTGCGCGACCGAGTGATGCAGGCGTGGGCGTCGACCCGCGAGCATCAACGGGAAGCGGATGTCCGCAAAACCTGCTATCTGTCGCTCGAATTCCTGATGGGCCGACTGATGAACAATGCGTTGCTGAGCATCGATATTGAGGACGAGGCCCGCGAAGCGATGTCTCGATTGGGGATCGATCTCGAACTCTTGCTCGACAACGAACAGGACGCAGGCCTCGGCAATGGTGGGCTTGGCCGACTCGCAGCTTGCTTCCTTGATAGCTGCGCCACACTGGCTCTGCCGGTCACCGGTTACGGCATTCGCTACCGCTACGGCATGTTCCACCAACAAATTCACGACGGCTTCCAGATCGAAGAGCCCGATCAATGGCTCACCGATGGCTTCCCGTGGGAAATCCGCCGACGCGAGTATGCACAGACGATTCACTTCGGTGGCCGTACGGAGAGTTACCGAGATGCCAATGGTCGGCTCGCCTTCCGTTGGGTGGATACCCAAGACGTGGTCGCCGTGCCCTACGACGTGCCGGTTCCCGGCTACCGAAATGAAGTCGTCAACACTTTGCGTCTTTGGTCTGCCGTTGCCACCGACGAGTTTGACCTCGGTGAGTTCAACGCGGGCAGCTACGCGGACGCGGTGTCGCACAAAAACGCGGCGGAGAACATCACGATGGTGTTGTATCCGAACGCGACGACGGAGAACGGCCAGGTACTTCGCCTACGCCAACAGTATTTCTTGGCAAGCGCGAGCCTCAAGGACGCCATCCGCGACTGGCAGCTTCGCCATGGCAACGACTTTTCGCAATTTGCGGACAAGCACTGCTTTCAATTGAACGACACGCACCCCGCCGTTGCGGTTGCGGAGCTGATGCGCCTGTTGATCGACGAACACGGCTTCGGTTGGGACGAGGCATGGAAAGTCACCACATCAACGATGGCCTACACCAACCACACGTTGCTACCGGAAGCGCTGGAGCTGTGGCCTGTCGCGATGTTCCGGTCACTACTGCCACGTTTGATCGAGATCATTTACGAGATCAACGCACGCTTCCTTCGTCAGGTCGCACAGCGTTGGCCGGGTGATGTTGATCGACTGCGACGCATGTCGCTCGTGGCCGAGGACGGCGAGCCTATGCTGCGCATGGCCTATCTCGCGATCGTCGGCAGTTTCTCGGTCAATGGCGTCGCGGCGCTGCACTCGGAGTTGCTGAAGGACGGCCTGTTCCGCGATTTCTATGAACTGTGGCCCGAGAAATTTAACAACAAGACCAATGGCGTGACGCAACGTCGTTGGCTCGCCGCCTGCAACCCGACACTCAGCAAACTGATCAGTTCGAAAATCGGCGATGGCTGGGTGACCGATTTGCCGCAACTCGAAGGATTGAAATCCCACGCGGATGACAAGAGCTTCCAAAAAGCGTGGTGGGCCGCCAAGCGCCACAACAAGGCGTTGTTGACGACGATGATCGAACAACGTACCGGCATCGCGCTGTCGCTCGACATGATGTTCGATGTGCAGGTGAAGCGCATTCACGAATACAAGCGTCAACTGTTGAACGTGCTACACGCGATTCATCGGTACGCACGAATCTGCGCGGACGACACGGAAGGTCTGCAGCCTCGGGCGATCATTATCGGCGGCAAGGCGGCGCCCGGCTATGTCATGGCCAAGCAGATCATCAAGTTAATCAACAACGTCGCCAACGTGATCAACTCGGATCCACGCACCAAAGACCTGCTGCGCGTCGTGTTCTATCCGGACTACAACGTCTCGGCAATGGAACGCATTTGTCCCGCAGCGGAGTTGTCGGAGCAGATCTCTACGGCAGGAAAAGAGGCATCCGGCACAGGCAACATGAAATTCATGATGAACGGCGCGCTCACCATCGGCACGCTCGATGGCGCGAACGTCGAAATTCGTGAGGCAGTCGGTGAAGAGAACTTCTTCCTGTTCGGCCTGACTGTCGACGAGATCAAAGCCGCGCGTGCGGACTACAACCCCAATGCGATCATCGCGGCGGATCCCGCCTTGTCGGTGGTCATGCATCTGTTGGAAACCGGTCACTTCAATCAGTATGAGCCAGGAGTGTTCGACGATATTCTGAGCGCGCTACGTGATCCGAACGATTTGTGGATGACCATCGCGGATTTCCGCAGTTTCATCGACGCGCAAGAACGCGTGGACGCAACGTACGCCGACCAAGAGACATGGATTCGCCAGAGCATCTTGAATACGGCGACATCGGGGCGATTCTCGACCGACCGGACCATGCGCGATTACAACGCGGACATCTGGCGCCTGGCACCTTTGCACGAGTCGAAGTGATCGAGAAAGGCGACCCAACCCGCCTTGGCGCCTCCGTCGTCGACGGGGGCGTAAACTTCGCCCTGTATTCGAGCTCGGCCGAGCGCGTGGAGTTGTGCTTGTTCGGACCCGACGGCGACGAACAGCGCCTGACGCTCCCAGAAAAGCACAACGATGTCTGGCACGGATTC
>JBCAZH010000045.1:2846-5375 GCA_038533155.1 Pseudomonadota bacterium | reverse complement strand
CACAGCGATCGGAAACGCGCCGACCGTTGACCGCATGGCACGACACGATCGTCTACGAAGCCTCGGTTCGCGCGCTGACCGCGCTGGATTCACGAATCGCGGAGCAACTGCGTGGACGCTTCGCCGGCGCCGCCAGTCAACACATCATCGATTACTTGAAAGCGCTCGGCATCACCGCTTTGGAGCTATTGCCGGTCCAGGCGTTCGCCGACGAGCACTTCCTCGCGCAACGCGGCCTGCGCAACGCGTGGGGCTATAACAGCCTTGCGTTTTTTGCACCGATGCCAAGATTCGCGGGCGACGCACCGTTGGACGAATTCGGTCGTCTGGTCGACCGTCTGCACGACGCGAACATCGAGGTGATTCTCGATGTGGTTTACAACCACACCGCGGAAGGTGATGTTCGCGGGCCGACTTTATCGTGGCGCGGCATCGATAACCTCGCGTACTACCGGGTGCTGCCCGAAAACCTCGATCACTATGTGAACGACACCGGCACGGGCAACACTTTGAACGCCGATCATCCGGTCGCGCGTCAGATGGTCATCGACAGTTTGCGATATTGGGCCGAGTCTTTCGGTGTCGACGGATTCCGTTTCGATCTCGCACCGATTCTCGGTCGACACTTCACGGGTTTCAGCGCGCAACACCCGTTGCTCGAACAAATGACGCACGACGGTGTGCTGCGGCACTGCAAGTTGATCGCAGAACCTTGGGACATCGGACCAGGCGGCTACCAGTTGGGCGGCTTTCCGAAGGGTTGGGGTGAATGGAATGATCGCTATCGCGACACCATTCGCCAGTACTGGCGCGGTGATGAACGGCAGACACCGGCTATGGCGCGGCGACTGCATGGCTCAGCGGATATTTTTGAACCCGCCGGACGTGCGCCGTTCGCCAGCGTCAATTTCATTACAGCCCATGACGGATTCACGCTGCGCGACGTGGTGAGCTACGAGCAACCGCACAACGAAGCCAATGGCGAGAACAACCTGGATGGTCATCGCCACAACTACTCATCGAATTTCGGAGTCGAGGGCGAGACCGACGATGCGAAGATCATTGCCGCACGACGTAAACAGCGGCTCAACATGCTTGCGACCTTGCTCGTCTCGCAGGGCACGCCGATGATCTTGGGCGGCGATGAGTTCGGTCGAACGCAGGGCGGGAATAACAACGCCTACGCACAGGACAACGAAACGACTTGGTTCGACTGGGATGCCGTTGATCAGCCGTTCTTGACCCGCGTCCGCGATCTCATTGCGCTGAGAAACTCAACGCCACTGCTACGCCAGCAGCAGTATCGTCATGGCCGCTCAAGCAACGACAGCGGCTTTAGAAACATCGAATGGCTCTCACCCGAAGGCAGCGAATTACACGGCCTGGATTGGCACCACGCACAAGCGATCACGATGCTGATCATCGCGACCGACAATGATGCACCGCCGTCACCCGACCATCGCGGCGTTGCGGTGTCGTTCAACCCGACCGACAAACCCGTCACGTTCACGCTGCCCGCGATTGCGGATCGTGGCGATTGGATCGTCGGTGGCTACACCGATCGCGAGCCACCGACATTTCAATCCCGCCATTGGACGCTGACCGCACAGAGCCTGGCGGTCGCGCGTTGGTTCGACTAGTCCACTAAGCCGCCGGCCACAGCCACGCGTACACACCCGCCGTTAACAACGCATAGATGAGCGCGTCGACCAAGTACTTCGCGCAGGTCGACCAGAGATGGCCATACCAGATCGAAAACGGAATCACGGCCCACCCGTAGGCGAGAAACGCAATCGCGGAAACTGCGCGGAACACAACGAGGTAGTCTTCGCCTGGCTGCATCGCGAGGCTCGCGCAATAACCAATCAGGAACGCACCAATGAAGAAGTAGACGATTTGCTGAAGGATCAATTTGCCCATCTTCGGCATGCCGTTGTCGAACACAGTGACAAACGCGACAGGGCCCTTGGCAAACTTCGCCTGCATCTCCTCACTACCCATCTCTTTCATGTCGACACAATACGGAATCGTATAGATGCCCTTCGCCGGCGACTCGGCGCCGATTGCGTCGGCAACGGCGCCCTCGTTCTTCAGCGCTTTGTAGTCCGAGTTGTGATACTTGATCACTAAGTGAACGAGCGTGCTCGCGATCCACGCAAGCAACGCACTCAGCGCCGCTGGAATCAGCAGCTGCGTAACAGTCAATGACATGGTGTCCCCTCCCCTTTGGGTTCTTATGCAATCTTCGGCACGAATACCGATTTGGTCTCCAAAAATTCCTCGAATCCAAGCACGCCCCATTCGCGCCCGTTACCCGACTGTTTATAGCCACCGAACGGCGCCATGATCGAACCGCCGTGGCCATTGATATGAATACTACCCGCACGAATTTTTGATGCGACGCTAACCGCCCTGGCCGGATCGGACGACTGCACATAACCGGCGAGCCCGTACGGCGTATCGTTGGCGATCGTGATCGCTTCATCCTCGTCTTCATAACCGATGATGCAAAGTACCGGCCCGAAGATC
>JBCAZH010000045.1:1535-2746 GCA_038533155.1 Pseudomonadota bacterium | reverse complement strand
GATCGCTTCATCCTCGTCTTCATAACCGATGATGCAAAGTACCGGCCCGAAGATCTCCTCGCGCGCGATGGTCATGTTGTTGGTCACATTCGTGAACACCGTCGGGCGGACGAAGAAACCTTTGTCGAGTCCATCGGGTCGACCGACACCGCCGGCGGCCAAAGTTGCCCCCTCGTCGATGCCGGTTTGAATCAACGCCTGCACTTTCTCAAACTGCACCTCGCTCGCAAGCGGCCCCATCTTGACGCCTTCGTCACGTGGGTTTCCGACCTTAACGCCTTCCGCCACTTTCGCGGCAATCTCACCCGCTTGCTGCACGAGCGCCATCGGCACGAGCATGCGTGTGGGCGCGTTGCACGATTGACCCGTATTCGAGAACACCTGCTTTGCGCCAGACGCAACAGCCACTTCCAAGTCCACGTCGTCCAACAAAACATTTGGCGACTTGCCGCCGAGCTCTTGCGACACACGCTTAACCGACTCTGCAGCGGCCCGAGCCACCTCAACCCCGGCTCGCGTCGAACCGGTAAAACTCATCATCGCGATATCCGGATGTGACGACAGCGCGGCGCCCACATCCAGTCCGGTACCGTTCACGAGATTGAACACGCCTGCCGGCACTTTCGCCTCATCGAGAATCTCGGCGAACAGCATCGCATCGATCGGTGCGATCTCACTCGGCTTCAGCACCATCGTGCATCCAGCCGCCAACGCCGGTGCGACCTTGCACGCAATTTGGTTCTGCGGCCAATTCCACGGCGTGATCAATCCACAGACGCCAATCGCTTCGCGGGTCAGCAGATAGTCGCCCTCGGCCGTTTGCCACTCAAAAGACTCCAGCACTTTGCGAACGGCTTTGAAGTGCGCGAGCCCGCTGCCGGCCTGCGCCTTGATCGCAAACGACAGCGGCGCGCCCATTTCGTCGCTGATCGCCTCGCCCATGGCTTCCATCTTCGATTTGTAGACTTCGATGATGCGATCGATGACTTCGAGACGATCCTCAACGGTGCTGTTCGACCACGTGTCGAAAGCGGCAACCGCGGCGGCAACCGCTCTGTCGACATCTTCTGCGTTGCCGTTAGTAATGCGCGCGTAGGCGGCTTCGGTCGCCGGGTTAACCACTTCGATTGTTTCGCTTGAGGTCGAGTCCACCCAACGGCCGTTGATGTAGAACTGAAGATAGTCGCGCATGTCCGGTTCGCCCCTTGAAG
>JBCAZH010000045.1:0-1435 GCA_038533155.1 Pseudomonadota bacterium | reverse complement strand
TTTTGTGACGTAGTTCTTGTTTTTTTTCGATAGCTCTATAGAATGCGCCTCCAGTTACGGAATTGATGTAGACCTGTGCCCCAAACCGCCGCCCCTCGCTACGAACAACAAAAGCTGGCCGCTGTCAGAGCGGCCGCCAGTGTGTTTGCTGAGCACGGCTATCACGGCGCGAGCACGACGCTGATCGCCGAGGCCATGGGGATCAAGCAGGCGAGCCTGTACTACTACTTCAAATCCAAGCAGGCAGCGCTCGTTGAAGTCTGCTTGTACGGGCTTGAGGACTACGTGGAGCGCCTGCAGGCGATCTCATCGACCTCGCAGCCGTTCGCCGCTCAGATCCTGGCGGTGTTCAGCGCGCACCTGTCGGCGTACCGCGAGCGCAACGAGGCACTGAAGGTCTACAACGACGAGCGGCTGTACCTGCCGGAAGAGGCACGCACTGAACTCAAGGAGTTGGGTTCTCGTTATCGGCAGGAGCTGGAAGCGATGCTGGAGCGTGCCGTGACAGCAGGTGATGTACGCGCCGACATCGACTGCCATTTTGCAGCGCAGGCGATCATCGGCATCGGCAACGCTTGGGGAGATCTGATCGTCAGAGATCCTGATCTCGACATTATTTTGCTCGCGCAAAAGTGCGCGGACATGCTCATGAATGGTTTCGGCAATCGAGCCTAAAACAACTAACGACACCAGAGGACAACACAATGGGTGCTTTTAAAGAGCCGCACGGCGGAAAACTGATGGAACTGTATCTCCCGGAAGACAAAGCCGAGGAGATGAAGACCGAAGCCAAAGACTATCCGTCATGGGATCTTTCGCCGCGCCAGATCTGCGATTTGGATCTGATGATGTGCGGTGCGTTCTCGCCGCTCGACGGCTTCCTGACCGAAGCGGACTACAACGGCGTTGTTGAAGACATGCGTCTCGAGAGCGGTGTGCTGTGGCCGATGCCGATCACGCTCGACGTCAGCGAAGCGTTCGCTGAAGACATCAAAGCGGGTCAGTCAATCGCCCTGCGCGACCAGGAAGGCGTGATCCTCGCGATCCTGGATGTCAGCGACATCTGGACGCCGGACAAAGAACGCGAAGCCGAGAAAGTGTTCGGCTCAACCGACCAGGCGCACCCGGCGGTGGATTACTTGTTCAACCGCGCAGGCAACGTCTACGTCGGCGGCAAGATCCGCGGTCTTGAGCCCCCGACGTTCTACGACTTTAAACTCCTGCGTGACACCCCGTCAGAACTGCGCGGCCGTTTCCGCAAGTTAGGCTGGCGTAAAGTCGTTGCGTTCCAAACGCGCAACCCGTTGCACCGCGCACACCAGGAACTGACCTTCCGTGCCGCTCGCGAAGTTGACGCCAACCTGCTGATCCAGCCGGTGGTTGGACTGACCAAGCCAGGTGATATCGATCACTTCACGCGCGTTCGTTGCTACGA
>JBCAZH010000044.1:0-26246 GCA_038533155.1 Pseudomonadota bacterium | reverse complement strand
GTCTTCACATAGGATTCGACGTCTTCTACCAGCCCATCGAGCTCGGGGATATCATCTTGGTCAGCCGTCGTACCGATGCGGTCCGCCGCCTCGAAAAGGTTGATGCTTTTCTCTGTTTGGCGCCCAAACGCGACCACTTCATAGAACTCGGAACCCGCTTTGTCGCCAGCTTTCAACAAACTCAAGATCGCGGCACCGAACGAGACCGGTATCAGAATCACATCTCGCAACCCATCGATAAACAGCTTGATCTGGAAAACGACCAGATCACGGATCAATTGAGACTTGCTCACGTCCGCTGTTGGCGGTGTCTCGATGACTTCAGAATCTGACTCGATCGGCTCTGACATGTTTGTCTCCTCTGGCAAGCGCCCCGCCCCACTGCTACTGTAGCGGCGGTTTTACTGGTTGGATAGCCATGGCGCGCTACACCGGCGATCCAGACTTCGATCATGGACGCCCGCAGACACTCGGCCTCCTGGTGGTCAATCTTGGCACACCGGACGACCCATCACCCAAAGCGGTTCGACGATACCTGAAGCAGTTCCTGTGGGATCCGCGGGTGGTTGAGCAGCCGCGCTGGCTGTGGTGGCTGATCCTCAATCTCGTGATCCTCAATATTCGCCCAAAACGCTCGGCCGAGGCCTACCGCGAAATCTGGACCGAAGACGGCTCACCGCTGTTGCTATTTAGCCGCGAGTTGTCGCTGGCGATTGCGGATCGACTGACTGAGGATACCGGGGTTGAGATCGCCGTCGAACTCGCGATGTCCTACGGCCAACCGTCGATTGACGATGCATTGGGCCGACTGCGGCAGCGCAATGCGCGACGCTTGGTCGTTTTGCCTTTGTATCCGCAGTATTCGGCAACAACGACGGGCACGGTATTCGACGCGGTGACTGCATCGCTATCCCGCCAGCGTTGGGTGCCTGAATTCCGTTTCATTAACCAATACCACGACAATCCGGGACTCATCACAGCGCTCGCGAACAGTGTGAGAACACACTGGGACACTCATGGCCGTGGTGAGCGCCTGCTTTACTCATTTCACGGCATCCCACAACGTTATTTTCGCGCCGGCGACCCCTATCATTGCCAGTGTCAAAAGACTGCCCGTCTGGTTTCCGACGAACTCGGGTTAACTGACGATCAGTGGTTCGTGAGTTTTCAATCGCGCGTCGGTAGGGAGCCTTGGTTGATGCCCTACACCGACTTTACGCTGGAGGACTGGGGCAAAGCGGGTGGCGGCAACGTCGATGTCATCTGCCCGGGTTTCGCGGCGGATTGTCTCGAAACGCTGGAGGAAATCGCGATGGAGAATCGTGAGATCTACCAAGAGGCCGGCGGCAAAGATCTGCGTTACATCCCGTGCCTCAACGCGACGGAAGCACATGTGGCTGTATTGGCGGCGGTGATTCAAAACACCGTTGGCGACTGGCCAGCGCAAATCAATGCGCTTAACGGCGCGCGAGAATCCAGCGCCCAGCGTGCGCAAGCGCTCGAAAACAACAGTGAGTGATGACGCACGCATTCGTCGAACTTGCGATTCCGGTTGACGACTTACTGAGCGCGCGAAGCGAATTGCTGGATCTTGGGTTCAGCGAACTCCAAACCACCGACGCTTGGACGCATCCCTACACAGCGCTGCGACTCGGCACCTTCACCCTTGGATTGCACCGAGATTTCATCGACGCACCAACGCTGGTCCTAACCCGTCCTGAACTGGCGCACTCAATCCGCACCGCAAGCGAATCGGTCGAGTGGACCGCAATGCAACTGGACGACGATCTGTTTAACTTCGCACGCTGCGACTCGCCAAGCGGCATTGGATTGTTGTTGGTCGAGGCGACAACACATGCGAGTGCGATGCCAAGCCCAATCCAAGAACTTCGGGCACATTCGCTGAGCTGCGCCACACCCACGCTCACTGCGAGTGCAACATTTTGGGCTCCGTTCGCGCAAGCGACATCGGAGCTGGAGACGGAGCCTCAGATGCAAATCACCTTCGACATCGACGGCTTAGCGCTGCAGTTAGTGGAAACCGCGACGGCGGAGCCTTTGTTGTCCTTGCGAGTGTTGAACGAGCCCGCTTTCGTGTCGCGCTTGGCGCATCGGGGGTTAGGCTTGCAAGATGCTCACAGCGACCAGGAATTGGGGCGTGTCACCCTCCGCGACGGGCTCGCGCTCGCCTTCCTATCTTAAGCGACGCTCAGACGTCGTCGCCCAGCAGGTCGCACAATCGCTCCCCTTGGCGTCGAAACGAAGGACCGAAACCGGCTTCGTCGCAGAGCGCATTCAGGTGCCCAAGATCCGGTCGCTTGCGGTGCAGCGATGTCGCGTCGAAATCCAGAGGCACATCGGTGGGGATGACCGTCAATGCCCGTGACACGTGCGCGATTTCCCGATGCTGCGCCAGTTTGTCACCCAGCTTAGCGGCACCACGCACGGCAACCTCGCACACTTTGTCGAGGTTGGCATACAACACGTCGAGGCTGCCGAAGTGGTTCAACAAAGCCGCCGCCGTTTTCCGCCCGACACCGGGCACGCCGGGGATGTTATCGACGCTGTCGCCAGCTAGCGCCAATAGATCAGCGATCTGTTCAGGATAGACGCCGAACACCTCCGGAATGTCGTCGTAGCCCAAGCGCTTGTTGTTAGCGAAATCCCAAAACGTGTCGCCCGGCGCCAGCAACTGCGTGAGATCTTTATCGCGGCTGACGATCGTGCACGGTACGCCGTGCTCACGAGCGTCAACTGCCAAGGTGCCGATGATATCGTCCGCCTCAAACTCGTTGCTTGCGGCTTCGCGCAGCCCCAAAGCCGCGGCCATGCGTCGACACTGTTTGAACTGGCGATCAAGCTCGGGCGGCGCAGGATCGCGATTGGCCTTGTATTCCGGGTAAATCTGGTTTCGATACGAAATCGCAAGGCTCTCATCGAAGGCCACAGCGACCTGATCTGGCGCTACATACTCAAGAAAGTCGGCGAGAAATCGCGTGAAGCCATACAGCGCATTCGTCGGATTCCCTGCGGGGTCGACCATATCGTCTGGCACGGAGAACCAGGCGCGAAAGACGTAGACGCTTGCGTCGATCAAATACACCATAGCGGTGCAGTGTAGCGCGCCGAGCGCGCTGAGTCAGAGATACAGACCGCCGTCCTCGAGGTGAGCGCGGACGCGTTCGTGCAGCGGGCTCTTTCTCGGAAAGTGCGCCAACAAGTATTCCATCTGGTCGGCAAGCACGCGCCTTCCTTTGAGGAAAATGTACTCTGCATAGGTCGGTGTGAACGGTACTGCGACGAGTTGCATGCCCGCTTGCTCTGGAGTTCGTCCGCCCTTGTGGTTGTTGCACCGTCGACACGCCGTCGCCACGTTCGTCCAGCGGTCCTCGCCCTGTTGTGATATCGGCGTGATGTGATCGCGAGTGAGTTCGCTGTTCGGAAAACGCTGCCCACAGTACTGACAAATGTTGGCGTCACGCTTGAACAAAGTCCGGTTGTTCAATGGTGGCGTGTACGCATCTCGGCGTTCTGCCAAGCCTTGATGGGTGCCATTGGTTGCGATGATTGAGTTGACTTCCACTTGGCTGCGCGAGCCGTCTCGCGCGCTGAACCCGCCGCGAATGGTGTACAACAGCGAGCCACAAGCGTAAGCCACCTGCCCGGTGTGGTAGAGCCGCGCCGCTTCCCGGTAATCAATCCATTCGAGTGGCATTCCCGCCACGTCGGTCCGCAGTACCTGTTGGCTCAATCCTATCGTCGCAGCAATCTGCTTCATTACTTAGCCTCGCGATATCAACTCGACCCGCTATCCGCACTGAATCTCTGTCCCAAGCCCAATAAAATCAGAGCCCTCTAAACCTCGTCAAGTCGGTCAATTCGCCCCTGGGAGCGGCGTGGACACCATGCCATAATGCCCGGCCGTGCGGATCGTCCGCGGCCCTGTACTGGCCTGACCGATTCAACGAAGCCAATTGAGTTATACACACGCCGAATCACATTTTTATGACAGTCGTCAACGCGCCGTCATTTTTATGACATTTTTCGTAAGTGTTTGTTTAAAAAAATATTTTTAACCGGTATAAAAACACGATCGATTGTGACTCGCGCATTGCGTTTCTACAACGCGAACTCGACGCGCCGACAATCCACAGACTTATCCACAGGTTCCGCAGCACTTGAAGGAAAAACAACGAGATAGCGGCAGAACCGTCCCCATCGCTGTGGATGTTCCGCTTCCGCAGACGTTCGATTACCTCAGCCAAACGCCCATGCCGAAGCCAGGGGCGCGCGTGCGAATCAACTTCGGTCGTCGAGATACCACCGGTCTTGTCTGGCCGAAAGCCGCGGGTACAAAGCCCCACGCCGGCCGGTTGAAGTCGATTCTTGAGACCCTGGATAGCGAGCCTTTTGTGCCGGAATCGGCGATGAGTCTGCTCGAGTTTGCTGCGCGCTATTACCACCATCCTCCGGGCGAGGTATACGCCGCGGCGGTACCCGGGCTACTCCGCGAGGGCCGCGAGTCGGTGCTTCGATTGCAGGCGTGGCAACTGACACACAACGGGCAAGCATCGCTCACCGATGCACTGCGGCAGCGTGCCCCCCGGCAGGCAGAAGTCTTAGATGCATTGCACGGCATCGATGGCCCACAACCGGAATCACACTTGGATGAAGCACTTGGCGTCCATTGGCGCCGTCAGCGGCAACCGCTCGAGGCGAAGGGCTGGATCCAAAAATCCACCATAGAGTTTCCAGAAGCCACGTTAAGCGTCGACACTGCACCTGGCCCGGTGCTCAACGACGAACAACGCGACGCGGTGCAGGCCATACGCGCAACGCGCGGCTTCGGCGCATATTTGCTCGATGGCATTACCGGTAGCGGTAAGACCGAGGTTTACTTGTCGTTGATCCGCGATGTTCTTGAGCGCGACGAACAAGTGCTACTGCTGGTACCGGAGATCGGGCTCACGCCCCAGCTCGCTCACCGGTTGCAGCAACGCCTCGGTGTCGTGCCGACGCTCTATCACAGCGAGTTGACGGAGCACCAACGAGCTCGAGCATGGTTAGCGGCGCGTGATGGGAAGCGTTGCCTGTTCCTCGCTACCCGATCCGGTGTTTTCTTGCCCTTGAAGCGACCTGGGCTTTTCATCATCGACGAAGAACACGATCAATCGCTGAAGCAACACGAAGGGTTTCGATACCACGCTCGCGATCTTGCCGTGTGGCGGGCACAGCAATTGAACCTTCCTATCGTCCTCGGGACCGCGACACCCTCGTTTGAGAGTTTGGCGAACGCCCGTATCGGGCGCTATAGCCATTTGAAGCTGACCCAACGCGCCGGCGACGCGCGCCCACCCAGTCTGTCCATTGTTGATATGAACCGGTTTCAAATTCATGACGGTTTGGCGCAACCGGCAATCGATGCGATGCGTGCGCATTTGGAACGCGGTAAGCAGGTGCTCGTATTCATCAATCGACGTGGCTACGCTCCGACGCTCATTTGCACCAACTGCGGTCAAATGGCCGAATGCCCGAACTGCGATGCGCATCTGACCGTACATCGACAGAAATCCCGGTTGCAGTGCCATCATTGCGGCACGACCACACAACTGCCGAGTTGTTGTAGCGCCTGCGGCGGCGTGCTGAAGCCGCTCGGCGAGGGTACCGAGCGGGTGGAAGACGCTCTAAAGTTTCAGTTCCCCGACCACGCCATGGCGCGAATTGACTCGGACAGCACCAGCGGGCGAGGTGCGTTGGAAAAAACCTTGAAAGCGGCACGCGATGGTGAGCTGTCGATTTTGATTGGCACCCAAATGCTGGCCAAGGGTCACCATCTTCCGAACGTCACGCTGGTGGTCATCGTCAACCTGGATCAGGGATTCTTCGCCAACGACTTGCGCGCCAGCGAGCGTCTCGCGCAGTCCTTAATTCAGGTGGCGGGGCGCGCGGGGCGGGCACGCGAGTCGGGCGAAGTGTTAATCCAGACCTCGTTTCCCCATCACCCGCTACTGGCGACGCTGATCACGTCCGGCTACGCGGCATTTGCCGACGCCGCGTTAGCAGAGCGCGAGCAGGCGACTTGGCCGCCCTATTCGTATCTGGCCGTACTGCATGCGGCGGCCCGCGACGAGCGGCGGGCGGTCGAGTTTCTTTCCGCGGCGAGTGCGGCACTGACCCATCACCCGGTGCAGTGCTTGGGTCCCGCGCCTGCAACGATGTTGCGAAGACGAAACCGATATCGCTACCGACTGTTACTGCAGAGCGATTCGAGAGCTCCGCTGCAGAACGCATTGACTGATCTCACACGCTGGTTGGCGGCCGGGACTGCGGGATACGATGTTCGCTGGTCACTGGATGTGGATCCGCAACACGACGTTTAACGCGCTGCCAAAACCGGCTGGCGCGAGTTACACTGCCGCGCGGGTTGAGGAGTGAACCAACTGTGAAAGACACGATCATCGAATTGCTAACAGCGGCGCGCGACAGCGTAGCAGCAGAGCGCGATGTGCCTATCGAAAGTCTCACCGCGGTCGAAATCGCCCGCACGCGCGATCAGCAACACGGTGACTTTGCGAGCAACCTTGCGTTGCAACTCGCCAAACCGCTGCGCGATAACCCGAGGAAGATTGCCGACGCTCTCGTCAAAGCACTGCCCGCCAGTCCTGATATTGAGCGGGTCGAGGTTGCCGGACCTGGCTTTTTGAATTTCTTTTTGAATGCGTCGAAGTCGACAGCGGTTGTAGGCCAAATTCTGTCGCAAGCAGATGCCTATCCCGAACTGGCCGCGGCCGAAAAACAGCGCGTCATTGTGGAATACGTATCCGCCAATCCCACAGGCCCTTTGCATGTCGGGCATGGGCGCCACGCAGCCTACGGGGCAACCCTGGCGAATCTGTTGCGAGCCGCCGGACACGACGTGCACGAGGAGTACTACGTCAATGACGCCGGTCGACAAATGGACATTCTGGCTATCAGCACTCTGGTTCGTGCCCTGCAGCAGGCCGGCCACTCGATAGAACTGCCGGTGGCGGGGTATCGTGGCGAGTACATTCGCGATATCGCGCAGGACTGGCTAAGCGCTCATGGCGAACCTCAGATTGCCGCCGACGTTCTGCTTGAAAAAGCGCCTCAAGATGGCGACGACGAACGCAAAGAACGTTACATCGACGCGTTGATCCACAACGCGGAGCGAGCGCTCGGCGAGACATTCACAGCGCTCAGAACGTTCTCAAAGGACGCGATACTGAATGACATTCGCGACGATCTGGCCGGCTTCGGTGTGGTCCCCGATGCGTTCTTCTCAGAAGCCAGCCTGACGACGGAAGGCGCACTCGACACCGCCATCAACGTGTTAAAGGAACGGGATGTCATCTACGAAAAAGAAGGTGCGCTCTGGTTCAGAGCCACCGATTTCGACGATGAAAAGGACCGAGTGGTGGTGCGCGATAACGGCAAGAGCACCTATTTCGCATCGGATATCGCCTATCACCTGAACAAACGGCGGCGAGGCTTCGACGTCTTGCTGGACGCGCTCGGATCCGATCACCATGGCTACATCGCTAGGGTGCGGGCGGGACTCGTCGCCATGGGAGAGCCCGGCGAGAGTCTGGAAGTTCAACTGATTCAATTCGTCAGCCTGTTCCGCGGCGGCGAGAAAGTGGCCATGGGTACGCGCTCTGGAAACTTTGTCACATTGCGCGAGTTGCGCGAAGAAGTCGGCAACGATGCGGCAAGACTCTTCTACATTATGCGCAGCCATGATCAGCCGCTCGATTTCGATTTGGATCTCGCCAAGTCCAACAACAAAGATAATCCGGTCTACTACATCCAATATGCTCACGCGCGCATCGCGAAGATTTTTCGAGAGCTGAGCGACCAATCACTGACGTGGGACGAGGCAGCCGGACTCGCGGGCTTACCGCAGTTGAAAGACAACTTTGAAATCGCTTTACTGCAAAGCCTCGACCGATTTGGCGACACTATCCTCAGCGCAGCCGACAAACGCGCACCACATGTTTTGGTGAACTACCTACGGGACCTTGCTGCTGAGCTGCACAGCTACTACAACAACAGCAGCAAGATCCTTGAGGACGAGACGACTGTCAGGAATGCGCGACTCGCGCTGATAGCCGCCGTCCGCGTGGTCCTTCGGAACGGTTTGAAACTGCTTGGCGTCAGTGCGCCGGAGCAAATGTAGGGATGGCCAAACGACGGGCAGGCACAAAGCGCAAGAAAACCCGGCGAGGCGCGAGCAGCGGCCCTCATTGGGGGTCATTGCTGCTGGGTTTCGGCGCCGGTCTTGCTATCGCACTGACCGTCTGGGTCTACGGTCTGCCGGAGTTGCGCCGAAGCACCGCAGCGAAACCAGTGCCCGAGCAGACCGCCGCAACCGAACCTCGCGCACCATCGAGCGAAAGGCGGGTAAAACCGCTACAAGTTACGGGTGCAGAGTATGACTTCTACGACTTACTACCCGATCAGGAAGTCACCGTTAGAACCGATTCGGGACGAGACAACCGCCCGGTAGCAACGCCCACTGCACCCATCGAGGCGCCTGGCGCCTACATCATTCAGGCGGGTTCGTTTCAAAACCCGGACGATGCGGACAAGATGCGTGCGACCGTCGCCTTGCTCGGAATGCGCGCGCAAATCCAAACTGTGGAAGTCCGCGAACAAGAGTTTCATCGCGTCATCGTCGGCCCACTTACTGAGCTCAGCCGACTCAACGACTATCGCGACCGATTGACTCGCGAAGGCATCGACATCCAGGTCCGAAAGCGTGTGGACTAATGCTCGTGCGTCGACCGTTGTCGCGATCGCGCTAGTCGTCGCAGGCTGTGCTGGACAGCCGGTTCAGCCAACGGCGCCTGCACCGCAGCCAGAAGCAACAGCGGAGCCGTCGACGCCAGAGCCAGAGAAAGTTCTTCCGATCGAGCCGGAGCGCCCAGATCCAGAAACCCTGCGGCTGACCATCGCTGCCGCCGGCGACATGATGCTCGGCACAGACTATCCAGACAACCGATTGCCGGACGACGATGCGGTTGGGTTTCTCGCGTCAGTCACACCGTACTTCGAGTCCGCGGACATCGCTTTCGGCAACTTAGAGGGCGTCTTGGTTGACGGCGGTGAGCCTGGGAAGCGCTGCAGTAACCCACGTGCGTGTTACCTGTTCCGTTCACCGACTCGATATGCCGCACATCTGGCCGCCGCGGGCTTCGATGTGATGAGTCTTGCTAACAATCACGCGCGCGATTTTGGCGAAGCTGGACGCGATGCGACCATGCAAGCGTTGCAATCGGTTGGCATTCACCATTCGGGCCGCGAGGGCGATATCGCGAGCTGGGATGTCAACGGCGTTAGCGTGGCGTTGATCGCTTTTGCGGTCACCCGCAATTCATTCAGCATGCTGGACATCACCAGTGCGGCATTCGAAGTGGCAGACTTATCACGCGACCACGACATTGTGCTGGTGAGTTTCCACGGTGGCGCTGAGGGACTCGATGCGCTGCACATTCCTTTCGCGGAGGAGACGTATTACAACGAGCCCCGCGGTGACGTCGTCGCATTTTCCCGCGCCATGGTCGACGCTGGCGCTGACGTCATTCTTGGACATGGTCCGCATGTTGTGCGCGCCATCGAGCGTTACCGCGATCGGTTGATCGCGTACAGTCTCGGCAACTTCGCGACCTACTACGGCATCAGTGTGGCGGGCCTTAAGGGTGTCGCCCCCATTCTTCAGCTGACGGTCGACGGCAACGGCAAATTCTTGTCCGGCAAACTGATCGCTACCCACCAGTTACGCCCTGCGGGTCCCACCCTAGACCCTGACCGTCGCGCGGTGGTGGAGATCCAGCGACTATCACGTATGGACTTCGGCACATCCGGTGTTCGAATCGACGATGACGGCGCTCTGACACCCATTCAACGCGCCGAGGTTCGGTCAGCTCAAAAAGAAACCGCGGACTGATCGCTCAAGGACTTGAGGGTTTCCAACGCTCGGTCGCGGACCGCCCACGGAACAAACACATGGTCGTGGTAGAACCCGGCAACCACGTTGGCCGGTATCGACTCGCGCATCAAAGCAGCCGACACCGCCGCCGTCAAACCCACCGCCGCAAGACTGGAGTGGACCTGGAGGGTAATGCGCGCGTAGCACTCGGCATCATCTGCATCGGCAGATTCGTCGGCATAAATCAGCGTCGTGCCCTCTGCTTCACGACAGATCATGAACGCGCTGTCGAGTTCGCCAGGCGTTGGGTTGAGCGCCGCGACAATACGAAACGGCTTTGCGGCGAGCGTCGGAGAAAGATGCTTCAGTAGCTGAGCGAGATCGCGTTCTCCCGCGGTGCTCACTAGTCGTCGCCGCCGCCAGTTTGACGAAAGTCCACACCTAAGGATCGAAGTTTTCGATACAGGTGGGTTCGTTCCATACCGACGCGCTTCGACAGTTGCCCTACTTTGCCGTCGCAGAGAATCAACTGTTGGGTCAGATAGGCGCGCTCGAACTGCTCCCTTGCCTCACGCAGCGGTAGCGCGAGAAGGTCTTGCTTCACTAGCGGCTCGACCGGCGCCTGCGCAACCGTCAACTCCGCTTCGATCTCCTGCAACGACACCTCCTCATCGCCGCCGGCCATAAGGCAGCGCTGCACCATGTTTCTCAGAGAGGAGAGGTTTCCAGGCCACGGGTAGTTGCGCAGTCGGTTTTGCGCGGCGATTCCGAAACGCCGAAACTCAAGCTGTTTCTCATCGACCAACGTGTCCACGTAGTAACGCAAGAGATCGGGCACATCTTCCGAGTAGTCGCGCAGCGCAGGCACCTTCAAACTGAGAACGTTGATCGATGACAGCAAATCGCGCCGCAGCCGGGACTCGCTCGCCAGTTGCTCGTAGTCGATTTGCACCGACGCGACGACCCGTGCCTCAAGTGGAATCACTTGTGTGCCGCCAACCGGTGTGAAGCTACCTTGCTGTAACACAGCCGCTAGCAGCTTTTGCACATCCGCATGCAAGTCACCCAACTCGGCAATGAAGAGTGTGCCGCCCGTCGCGCGCGCGAGGAGACCCGGCGCGTGATCTCCCAACAGCTGCGCGGCTGCACCCTCCTCGCTGATCGAGCCGGCTGAAACGCTGATGAAAGGTGCATCCGCGTTGAGCTTCTTTTGGTGGAGAAATCGCGCGATTGCTTCGCGACCACTACCCGGTTCCCCAGCGATCAAAACGTTCGCATCGTGCTGTGCAAGCTGGGTTGCACGCTCACGTAATTGTCGAACCAACGGGCTACGGCCCACTGGCTCAACGATACTCATGAGCGGCGACGGAGACTCGGCGACCGGCTTGCGCTGGACTTGCGTCAATCCGCGCTCGACAGTACGCAGCAGTTTGGCGAGCGACAGTGGTTTTTCGATGAAATCCACCGCGCCAAGGCGAGTCGCCTCAACGGCGGTATCCACCGTGCCGTGACCGGACATCATCACCACCGGGCATAGCGTTCCACCCTCCATCGACCACTCTTTGAGCAGGGTGATGCCATCGGTATCCGGCATCCAGATATCCAGCAAAATCAAATTGGGGTCTGTATCTGCTCGCGCTTGTCTCGCCTCTGCAGCATCGGCAGCTACGGTAACCGCGTATCCTTCCTCGGAGAGGATCTCTTGGATCAGCGTGCGGATATCCGCCTCATCATCGACAACGAGAATTCTTGATGCTGTCATGAGTGCGCCCTCTGTGACTCAGTTCTTCGCTGTGTGCGAGTTAACATCGCTTCACGTGCGTGTTCATTAAGCGGCAGCACAATATGAACTTGCGCGCCGCCCTCCGGCCTGTTGCCGGCACTTATCGTACCAGCATGCTCTTCCACCAGCTTTCTCACAATCGCAAGACCAAGACCCGTACCTTTTGGCTTGGACGTGACATAGGGATCGAACACCTGGTGCATGCTCGTTGTCTGGAACCCCGGACCATCATCCGTGACCACAATCTCTACCATCGGATGCCCGTAGCGCTCGGTGGCCGCCAACCGCACATCGATTTGTCCTTGCTCGCTACTCGCCAACGCTTCCACCGCGTTGCGTAACAAGTTGTGCAGCATCTGCCGGACACGTCCGTTGTCGGCCTCGATAGGAGGCAGCTCGGGATCGCTCTCGAGCAAGATCTTGATATGCGGTGCTTCCGCTCTGTAGAGCTCCTCAACTTCGGCAGCGAGACGCTGAAGGCTAAACCGACTAATCTGTAACTCAGGTGCTCTTGCATAGTCGGAAAACGCGTTGACCATCTCTTTCATCGCCTCGACTTGCTGGACGATCGTGTGGGTCGCCCGGTCCAGCATCTGAGCGTCTTCCGCTGGCAACTGCGAGAGATACTTGCGGCGCAGCCGTTCCGCCGACAATTGAATCGGTGTAAGCGGGTTCTTGATTTCATGCGCCAAACGTCGCGCGACCTCGCCCCAGGCAGCATCGCGTTGCGCTTCCAACAATGTCGTAATGTCATCGAACACGATTACAAACCCCGCCAGGGCGACGCGATCGGTTGTAAGTTCTGTGCAAGCGCACGTGAGGACACGCCTACCGGTCGCCTCCCGCAACATGATCTGCTCGCGCCACTCGGTTTCACCAGCCGAGAAGTGCGCGTTGGCAATATCGACCAACTGGCCTAACAAAAGTTCGCCTTCGGCCACGGTCTTCAATAGCTCACCGCGTCTCTGGTCGATATCAACACCCAAAATATCTGCTGCCGCAGCGTTCGCGGTGCGAATTTCCAGTTCCGGAGTCAGCGCAATAACGCCGGTGGACAGTCGGGCGAGGATGGTTTCAAGATTTGCGCGTTCCGCCTCCACCGCGCCTCGCGTCCTCTGTGCCTCGTCGCGCGCCGCTCGTAAACGACGCGTCATATCGTTGAATGAGCTCACCAAAACACCGATCTCATCACGGGGCGGCGGGGCGAGTTCGGTCTCGAGATTACCTTTGGCCACCGCTTCAGTCCCAGCTACCAACTGTTGAATCGGTGCGACCAGTCGACGCGAGAAGAAAAACGCGCCATAAACCGCAGCCAAAGCGGAAACCAGCAAAACGATCGTCAAAGAGAGTGTGAACGTACTTTTAAGCGGCCGACGAAGCAGTTTGAGTTTGCTGTAATCAGCGTACGACTGGCGAACATTGGAGACGATGCCAGACAGTCGTTGTGTCACCGGGTACACGGCTCGCAGAACACGTAGATCGCTCGCCGCTTGCTGTGCCAACGGGATCACCGTTCTGACTTCATATTGGTCATTCTCGAGCGGATCCAAACTGACAAACGGGCGCCCTGCACGAACTTGCAGCATAACCTCATCGGTTGGAAGTACCGGCACGCTATTGACCGATCGTTCCGAACTCAAGGCGACGATTCTGCTGCGACCAGAAAACAATACAACCTCAAGTGCACCGGACGCTTCTCGCTCCTCCGTCAAAGTCTGGAGCAACCGAGTTTCGGACTGGCGTTCGATCCGGCGCGCCATTGCTTGCGTGCGGCGCAGCCCATTGCGTATCTGGATATCCATCGCAGCCCGACTGAGCTCTAGCGCATCGTCCAACCCCTGCTCGACTTGAACGCTAAACCACGTGTCGATGCCTCGGTTGATGAACTGCAACGAGAAGTAATAGACCACGGACAACGGCAACAGAGCGAGCGCGACGAAAGCCGCCACCATCCGGCCTTTCAGACGCGCGCCAGGGACCTGCCGCCGAAGATCTCCGATCAATCGAAAAATGTTGCCGAGCAGCATACCGGCCAGAATGGCAATTCCGACGCCGTTGATGACCAGCGTCAATTGGGACAGACGATCGAGTTCGGCCGAGTTGTTGGAGGTCTTCGCGAGTAGAACGAGCGCGCTTAGGGCCAGCACCAGCCCTACCGCCGCGGCGACGGTATAAAACAGATGCTTCAGCGATCGAGAAACCATGTCACACGGTTGCTGCTGGCACGCCAATCGTTGCGCCAGAACAAAAGGTAGCGAAGCGACACCGGATACTCCGATATGGTGACACTGGCTCGCATCGACACGCGATACCGCCCATCTTCACTGAGCAACGTATCGTCAATGATCGGTAGCTGGTCGACCCGCCCTAAGGCATTCAACGCGCCAAAGATCGTGGCGTACGTCGTGCGTTGCGCCGTGTTTGTGTTGCGCAGGGTGTAGCGTTCGCTAACCGAATCAAAACGCAGCTCATAAGCCACTCGCACCGTGTCGACGCTGCCGTCGAGCCACCAGCGCCGCACTCGGTTGATCTCAAACTCCATGACAAATTCCAGCGCGATACCGCCGGCGAGCGCCTGCTCGATACGTTCGGAAAGCTGGTACTGCAGGCGCGCCATGGCGACGTGAACACCGTCGATCAGCTCGGACTCCGCCGAGCGAATCTCGATCACGCCCTCGTCTCCCAGCACCGGACGAGCCAATGCCAGGGAGAACAAGCAAACACAGATTGTGGCCAAAAGACGGTTCATTTCAGACGGTCCAGACGCAGCTGAAGGCGATTTTTTAATCAGGCTGGCCGCCACAAACGTGAGAGATAAAACCCGTCAGCGCCCTGCGTTCCCGGCAGCAGCTGCACCCCGCCAGCCGGCTTGGGCATTACACCTTTAATGTTGTCATTAAGCAACTTATCGAACTGCAGTTCCGGCGCGAATTCGCGACAAAAATCGGTCATCTGCATCGCGTTTTCCGCTTTGAGAATGGAACATGTTGCGTAAACCAGACAGCCGCCAGGCGCCAACAGCGGCCATAGCGCCGCGAGGATGCGCCGTTGCGTGTCGACCAATTGGACCACGTCGGAAGGCCTGCGAAGCGATTTGATGTCCGGGTGCCGCCGAATCACACCGGTCGCTGTACACGGCGCATCAATGAGAATGCGGTCGAAGGGTCTGCCGTCCCACCATTCCTCGGGTTGTGCCGCATCGCCTTCGACCAACACCGCGCTGAGCTCGAGCCGATCGAGGGTCTCCCCAACCCTTGCGAGCCGAGTCGGATCCTGATCCAACGCCAGAAGATCAAGTCCGTTGTCTGCCAGCTCCTGTAAATGGGCGGTCTTGCCGCCGGGCGCCGCGCAGGCATCCAACACCCGCATACCAGGCTTCGCTTCCAGTAGCGGCGCAGCGAGTTGCGGTGCGAGATCTTGGATCGACACGCTGCCTTCGGAAAATCCCGGCAAATCGGCCACCGCAACCGGCGATCGTAAGCGCACTGCATGAGCCGCGATTTCCGGTACCGGCTCACAGTCGAACCCTTCCGTCGATAACCGATCCAGATAAGCCTGGCGGGTGGTTCTCATTCGATTCACCCTGAGCCACATCGGCGCACGTGAGTTGTTGGCGCAAAGCACCTCAGATGCGCGGTCGTTCCAATCAGCCGCGAGTTGCGCCGCGAGCCAATCCGGATGCGAGTGGCGCACGGCGGGCGGCAGTACGTCGATCTGCCCGGTCATGTCTTCGGCTTCGCGGCCGAACCGCCGAAGCACAGCGTTTGTCAGTCCTTTTAAGCCCGGGCGCTTCAGCACGCGCAGAGCATCGACAGAGTGCGATACCGCGGCGTGGGGCGGCGTGGCCAACTGCCAGCGCTCGAACAGCCCGGCCAGCAGCAACGCGTGCACCAACCGATCCCGCTTGGCGAGCGGCTTATTCAAAAGCTGCGATAGCCAATGCTCAAGAAGCCGCCGATGGCGCAACACGCCGTAAACAAGGCTTGCCGTCAGGCTGTACTGCCCGCCTGCGCGTTCACGCACGGCCGGGAGCGCGCTGTCCATGGAGCGTCCGAGATCAATGATGTCGATAATCGCGCGAGCCGCAGCCGCGCGCGGGTTTGCTTGCGCCACGATCAGCCGTTCTCGAAACGCTGATCGACCACCGCGACCGCCTGAGCGAAAGCGGACGCAGGGATGCGCCCTCGACCCGGGCGTTGTAGCTCTGTCACCAACACACTGCCCCGCCGGCAAGCGATTTCAATCCCATCAGAATTGACGCCAAGCACCTTGCCAGGTTCGCCGAGTTCGTTTCGATCCGCCGGACCCACCACCGATTTCCAGACCTTCACAGACTCCCCACCGAGCTCGGCGACGCAGCCGGGGTAAGGGTTGAACGCACGAATTCGGCGATCCACGTGCACCGCGGGCTGGTTCCAGTCGATGAGACCGTCCTCTCGGGTGAGTTTCCTTGCGTACGTCGCGGCGTCGTGATCCTGGGCCACCGGTTGCAGCGCGCCGCGGAGTAAATCCGGCAGCTCATGCACCAGCAAATTGCCGCCCAACTGCGCCAACCGATCATGCAAATCCGCGGCAGTCTCATCGGACTGGATCGGCGTCTGCTGCTCAGCGAGGACCGGACCGGTATCCAATCCTGCTTCCATTTGCATCAGGCAGACGCCGGTTTTCGAGTCACCTTCTGCAATTGCCCAGACGATCGGTGCAGCACCACGCCATCTCGGCAACAGTGAGGCGTGAATGTTGACGCAGCCCAAGCGCGGTGCATCCAGAACCGATTGCGGCAAAATCAAGCCGTACGCTGCAACGATCAGTAAATCGAGTTGGTCGAGCGCCAACGCGGCAACCGCGTCAGGCGATTTGAGAGATTTGGGTTGCTCAACCCGCAACCCCTCATCCAATGCGAGCGCTTTAACCGGGCTCGCCCGGAGTTTACGTCCGCGACCCGCAGGCCGGTCCGGCTGCGTCAAAACCAGTTCCGGTCTGACCCCAGCGGCCAATAGATGCCTCAGCGCGGTTGCTGCGAACTCCGGCGTTCCTGCAAAACCCAGCCGACAAGCGCTAAGAAGCTCACTGTCCTGCAACGCTACTCGCCGCCGCCGGTTTGTGTTTGCGATCTCGCTCCAACCGCTTACGAATTCGTTGTCGCTTCATTTGTGACAAATAGTCCACAAATAGCTTGCCGTCGAGATGGTCGATCTCATGTTGCACACAGACGGCCAGCAATCCGTCCGCTTCGAGTTGCTGGGCGTCGCCATTGCGATCCAGGTACTCGACGGTGATCCGCTCTGCCCGTTCCACGCTTTCGTAGTAACCGGGGACGGAAAGACAGCCTTCCTCCATCACTTCCAGGCCATCCATGTGCGTGATGACAGGGTTGATCAAGGCGTAGGGGGCGCTGCGATCCTCGGACACATCAGCGACCAAAAGTCGTTTGTGGACATCGACCTGAGTCGCCGCGAGACCTATGCCAGGCGCCGCGTACATAGTCTCAAACATGTCGTCGATCAACTGGCGCAAAGCATCATCCACGGCCTCCACTGGCGTCGCTTTGGTCCGGAGTCGTGGATCCGGGTATTCCAGGATGTTCAATCGGGCCATGATGCCGTCACCTCATCTACTGTCATCGAAATCCGCAACCTGCCCGAACTGCTCGGGGGTTAGTTGCGAACCGCGTTACAAATGCTCGCTAAATTTTTGACTTCACTCAATTAGATATTGACAATGCGTCAATAATTTTGGGGTCAAAAAGCGTCCCACACGCATTTATGTGACGTGTTTGGCAGTTAGTGCCGGGGACCAGCGTCATAGTATATGACATATATGGGGCCACACCGGCTCGACACAACCTGCCAGGAGTTGCAGACACAATGTCTCTTGCAGTCAAAACACGCGCCAAGCGCACGCTTATCTTCGCCGCAGCCGCCGGATTGGTAGCCGGCTGCAGTTTGAATCCATTTGGCGGCAAAAAAGAAGAGTCAATTCCCGTCAGTCGAGCGGGCCAAGCAGCAACGCAACCGGTGTCGCTCGGCAGCACAAACACTCGTCGCGCGGTGGACAACGCCCCTCGGGTTACGCCCGTAGAGACGGTACCCATTGCGGACGGTGCGCCAGACCAGTACGTCGTCAAGCGTGGAGACACGTTGTGGGACATCTCACAGACGTTCCTGCGCGACCCTTGGTACTGGCCGGAAATTTGGCAGGTCAACCCGCAGATCGAAAATCCACACCTGATTTACCCGGGTGACTTGCTGTCATTGATCTACGTGGATGGCCAACCGCGCATCCTGCTTGAGCGCGGCGCCGGTCGGAACGCACGACTGTCTCCGGGAGTGCGGGTGATCCCCCTCGAGGAAGCCATCACGACCATCCCTTACGAAGCAATCGCGGCATTCCTGACGCGAGCTGCCGTCATTGAACGCGATCAACTTGAGACGCTGCCTTACGTACTGAAGTCGCGCGGCGATCATTTGATCTCCAGCGCCGGCGTGGATCTTTACGCACGTGGCGACATTGACGTCGTCGGCTCGCGCTACAGCGTGGTACACATCAACGGCGAACTGCGCGACCCCGACAACAATGACGTCGTCGGCTACGATGCGCTCTACGTCGGCGACGGCACGATTCGACGCGGCGGAGATCCGGCGACTTTGTTCGTCAACGAATCCCAGCGCGAAATCTTGACCGGCGATCGCTTGATCAACCAGGACGTCGTCATTCCGCTGAACTTCTTCCCGAAACCGCCTTCGCAGGCAGTCGAAGGCGAGATCATCTCGGTAATCGACGGTGTCTCGCGTATTGGTCAGTTTCAAGTGGTCGTCATCAATCGAGGCGAAAGCCACGGCCTCGAATCCGGTGACGTTCTTACCGTGCTGCAGCGCGGCGACGTGATTTATGATCGGATCGGTGATTCTGGTGTATTTGGTGCAGAACAGGTCAAACTGCCGGACGAGGAAGCCGGTACGATGATGGTGTTCAAGACCTATGATCGGATCAGCTACGGGTTGATCATGAGTGCCGAAAACGAAATTCAGGTTGCCGATCTCGTCCGGGACCCTCGCTGAATAGGCTTTGATCTCATTCGCGTGGCCCTCCCGCTGATCGACACCAGCGGGCATCAGGGGGCTGCCGATGCAGGAACAAACGGTTCGCACATGGCTCGCGCTGTTTGCCGCGCCCGGCATTGGCCCAGCGACAGTAACGGCGCTGATCAAGCGCTTTGGCACGGCATCTGCCGCGATCGACGCCAGCGCATCCGACCTACGCGACGCCGGACTCAGCGAACCGGCAATCGACGCAATCCGGGAACCTGATCCGCAATTTATTGATCACTGCCTCGGTTGGCTGCAGACGCCAGGCGCCGGGGTTTTGACCGCAGAATCTGCTGCGTGGCCGTCCCAATTTCACGAACTGCCCGGAGCACCGGTGATGCTGTTCGTTCGGGGAGACATCGAGCTTCTCACAATACCGTCAATAGCCATCGTGGGGAGTCGCAATCCAACGCAAGGCGGCGCTGACAACGCGCGCGCGTTCGCCAAAAACCTGGCTAGCCATGGCCTTGCCGTGGTGAGCGGCGTGGCTGCCGGAATTGACGCAGCCGCACATCTCGGTGCGCTCGACGCCGAGGGCGCAACAATCGGTGTGTTGGGTACGGGCCCCGATATCGCCTATCCCGCGCGAAATCGGGATTTGCACGCCAAGATCGCTACCGAAGGGCTGATCGTTAGTGAGTATGCACCCGGCACCAAAGCCCACGCCGGCCATTTCCCAGCGCGCAATCGAATCATCAGCGGACTCAGCCTTGGGACGCTCGTGGTTGAGGCAACGCCACGATCCGGTTCACTGATCACCGCACGTTTGGCTGGAGAGCAAGGTCGGGCGGTGTTTGCTATTCCGGGCTCGATCCACAACCCGATGGCTCGCGGCTGCCACCAGCTGATTCGCCAAGGGGCCCAACTGGTTGAGCAAGTCGACGACATTTTCGTGGAGCTAGGCCCACAGCTTGCAACCGAAGAACCCACCCACAAGACCCATCAGGAACCCGCGCCAAGTCGCGATGGGGAATACGATCAAGTACTGGATGCGCTCGGCTGGGACCCGGTTTCGGCCGAAAAGTTGGTTGAACGCACCGGATTGACCGCGGCTGAGCTTTCATCCATGCTCCTCATCATGGAGCTCGAAGGCGTGGTTGCGAAGGCACCGGGCGGAGAGTTTCAAAGGTGTCGGCAGGAATAGGAAGCACAGAATGAAAGAAAACGTTCTCGACGTGTTGATGTACCTGTTCGAAACTTATGTGGACACCGACACGCCAGCTGCATCGGGCGAGGGAGAATTGCGGGATGAGCTGACCAGAGCCGGCTTCCATGATGCCGAGATCGACCATGCATTGACCTGGCTCGATGGGCTCGCGGTGAACGAGGACCTGCTCGCACCAAATACCCAAACCAGTGCTGGATTGAGGGTGTTTACGGATGCTGAAATCGCCAGAATCGATGTTTCTGGTCGCGGCTACTTGCTCTACCTTGAGCAAATCGGCATTCTCCAACCCGATCAGCGGGAGCTGGTCGTCGATCGTTTGTTGGCGCTGGACGCGCCGGAGATCGATTTGGAACAGATCAAATGGGTCGTGATGATGGTGCTGTTTAGCCAGCCAGGCCAAGAGCAAGCTTTCTCACGGATGGAAGATCTGGTTTTCGAGGAATACGAAGGGAATATTCACTGACCGTCTTGAGCTCGATGTGCGCTGATCTCGGCCGCGCTAGACGCGGCTGTTTTGTGTTAGTCCAGACCACGCTCGGCGGGAGCAACGTCGTCAGCGGCCGGAGGCCGCCAACTAAGCCATGAGCAAGAATCTCGTTATCGTCGAATCGCCGGCGAAAGCAAAAACGATCGAAAAATACCTTGGCAAGGACTTCTCTGTGCTTGCGTCCTACGGCCACGTACGTGACCTCGTTCCAAAGGAAGGCGCAGTGGATCCGGAGCATGGGTACCGGATGCAGTATCGCGTCATCGACCGCAACGAAAAACATGTCAACGCCATCGTGCGTGCACTCAAGAAATCAGACGCGCTCTACCTTGCCACTGACCCGGATCGCGAAGGCGAAGCAATCTCGTGGCACTTGTATGAGCTGCTGCGAGAGAAAGACGCGTTGGGCGACAAACCTGTGCATCGGGTCGTGTTCTACGAAATCACCAAGCAAGCCGTGCAGGATGCCATCGCCAGTCCCCGCGGGCTGTCGAGCGAGCTTGTCAACGCACAGCAAGCACGCCGTGCTCTGGACTACCTGGTGGGTTTCAATCTGTCGCCGCTGCTCTGGCGAAAAGTACAGCCAGGCCTATCGGCAGGACGTGTCCAATCCCCAGCCTTGCGCATGATCGTTGAGCGCGAGCAGGAAATTGAAGCATTCAAACCGCGAGAATATTGGTCTCTCGAAGCAGATGTAGAGAAATCGGACCAGCCGTTTGTGGCTCGGCTCACAAGCTACGAGAGCGAGAAGGTCGAGCAATTTAGTTTCGAGAATGAAAGCACCGCGATGGCGGTGCATTCCGCGTTGACTCAGGTGGCTGGCGGCCAGCTTCACGTCAGTGCCATCACCCGCAAGCAGCGGCGCCGGAACCCAACGGCACCGTTTACAACATCAACCTTGCAGCAGGAAGCATCTCGCAAGCTCGGTTTCAACACGCAGCGAACGATGCGCACCGCACAGCGGCTATATGAAGGTATCGAAATTCCGGGCGAAGGCACCGTCGGGCTGATTACCTACATGCGAACCGATTCGCCCTCGATCGCGCAAGTCGCCATTGACGAGATTCGCGGCGTCATCGAATCGCGCTATGGCAAAGAGAACCTCCCCGAATCACAACGTGAGTACAAGACGAAGTCGAAAAACGCACAGGAAGCGCACGAAGCGATTCGGCCAACGGTGGCAACTCGTGACCCGGAGAGCTTGCGCGGCGCGCTCGACGATGACCAATACAAACTGTATGCGCTGATCTGGCGCCGCAGCGTGGCATCGCAAATGGTGCCCGCGGTGTTTGACACTGTGGCGGTGGACCTTGTGCCCGGAGCACCCGGAGCCGGCGGCGATGCCGTCGGCACGTTCCGCGCGAACGGCTCGATCCTCGTGCATCCCGGCTTTATGGCGGTGTATCAAGAAGGTCGGACTGACAAGCCCGCCGACGACAACGACAGACGATTGCCACCGCTCGAGGAAGGCGATCTGGTTTCGTTGACGGAGCTGCGAGCCGATCAGCATTTCACGGAACCACCACCGCGCTATTCCGAGGCCAGCTTAGTCAAAGCGCTCGAAGAGTACGGCATCGGACGACCGTCAACCTACGCGAGCATCATCTCGACACTCAAGAATCGCGAATATGTTGAGATGGACGGGCGCCGTTTCTTGCCGACTGACATCGGAAGAATCGTCAACGGGTTCTTGACCGATCACTTCACGCAGTACGTCGACTATGAGTTCACGGCGCGCATGGAAGATGATCTTGATGCAGTGTCTCGCGGCGACCGAGAGTGGGTGCCGCTGCTCGACGAGTTTTGGCAACCGTTCCACCGGCAGGTCGACGACAAGAACAAGAGCGTGACCCGCGAGCAGGTTGCGCAATCACGCGACCTCGGGATCGATCCGAAATCTGGTAAACCGGTATCAGTGCGCATGGGGCGCTATGGACCGTTTGTCCAAATCGGCACCAAGGACGACGAGGAAAAACCGAAATTTGCGGGTCTTCGTCCAGGCCAGAAGATGAACGACATCGATCTGGAAACCGCGCTGGACTTGTTCCAGCTACCGCGCAAGTTAGGAGAGACGCCCGAAGGTGAAGCGGTATCCGCCAGTATCGGTCGGTTCGGCCCCTATGTCCGCTACGACAATAAATTCGTTTCGATTAAGGGCGATGATGATCCGTATACGATCACGCTGGAACGCGCGCTTGAAGTCATCGCCGAGAAGAAGATCGCAGACGCCAATCGTTTGATCCTGGACTTTCCTGACGAAGGGATCCAGGTCCTGAACGGACGATACGGTCCGTACATCACCAACAAGAAAAAGAACGCCAAGATACCGAAGGATCGTGAGCCCAAGTCCCTAACACTGGAAGAGTGCGTCGAGCTGCTTGCGCAAGCACCAGAGCGCGGCCGTCGCGGCAAGAAAAAAGCGACGAAGAAAACCGCCGCGGGCGACGAGTCGGCCACGACCAAGAAAAAGGTCACTAAGAAGAAAGCCAAAAAGAAAACGGCGAAAAAGAAAACGACAAAAAAGAAAACCGCTAAGAAAAAAACGGCCAAGAAAAAGACCACTAGCAAAAAAACATCCACCTAAAGCAACGGTTGGATTGGTCCTACCAACAACGAGGAGTTGGAAGATGAGCATTGCAAGCAAGACGGTTTATGGCAGCGGTTTGGTCGCAGCCTTGTTGATCGCGGGATGCACAGAGAGTGCACCCGATGCCACTACCACCGCGGAAACGCCAGAAACGGCGATCGAAGCGCCGATGCCAGAGGCAACGCCGTCGTCGAGCGAATTGCTTGAAGCGGCGCTAGACGCCCAGTCAGAAGAAATGAAGGCGCGCTATGCAGCACGCAACCCTGCCCAGACACTGGAGTTTTTCGGTATCGAACCGGGTATGACGGTCGTCGAAGCACTGCCGGGCGGCGGTTGGTATTCGAAGATCTTAATCCCTTACCTCGGTGAGAGCGGTAAGCTGATCGGCGTCGACTACGCGCTCGATATGTGGCCGAAGTTCGGCTTCTTCTCGGACGAGCAAATCGAAGAGAAAAAGACTTGGACGACAACTTGGGTCGAGACCGCAAACGGCTGGGGCGACGGCGCGAACGTCGAAGCCTTCGTGTTCGGTGACATGGGCGACGTCGAGAAAGAAAGCGCCGATGCGGTACTCATGGTTCGTGCGTTGCACAACCTAAACCGGTTCGAGGATGACGGAGCATTCCGCACGCAGGCCCTCCAGGACGCATATGATGTTCTGAAGCCGGGCGGCACACTTGGCATCGTGCAGCACCGCGCACCGAGTGACGCGCCGGATGACTGGGCCAATGGCGAAAACGGCTACTTAAAGCAAGCTGCAGTCATCGCTGCGGTCGAAGCTGCCGGATTTGAGCTGGTGGACTCCACCGAAATCAATGCCAATCCTGCGGATCAACCCACAGTCGACGATTTCGTTTGGCGGCTACCTCCATCACTCGGCACATCACGAGATAATGAGGAGCTGCGAGCGGAAATGATCGCTATTGGCGAATCGGATCGGATGACGCTGAAATTCCGCAAGACCGATTCGGCTGCCGGCGACTGATGCCACACTTTTGCGGTATCCCGTTCCGCGTGCGGCAGGTGCTGCGCGCGGGCGGGATCATCGCATACCCGACCGAAGGGGTTTACGGGCTAGGATGTGACCCGGACGATCCACGGGCACTCCGAGCACTGATCGACATTAAACGCCGTGATCGCAGCAAAGGGTTGATCGTCATCGGGGCCAATTCGACACAGCTGCTGCCCTACATTGAAGCTGCCGATCACGACACCCGCGAACGCCTCATTGCGGCACTCGACACACCGTCCAGCGCGCGGGCAGTGACCTGGGTGGTACCCGCGTCTGCCCGCTGCCATCCATTGCTCACCGGCGGGCGAACCACATTGGCAGTTCGCGTCACCCATCACCCGACAGCATCACGATTGTGTCGCGCATTCGGAGGCGCGCTGGTGTCGACAAGCGCAAACACCAGCGGCCAAGCTCCCATAGGAAGACCCGCCTTGCTGATCCGCGAGTTCAGCCACCGCGTCGATGCGGTGTTACCGCGCGCGAACGGCGACCAACGCGGCGTGTCGAAAATCATCGATTTCTCCAGCGGTCAGATACTGCGCGCCTGATCGAGCCGCGCTACAATCTTTCTGTCAGACAATATTGACAGTCGGTGCGGGGGCGCACCGACCTTTGATGGGGACAACATGATGCACGGCTTCGAAGCACAGTTGGCACAAGTGCGCGAATATCTGAAAGATTTGCAGATTCGCATTACCAGCGAGGTTGCTGACCTTGACGGTAAAGCTCAGTTTTCTACCGATGCCTGGGAGCGACCTGGCGGCGGTGGCGGCCGCTCCATGGTGTTGCAAGGTGGCGCGCTGATGGAGCAAGCCGGCGTTGGTTTTTCACACGTCATGGGAGACGGGCTGCCACCGAGTGCAACCAAGGCGCGACCCGAACTCGCGGGGCGACGGTTTGAGGCGACCGGGGTCTCACTCGTGTTCCATCCGAACAACCCGTATGTCCCAACCACGCACGCCAATGTTCGGTGTTTTGCGGCCCTGAAAGACAATGAAGACCCGGTGTGGTGGTTCGGCGGCGGATTCGATCTAACACCGTTCTACCCGTTTGCTGAAGATGTCCATTCCTGGCACGACACGGCAAAGGCTGCCTGTGAGCCTTTTGGTGAGGATGTTTATCCGGCTCACAAAGCGTGGTGCGACGAGTACTTTTTCCTCCCACACCGTGGAGAGACACGCGGCATTGGCGGCCTGTTTTTTGATGACCTGAACGAATGGGGTTTTGAGCGTTGCTTCGCGTATTTGCAGAGCGTTGGAGATCACTTCATGAAAGCGTATGCACCAATCGTGCAACGCCGGCGGGATCACGATTGGGGCGAGCGCGAACGTCAGTTTCAACTCTACCGTCGCGGACGCTACGTCGAATTCAACCTCGTGTACGACCGTGGGACGCTGTTTGGGCTGCAATCCGGCGGTCGCACAGAATCGATCTTGATGTCGTTGCCGCCACAGGTTCGGTGGGAATACGGTTACCAGCCTGCGGCCGGTAGTCCAGAAGCAGCATTGACCGAAGAATGGCTGAAACCACGTGACTGGTTGAGCGAATTAGCCCCAGCTGCCTGACGGCGGCATGCGGGAAGGCGCTCTAGTCGAGACTAAAGTCCGCGCCAAGCTCCGCACATACCGCATACCTTGGGCAATCGACGACGTGGTCGTTGACCATCCCCACGGCCTGCATGAACGCGTACATGGTCGTGGAGCCAACGAACTTGAAACCGCGCTTCTTTAGGTCCTTGCTGAGCGCATCCGATATCTCCGACGTCGCCGGGCAATCCGCTTGCGTTACCCACGCATTCTGCTGCGGCTGTCCGTCGACAAACTGCCAGATATATCGCGCGAACGATCCGAATGACGACTGCACATCCAGAAATCGCTGCGCGTTGAGCACCGTCGCATCGATTTTCAGGCGATTGCGCACGATGCCGGCGTCGTCGCGAAGCGCAAGACGCCGCGCTTCGTCGAAACGCGCAACCACCGACGCATCGAAATCAGCGAACGCGTGTCGATAGCCCTCGCGCTTGGCGAGAATCGTCCGCCAAGACAAGCCGGCCTGAGCGGACTCAAGCACCAGGAACTCAAACAGCGTTCGATCATCGGCAACCGGAACGCCCCACTCGGTATCGTGGTAGGCAAGATAGTCCTCATCAACGCCGAGCGCCCAAGGACACGC
>JBCAZH010000043.1:20927-26563 GCA_038533155.1 Pseudomonadota bacterium | reverse complement strand
GCCAATTCGGTCGAACTTGCCATCTTCGCACCCAACTCGACGAGGAATTCCTCGCGATCCGGGTATTGAAGGTTGGTCAACGAGCTCGACAACGTGCCTTGAAGGTCGCCGGCGCTCTGCTGCAGCACACCGAACAGCTCTTTCAATTCACCAAGGCGTTCGGTCAGCTCAGCTTCCTTGATCGCAAGCTGTTCGTTGTTCGCTTCGAACTGGCCTTCCAATCGGCTGCCCAGCGCCTCCGCAGCCGCACGCTCCTGGCGTGCTTGAGTCAACAACTGTTGCTGCTCTGACTGACGGCTACGGAACTCCGCTTCCCGACGCCGCGCTTCAGCGGTATCGGCGGTTTGTCCACGTTCGATCTGACGCAGGAGTTCGCTAAGTGACGAGGCATCCTGAGCGGGCGCCGCCACAGACAGGCTCAACGCAGCCGCTGCACTTAGAATAATGGTTTTAATCGTTCTCATCGTGCCTTACTCCGCGACCGTTACCGGCACCAGAAGCAACTCTGGCGCGATCTGCTGTTTTGCTACCTCAAGCCCTTTTTTGACTTCCGCGCGGTAGCTGTTGTCGATTTCAAACGCGCGTGACGTTGGGTTGTAGCGGCCCGTTACGCTCTCATCAGGCGTCTGGAACAACAAAGCGATCCGTCCGATACGCAGGAAGTCGACTTGCAAGGTTTGGTCACCGATGTCGATAACACCTTCGTAGAACGAAAGGTCACGGCCATAGCTCACTTCGATCTCATACGCTTCCAAAGCTTTACGGAATTTTTCGGCCGTCGAGACGTTCGGGTCGTCGATGATCGTTTTCAGCGTATCCAATCGGTTCGCGCGCTCCTCAGCAAGGAACGGCGTATCCAGCGCGATCAGCTCTTCAAGCCGGGCGATCATGCGGGTGATCAACGGCAGAATCTGGCGGTTGACGACCAAAGCCCGCTCCATAGAGTTCTCAATCTGCGCAAGCTGCTGTAGCTGCGAATCTACCTGCGCTTGAAGCAGCTGGTTGTAAATGTTCAGACCATCCGTTTCTTTTGTCACTGCGCGATATTCATCCGTGATGGTGCGTGTCTGACTGACGATACGCTCCACGCGCTGTTGCGACTGAACCTGACGTTCCAGCCGATTGTTCTCGGCACGCAGCACTGAGTCGACGCTCTGTGCAAACACCGGTGCACACAGCACCATGCCTGCGACAGACGCCACAACGACGCTTGCGCGTTTTCCGATTTCAAACGGTCTCATGAGTACTCCTCATCCATCGTTATTGTCTTAAAACAAAGGGAGTACGGACCACGCATGCGAACATGCTCGTGACACAGATTCCATAATGTCACTCGGTGTTCCCCCAAAAAAAAGTGAGGCAGGCGCAAAACGCGTCCCCTCCGTTCGTACGACGCGGCAACCCTCCTGCCCGCGCTCGTTGGCGGAGAATACCACAGCGTGATGATCTCGCCAGTGCGAATTTGACCCTGCTAGTTGCGCCTGAAACCGGCGCCCACAAGCGGTTCACGTGGCCCGCATGGCCTGCTGGGCACCCAGCTCGAGCTTTGCGATTGCCACGCGATGCACTTCATCCGGCCCATCTGCGAGCCGCAGCGTGCGCGACATCGCCCATGCATAAGCCAACATAAAGTCTTGTGACACACCACCACCGCCATGGCATTGGATTGCGCGATCGATGACACGCAGCGCCATACTCGGCGCCACAACTTTGATCATCGCGATATGCGAACGCGCCACCTTGTTGCCGACCTTGTCCATCATGTCGGCGGCTTTTAGTGTCAAAAGTCGCGCCTGTTCGATATCGATCCGCGAGTCTGCGATGGCTTCGCGCACCACGCCCTGCTGCGACAGCGGCCGACCGAACGCCACACGCTCATCGACGCGTCGACACATCGCTTCAAGCGCGCGTTCGGCAAGGCCGATCAACCGCATACAATGGTGAATCCGGCCTGGACCGAGGCGACCCTGCGCGATTTCGAAGCCCCGCCCTTCACCGAGCAACAGATTCTCAGCGGGAACCCGAACATCGTCGAATACCACTTCCGCGTGACCGTGCGGCGCGTCGTCGTAGCCAAATACGCCCAGCGGCCGTAGGACTTTGACGCCCGGCGTTTCCATCGGCACCAGAATCATCGACTGCTGGACATGCCGTTCCGCCTCCGGATCTGTCTTGCCCATCACAATCAGAATCTTGCACCTGGGGTCCATTGCGCCGCTGGTCCACCATTTGCGACCGTTGATGACGTACTCGTCGCCGTCACGAACAATGGCGCACGCAATGTTCGTTGCGTCGGACGAAGCGACTTCCGGTTCCGTCATGGCAAACGCGGAACGAATCTCGCCTTTTAGCAATGGCTCGAGCCACTCGGCTTTGTGCGCGTCCGTGCCATACCGCTCAAGCACTTCCATATTGCCGGTATCCGGCGCTGCGCAATTGAACACCTCCGGCGCAATCGGCGAGCGGCCCATAATCTCGCACAATGGCGCGTACTCAAGGTTCGTCAGTCCCGCACCGCGATGGCTCTCGGGCAAGAACAGATTCCAAAGGCCCGCTGCCTTAGCCTTGTCCTTCAATGACTCCATGATCGGCGGGATCGTCCAGCGATCATCCGCGTTCTCGATAAAATCGTGGTAGGTCGATTCATTGGGATAAATATGCTCATCCATAAACGCCAAGACTCGTTGACGCAGACCCTCAACCTTATCGGTGTAATCGAAGTTCATAGTTTGTTGCCCCCAAAAATGAACGACCGGAGGATACTGAAGCCGTCCGTATGACGCCACCAGTTGTTTATGCACCCGACCAAGTAATAAGCTTCCGGCAGTTTCAACATGGGGTACGGAACATGAAAGCGGCCTTGGTCAAAGCGTACGGCGCACCAGACAGTATCGTCATCGAGGACATCGAATCACCGACACCTAGCGAAGGCGAGGCGAAGGTCCGGCTGCGCGCGTGCGGCGTCAACTTCCCTGACGTATTGATGGTCGCCGGCAAATATCAGTTTAAGCCCGAGATGCCCTTCTCACCCGGCGCAGAGATGGCGGGAGAAGTTGTGGAGCTCGGCCCCAACACCGACGGCGCGGCAATCGGCGACCGCGTGCTGTGCTTTCTCGGCCATGGCGGCATGGCTGAAGAAATTGTTGTGCCCGTCAAAGCGCTGGTACCGATGCCGCCTGGAATGGATTTCAATATGGCCGCGGCGGTCACGTTGACCTACGGAACCTCGTATCACGCCCTGAAACAACGTGCCGCGTTGCAAGCCGGAGAAAAGCTACTGGTTCTCGGTGCTGCCGGTGGCGTCGGACTCGCCGCTGTTGAGCTCGGCAAACAGATGGGTGCCGAAGTCTACGCGGCAGCGAGTACCGCCGAAAAATTGGCCCTAGCAGAATCCCGGGGCGCAGACCATTTGATCAACTACACCGAGGTTGATTTGAAAGCCGAGATTAAACAGATGACCGGAGGCCAGGGGGTAGACGTCATTTACGACCCTGTCGGTGGGGAGTTGTTCGATGCGTGCCTGCGTTCGCTTGCCTGGAATGGCCGGTTGTTGGTGATTGGTTTTGCGAGCGGCGAGATTCCGAAAGCACCAGCGAATCTGCCGCTGTTGAAAGGGAGTTCCATCGTCGGCGTATTCTGGGGGGCATTCACTCAACGCGAGCCACAGGCCCATCAGGAAAACATGCAGGAACTGGCGCAGTGGTTCGCCACTGGTGCCTTAAAGCCGCACATCGGCCACGAGTTTCCACTCGACCAAGCGGGCGCGGCCATGAATGTTCTCGCTAACCGCGAAGCGATGGGTAAGGTCGTTATTACGATTTAACAATTGACACTTAGGTCGCGATTGCACAGTATCGACCCATGATCAACGCCAGCACAGCATCCCGCCTGCTACTCGAGCGACTTACGCTTCCCGTCAACGGGTGGTGTGGCTAGCTGGCAGCTGATACTTAGCGCAACGCGCACGAACCCCGTAGCTACCAACTGGCCACGGGGTTTTTTCGTATTGGGCACTCGATTTACGTTTCAGATGTAAGGAAAGAAACAATGAAAATGTACGGCAAGTCAGATGTCGATGCGTCGGTCCTCGAAGGCAAAAAGATTGCGGTCATCGGTTACGGCAGCCAGGGGCGCGCGCATGCATCAAACCTCAAAGACAGCGGACACACCGTGGTGGTTGGATTGCGCACAGGCAGTGCATCGACTGCTGTGGCCGAGGCGGACGGCCACACCGTACAAACACCGGCGGAAGCCGCGGCTGGCGCCGAACTCGTCGCGATGCTGACGCCCGACACAACCCAGGCATCGGTCTACGCAGAGATAGAAGGTCACCTACCACAAGGCGCTGCGCTTTTGTT
Source organism: Pseudomonadota bacterium (assembly GCA_038533155.1). Taxonomy (GTDB): domain Bacteria; phylum Pseudomonadota; class Gammaproteobacteria; order Steroidobacterales; family Woeseiaceae; genus CALBPI01. The sequence continues at coordinate 22,205 of JBCAZH010000043.1, read as the reverse complement.
CGCCCACGGCTTTAACATCCACTTCGGACAGATTTCGCCGCGCGAGGATCTCGACGTCATCATGATCGCACCGAAAGGGCCGGGCGATCTGGTTCGTCGGCAGTACATCGCCGGCCAGGGCGTTCCGAGCTTGGTCGCCATCGCAGAAGATCGCACCTCGCACGCACTGAAACGCGCCCTCGCCTACGCCGATGGTATCGGCGGCACTCGCGCCGGTGTGATCGAAACCACATTCAAGGAAGAGACCGAGACCGACTTGTTCGGCGAGCAGGCAGTTCTGTGCGGTGGCGCGACTGAGTTGGTCGTTCGCGGCTTCGAAACCTTGGTTGAGGCAGGCTATCAACCAGAGGTTGCGTACTACGAATGCATGCACGAGCTGAAACTCATTGTGGATCTGTTGCATGAAGGCGGTCTCAAGAAGATGCACGAGTTCATCAGCGATACCGCGCTGTGGGGCGATCACATCAGCGGTCCTCGTGTGGTCGACGCCGGGGCGAAAGCCCGCATGAAAGACGTACTAACGGACATTCAATCCGGCAAGTTCGCACGCGAGTGGATTGCGGAGAACGAAGCTGGCAAGCCCGAGTTCAAGCGCTTGTCGGCGGAAGACTTAGACCACCCCATCGAAGAAGTCGGTGCACGCCTGCGCGATCAGATGCCTTGGCTGAATAGTTAATCGACTCAGCGAGCGAACACGGAGTGATCCAATGACCATTGAGACCAATGACCACGTAAGAATTTTTGACACGACTCTGCGCGACGGCGAGCAAGCGCCCGGTTGCAGCATGACGCTCAAAGAAAAACTACGGGTTTCAGCGGCGCTCGATGAACTTGGCGTGGACATCATCGAGGCAGGATTTGCGGCCGCCTCTCCGGGAGATTTTGATTCCGTCGCGGCGGTTGCGGAATCGGTCCAGAATTCGACGGTTGCCAGTCTCGCGCGATGCAATCCTGCAGATATTGAGAAAGCTGCGAAGGCGTTGACCAATGCGCGCCATCCTCGCATTCATGTGTTTGTAGCCACGAGTGAGATCCATCGCACGCACAAACTGAAAATGGCGCGCGAAGAAATTCTCAAAACAGCGGTAGGCGCGATAAAAATGGCGCGCGAACACTGCGAAGATATCGAGTTCTCACCGGAAGACGCGTCACGCACAGAGCCAGAGTTTCTAACTGAGATTGTTACGGCGGCGATCGACGCGGGCGCGACCACAATCAACATCCCGGATACGGTGGGCTACACCGTCCCGCAGGAGTTCGAAGCGCTGTTCCGCCACC
>JBCAZH010000043.1:0-20827 GCA_038533155.1 Pseudomonadota bacterium | reverse complement strand
CCGGATACGGTGGGCTACACCGTCCCGCAGGAGTTCGAAGCGCTGTTCCGCCACCTGTGCAACACGGTGCCGAACGTCGACAAAGCGATCTTGTCTGTGCATTGCCATGACGATCTCGGTATGGCGGTTGCGAACAGCCTCGCTGCGGTGGTTGGCGGTGCGCGGCAAGTGGAATGCACGATCAACGGGATCGGCGAACGCGCCGGCAACTGCTCGCTGGAAGAAATCGTCATGGCGCTGGATACACGAGACGGTTTTTTCAATGCGGGCACGCGCATTGATACGACACGCTTGTACCCAACAGCAAGACTCGTGTCTTCGATCACCGGTATGCCGATACCGCGCAACAAAGCCATCGTCGGAGACAATGCTTTCGCGCACGAAGCCGGCATTCACCAACACGGTATGCTGCAACATGCATCAACGTACGAAATTATGCGTCCAGAGAGTGTTGGAATCAGTCGGTCCAACTTGGTACTCGGTAAGCACAGTGGCCGACATGCGTTCCGTGAGAGAATCGAAGAGCTGGGGTTCTCCGTCGATGATTTCCAATTGAATGCCGCCTTCGAAACATTCAAGGCCCTCGCTGATCGAAAAAAGGACATCTACGACAGCGACATTGAAGCCATCTTGATGAACGCGACGGGCGATGACAAAGGTCCATGGCAATTGACCGATTTGACGGTGACATCCAGCACGGCGAGTCATGCTACCGCGACGGTCACCATGCGCACGAATGACAACGAACAACCCGTTGTCGAGGCGGCTGTCGGAAGCGGACCGGTCGAGGCCGCTTGCACCGCGATCGAACGAATCACCGGCGTTGAGCTGACGCTGCGACACTACGATGTTCGCGGCGTCAGCATCGGTGATGATGCGCAAGGCGAGGTTACCATCACGGTCGCTCACGAGGACGCGACTTTCCGCGGGCATGGCGTTAGTACAGACATCGTAGAAGCATCTGCACGAGCGTGGCTTGAAGTCAGCAATCGGATCCTGCGGCGTCGAGAACTTGGGCTCGAAGGTCCCGGGCGACACGCGGTCAACACTGCGACGGTGTAGCCATGGGAAACACACTGTTCGACAAAGTGTGGGACCAGCATGTCGTCGTGCCCGAGACCGACGATACTCCCGCCGTGCTCTACATTGACTTGCATTTGATTCACGAGGTGACCTCTCCGCAGGCGTTCACCGTCTTACGCGAACGAGGACTCCCAGTCGCGCGGCCAGACCGAACGCTGGCGACCATGGATCACTCCACCCCCACGACACCGGTTCGGAGTCTGGCCGATATTCAAGTTGTTGGCCCAGCGGCAGCGCAGCAAATCGAACAGATGCAAAAAAACTGTCGCGAGTTCGGCGTGTCTCTGCGCGACTTTGATAGCAATGAGCGCGGTATCGTTCACATTATTGGACCGGAGCTAGGTGCAACTCAGCCCGGTAAGACGATCGTCTGTGGCGACTCACACACCTCAACACATGGCGCTTTCGGGGCTTTGGCGTTCGGTATAGGTACCACTGAGGTCGGACATGTATTGGCCACTCAGTGCTTGCTGCAACGGCGGCCGAAGACGATGGCGATCAACGTGACGGGCGAACTGGGACGCGGCGTCAGCGCCAAAGATCTGGTGCTAGCTATCATCGGCGAAATCGGTGTTGATGGTGGCACGGGCCACGTGCTCGAGTATCGCGGTCCGGCAATCGAACAACTCGATATGGCCGGACGGATGACGGTGTGCAACATGTCGATTGAAGCCGGGGCGCGCGCCGGCATGATTGCGCCGGACGATGTGACTTTCGAGTATCTCAAGGGCCGACTGCACGCCCCGCAGGGCAGCGACTTTGGTCGCGCTGTAGAGCATTGGCGCAAGCTCAAATCCGACGAGGATGCTGTTTTTGACCGTGAGGTGGTTATCGACGCATCACAACTTGCGCCCATGGTCACTTTCGGCACCAACCCTGGCATGGTCACGGCCGTCGATGCCGCCCTCCCCGCAGCGCCCGGAGACGGATCTTGGGATCGTGCTTTGGAATATATGCAACTCGAACCCGGTAAGCCGATCGCGGGCACGCCGGTGGATGTTGTGTTCGTGGGTAGCTGCACCAACGCGCGGTTACCCGATCTCGAAGCGACGGCCAAGGTCTTGAAGGGAAGACGTGTCGCTGATGGTGTGCGGATGATGATTGTACCGGGATCCCAGGCGATCAAAGCGGAAGCTGAGCAACGCGGGTTACACGAGATTTTTTCGGCGGCCGGCGCCGAATGGCGAGAATCTGGATGCTCAATGTGCTTGGGTATGAACGGCGACACCGTCGACTCCGGCAAACTGGCCGTTTCGACGTCCAACCGCAACTTCGAAGGTCGTCAGGGTATTGGTGCAAGAACCGTTTTGGCGAGTCCTATCACGGCAGCCGCCAGCGCCGTCACTGGCGAGATCACGGACCCGCGCCAGTTTCTGGGGGAGCACGCCTGATGCAACCGTTCAAGACACTTGACGCGACAACCGTCGTGTTACCAACGACCGATGTGGATACCGACCAAATCATTCCTGCACGGTTTCTCACAACGACAACGCGTGAGGGCCTCGGCGAACATCTTTTCGCCGACTGGCGGTTCGATGCCAACGGTGATCCTGACCCGAGTTTTGAACTCAACGATCCAGCAAACACTCATGCAACGGTGCTGGTCGCGGGTCGCAACTTCGGCTGCGGATCGTCACGCGAGCATGCACCGTGGGCACTACTGGATTACGGATTTCGCGCCATCATCAGCAGTGAGATCGCCGATATCTTCTTTTCCAATTCATTGAAGAACGGATTGCTGCCCATTCGCGTTGCCGACGATATCCTTGCCGTTTTACTCGAAGGACCACACCGAGTCACGATCGACCTTGAGAACCAGCAACTGTCGGTTTTCGACGCCGATGATAGGATTTTAGAGAGCACCTTCCCTATCGACCGTTTTTCGCGATACTGCTTGCTCGAGGGCATCGATCCAATGGGCTACCTCCTCGGTCAGAAAGCAGCCATCGAAGGTTTCGAGTCAGCGCGAACGCCCATCAGATCGGAGTGAGCACATGACCACCAACATCGTGCTGCTGCCCGGGGACGGGATCGGCCCTGAAGTCACAGCGGTTGCACAAGCAGTGCTCGAGACCGTTGGCAATCAGTTCTCGTTGAACTTAAGCATTGAAGCGCATGATCTCGGTGGCGTCGCTGTTGACCGCCATGGCACGCCCTTGCCAAAGGATACTGCAGCCGCCTGCAAACGTGCAGACGCGGTTTTTCTGGGTGCTGTCGGTGGCCCCAAATGGGCAAACACACCAGTCGAACTCCGACCGGAACAGGGCTTGTTAGGTCTCCGCGCCGCGCTCGGTGTATTCGCCAATCTTCGTCCAGTAAAAGTTCACGCAGCGCTGACGGATCTATCCCCGCTTCGACCGGAGCGGTTAGCCGGTGTCGACTTACTCGTCGTTCGCGAACTGACTGGAGGGATCTATTTCGGAGCGAAAGAAGAAGGCAACGAGCGCGCATTCGACGCGTGCGAGTACACCCGTCAAGAAGTCGAACGTGTGACTCGTGTGGCATGTCAATTGGCGAGTGAACGTCGCGGCCGACTCGTATCCGTTGATAAAGCGAATGTGCTGGCGACCTCACGCTTGTGGCGCAACAGTGTTTCACAGGTTTGTCGCGAAGAATTCCCCAACATCGAGCTCGAGCACTTGTTGGTCGACGCGGCCGCAATGCATCTGCTTTCACGGCCTGCGGATTTCGATGTAGTCCTGACCGAGAACATGTTTGGCGACATCCTGACAGATGAGGCATCGATGTTGGCAGGTTCGCTAGGGCTACTGCCCTCCGCGTCCCTTGCTGGCACCAACGGCGCAGGACTCTATGAACCCATCCATGGCTCTGCACCCGACATTGCAGGCAAGGACGTCGCCAACCCCATCGGCGCCGTGCTTAGTGTCGCAATGATGCTGCGCCATAGTTTGTCCGCACCAGACGCCGCATCGGCAATCGAGCACGCCGTGATCGCAACACTGGAAAGCGGGTCACGAACCAGAGACCTTATTGATCCGAGCGAGTCATCGCTTGGAACGGAAGCCTTTGGGCGCGTAATCGTCGAGCGTCTGTTAAGCGGACCTTGAGACCGCGTCGTGTCTTTCCGCCGCATATCCCACGCGAAATTCTCGAATCGCGCTGCCCAGAGCATCGAGATCAATCAAAAACCCGTCGTGCCCATGCGGCGACGCGAGGTTCATCGTTTGAACGTTCTGCAGGTGTTCAGCAATAAACGCCTGTTCGCGTGGTGGGTAAAGCACATCTGAATCGACGCTCACAACCAACGCGGGGCACCGGATCGACGTCAGAGCATCGATGGTCGAACCTCGACTCCGACCGATATCGTGGGAATCCATCGCTTGCGTGAGGCGGACGTAACTCACCGCGTCGAATCGCTCATTCAATTTCGCGCCCTGATAACGAAGATAGCTCGACACCGCAAACCCATGTTCAGAATCTGACTCACGAGCGAATCGAGACTCAAAGTTTTCCCAGCTTCGATAAGTCACCATAGCCATCATACGCGCTGCCGCCAGCCCGTCCCGAGGCGGCTTATCTGGCGCGTACAAACCATCCTGCCAGTTGGGATCCGCAGCGATCGCTGAACGTTGCGCTTCACCGATGGCAATACACCAAGCCGAATGCCGCGCTGATGTGCCAATCGGAGCGATCGCCTCCACCATGTCCGGCGCTTGAACCGCCCACTCGAGCACTTGCATGCCGCCCATCGATGGGCCGATCACGAGTCGCAAACGGCTCACCCCAAGCGAACGCAACAAACGTCGTTGTACGTTGACGATGTCCCGAATCGTGACAATCGGGAATCGGCCACCCAGTCTTTGCCCCGTCACGTCGTGTTGCAGTGGTCCGCTCGTTCCGTAGCAACCGCCAAGAACGTTCGAACAGACAATGAAGTCTGTCTCTGGGTCTAGCGCGCCGCCCGGTGCGATCAGCCCCGGCCACCACGCATCGGCGTCCGCCGATCCGGTCAATGCGTGGCAAATCAGCACCGCATTATCGCCGGCCGCGTTGAGGTTTCCCCAAGTCCGATAGGCGACAACCAAGTTATCGACCACGGCCTGATTCTCACATTCGAACGGGGAATCGTCGTGCCAGTACAAAGTGCGCGGCGAGATCGCTCCCGCCGCGCTGACATCGAAGCTCATCGACTTACGCGGCCTGTGCGGCCCGCGCTCGCTCGAAGGCCTGCGAAAAGTCATCCTTGATATCGTCGATATGCTCGATTCCCACCGATACTCGAATCATATCCGGCAGTACACCGGTCGCCCGCTGCTCCTCTTCGGTTAGCTGCTGATGCGTGGTACTCGACGGATGAATCACCAAAGTCTTCGCGTCGCCGACATTCGCGAGGTGGCTCGCCAGCTGCACGTTATCGATGAAGCGCTGTCCCGCCTCATGTCCGCCACGAATCCCAAATGTCAAAACAGCACCAAAACCGTGCCGCAGATACCGTTCGGCACGTGCGTGATGTTTGTGCGACGGCAGTCCGAGATAGTTGACGTACGCAACATCATCATGCGCTTCCAACCATTGAGCGAGTTCAAGCGCGTTATCTACGTGTCGCTGCACCCGCAGGGACAGCGTTTCAAGCCCCTGCAACAACAGGAACGCATTGAACGGACTTTGCGATGGACCGAAGTCCCGCAGCCCCTCGACTCTTGCTCTGATGATGAAGGCAATGTTGCCGAAATCGCTGTCGACGCCAAACACGTCGGAGAACACCAGGCCGTGATAGCCCGGCGAAGGTTGAGTGAACAACGGGAACTTACCGCTCGCCCAATCGAAGCGGCCACTGTCAACGATCACACCACCAATGGACGTACCATGCCCACCGATCCACTTTGTTGCAGATTGCACAACGATATCCGCACCGTGATCAATCGGTCGCACGACATAGCCCGCACAGCCGAGCGTGTTATCTACGATCAACGGAATGCCATTCGCGTGCGCGACGTCGGCCAATGCTTGAAAGTCTGGGAGATTGAAACCTGGGTTACCAATTGCCTCGACATAAATGGCTTTGGTGTTTTCGTCGATCGCGGCCGCATAATCTTCGGCTGCGTCGCTCTCGACGAATTTCACGCCGATTCCGAGTCTCGGCAGTGACACCTTAAATTGGTTGTAGGTGCCGCCGTAAAGCGAAGTACCAGAAACGATATTGTCGCCTTGCTGACAGATGGTCTGGATCGCAAGAAACTGAGCGGCCTGACCGGACGATGTCGCCAACGCCGCCACGCCCCCTTCCAACGCGGCGACGCGCTGTTCGAATACATCGGTGGTTGGATTCATCAACCGAGTATAGATATTGCCAAATTCCTGCAGTCCGAAGAGTCTGGCGCCATGCGCCGCATCGTCGAACGTGTAGGAGGTGCTTTGGTAGATTGGAACGGCTCTCGCATTGGTACCGGGCGCAGGTGACTGGCCGGCATGCAGTTGCAGAGTCTCGTAACGAAGCTTTGAGGTGTCGATGGTCATATTCATCCCTTTTGACTGACGAGTTCAAACACGCGCCTCGAAGACACTCGCGGACGGCGGTTCAGAAGGGATGACCGGGCTTTCCAATGGAAAGTTTCGATCTTCTCATCTGTCGCCCAGCCCGAAGGCTGACCGCAGGAGTTGGCACCTTGCACAAGGCTGCAGGTTGCCCCGGCATCAAAGGGCCTGTCCCTCCGCCGGTCTCGATGAGCAAGCCCGATATTCTGCCCAACCCCAACAATTGTCAACCGACAGCGTCGCTTGCATCGCAAGTGCACTCCGCGTACCATCACGCTAACGTATTAACACACTAACACACTAATACACTAAAACATGAAACCAAATCGAGAATCGACCAGTCGACTGGAAGTTCGCGCGGAGCGCGCGCTGTGTGAGGCGATCGCTGCGCTCTCCCAACCTCAAGATATCCATGCGTTGCTGGTTGACCTGTGCACCCCGGCGGAACTCCAAGCACTCGCAGATCGCTGGAGTGTGGTGCGGATGTTAGAGGCCGGCCGCCCCTACCGCGCGATACAAGCGGACACGGGTATCAGTGTGACGACCATCGGTCGAGTAGCGCGATGCCTGAACCAAGGAACCGGCGGTTACCGAGCTGCGCTCGACGCATTAGAAACAACCAACTAACGGAACACCCAACACTCATGTCACGCGATGAACAGCGGCTGCGCGTTGCAGTCCAAAAATCCGGTCGACTGACCGAAAAAACAATTTCGTTGCTCGAACGCTGCGGTCTCGAGATTCGTACCAGCAAAGATCAGCTATTCTGCTACGGCGAGAACATGCCGATTGATCTGCTGCTCGTACGTGATGACGACATCCCAGGCCTCGTCTCAGAGGATGTCTGTGACCTCGGTATTGCAGGTCTGAACATTCTCGAGGAAACCCGGCTAAATGGTTCGTTGGGCGATAACCCGGAGCCCTTTCAATTGCTTCGAAAACTCGATTTCGGGCATTGTCGTCTATCGCTCGCTGCGGCGAAAGAAACACCCTGGAGCGGCCCAGAAAGCCTGTCAGGCAAGCGAATCGCGACGAGTTATCCGGCGATTACACGCGACTTTCTCGCACGCCAGAACATCAGCGCGGAAGTTGTGTATTTTTCAGGTGCCGTGGAGATCGCGCCGCGACTCGGCAAAGCGGAGTTCATCTGTGATTTAGTGTCCACTGGCTCGACGCTCGCAGCTAACGGGCTCGTTGAACTCGACACCATGCTGGAAAGCGAGGTCTGCCTTGTGCAGACCCCTGTGCCGCTCAGCGATTTCAAACAAAACTGGATCGATCGACTGCTTCAGCGAATGCAAGGCGTCATGCAGGTCAGCGAGAGCAAGTACATCATGCTACACGCACCTCGAGATGCGCTCAGCGAAATCAAGGCAATCCTGCCGGGCTCGGAAGCCCCTACGGTGTTGCCGCTAGAAGGACTGAGCGATCGCGTTGCGGTGCACGCTGTATGCCGCGAAAACGTGTTCTGGGAAACGCTTGAGTCCCTTAAAAAAGCCGGCGCGAGTTCTATGCTCGTTCTGCCCGTCGAAAAGATGCTGGCATGAAACTCCGAACGTTCATCTGGTCTGCACTAGACGCGTCCGAACGCGACGCGCTCTTGCAAAGACCGGCAGTCAGTGCCGATGCACGTATCGCCGCCGTTGTGGACGATATCGTGCGTCAGGTTCGATCGGATGGCGACGCGGCCCTCCTGACTCTGACGGCGAAGCTCGATAAGGTCACTCTGAACACAGTTGCGGTGCCTGAGACCCAGATCGACAGCGCCGGCGAGCAGTTGAGCGAAACCGATCGAAATGCGATTCAGATTGCGATCCGCAACGTTCGCACGTTTCATGAGGCTCAGGTATCGCAGCCGATCGACGTGCAGACCAGTCCAGGTGTGCGATGTGAACGCATCGCACGTCCCATTGACGCGGTGGGACTGTACGTTCCATCCGGCAGCGCGCCCTTGCCGTCGGCAGCAATCATGATGGCCGTCCCGGCAGATATCGCAGGATGTCCACGTCGGGTACTTTGCGCACCACCGAGAGCCGACGGCACCGTCGACCCATCGATACTGTATGTGGCATCGCTGACCGGTATTTCGGAGGTATTCTGTGTCGGTGGCGCACAGGCGATCGCGGCTCTGGCTTACGGTACCGAGACCGTGCAGCGAGTCAGTAAGATTTTCGGACCCGGCAACGCTTACGTCGCGGAAGCAAAGTCCCTGGTCGCACGCGATCCCAATGGGGCAGCTCAGGATCTGCCAGCAGGGCCCTCTGAGGTCTTGGTGATCGCCGATCAAAGCGCTCGAGCCGACGTTGTCGCCGCCGACTTGTTGTCGCAAGCCGAACATGGCCCTGACTCGCAAGTTGTGTTGCTTGCTACAGACGCCGGCTTGATCGACGAAGTACAAGGCGCCCTCACCCAGCAGCTTAACGAACTGCCACGCCGTGAGATCGCTGCACAAGCGCTGACTCACAGCATGTTGATCCAAGTGGATTCGATAGAAGATGCCGTCGACATCAGCAACGACTATGCGCCCGAGCACCTGATCGTTAACACATCGAATGCACGTGATTTATTGCCATCGATTACCAATGCGGGCTCAGTATTCCTCGGCCCTTGGACACCCGAGTCTCTGGGCGACTACTGCAGCGGCACCAATCATGTTTTGCCGACCTACGGTTTCGCACGCAATTTCTCAGGGCTAGGCGTCGAACAGTTCCAACGCTTCATGACGGTTCAGGAGGCTTCGGAGGATGGCTTACAAGGACTCGGTCCTGTCGCTCAAACGCTTGCCACGCTGGAGGGCCTAGCGGCGCACGAACGCGCTGTCGCTGTGCGGGTGGCCTCTCGATGACAACGATCGCTGCTCTGGCCCGGCCTGAGGTCCGTGCGCTGAAGGCTTACGTACCGGCCCAGTACGCCGAAGGCGCGGTGCGATTAAACGCCAACGAGTCGGCCGAGCGCGCCGTTGGCGACGATACGCCCCAGGGGATGAACCGCTACCCGGAGGCACGGCCACTCGCGCTGACACAAACTCTGGCGAAGCACTTTGGGGTATCGGAAGAACGCACTTTCGTGACGCGCGGCAGTAGCGAGGCGATCGACCTACTCATTCGATGCTTCTGCCGGCCCGGAATCGACCAGATTGTGATTTGCCCGCCGACGTTCGGCATGTACAGCGTCTACGCCAATCTTCAGGGCGCAGGGGTCAAATCCATACCGTTGCTTGCCGACCAACAATTTGCTCTGCCTGTTGAACAGATTGTTGACGAATGGAGCGGCACCGATCGGTTGGTCTTTGTCACATCCCCAAACAATCCGACCGGCAATGCGCAGCCGACCTCTCGTGTTTCGCAACTCGCTCAGTCACTCAGTGGTCGCGGCGTGGTCGTCGTAGATGCCGCCTACGCGGAATTTGCAGATGAAGATCTTGTTACGCCGTTACTCGCGCACGACAACGTCATTGTTCTGCGAACACTCTCGAAGGCTTACGGACTTGCTGGTCTCAGATGCGGTGCCGCACTCGGATGCCCGGATGCGATCGAGCTGTTATCGAAAGCTATGCCGCCGTACGCCGTGCCAACGCCGAGTACCGCTGTTGCGCTTGCAGCAATGGCAGATTCGGCGTTGACGGGTATGCCGGATCGAATCGCTCAAGTACGACAGGAACGTGAGCGCATCGCAGAGCAACTCTCGAAGCTGACGTTGGTACGAAACATCTATCCGAGTGATGCGAATTTCCTGCTTGTGCAATTCGACAACGCCGAGCAAGTGTTGTCACGTTGCGCCGCCGCAGGGTTGTTGCTGCGAGATTTCACGCAATCACCGTTCACACCAGGCGCGATCCGCATCAGCATCGGGACCCCCACCATTAACGATCAGCTTATCGAAACACTCTGTCAGATAGAGCACTCGGTGACATTGAGCGAGGTCGCGCCATGAACAAACGCCGAATCCTCTTCGTTGATCGAGACGGGACGCTGATCGAAGAGCCGGAAGATGAGCAGGTGGATCAAATTTCCAAGATCCGATTGGTCCCCAACGTCATTGAGTCACTACAAAAACTCACACGAGCGGGTTGGGAGCTCGTGATGGTGACGAATCAAGACGGACTTGGCACCGAGTCTTTTCCTCGCGAGAATTTCGATGTTCCGCATGAGTTCATGCTCGCGCTCTTTGCGAGCCAAGGCATTCAATTCGTCGAGACATTTGTGTGCCCTCATCTACCGGAAGACCGATGCGCTTGCCGAAAGCCAGCCGCAGGATTACTGACGAAGTTTCTCGCCGCGAACGATATTGATACCACTCGCTCCGCCGTCGTCGGAGACCGTCAAACAGACATCGGTTTGGCCGAGAGCATCGGGATACCCGGATTCCTACTCAGCGACGAGCTCGATTGGCCGGAGATTGCACACCGCCTCATCACGCAACCGAGGCGCGCAAGCGTTAGCCGACAGACTAGCGAAACGGCCATTCTGTGCGAACTGGATCTGGATAAGACGGCGCCGCAAACGATTTCGACGGGCATCGGGTTTCTTGATCACATGCTTGAGCAACTCGGCAAACACGGTGGCTTCGCACTCCGCCTGCAGTGTGACGGCGATTTGCATATCGACGATCATCACTCGATCGAAGACATCGCATTGACGCTCGGCGATGCGATCCGTCAGGCGCTCGGTAACAAGTATGGCATTGCGCGCTATGGCTTTGTTGTGCCGATGGACGAGGCAGCAGCGCGCGTCACAGTAGATCTCTCAGGGCGACCCGCCACCCGACTCGATATTCCGCTCCAGAGAGAAACCGTTGGCGGCCTTGCGACAGAAATGATCCCGCACTTTTTTGAGTCACTGGCCCAATCGCTAGGTGCGGCGATTCAGATTACTTCAACCGGTGACAACGAGCATCACATCATCGAAGCGTGTTTCAAAGGGCTGGGTCGAACATTCCGCCAGGCCTTCCGTCGTGACGGCGATGATCTTCCATCAACTAAGGGCATCCTGTGAATCCAGAAGTCGCAATCATTGACACCGGCGGGGCGAATATTGCGTCGCTGACATTCGCGTTGGAGCGGCTCTCCGCGAACGTCACGCTGGCGACTGAAGCTAACGTTCTCAGGGATGCCACACATGTCGTTTTGCCCGGTGTTGGTGCGGCGATGGATGCGATGACCCGGCTCGAGCAAATGAATCTGACCAATGTGGTCCGGTCGCTTACCCAACCCGTTCTTGGGATCTGCCTTGGCATGCAGTTGCTCGCAGAGTTTTCCGAGGAACAAGGCGCAAGATGCCTCGGAATCACGCCCGACAAGACGGTGCAGTTGCTCGCCAAGAATGATGAGACTGTGCCACACATGGGTTGGAATCAGCTAACGCACCTCGCCGACGAACCTTTACTCAACGGAATTTCTGAAGACGATCACTTCTACTTCGTACACAGTTTTGCGATTCCAGTGGGTGAATTCACTATCGCCAACTGCCACTACACACAGGACTTCTCAGCCATCATTCGCAAAGACAATTTCTACGGAACGCAATTTCACCCAGAAAGATCCTCGGCGTCCGGCGCCCGATTACTGAAAAACTTTTTAAACCTCACGTCATCATGAACATCATTCCCGCGATCGATATCCGGCATGGCAAAACGGTACGCCTCTTACACGGTGACTATGAACAACAGACGACCTATGAGGCCGATCCAAGGTCGCTCGCGATCCGCTATGCCGAGCTTGAGATGACCGACCTTCATTTGGTCGATCTCGACGGCGCGTTGGAAGGCCAACCCAAGAACGCCGTATTGCTCGCGGAAATCGTGGCGGCTTCGTCCGCGAAGGTTCAAGTCGGCGGCGGCATTCGAACGGAATCACACATCGAACGTCTATTTGAAATCGGCGTAGGTCGGGTTGTCATCGGAAGCTTGGCGGTCAATCAACCATCACTCGTAACACAGTGGTTGGCCGACTTCGGCCCCGACCGCATTGTCCTTGCGATCGATGTCCGCGTAGATCAAGAAGGAGCTGCACGAGTCGCGACCGAGGGTTGGACGAAGACACACGAAGTGACAGCGAATGAACTCATCCAGCAATACGCCCCTGCGGGACTCAAGCATGTCTTGTGTACCGATATCGGTCGAGACGGCGCGTTGAGCGGTCCATCCATAGAGCTATATCGATCGTTGGTTCGCGATTTCCCGCAGCTTGCTCTTCAAGCATCAGGCGGCGTCAGTAACGTAGAAGATTTGCGTGCACTCCGGGAGGCTGGCGTTAGCGGCGCCATCACGGGCAAAGCGCTGCTTGAGGGCCACATCACCGATGAGGAGATAAGACAATTCTGACTAAGCGTATTATTCCGTGCCTCGACGTTCGCGATGGCAAGGTCGTCAAAGGCGTTCAATTCACGAACCACAGAGTAGTCGGAGACATTATCGACCTCGCGCGCCGCTATCGTGACGAAGGTGCCGATGAGCTGGTGTTTTACGACATTACGGCAAGCCCCGACGGGCGTACGGTCGATCGAAGTTGGGTCAGTGCCGTGGCGAAAGTCCTCGACCTGCCCTTCTGTGTCGCAGGCGGCATACGTAGCGTGCGCGATGCCACAGAAGTACTCAACCGAGGCGCCGACAAGATATCGATCAATTCGCCGGCCTTGGAACAACCTGAACTCATCAACGACCTGGCGGCCCGTTTTGGCCGACAGTGCGTTGTCGTCGGTATCGATACGCACTGGGATGGTGTCCAGTGGCAGGTGTACCAATACACCGGCGACCCTGAGCGCACGGCGAATACATCCCGTCTTACGGAGCAGTGGATCGTAGAGGTGCAAGCGCGCGGTGCGGGCGAGGTCGTCCTTAACTGCATGAACAAAGATGGCGTCCGCGACGGTTACGACGTCAAGCAACTTCGGGCAATGCGTGAGATCTGCGAAGTCCCGCTTATCGCGTCGGGCGGCGCCGGTAGCCTGCGCCATTTTGTGGACGTATTTGACATGTGCAAAGTAGACGGTGCGTTAGCTGCCAGCGTGTTCCATAGCGGCGAGATTCGCATACCCGATCTAAAAACACATCTTGCTGAGCACGGGTTGCCCGTGCGCCAGTCCCGCAAGAACAGCGAGGCCGCCTAAAATGGATTTTTTGAAGACATTGCACAGGCAGCTTCTAGAAAGGCAACGTGAAGGGAACGTCGAGTCTAGCTACACTGCGCAACTGTTAGATGCTGGCGTATACAAGATCGCACAAAAAGTCGGTGAGGAAGGCGTCGAAGTGGCGCTAGCAGGCGTCGCGCAAGATGACAGTGCCTTGCTTGGCGAATGCGCCGACCTGATCTACCACTTGAACGTGCTGCTCATCAATCGTGGCCTGACCTGGGGTGATGTTGAAACCGTACTCGAACGGCGCCACCGGCCGAAATCATGATTCCGGCGTCCGCTCTCGAAATAGCGCTGTCTGGTAGCTAATGGCCAACAGCAGTCCATCCTCACGGAACAAGCGATTTTCTTGATTGACCAAGCCGTCTCGAACGACTTGAGAGCGGGTGTCCAACAGGACCGGCGTGTCGTTCGCGCCGCGTATCTGTTCCTCTGTCCCGTAGATATGAGTGCCCAACGCGATCGTCGATGCGGGTACACGACCATCTGCGCAAAAAAACGTCCGTGGCATCGGCGTATCCGCAATGGACAGCAACGCAATGTCATCCAACGGACGACCATCTCGTTCTTTAACCCATGTCGCAGAGAACGGCGCTGAGTTCTTTTGGAATGGCCGCCCTTTAGCTAAGCGAATATCGTAGTGCTGAAACCAAGTCGGCGTGCCGGGTTGTGCGGGAAGTGGAAACGACGCATCAAAGTCACGAAAAGTCTCGGGTTGCGTCTCGAAACCGAGCGATGTGGGTTGTCGATCCCCCATGACGATTTGACAGGATGCCATGATTCGCCCGACCTCCGGATCGACGAGTGATGCGTGCCAAAAGTCGAGCGTTCTACGTTGCTCCAGTAGTTCCACGCGAACTTCGAAATGCTCCCCACGCACAGGCGCTTGAAACATGACCTGTTGCGACACCAACTGACTACGGTTCGGCTGCTGCTGCTTGACGGCTGCGCCAAGCACAGCCGCCTGCCAACCACCGAACGCACTGTCGCCGTTCCAAAATCGTTCATCGGTCATGACCAAGAACGTCGTCTCATTTTTGGGCTTTAGTCGAATCGCCGCATCGAGTGCATACGTCATCTCAACTACGCTCCAACGTCCATTCCGGTGCTGGCTCGCGCATATTGTACTGCGACGCCATGACGCGGCCGTAAGCACCCGTGTTAGCGATCAACAGAACATCCCCCTCCTCCGTTGGCGGTAACAAACGTTCCGTGCCGAGCTTGTCGCCCGTTTCACAGATCGGACCGACGATATTAACCAGGTCGGTCGCGTCCTCGCCAAATCGAGTCAAGTTCACGATTTCATGGTATGCGCCATATAGCGCCGGACGAATCAATGAGTTCATACCGGTCGCAACGCCAACGTAGCGAGTCTGACCCTTGCCTTTTAGCTGTGTGACACGTGCCAGCAACACGCCGGCTTCAGCGACAATGTAACGCCCTGGCTCTAGCCAAATTTCAAGATCCGGTTGTTCCGCACGCACTGCCCCTAATGAGGCGTCGAGTCTCTCTAGGTCGAGCGAGCGATCTCCCGGTTTCTCAGGAATACCTAGCCCACCCCCGAGATCCAAAACCCGCACATCCGGAAACAGACGTGCGGCCGCCGCCAAGATGTCTGCCACTTCGCCCCACGAATCCGGCTTGGTGATCCCACTTCCGGAGTGCGCGTGGATCCCAATCACCCGACAATCGATCTGTCCTGCCAACTCGGCGGCACGTTCCAGTTCGAACAAGGGAATTCCAAACTTGGATTGATTTCCTGCGGTCTTGACGTGTTCGTGATGCCCTCGGCCTTGGCCGGGATCAACTCGCAAAAACACCTCGCGTCCCTGCAGTAAGTCCCCCCAGTGCTCCAACACAAAGAGGTTATCCAAAGTGACATAGGCGCCAAGCTCAAAACCAACTTCGTAGTCCTCACGGTGCGCGAAGTTCGGGGTGTAGAGTAGCCGACTGGGTGCGATCCCAGGGAAGCGTTCCACTATCGTTGAGAGCTCGCCAGGAGACACGCACTCAAACCCCATACCGGCAGCGAATACTGTATCGAGAATGGCGCCGTGTCCGTTTGCCTTCATCGCGTAAAAGACGTTCTCGACGTTCTTGAGCCCTTGGAGCGCCGAGATGGATGCTTCAACCGTCGCGAGGTCGTAGACGTAAGCGCATTGTTGAGAACCAAACTGATCGAGCAGTTGATCGCGATATTGGACCCACCACTGTGGGCGCTCTTCGGTCGCGGTTTGAAAGCGTTGTTGGAGCGATTCCCAGGTGGGTCCCAGCGAAGGATCGCGAGTGGCATCTCGCATCACCTCGGGGTGGAGCTTTTGTACCAAGCGATAACCTTGCGCTTGATCAACTACAACCGTCAGATTCAAATCGTTTGCGGCTTGGCTAATCAGGTGCAGGCGATGTTCTTCAAACGTCGCGAACGCAGAACCGAGCCTCGCGATCGTTGCTCGGATCTTCCGCCCCACTAGGCTAACGGCGGCGCAATCGTTCAATCGGGTAACGTGACACATCGGCTCTAGCGCCGAGACGAGCTTTTCGAGCGCACCGGGCTCGAGATCTTCCGGGTTCGCGTCTAGAGAGACCGTGACGTTGCTTTCCGATGTCGAAACAAGACCGACCGACACACCGTGTTCAGCGAACACGTCAAAGACCTTTGCAAGGAACCCCACTTCATGCCACATCCCGATGCTTTCCATCGACAGCAGAGTGACATTCTCACGCAGTGAAATTGCCTTTACGCACGGCCGGTCATCGCGTGCACTTGCGCCAACCAGCGTGCCGGGCAGCTCCGGTCGCGATGTGCATCGAACAAACAACGGAATTTTCTGCAGCGCTAAAGGTTCGATCGATCGCGGATGCAACACCAAACCGCCAGCAGACGCTATTTCCTGCGCCTCTTCGTAGTCGAGTTCGGTCAACAGACGCGCCGCCGGCACAATTCGAGGGTCCGCACTGAACATGCCCGGTACGTCTGTCCAGATTTCTACCCGCTGTGCCGCGAGCTTTGCACCAAAGTAGGCGGCCGATGTGTCTGAGCCACCACGACCCAACACGACGGTATCCCCCTCCGGATGCCTAGCGACAAACCCTTGGGATAAATGAATCCCTGGCGCCGTGAGCTTCGTCGCCAATTGCGAATCTGGTTCATGTGAACAGACGGCTGCGAGATAGTCTTGACGCGCGTGACCTCGCGGGCTCGAGCACAGTAGTTCTCTCGCATCATGCCAATGCACTTCCAGGCCCTGCCGTCGCAGCCACTCCGCACTTAAGCGGGTCGCCATTAACTCACCACACGCAAGAACCCGTGCAGCGATTCTCGGGGTTGCTTCACGAATCAGTCGGACGCCAGCCAACAGTTGACGCAGCTCAGCAAGGTGATCCCCCAACAACTCGTCGATGTCCACCTCGAACGCGGTTGCCAGGGGCACGTGGATGGATCTGATGTCCGCAACATCGGGACCATCTTCATCAGCGGTCGCCGCATCGAGTGCCATTTGCAGCATATCGCTGACACCACGAATGGCCGAATGCACGACAAGCACGCGATGACCGTCTTGCAAACGTTGTTGTAACCGCGCAGCGATCATCCGCCAGTTCGGAAGTGTGGCGACGCTCGATCCGCCAAACTTCATCACGACCCAGCCAGGCTGCGTCCCTTCTCGGGATTGACCCGACGCAAATGCCGCCTCCGTTGATGTCATGCGTCGTCGAACGCGTCAGTGACCGCGCCTTTGGAAGCAGAGGTCACCTGCATCGCGTACTTGGCCAAAGCACCCCGCGTTGCAGCCGGTTTCGGCGCTGACCAGTGAGCGCGACGCGTCGCGAGCGCAGCGGCGTCCAGCGCGACGTCAATTCTACGTGCGACTGCATCAATGCGGATGACATCGCCTTCCTCGACCAGCGCCAGCGGTCCTCCGACCGCGGCCTCGGGCGAAACGTGGCCCACCACGAAACCATGACTGCCACCGGAAAATCGACCGTCGGTAATCAATGCCACTTTGTCACCCAACCCGCGACCCATGATCGCGCTGGTCGGGCTCAGCATCTCACGCATCCCCGGCCCGCCTTTTGGTCCTTCATAGCGAATGACAATAACGTCGCCTGCGACGATATCGCCATCCAAGATCGATTGCAGCGCCGGCTCCTCGCCGTCGAACACGCGCGCACGCCCTTCAAACGCCTCTCCTTCCTTCCCTGTGATCTTTGCGACCGCGCCATCCGGCGCCACGTTGCCGTACAGCACGACCAAATGGCTATCCGATTTGATCGGGTTCTCCAGCGCACGAATGATTTCCTGGCCCTCCGGGTAGGGCTTACAGTCTTGTAGGTCCTCTGCCAGCGTCTGACCGGTCACAGTCAATACGTCGCCGTGCAACAGACCGGCATCCAATAGCGTTCGCATCAATGGGCGAATACCGCCGATGGCCACTAGAGCAGACATAGAAAAGCGGCCACTCGGTTTCAAATCTGCGAGCACCGGTACGCGCGCGCCGATGCGAGTGAAGTCATCAAGACTGAGTGTGACGCCGATGGCATGCGCCATCCCGAGTAAGTGCAACACCGCGTTCGTCGATCCGCCCAAAGCAATCACAACGGTAATCGCATTCTCAAACGCAGACCGCGTCATGATATCGCTAGGTTTAATGCCGCGTTCGATCAGATTAATGACGGCTTTGCCCGCTCGAGCGGCGTCGTCGCGCTTGTCGTCGGACACCGCCTCTTGGGCCGAACTGCCGGGTAGGCTCATACCGAGCGCTTCAATCGCCGAGGCCATGGTATTCGCCGTATACATTCCACCGCAGGCACCCGCACCGGGAATCGCAGTTCGCTCAACTTCGAGCAATTCCGCGTCATTGATCTCTCCGCTGGCATGCTGACCGACTGCCTCGAAAACCGACACGATGTCGCGATCATTCTGCCCAGGTTGAATCGTCCCACCGTAAACGAAAACGGATGGACGGTTCAGTCGGGCCATCGCGATCATGCATCCCGGCATATTCTTATCGCAGCCACCGATAGTGACGATGCCATCAAACCCTTGGGCCCCCGCAACTGCCTCGATCGAGTCGGCAATAATCTCCCGAGATACCAACGAATAACGCATTCCAGGCGTGCCCATTGAAATGCCATCGGAAACACTGATCGTGTTGAACTCAACCGGCTTGCCGTCCGCCGCTTCGACACCCTTCGCTGCGTGCTTCGCCAAATCATCAATGTGCATGTTGCAAGGTGTCACCATACTCCATGTCGACGCGATTCCAACCTGCGTGCGGGTGAAGTCAGCGTCGTCGAAACCGACCGCACGAAGCATTGCGCGGCTCGGCGCCTGGGCGACCCCATCGACGATCACACTCGAGTGTCTTCGTTTGTCTTTTTTACTGCTCATCGTCGTCGAGTATACGCACTGTCACGTTGCTCTGAACAGAATCCTTCGCCACTTCGGACATGTGATAAACCGACAACAATTCCACGCCTTCTGACTGCGAATCCTGAACCAAGGGAATTACGATCGTCACCGCTTTAGCGCCTGCCTCAAACGTCGCGGAAAACTGCTGAGATGCAACGAAATCTTCGTCCGGCGTAGCACTGATCGCATCGATCTGTAGGGGGACATCCAAGCTCGAGTCGGTCGCATTGAGTCGCCAAAGCGTGAGGCTCACCGCCCCTGATGATTCGGTGACCTCTACGATGTCGCGATCAAAGCTCAGCGCGTCTTCCGAAATCGTTTCGCCGATTCTCTCGAGCTCATCGTCATCCATTCGCAGCGTGAGTGAAGCGACGGGTTGTCGCGATGTTCGCTCAACAACCAGTACGTCAATATCGAACGTCGGCTGAATCATAAGATCATCTACATGTTCGACTTCTAGATCCACGGCGTTCGAACGAGCATTGCCGTCTGCCGGCTCGACCACCGTCACCCGCAGCGAGTCGCGCACCGGCTGCCGAAGCGCCTCCTCCCTGAATTGCCGCACGAACGTAACCTCGCTTGCGTCGAAAGACTCTGGCAGGCCAATGCGGATCATTGTCGCGCCAGCGCCCTCCGTCAGCACTAACGTACCTTCAGGAATCGCTGTCGCGTCCGGGTCGACGTTCAACAGGAGCGCTGGCGCAGGGCCCGGCGCGATAACCACATCCGCGGATCTCACCGTAAAGTCCACCACCGGAACAGGCCGCGGCCGCGTCGCCTGAATAGGTTCGAGCGCCGACTCCGGCGGCTTGGACGCCTCGGACGAATCGACATCGATCGAAGATACCGAAACCTCCGGAAGCTGCACTTCAATCGGATCGTCGAACATCGGCGAGTAAACCGCGATCACAGCTAAAACACAGACTACAGCGCCAGCGAGCGTCACCCACTTACCTATCCCTGGCTGTCGTTCCGGCTTATCACCAAGATTCAGGTCGGCAAGAAATTCGCCAATGGTCTGCGTGCGAATCGACTCGTCGAACTCCAGCGCCTTGGTAAGCCCTTTCCAAACTTGCGGCTCCGCTCCAGGATACCTCGGTGGTGACAAGCCTTGCTCTTGCGCCTCTCTGGAAGTCTTGTTGCGAAAAACTCGAGTGCCGCTAAAAAGCCGATACGCCAGACACGCGAGGGAGAATACGTCGTCTACTGGTCGTGGCGATTGCCCGTTCAAAACAGCCGGACTCGCATAGGCGGGCGTCGCCGCCTTAATGAATGCGTCTTCTTCCGGCATCGCGAAACCAACGTTACCGCCGCGCGCGCGGGCGATTCCGAAGTCCAGCAACTTGACGTCACCGTTCGGTAGCAGCATGACATTGCCAGGCTTCACATCTGCATGCGTAACCCCCATTTGATGGGCATGTTCGAGCGCCGCGCCTATGTCCGCGATAATCTTGCACGCTTGATCGCGATCCACGGTGGGTTTGTTGGGATCTGAAAGAACCTCACTCAATGACTTTCCATCGAGCCACTCCATGACCAAGAAGACGAGATCGCCGCTGCGGTCCAGATCCAGAAAACGAACGATCGCTGGATGGTTCAGATACCGGCCTTTGGTCGCCTCCTGTTGAAGCGCACGCATTGCACTGGCGTGTCCTGCATATTCAGGCGCTAACACTTTAATCGCGACAACGGGCTGCCCGCCTTCTGC
>JBCAZH010000042.1:0-26723 GCA_038533155.1 Pseudomonadota bacterium | reverse complement strand
TCCGCTAAATCCAGACCGGCCTTCAGATAGTCATGCACCAGATGCGCGGCGACTTCCGTATCGGTCTCCGAGGCGAACTCATAACCCTTCTCGAGCAACTCATCTTTAATCGGTTGGAAGTTCTCGATTACACCATTGTGAATGACGGCCACACGATCACCCGACAAGTGTGGGTGCGCGTTCGATTCCGTGACGCCGCCGTGGGTCGCCCAGCGGGTATGCGCCAAGCCGATTCGGCCCGTCATCGGGTTTTGATCGAGCTTGTCCTGCAATCCCGCGACCTTGCCGACCGCGCGACGCAATTCGATGCTGGCATCGTCTTGCAATACAGCAACACCTGCCGAGTCATAGCCTCGGTATTCGAGTCGTCGTAGTCCTTCGACGAGAATCGGTACTACGTTGCGCTCCGCGATGGCGCCCACAATCCCGCACATCAGGCGTTCTCCTTACTGGTTCTTTTTCGGCCGTTGCCAGCCGTCGATTGTTCTTTGTCGAGCGCGTTCGATCGTCAACTGACCTTCAGGCGCATCTTTTGAGAGTGTTGTCCCCGCGCCGATAGTCGCACCGCTACCGACCTCGATGGGTGCGACCAATTCGACTCCGGAGCCGATAAACGCTCCATCGCCAATGATCGTCTTGTGTTTATTCGCACCGTCGTAGTTACAGGTGATCGTGCCGGCGCCGACGTTCACATTTTTGCCGATCTCAGCATCGCCGATATACGTCAGGTGGTTGACCTTGCTGCCCTCGCCGATGGTGCTCTTCTTCACCTCAACGAAATTGCCGACCTTGGCACCGCGCTCGAGCAGCGCACCGGGTCGCAGGCGAGCATAAGGCCCGATATTGCACGCCTCGCCAACCCGTGAGGACTCGATCAAGCTGTTTGCCAACACCTTGGTATCCGCATCGATCACACTCTGCTCGATCACGCAGTTAGGGCCGATGTGCACGCGATCACCCAGCACAACGTCCCCCACAAACACGGCGTTCACGTCGATAAAGACATCTCGACCGACGGTAACGGAGCCGCGAATATCGATCCGCGCCGAGTCCGTCAACCGAGCGCCCGCCTTCATCAACGCAATCGCTGCGCGATGTTGGAACGCACACTCGGCCTCAGCCAATTGCACCCGATCGTTGATCCCCATGGTTTCCGCTGCGTCTTCCGTCACAACGCCGTGGACGTCGATGCCATCAGCAACCGCCAGACCAACGATATCGGTTAAGTAGTACTCACCTTGCGCGTTCTGGGGCTCGAGTTGCGCCAGCCAACCGCGTAGCTGCGTCGCTGGAACAATAAAAACGCCTGAGTTGATTTCATCGACGTCGAGCTCGTCGTCGTTGGCATCTTTCTGCTCGACGATCCGCTCGACGGTGCCGCGATCGTTGCGGATGATCCGGCCATACCCGGTCGGGTCGTCCATGATCACGGTCAAGACACCCACGGCATCCTCCGGGGTCTCCGATATCAGCCGACTCAAAGTCGCCCCTGTGAGCAGCGGGACGTCGCCGCAAAGCACCAGCACACGGCTGCCATCATCGATCTGCGGCATCGCCTGCTGGACCGCATGCCCGGTACCGAGCTGTTCGGCCTGCAGGGCCCAGTTCAGGTTGGGGCTATCAAACGCCGCCTGCACTTGGTCGCCGCCATAGCCGTACACGACCACGACGTTATCAACGTTGATTTCATCTGTTAAATCAAGGACATGTGCTAACAACGGCTTGTCTGCCAAAGGTTGCAGCACCTTTGGCACGTCCGAACGCATGCGTGTCCCCTTGCCCGCTGCGAGAATCACCGCGCTGAGCGTTAATTGCTTTTTTGACATGCGCGAATGATACCGCACTCGATGTTTGATTCGTGTGACGGCCCGCACGTAGGATTCTGTAGATGACGTCGCAAAACGCACCCTTCGCCGCCCTACTGATCACGGTCTTGCTGGCCACCCTGTGCGGCTGTGACCGGCGAATTTACGTGAAGGACGGCGTCACGGACGGCGATCGATTCTCGTTACCGACGATTCTCGACGACGCGGGAGACCCGACCGTGCACGCATGGGCTGCGTACAGCCTGGCACGCAGCGTCTGCCAGCTGGAGATCGGCGGCACGAATCCCGCCAGAAACTCGAGTTTCGGGTGTGAGCTGGCGGCGCGTGAGGCGCTCGCCGAGCGCTGGAACGAGTTGGAAGCCGACCGGCGGATTACCGGTGAATCAACGCCCGAAGGACCCGCGGTCGACTACCTGAATCTCATGAGCGTCATGCACAGCCGTGACCTGCTGGCTGGGTATGTCTGGGTTTATCTGGCGGAGCCTCACTGGAAGGCGCCAGAACCTGCAGCGCTTGGTCGTTTCGAGGCTTGGGCGCAAGACCAAATGCCGCGCAACCACCAGGTCGAGACTCGAATAGTAGGTTCTTGGGGTTACGCCGCGAACTGATGAAATGCGCCCGCTGGGCCAGGCTGGAAGTCGGTCTCGTTGAATCTCGACTGAACTAAAGTCACAGCCCCGACCGTCGCTACATTCCAACGGAGTTGATTATCTCAGTTGGAGTCGCCTGCGGCATGAGCAAAAAACCGAAAATAAGTCTGGGCGCACAAGCGCTACTGATCCTCTTGCTGCCTTTGGCAGGTCTCGCTTGGTTCACCGTGAACAACGTGAACGCGGCGCGAAAAGTCTCACATGCGAGTGAGTTACAAATTCTGTTCGGCGAAATCGCGGGCGGCGCTGGCGCTGTGGTGCATGAGACGCAAAAGGAACGAGGCCTTACATCGGGCACTTTAGGTGCAAGTTCTGCGAAATTCGCGCCTAAACTGCCGGGGCAAAGGGAACTTCGTGACGAAACGATCCAAAGCCTGAAAGCCGTCGTAGCGACCCTGGACACCCAAGATCTCGGAGAAACCGCTAGCGCGGTATTGGCTAAGGCGCTGTCCTACACGGACGCGATTGCGGAAACCCGGCAACGGGTCGACAGCCGCTCCATCTCACAGGCAGAGGCCCTAACGTTTTACACAGAAGTGGTCGGTAGCTATTTGGACCTCGTCAGCAACATGCCGAAACTCAGCAACGACCCTGAGCTCATCGCGGTTGGAAATGCGTTTACCGCGCTCTTGAGGGCGAAGGAAGCCGCCGGTTTGGAGCGCAGTATTGTCAGTGAGATTTTCGCGCGTGATGCGTTGACTCCTGGTTTGAAGACTCGGGAACTGGAGCTGGTCACGCTGCAGGACACCTACTACAAGGAACTGGTCAACTCGCTACCTTCAGATCTTCGCGACACGATCATTGCGGAATTCAGTTCCCCAGCCATTCAGGACGCCGAAGCGTTGCGCGCAATTGCATTGGACAGCCCGACCGGTCGAGACTTCGGCGTGGATCCGGTGGTGTGGTTCGACACACAATCGAAGAAGCTAAACCAACTGAAACAAGTGCAAGACGATCTGCTCGCTCAGTTGAATGCGATTGCGATCGCGAGGAAGGAGAGCGCTTCAGACGGAATGCAAGCGGCGCTTTTGATTGGTCTGGCCGCAGTATTGACGGTGTTATTCGCCATCGGCTGGAACACGGTCCGCTTCCGTGGCCTGGAACGCGCTTTGGGTGCCGATGCGGGCTATTTAGAGAGCATTCTTGAATCGTTGGGCAAGGGCGATTTCTCAATGAATTTGTCGAGCGGTAAACCCGCAACAGGTGTGTTCGCCGGGCTTCAAAACATGAAGTCGAAATTGGAATCGCAAGTCGAGAAAGACCGTGCGGCGCTCGCCGCTTCGAACCGGGTTGACCAGGCAATGGATAATGTTCAAAGCCCGGTTGTCATCACCGATGAAAATATGCGGATCGTGTTTATCAATCGCGCAGCGATTGACCTGGTCAATATGCTCAGGGAGGAGGCGGGCGCATCCAAACTGTCGACGGCCGACTTCGTCCACACAGAAGTTGCTTCATTACCCTGTTATAGCGCGGCCGAAAGTCGTCGGTTGGCGAGTTTGCAATCCACGCACAAGGAAGAGCAGTCATTCGGCCCGCATGTGATTCAAATCACTTCGACACCCGTATTCGATGAACAAGCCAATCGAGTAGGCGGCGTCGTGGTGTTCAGTGATAGAACCGCGGAGGTTGTGATTGAGCACGACGTCGCATCAGTCGTGAAGGCTGCCGGCGAGGGTGACTTGTCCGGGCGGATTCACTCGGAAGGATTGACGGGTTTTTTTGCCAGTTTGGCTGACGCTCTAAATACGCTGTTGGAAGGCTTAGAACGCGACCTAGGCGGCAAACCGCAGTACCTCAACGAAGTGCTTGCAGCACTCGGTCGCGGCGACTTTTCAATGAGTCTTGCAGCAGACAAACCCGCCACTGGTGTATTCGCGGGCTTGCAGGCGATGAAGGGTCAACTGGAAGCACAAGTCGAGAAAGACCGACGCTCATTGCAGGAATCGAACCGAATTCGACAGGCGCTCGATAATGTCGACAGCCCAGTGACGGTCACGAATGACGACATGAAGCTCGTCTTCGTGAACCACGCCGCCAACGCACTGTTCAGCACCATCGGAAGCGGCACGGCATCGGACTTGGTGGGCAGTGATGTCGACAGTGTCCCAGGATTCACCGCCGAAGACCGAACGTTGTTGCAGTCCCTGTCATCGACGCACGCAGCGGACAAATTCGTCGGCGGCAAGACCTTGCGATTGGTGTCGAACCCCGTGATCTCCGGGGACGGCGAGCGTTTGGGCACGATCACTGTTTGGGATGACCGTACTGCTGAAGTCAGCATCGAGAACGATGTCGACTCGGTTGTTCAGGCGGCGCGCAATGGCGACCTCACGAAGCGAATTGATGCGAACGGACTGGATGGTTTCTTCGCGAGCCTGTCAGAAGGCGTCAACAGTCTATTGGACGTTGCAGAACGAGTGATCAACGATACGGTGCGTGTGTTTGGCGCAATGGCCGACGGTCGTTTGACCGAGACAATCCAAGCCAACTACGAGGGAAGCTTCGGCCAGCTCAAGAGCGACGCGAACGCAACTATTGCGAAACTAACAGAGGTTATTGGCAGTTTGCAGAACTCGGTAGGTTCGGTTAAGGGGGGTGCGCTGGAGATCGCTCGTGGAAACTCGGATCTCGCCACTCGAACGGAAGAACAGGCTGCCGATCTCGAGAAAGCGACCCAAAACGTCTCGAAACTGACGGAAACCGTGCGTGAGAGCGCGCAGAGTGCGGTCGATGCCAGCAGTCTTGCAGAGGAAACGCGCGACATGGCGCGTCGTGGTGGCAATGTCGTTAATGAGACGGTGACGGCAATGCATGCGATCAATGAAGCCAGTGAGAAGATCCAGGACATCATCGCGGTAATCGATGAAATCGCGTTCCAAACCAATTTGCTTGCGCTGAATGCTGCCGTTGAGGCGGCCCGGGCCGGCGAACAGGGTCGAGGATTTGCCGTCGTTGCTAGCGAAGTTCGAAACCTCGCTGGTCGATCCGCGAGTGCCGCGAAAGAGATCAAGACTTTGATCCAAGATAGCGGACAGAAAGTCAGCGAGGGCACACGCCTGGTCAATGAATCGGGTACGACGCTCGAGGAAATCGTAACGGCTGTTCAGAGCCTCTCCAGCACGGTTGGCGAAATCGCGAAGTCGAGTCAGAACCAGTATAGAGGTATCGACGAGATCAAAGAATCTATCGAGCGAATCGATGCGTTCACGCAGCAGAACGCGGCTTTGGTTGAAGAGGCGGCCGTGGCGAGCACGTCTCTGGGCCAACAGGCTGAGCAGATGAACGAGTTGGCAACTTTCTTTGAAACCAACGATGCGGAATCGGATGGGGCTGCGCCGCACCTTCGCAGTGTCGGCTAGCGCGGCATGATGTGATGCTGTGGTCTGTTACCAGGACCGCAGCATCACGAGATCCCGCTGCTGCTCATCGCCGAATTGGAACGGACAATCGCCCACAGTCTTGAAACCCCGTTTCTCATAGAACCGGATCGCTCGGGGGTTATGTTCCCAGACGGTCAGCCATAGCGAGTCACTATTCTTCAACTTCGCTTGATCAATAACACGATCAAGCAATTCGTTGGCGACGCCGCTACCGTGCAACTCGGAATCAAGATAGAAGCGCTGCAGAAATAGGCTGCCGGGCGGGATGTTGTCATGAACCCTTGGCTCGTCCGGCAACACCATCGCATACGCTTTGATCGTATCGTCTTTAATGCCAAGAATCGTAGCACCGGCGCTGCGGCGTAGCTGATCGGCAATGACCGCAGGCGTCAGCGCCATGGACAGATACTGGCGCATGTTGCCTTCGGTGTTGTGTGGCCCAAAGGTCTCAGAGAACACCGCGATTGCGAACGTCGCCAACTCGGGCGCGTCCGATTCGACCGCGGTGCGAAACTCCACCGCCATCTGGGCGATTAGCGTCGGCCTTTGAGCTTCTGGGCGGCGCGGTAGCGTGCCGAGGCTTCGGCGAGTTCTTGTTGTGCGCGCTGCAGGTCGGTGGTTTCCGAGGCGTTCTTTAACGCTTCTTCGGCCGCCTCACGCGCTTCCAATGCCGCGGCTTCATCAAGCTCATCGTCGCGAAGTGCCGTATCCGCGAGCACTGTAACAAGATTCGGTTGAACTTCGATCATGCCGCCGGTGATGTAGAAAAATTTCTCATCGCCATCGACACCGGTCACTCGGACTTCGCCAGGACGCAGGCCGGTCAACAGCGGCGCGTGGCGGGGCGCGATGCCGATCTCGCCCATCTGCGCAGGCGCGAACACCATCGAGGCTTCGCCCTTGTAGATTTCGCCCTCCGCGGACACGATGTCGACTTGCAAAGTGCTCATGGCTTAGCTCTGCATACCTTTGGCTTTTTCAACCGCTTCTTCAATCGATCCGACCATGTAGAACGCCTGCTCAGGCAGGTGGTCATAGTCGCCATTCACGATGCCCTGGAAGCCGCGAATCGTGTCTTTCAAAGACACGTATTTACCTTCGGCGCCGGTGAACTGCGCTGCCACGAAGAATGGCTGCGACAGGAAGCGTTGGATCTTACGCGCGCGAGTCACGGTTTGTTTTTGCTCTTCCGACAATTCGTCCATACCCAGAATCGCGATGATGTCCTGCAGCTCCTTGTAGGTCTGCAAGATGGCCTGAACCTGACGCGCACAGTCGTAGTGCTCCTGACCGATGACGTTCGGGTCGAGAAGACGTGAGGTCGAATCGAGCGGATCAACGGCCGGATAAATACCCAGCTCGGAAATTGCCCGAGACAGTACGAGCGTCGCATCCAAGTGAGCGAACGTGGTTGCGGGAGACGGGTCGGTCAAGTCATCCGCTGGGACGTATACTGCCTGGAAGGAGGTAATCGAACCCGTCTTGGTTGACGTGATGCGCTCCTGAAGCACGCCCATCTCTTCCGCCAGTGTCGGCTGGTAACCTACCGCCGACGGCATACGACCGAGCAGCGCGGATACTTCGGTTCCGGCCAACGTGTAGCGGTAGATGTTATCGATAAACATCAGAACGTCGCGGCCTTCATCGCGGAAGTACTCCGCCATCGTCAACCCGGTTAGTGCGACGCGCAGACGGTTACCCGGAGGCTCGTTCATCTGGCCGTACACCAGCGCTACTTTGTCGAGTACACCGGCTTCTTCCATCTCGTAGTAGAAGTCGTTACCTTCTCGCGTCCGCTCACCAACACCCGCGAATACTGACAGACCGTCGTGCGCTTTCGCGATGTTGTTGATCAGCTCCATCAGCGTCACCGTCTTACCAACGCCCGCACCACCGAACAGGCCGACCTTGCCGCCTTTTGCGATCGGCATAATCAAGTCGATGACTTTGACGCCGGTTTCGAGCAGTTCGGTCGATGCCGCCTGGTCTTCATACGAAGGCGCTGGACGGTGAATCGGTAGCGTCTGGTCGGATTTGATGGGGCCGGCTTTGTCTTCCGGCTGACCGAGGACGTTCATGACGCGGCCCAGCGTACCCTGACCGACCGGCACGTTGATCGGCGCGCCGGTGTTCGTCACCGTCATGCCACGCTTCAGACCTTCACTGGCGCCCATCGCAATAGCGCGAACCACGCCGTCGCCGAGCTGCTGTTGCACCTCGAGGGTGAGGCCACCGTCTTCCAGCACGAGAGCGTCATACACTTTCGGAATCGCATCGCGTGGAAACTCCACGTCGACTACGGCGCCGATGATCTGCGCGGTCTTACCAGTGCTCATTCGTCTTTCCTCAGTTCCGTTGCAGCGAGTCCGCCGCCAATGTCATTTCAAAAATCTGTCTTGCAGCCGTTGCGTCAGCCGCTAACGGCCGCCGCGCCGCCGACGATCTCGCTAATTTCCTGCGTGATCGATGCCTGGCGGGCTTTGTTGTATTGCAGTTGCAGCGAATCGATCAGATCGCCTGCGTTGTCCGTGGCACTCTTCATCGCCACCATCTTCGCGGCCATCTCGCAGGCGAAGTTTTCAACCACACCACGATAAATTTGCGATTCGATGTAGCGCGTCAACACTTCATCCAAAAGCTCGACCGGATCGGGCTCGTAGATGTAATCCCAGTACTGCTGCAACTCGTCTTCGTTGTCGAGCTCAGCGATCGGCAGCAGCGTCGCCATCGTCGGCTTCTGACTAATCGCGCTGACGAATTCGTTGTGCGCGAGATACAGCCGATCAATCGACCCGTCGGTGTAGCCGTCGAGCATGACCTTGATCAAACCCAACAGATCGTTCATCTGCGGTTGGTCGCCGAGCTGCGTTACCGTCGCCAGTACGTTGCCGCCAAGGCGGTTAAACATTTGTACGGCCTTGGATCCGACCAACGCCAAATCCACTTCCACGCCTTTGGCTTCCCAATCCGTCAATTCCCCGATCAACTTCTTGAACAGGTTGACGTTTAGGCCGCCACACAAACCGCGGTCAGACGAAACGACGATATAGCCAACACGCTTGACGTCGCGAGACTCCAGCCACGGGTGACGGTACTCGGGGTTCGCATCGGACAGGTGAGCGACGACACGGCGGATGCGCTCAGCGTACGGGCGCGATGCTTCCATCTGCGCCTGCGCCTTGCGAATCTTGCTCGCGGCGACCATTTCCATCGCACGGGTGATCTTCTGCGTGCTTTTCACGCTTTTGATCTTAGTGCGTATTTCCTTTTCACTGGCCATGCGTCAATCCGTCAGTCGTAAGAACTTTGTCCTAGTCGCCTAGTACACGCCCGTTGATTTGAAAGCTTCCAGCGCTGAGCGCATGGCGCCTGAGATCTCGTCGTCAAACGCGCCAGACTCATTGATCTTCGCAATCAGCTCACCGTGCGAATTGTTCACGAAATCGTGCATCGCCGCTTCGTAGTCGACCACTTTGTCGACCGGCACGTCATCCAGGAAACCTTCGTTGGCAGCGAATAGCGACATCGCCATTTCGCCCACCGACAGCGGCGAGTATTGCTTCTGCTTCATCAGTTCGGTGACGCGTTGGCCACGTTCGAGCTGCTTGCGAGTGGCCTCATCCAAATCAGAAGCGAACTGGGCGAAGGCCGCGAGCTCGCGATACTGAGCAAGCGCCAGTCGGACGCCGCCGCCGAGCTTCTTGATGATCTTGGTCTGAGCCGAGCCACCGACACGCGATACCGACAGACCCGCGTTAATCGCCGGACGAATTCCAGCGTTGAACAGATCGGTTTCGAGGAAGATCTGACCATCGGTAATCGAGATCACGTTGGTCGGTACGAAAGCCGACACGTCACCCGCTTGGGTTTCAATGATCGGCAGCGCAGTCAGAGAACCGGTTTTGCCGGTGACGTCTCCGCCGGTCTGCTCTTCGACGAACTTCGCGTTAACGCGAGCCGCACGTTCTAGCAAACGGGAGTGCAGGTAGAACACGTCACCCGGGTACGCTTCACGTCCTGGCGGACGACGCAACAGCAACGAGACCTGACGATAGGCTTGGGCCTGTTTCGTAAGGTCATCGAAAATAATCAGCGCGTCTTCGCCACGATCGCGGAAGTACTCGCCCATTGCCGTGCCCGAGTACGGTGCGATGTACTGCATCGCCGCCGATTGCGCTGCGGAAGCGTTGACGACGATCGTGTGATCCATCGCGCCTTCTTCTTCGAGCTTGCGCACGACAGCAGCCACGGAGCTATCTTTCTGGCCAACCGCGACATAGATACATTTAATGCCGGTGCCTTTTTGGTTGATGATGGCATCGATAGCGACGGCCGTTTTACCTGTTTGGCGGTCACCGATGATCAGCTCACGCTGACCGCGACCAATCGGCACCATCGCATCGATCGCTTTCAGACCGGTTTGTACCGGCTGGTCAACCGACTGACGATCGATCACGCCAGGCGCCACTTTCTCAATCGGCGACGTCGTGCTGGTCGTGATCGGCGCTTTGCCGTCGATCGCTTCACCCAGTGAGTTCACTACGCGGCCCAGCAACTCGGGACCGACCGGCACCTCGAGGATGCGGCCCGTGGTTTTGACCGTATCGCCTTCGGAGATGTGTTTGTAGTCACCGAGCACTACCGCGCCGACCGAGTCTTGCTCAAGGTTCAGAGCGAGCCCGAATGTGTTTCCCGGGAATTCCAGCATTTCGCCGTACTTAGCATCAGCCAGCCCATGGATGCGGGTGATGCCGTCGGAAACGGCGATGACGGTACCGACGTCTCGCGCCTCGGCGGCTGCATCGAAATTCTCGATTCGTGCTTTGATCAGTTCGCTGATCTCGGACGCTTTCAGTGACATGGTCTAATTTCCTTAAACTTACTTTTGCAGCGCAGCGGACATGCGCGAGAGTTTCGAACGTACAGAACCGTCGATGACAAAATCGCCAGCGCGTATCACCGCTCCGCCGATCAGCGCCTCGTCCACTTCCGTCGTGATGTCCACGTTGCGGCCCAGCCGAGACTTCAGCGCCTCAGCAATCTCATTTTTCTGCGACTCGTCAATCGCGCTGGCAGCGGTGATCGTCACGTTCACCACTTGTTCCGCCTGGCGCTTCAACATTTCCACCTGACCGGCGATCGCGGGAAGCAACGCCAATCGATCGTTTTCGATCAGCAACTTCAGCAGGTTCTCGCCGTTTCCACCTTCCGCCGCGAGCGGTTTGGCTTCCGGAATGTCGGCAAACACCGATTGCAAGATACCGAGCAGCTGGTCTGGACTGACCGCCGGATGGTCGATCAAACCCGCCACTTGCGGATCGCTGACGACGTCGCCGGCAACACGCAGAGCGGCGGACATCGGCGCTAATGCGTTGTTGTCGTTCGCAACGGCGAAAGCCGCTTGGGCATACGGTCGAGCGAGTGTGTCGTTATCGGCCATTCGGTGTTACCTGCCGTCAGATCTGTTTGGCCAAGTCGCCAATTAGGTCCTGGTGAACGCCTGCGTCGATTTCCCGACTGAGGATCTTCGAGGCGGTAGCCAACGCCAGCTCGCCCACCTGATCGCGCAGGTCTTCGCGTGCGCGGTTGGTTTCCTGCTCGATTTCAGCCTGTGCTGCCGTGAGCTGACGCTCACGCTCGCGCTGACCTTCTTCTTTGCCTTCGGCAATGATTTCGTTGGCGCGAGACCGAGCCTGATCGAGAATCTCAGCGGCCTGGTTGCGGGCTTCGGCGACCAGCTCGTCGACTTTCGACTCTGCTTTCGCAAGATCCTGCTGTCCGCGCTCGGCAGCAGCGAGTCCATCGGCGATTTTCTGGCGTCGTTCCTCAACGGCCGTCATCAACGGCGGCCAGATGAATTTCATAACCACGCCCACAAAGATCAGGAACGTGATCATTTGCCCAAACAGGCTTACGTTAGGATCCACTTGCGATTACT
Source organism: Pseudomonadota bacterium (assembly GCA_038533155.1). Classification (GTDB taxonomy): domain Bacteria; phylum Pseudomonadota; class Gammaproteobacteria; order Steroidobacterales; family Woeseiaceae; genus CALBPI01. The sequence goes on along the minus strand of JBCAZH010000042.1, from coordinate 14,926 downwards.
CCGATTAGCGTTAGTCGAGGCCGGACGAGTCCGAAACCACTAGCCAGTGACGGCGCTCAGCAGCGGGTTCGCGAACAGCAGCAATGCTGCGAAGGCGACGCCGATAATCGACAACGCGTCGAGCAGACCCGCGATAATGAACATACGGCCTTGCAGCATGTTGCCGAGTTCTGGCTGGCGCGCAACGCCTTCCAGGAACTTGCCGCCCAACAGGCCGAAGCCGATGCCGGTGCCCAGTGCGGCAAATGCGAGGATCATGCCGACGGCGATGGCGGTGCTGCTCTGGATATCAGCGATGAGAGCTTCCATGGTGACTCCTAAATCAAATCAAAACGCACTAGGCGTATAAACAAACTCAATGTTTCTCGTAAGCGAGATTCAAATAAACAACGGTCAGCGTCATAAAGATGAACGCTTGCAACGGGATTACCAAAATGTGGTAGATCGCCCAGATCGACCCTGGAATCCAGTTCAAATAGAACGGCAGCAGGGCGATCAGCATAAAGATCAGTTCAGCGGCGTAGAGGTTGCCGAACAGGCGCAGCGCGAGCGACAAAGGCTTCGCCAACAGCTCGACAGTGTTCAAAATCAAGTTGAACGGCAGCAACCACGGGCCAAATGGGTGGAACAGCCACTCTTCGAGGTAGCCCTTAGCGCCCTTGCCCTTGAAGCTGTAGATGATGATCAGAATGAAGACGGTGAACGACAGCCCGAACGTCGCATTGACGTCGGCCGACGGGACGATCCGCATGTACTCAAGATGCAGCGCGTCGTGCGCAATGATCGGTACGAGATCGACCGGCAGAATATCGAGGATGTTCCAGAACAACACCAGCATGAAAATCGTCAGTGCGAGCGGCGCGACGAACTGGCGGGGGCCGTGGAAGCCATCTTTGACCGAGTCGTCAACAAACTCGACCACCAATTCAATAAAGGCTTGGAATTTGCCGGGCACACCGGAAGTTGCTCGCCGTGCGGCAGTCCAGAACAGCGTGATGAAAATCAGGCCGCAGAACCAAGTCCAGAACAGCGTATCGACGTGCAGGGTCCAAAACCCCTCGCCAATGGTCAGATGCTCCAGATGGTGAGAAACGTATTCTGTGGCAGTCTGTTTTCCGGCTTCGCTGGCCATTCGATTGCTACACTCTTAAAACTTTCAAAAGCGCATGACTTATATATAAGGCCATACGCAGCACATTAAACGCTCGGCGTGTCCTCGTTGCGCTTATCATCAACTCGCCATCGTAACGCCGCCAAATACACGCCAATCGTTGCGAAAAACACGCTCGCGAACGGCACAAATTGGGGCGCGAAATACTTGGCTACGATGCCGAACATCAGCGCCACGCTGAGCAATTTAAACGCTTCAGCGCGATAAAAGGCCGCCACAATCGCTTGGGGCGGCGCCGAATCTGGACGGGAATACACCCGAACTGCTACTTGCAGGCTCAGTAATGCGCTGCCCATGCCGCCTGCGAACGCGGCGAGTGCCGCGGCGGGGCTATCGAGCAACCATAACAGGGCCCCCAGGACTCCGATAATCGCCTGCCACATTACGATGCGGACGGGGACAGCGCGGGATCGCACTGTACGCCTCCTTGGGCGTTCTCGCCGAGCCGGAAACCAAAAGCGGGCGCAGTATATAGGCTCCCGAGCACCGCGGCAAACCCCCTTTTACTAAACTCCCAGCAAGCCCCTCAGGCACTCGGAAAACCCTGTAAATAAGGCATATTGAGAGGCCGAACACAGTTCCTGGGCGCGCTCCAATATACAGTTTCCTGGTCGCTGGCCGATAGCGCGCTATAGCCGCGCGAAACGACGGTCAAAATCGCCTCAGGAAGAGCACGTAAAATGACGCACATCAACCACGATGCCATCGCCGCTGCCCTGGAAGAAGAGCAGCTGTTCGTCCAGTACCAACCGAAAATGTCCCGACCGACGGGGCAATCGGAGTGGGTCACGACGGAAGCCGAAGCCCTGATACGCTGGCGACACCCCGAACATGGGCTGATTTCGCCCCTCGAATTCCTGCCGACCGCCGTGGAAACGGGCTTGATGCCGGCCATCGGTGATTTTGTCCTTGAGAAAACACTGACCCAGCTAACTAATTGGCGGCAAAACGGGCTGAGCCTGAACGGTTGTGTGAATCTGGACGCAAGCTTGCTACAAGATTCCGGCCTCGCGTCGCACTACGAGCGGATTGCCCAGCAATTCAATCTGCCGTGCGACGCGATCACATTCGAGATTGCACAGCCCAACATCGCTGGTGCCGAAGACCAGTGCTCCATGGCCTTGAGCTCGCTCCGCAGTCGCGGCTTCCGCCTCTCGTTAGACGATTTTGGGGCCGCACGGGAGTCGTTGAGCTCGTTCGGCAAGCTTGATTTCGACGAAATTAAGATTCATGCGTCGCTTCTGAAAGAGGCCCGCGAGAACATCATGACGCGCCATGCGCTCGCGGCGGTCACCGGGATGGCGCATGCCCTCGGTATCATGGTCTGCGCCGAAGGGGTGGAAGACCAGGAAACTTTTGAATTCCTTAAAGAAATCAAGTGCGACAAGATGCAAGGTTTCTTTATTTCGGAAGCCGTGATGCCGGAAATTATCCAGCGCGCCTATCCTGCGGTCGATGAGGCCAACGCGATTGATATGTTGACTGAGGCCACCGGCGTCTTGAAGGCGATGCGGGCCTGATTCAGTCCTCGCCACCACCGAGGTGCGCGAGAATGCCGTCCAACTCATCTAGGCTGTTATAGGCAATCGTCAGGGTCCCTTTGCCACGACTGCCGGAATTGACCGTCACCCGTGCACCGAGCCGATCGGTAAGGTCCTGTTCCAACCGAACGATATTGGGGTCTTTTTTAGGCTTGCTTGCCGACTTCGCGCCGCTTTTTGTGCCAAAACCGCGTACGCGTCGCTCGGTTTCACGCACGGTCATGCCACGCGCCACTACTTCTCGGGCGAGCATCGCTTGGTCGGACCCTTTCTCAAGACCCAGCAGCGCTCGAGCATGCCCCATGTCCAGTTTGCGCTGCTCCAGTAGGTCTTGAACCACGGGGTCCAGATCCATCAAGCGCAATAGATTCGATACCGATGCTCGACTACGTCCGACCGCATCGGCGCCCTCCTGGTGGGTCAGCTCAAACTCCGTAATCAAACGCGACAACGCGCGCGCCTCTTCCAACGGATTCAGATCTTCGCGCTGGATATTTTCAATAAGCGCCATGGCGACCGCCTCGTTGTCCGAGACGTCGTGAATAATGACCGGCACTTCTGCGAGCTCCGCGAGCTGAGCCGCACGCCAACGCCGCTCCCCCGCGATGATTTCGTAGCGCGTATCGGCGCCGCTGCCACCAATAGGGCGCACGGCGATGGGTTGGACAATGCCTTGCGCCTTAATGGATGCCGCCAACTCGTCCAAAGTGTCTTTGCGCATATCCACGCGCGGTTGATAACGCCCGCGCTGCATCCGATCGATCGCGAGCAGCCGTGGGGATCCGCCGGATTCCGACGCCGCCGCAGTGCCCGTTTTGTTGGATTGCTGCGCCGCGTCGCCCAGAAGCGCGCCTAATCCCCTGCCGAGACTTTTTCGCTTGTTTGCCATGCTCGTTGACCTGTTTTCCGGCCGCGTACCCTAATTGGCTGCTGCCGTAGCTGCAAGCGACTCCTCTCTGCGAATAATCTCACCGGCCAACGCAAGGTACGCCAAAGCGCCGCGCGAATGACGATCGTGTAAGAGGACCGGGCGACCGAAACTGGGGGCCTCAGCGAGCCTGACATTGCGAGGGATAATCGTTCGATAGACTTTTTCGCCGAAATGCTCATGCAGCTGTGCCGAAACCGCGTTGGCGAGGTTGTTTCGCGGATCAAACATGGTGCGAAGCAAACCGTAGACCTCGAGATTTGGATTCACCGAATCGCGAACTTGGTCGATTGTGGTCAGCAATGCCGTCAGCCCTTCCAATGCGTAGTACTCGCACTGCATCGGAATCAACACGCCATCGGCCGCCGTCAGTGCGTTGACCGTCAGCATGTTAATGGAAGGTGGGCAGTCGATCAGGATGAAATCGTACATCCCAAGCACCGGCGCGAGCGCCTTTCGCAAACGTAACTCCCGGCCGATTTCCTGCAGCAATTGCACCTCGGCGAGCGTCAGGTCGTCGTTGCCTGGCAAAATCGCGAACCCGCCCTCTGGAGGGCTCACAATCGAATCCGCCGCACTCGCATCGTTCAACAAAACATCGCAAGCGCTGCGTTCGAGATTCATTTTGTCGATCCCACAGCCCATCGTCGCGTTGCCTTGCGGATCAATATCCACCAGCAATACACGGCGCTGCGTCGCTGCGAGGGACGCGGCGAGATTCACGCTGGTGGTGGTCTTGCCAACGCCACCTTTTTGATTGGCTATTGCGAGGACGCGAGTCATGCGTCAATCCTGCTTGCTCATGGGATCCGTCGAGGCGGCGCGACGCATCGTGACGACGTGACGGCTGCCGGTCAGTAAGGGTACCACTACCTGCTCCTCTTCCGCGCGCCAGCCATCAGGAATGACATCATCGTCTGAGTCGGTCATCGACTGACCCTTCATCGCCAGGATGCTCCCCGTCGGCGTTAGCAGATGCGAGGTCAACTCAACGATGTTGTTTAGGCTTGCGAAGGCCCGGCAAATCACGACATCGAAAGTACGTTCGACATAATCCTCAACACGGCAGTGAATCGCCGAAGCATTGCTGATGCCCAACGCATCGATCACACGCTGAACGAATCGGATCTTCTTGGATGACGCATCGAGCAACACGAAATTGGCGCTTGGTCGCACGATCGCCAATGGCAGCCCAGGGAAGCCGCCGCCTGTCCCGACGTCGATTACCTCAGTGTCGCCGACGAACGCCTGCACCGCCAAGCTATCCAAAAGATGCTTGATCACCATATCTTCCGGCGCACGAATCGCAGTTAGGTTGTACGCGCGATTCCACTTGTTGAGCAGCAAAACGAGCTCAATCAACTGATCCAGCTGCGTGTCGGAAAGACTGATGTCGAGATGACGGATGCCGCGACTCAGCAGCGACGTGAGAGCCTTGGCCTGATTGTCTGCGCTCATAAAAAAACCCGCCCTGCCGAGTGGCAGGGCGGGCTTCGTCCCGATTATTGATTCAGGATTCTGAGTTCAACGCGTCGGTTGGCCGCTTTGCCAGCCGCCGTGCTGTTATCAGCAATCGGCTGAGACTCGCCGTAACCGCGAACCGACAGATTCTCTGCCGACGCGCCCGCGTTCACGAGGAAGTTGCGCACTTCGCGCGCCCGACGCTCAGACAACGAAGCGTTGTACGCCGCAGCGCCATCGCTGTCGGTATGACCCGCCACTTCGACCACGAGGTCGGGGTTCTTCTGCAACGTCGCAGCCGCGTCATTCAACACTTGCTCCGCACCCGCTAACAGACGATCCGAGTTGGTTTCGAAGTTAACGCCAGGCAACTGGATGACCGCTTTGATTTCGCAACCACGGATATCGACCCGGACACCCTCCGCCGTATTCGGGCAGTTGTCCTTGCTGTCGACGACCGAATCGTTGTCGCTATCGAGCTCACAACCGCGTGCGTCGACTTTCGCGCCTTCCGGTGTGCGTGGGCACTGGTCGTCACCATCGGGTACACCGTCGCGATCCGAATCGCGAACGATCTCACAACCCGATCCATCGACTTCAGCGCCGCGACGCGTGGTCGGGCATTTGTCGCGACTATCCGGTACGCCATCACCATCGCTGTCAAGCTCGCACCCGCGTGCATCGACAACCGTGCCGATCGGCGTGTTCGGACATTGATCCAACGAATCCGCGACGCCATCGCTGTCCGCATCCGAGACTTTCGGTGCAGACTCACCGAACGCGAATTGGAACCCGATGCTGTAGATTTGATCGGTCAACGCGGGGCCGCCGAACTGCGAACGCTGGCGGTACTGAAGGCGCAGACCAAAGTTCTCGCCCGGGCTGACCATCAAACCACCACCCCAACTGCCGGCCAGGATGTGGTCGTCTTCCGTGCCACCGAAATCGGTTTGCAGATTGCTCAATCCGCCGAGCAGGTACGGCGAGAACCAACCGTCGCGATTGAACACTGCAAGAGCGTTGACGCCAAGCTCCAAATCATCTTGCGGGTTCATCGCGTCGCCGTCGAAGCTCACGCTGTGAACAAATCCTTCAAAATTGAAGTTCTGCGTTGCGGCGTAGCCGACCGTCAGTGAAAACCCTTCGGTGTCTTCAACGACGCGATCCTGGTCGTCATCAACCATGTCGAAAGCCGGCGTGATGTACACTTTGCCCACTGGGTCGCCCGCTAATGCGGTCGATGCCATAGCTAAAGCGGCCAGCATCCAAAGCGACCGCGTATTTCGAATATTCATGTCGTCCCTCTCTTGGTAGCGACTCGTGTCTTTACGAGCCTGCAGACGCGTATTGTCCGCACGAAGTCACACCAGAACAAGAAAAATTTGTGGTTAGTTTGCAACAGGAAACCTCAATGCCGAGAAAATGGCGCAATCTCATCGTCGTTCTGGCCGATCAGCTAGATGCCGCCCACCCCGCGTTGGAGGCGGCGGATCCCGCGAAAGATGGTGTGGTCATGATCGAGACCATCGGTGAAGCCGGCCATGTGACGAGTCACAAACACCGAATCACATTGTGTCTGTCGGCGATGCGACACTTCGCCGAGGCTTTGCAAACGGCCGGTTGGAAGGTCGACTATCTCGAGCTCGATGACGGCTATCTGACCCTCGGCGCCGGCTTGACGCATGCCGCGCAACAGCGTCGGCCTGAGGCCATTTGGTGGGTGCAACCTGGCGAGTGGCGTGTGCAAGCCCATCTGCACGCGACGGCGAGCGATCTTGGTATCCCCGTGCGTCAGTTCGAGGACTCCCATTTTTACGTCACGAACGACGAGTTCGCCGCGTGGGCCAAAGGTCGCAAACAACTGACGATGGAGTACTTCTACCGCCAACAGCGAGCGCGTTTCGACATTTTGATGGACGATGGCGCACCGATCGGCGGCCAATGGAACTTTGATCAGGACAACCGAAAGGCGTTCCCGAAAGCCGGTCCCGGAGCGCTACCGGCTATTCCGAGTTTTCCACCAGATCGCATCACCAAAGCGGTGATCGCCACCGTTGAGCATCATTTCCCCGATCATCCGGGAGGGTTGGACCACTTTGATTGGCCCGTGACACGCGAGCAAGCACTGCAAGCGCTCGACGCATTTATCGAAGAGAGACTGACCAACTACGGTCGATATCAGGATGCCATGTGGCAAGGCGAACCCTTCCTCTACCATGCGTTGATCGCCTCCTCGCTGAATCTCAAACTACTCAACCCACGCGAGGCGGTGGACGCGGCTGTGCAAGCGTGGCAGCGAGACCCCGACCGGTTCCCGCTCGCCGCTGTCGAAGGATTCGTTCGCCAAATCGTCGGCTGGCGGGAGTTTATCCGCGGGGTGTATTGGCTGAAGATGCCGGGTTACGCCGAGCTCAATCACTTCGATCACCAAACACCGCTGCCGGCCTGGTTCTGGACCGGCGATACGGAAATGAATTGTCTGCGCCAAACGATTTCCGACACGTTGGACAATGGCTATGCCCACCATATCCAGCGGTTGATGATCATCGGCAACTTCGCAACGCTCGCCGAAATTCGGCCCGTCGAGGTATGCGACTGGTTTCTGGCCGTCTACGTGGACGCGATCGAATGGGTCGAGTTGCCCAATACACTGGGCATGGCCTTGCACGGCGATGGTGGCATCGTCGGCAGCAAGCCCTACGTCGCGAGCGGCGCCTATATCAACCGGATGAGCAACTACTGTGGCGGCTGCCGATTCAAGCCGAGCCGACGCACCGGCGACGATGCATGCCCATTCAATGCGCTGTACTGGAACTTCTTAATGAAGCATCGCGAATCGCTCGGCCGTTCACCGAGAATGCGAATGGTCATGAAGAACCTGGATCGCTGGGATGCCGAGGAATTGGCCGCGATTGAGACGCGCGCCGCGACCGTGCGCGACGCGCTGAAGCACTAGCTAGCGCGCTTTTGCTGGCGTGTACAAACCTTCTTGGGCTGCGAAGTATGCAGCTAACGCGTCGATATCCTCATCGGTCAACGCTGCTGCCAGGCCGGCCATAACGGCATTCTTGCGCACGTTCTCACCGCCGGTTTTCTCCGCGTTGGCGAGCCGATACTGCCCCAAAGCATTCGCCAGATAATCCTTGTGTTGACCCGCAAGGTTCGGCCAGATCGGATTGTTGCTCACGCCATTCTCACCGTGGCAAGCCGCGCACGTCTGTGACTTTTCTTTACCGCTCTGCACTCCCGAGGTCACCGTTTCGCTGGCGGCCATCGGTTCTTGGCCCGCGAAATACGCCGCCAAATCTGCGATGTCCTGATCGCTGAGCGAGCCGGCCTGCGCTTTCATCGTCGCATGGCTGCGCTCGCCGGAGCGGTACGCCTTGAGCGCGATTTGCAGATACGCGTCTTGCTGGCCGCCGAGCTTCGGCACACGATAGGCTGGGTAGGCGTTGCGGTACCCCTCGATGCCGTGACAACCCAGGCAGGTGTAGGCAAGAATTTCGCCACGGTCGGCGTCCCCGGTGGTTTGGGCTGAGGTCGCAGAGGCGGCCGCGAGCAACGTCAGGGCGGTCAGCATCTGCGCCACCCGAAGCAAATTAGTAGTCATTCATCGAATCCGAAAAGCGAATCAGTTGCGGCGTACTATTGTTGTCCCATGCCGCCTCACAAGCTGCGCTTGCGAGTCGGGATTTTAGTGGTTCAGCTGCACTTTTTCCACAATCCGAGGTCCACTTGTGACCCGGTTCGCAGGCTTTTGCGAGCGCGACTTGTTCCAACAACGCGGTACACTCTGCACCGGCTTCCGCTTCACTACAGGCTTTCTTCGACACATCATGCGCAAGTTCATCCTGACGCTCGGCGTCATCCTGATCGCAATCGCCCTGATCGGCCCGTTCGCTACCGGCAAAATCGCTGAAAGTGCGGTGCTCGACAACCAAGCAGAAATGCAGGCGTCTCTGCCACCGTGGTTGGAACTGGTCGAGCCAACGTTCGAGCGCGGCTGGTTTTCGTCGCGGTCAACCGCGCGGCTGGTGATCACCGACGCCAACGTCAGTGAGCAGGTGCGCGGATTTTTGGGCGCCGATCAGTTCGGCGATCAGCCTGCCGTGATCCTCGACAGCGCCATCACCCACGGCCCGTTGATCGGACTGTTGACGCCAGGTTTGGCTGAAGTGCGAACCCGCTTCGTCACCGAAGGCGATACCGAGAGCCCACTTCCCGTTCGGCTGAAGACGTTGATTGGGCTTACCGGTACCACCACGATGGATTGGATGCTGGACAACGGCAGCTATGACATCGACGCAACGAAAATCCGTTGGCAAGACGTCACCGCGCGCCATGTCGTCAAACCGAACAGCGCCGATCTCGACGTCGGATTGTCAGCCGCAGAGCTCGCGATCGACCGGGAGATCAGCCCCGTTGTGGCAAACGCGCTGAACATCGACTGGACCAGCAACCAAGCAGACGGCCGTTTCTTCTCTGACATCCAAACCACAGGCAGTTTGGTCGCAGACGGCGAGCCGCCGATCAATCTGGATCTCACGCTCGGCATCGGCAACCTCAACCCCGAAGCCGTTGCGCCGTTGGTTCGGATGATTCAATTGATGGCCAACAACAACGAGATGCCGCTGCCGGTCAAACTGAAAGTCATCGAGTCTGACTTGCGAGTCCTTTTCAGTGACCCATTCACGATCAACATGGACCAGACCGTCACCGTCGACGAGGCACCAGACGGTTTGTTGCAAATGTCGGCCGAGATGAACTTTGCCGCGATCGACACTTCTTCACCGACGTTGGATGCGAACCAACTCATCAACCGAGCAGCGCGTGAGGGTCAAACCACTGTGAACATGATTTTGAATCAGTCGATGTTCGACGCTTTGCAGGCGCGCGACCCGACGACCCAGCAACAGCTTTTGCAGATGCAGGCGTTCGGCGCACTGGTGCCGGAAGAGAACGGCGATGGTTACGTGATGCAGATGGACTACGCGGATGCACTGGTCACGCTGAACGGTATCCCGATTCCACTACCACCCGAGCCGCAGTAGTCAACGATCTTGCACTCGACCCGGGTGCCAGCAAGCGACCCGATGCGATGGCGTGACCGAACCGACTTCGGACTTGAGTTCGGGCCGCTCTGCAGCACATCGATCATCGGCCAACCGACACCGAGAGCGGTAGGGGCAGCCGGCCGGCAGGTTCCATGGCGCCGGCAAATCATCATCCGCCAGACGTCGTTCTCGACGGCGCTCGATATCGGGGTCAGGTACGGGTGCTGCATCGAGCAACGCGCGGGTGTAAGGATGCCGCGGATTCTCGTAGAGCGACGCGACCGGCCCTTGTTCTACGATGCGACCGAGATACATCACAGCAACCCAATCGCTGATGTCTCGGATGACCGCCAAATCGTGTGAGATAAAGACGATTCCCAAACCAAACTCTTTTTGTAGCTCCGCGAGCAGTTCGAGTATTTCGGCTTGGACCGTCACGTCGAGCGCGCTGACCGCTTCGTCACAGATCAGCAACCGCGGGTGCGTCATCAGCGCGCGGGCGATACCGATCCGCTGACACTGACCTCCCGAAAATTCGTGGGGATAGCGCAATAACATGCTGCGATCGAGACCCACACGTTCGAGCATTGCGACCACCCGGCGGCGGCGCTCAGTCGCGTCTTTCGCTAAACCGTGGATGAGCAAAGGCTCTGACACGATATCCAGAATCGTCATACGCGGGTTGAGTGATCCCAGCGGATCCTGGAAAACGAACTGCACATCACGCCGCATTTTGAGACGACTGGCGCGATCCATCCGATCGCAAGGTTCGCCGCGATATCGAAGACCATTGTCCGCATTCGACATGTTCAGCAGACCGCGAACCAAAGACGACTTACCGCAACCCGACTCTCCGACAATGCCGACGGTCTCACCCTCCATCACCGTGAGATCGACGTCGCGCACTGCAGTGAACGAACGCGGTCCAAACCACTCGGGCCGCGGCAGCGGGTAGCGAACCCGCACGCCGTAGGCTTCCAACAATGGCGCTGCCCGGCTCGCTGACGACTCGCGTGGCGGCGGTGGTTGATCCAAGCGAGGCACCGCTTTTAGCAAAGCGCAGGTTGTATCCGCCTTCGGTGCGTGAAACACATCCCGAGTCGTCCCTTCCTCAACCACCCGGCCCGATTGCATCACCAACAATTGATCGCACGTCCCAGCGACGACGCCGAGGTCATGCGAAATCAGAATGAGGGCTGTGTGGAACGACTCCTGCAACTCACGCAGGAGGCTCAAGATTCCTGACTGTACGGTCACATCCAAAGCCGTCGTCGGTTCGTCAGCAATAAGCACGTCCGGACGGCACAGCATGGCTGCGGCGATCATGACCCGCTGACGCATACCGCCCGAGTATTCGTGTGGGTAGCTATTGAGACGCGAGCGCGCGGCGGGTAAGCGCACGGCATCAAGCATCCGCACAATCTCAGCGTCGGCAACATCACCGCCCAGACCGCGTTGCTCGATCAACACGCGCCGCAGCTGGTAACCGATCGTGACGTACGGGTTCAACGACGTCATCGGATCTTGAAACACCATGGCGATTCGGCGGCCACGGATCTTGCGCATGGCTTTGTTCGGTAGGTTCAGAATCTCCTCGCCTTGCAAACGCACACTACCGGTCGCCGTGCCGTTTTCCGCGAGTAAGCCAAGTAGCGCCGACATCGCCTGGCTCTTGCCCGACCCAGACTCCCCGACAATGCCCAACGACTCATTGGGGTCCAATCGAAAGTTCAGATCTGAGACGGCGCTTACGGGTCCATTGGGCGTCGAAAATTCGACATTGAGATCATCAACGCAAAGCAGACTCATCGGTGCGCGTCCTTCGGATCCAACGCATCCCGCAAACCGTCACCGGTAAAGTTCAGACACATCAGCGAAATCGCGAGTAGTCCGGCAGGCCAGAGCAACACCCAAGGCGCAACCCGCATCACCTGGGTGCCTTGCTGTACCAACGCACCCCAAGAAGTCATCGGTTCTTGTACGCCGAGCCCAAGGAAGCTGAGAAAAGACTCGATCAGAATGACTTGTGGGATCGTCAAGGTCGCGTACACCACCACAATTCCCAGCAGGTTTGGCACGATGTGGCGCGCGATGATTCGAAGTCGAGACGCACCCATAATCTCTGCGGCCTCGACATACTCCCGCTGTCGCAAACTCAGCGTTTGGCCTCGAACAATACGCGCCATGTCCAGCCAGTTCACTGCACCGATGGCGACGAAGATCAGAAGAATATTCCGGCCAAACACGACCATCAGAAGAATCACGAAGAACATGAACGGGATGGCGTAGAGGATATCGACAATCCGCATCATCGCGTGGTCGATACGACCACCGAAGTACCCCGCGGTCGCACCCCAAGCAACACCGAACACCAAACTGACACACGTTGCCACCAAGCCCACCGCGAGCGAGACGCGACCGCCGTACATCGTTCGCACGAATAAATCGCGGCCGAGATCGTCCGTCCCAAACCAACGAGCGTCCGCCCATTGCGGCGCGAGTAGGATCGCGTCCATGTTGATATCGTAGTAAGTGTGCGGCGACAGCCACGGGCCGACGATCGACAGCACGGCAATCGACAACAACACGACAACGCAAAACATGAACAGTCGGTCACGCCGCATCGCCTCCCAGACTTTGCCGGCGATACTGCGTCTCTGCCAAATTGCGGTTTGGGTGCTCACGTATATCGCACCCTCGGGTCCAAAACGCCGTACACAAGATCGACGAGAAAGTTCATCGTGATCACGACCGTGCTGTAGAGGATGACCAACGCCATGACTAAGGTGTAGTCGCGGTTGAGCGCACCTTGAATGAACAAGCGTCCAAGACCGGGCAGGTTAAACACCTGTTCGATGACCACCGACCCGGTTAAGACACCGGCGATCGCCGGACCCAAAAACGATACAACAGGAATCAACGCAGGCTTCAACGCATAGCGAAACACTAAAGTGTTTGGATGCAGACCTTGCGCACGAGCAGTACGAATGAACTGACTCTTCAATACCTCCAACATGCTGGCGCGCATCAATCGAGCGATGTAGGCCAACATCGGCAACGACAGAGCAAACACTGGAAGCACGTAGCTGCTCGGGCTTTGCAAACCACTGGCCGGTAGCCACCTCAATTGGATCGCGAATAGCAACACGAGCAAAGGCGCAACCACGAAATTCGGTACGGAAATGCCGGTCATCGAAACCGCGATCAACACATGATCAGACCAACGATTCTGATTGAGTGCCGATGCGGTCCCCGCCGCGATACCGAGAGAGACGCCAATGATCAACGCGAGCCCGCCGATCAGCAGCGACACCGGAAGCGCGTCCGCAATCAATTCCGCCACGGTCGTATCCTGATAGCGATACGACGGCCCGAAATCGCCGGTCAATAAACCGGACACATAGTCTGTGAACTGTTGGTGCAGCGGCGCATCGAGACCATAAGCCTCGGCCATACGTGCTTCGATTTCGGGCGGTAGCGCACGCTCGCTATCGAACGGCCCGCCAGGTGCAGCATGCACCATCAGAAACGCGACCACGATGACCAGAAACAATGTCGGTATCGTGCTGAGCAGTCGGGTAATCGCGAATCTCAACATGTCTAATGTGTCGCGACCTAGCGCATCACCGTCAAGCGGATTGCTTCAACTCGCGTTTCTTTAAATGAATCAGCAGCAACGACACAGCCGCCGGTGTCACACCGGGTACACGGCCAGCCTGGCCGATCGTATCCGGGCGAGCCTCCGTCAAACGTTGGCGGGCTTCGTGCGACAACCCGTGCACACTTTCGTAGCTAAGGTCCGTAGGAATCCTGAGGTCGCTGCGTTTGCGCTGCTGCTCGATTTCGCGAGTCTGTCGGGCGACATAGCCTTCGTACTTAATATCGGTTTCGACCTGCAGCGCGACCTGCTCCGCGAATTCCTCAGTCGCGAGATAGTCATCGAGCGCTTCTGTCGATGCCGAGATAGGCCCGAGCTCCCCGAGCTGTTGTAACTGCTGATAGCGAACTTCCGGACGTCGCAGCAGATCCCGCGCTTTAGTGCCCGCGGTCAACGTCTGGCGATCATTGATCAGCCCCGCCTGACGAGCACTCTCAGTGGATACGTTGGTCCGCGCCAAACGCGCATGTTCATCATGCGATGCTGTCTGGCGAGCTTCGAATATCCGCCACCGTACATCGTCAACCAAGCCGAAGGTTCTGCCGATCGGCGTTAGACGTCGATCCGCGTTGTCTTCACGCAGCAGCAAGCGGTGTTCCGCTCGGCTTGTAAACATGCGATACGGTTCGCTCGCGCCTTGCGTTGTGAGGTCGTCCACCAAAACACCGAGGTAGGCCTCGTCGCGGCGCGGTATCCATGCTGATTGACCTTGCACTTCGCGAGCCGCGTTCAGGCCAGCCAATAGGCCTTGTGCCGCCGCTTCCTCATAACCGGTTGTGCCATTGATTTGGCCGGCGAAATACAGACCGGCCAAATGTCGAGTTGCCAACGACGGGTGCAAGTCCCGCGGATCGAAGTAGTCGTACTCGATGGCGTAGCCCGGTCGTGTGACGTGGGCCTGCTCGAAACCGGTGATGCTCCGTACCATATCGAGCTGCGTTTCGAAGGGCAGGCTGGTCGAGATGCCATTGGGATACACCTCGATACTGTTTAAACCCTCGGGCTCCACAAATATCTGATGCGAGCTCTTGTCTGCGAACCGGAAGATTTTGTCCTCGACGGACGGGCAGTAGCGAGGCCCCACACCTTCGATCGCGCCGCTGAACATCGGCG
>JBCAZH010000041.1:25934-27068 GCA_038533155.1 Pseudomonadota bacterium | reverse complement strand
CGCGCCGCAACAACCGCGCCATAATGACGACATCTGCCTGGCTTTGGTGATTGAACACGAAAACCGCTGGGCGATTCACCCATAGGTTGTGCTCGCCGGTGACCTCCAGATTCAATCCGATCAATGCGCTCGCCACATCGGCGAACAACGACATCGAAAAATTCTGTCCCGCGTTGCGTGAGCCGGTCAGCGCCCAGATCGGAAGTCCAGCCAGGAACGATGGGACCATACTGCCGGTCGCCGCGACGGTGCGCACGAGATCGGTCGGCCTCGGACGGCCGCGACTGGCGAAGCGACGCACGGGCCAACCGCGATCTTCGGCGACCTCGACCAGTTTGGGGTTCGGATTCAGGGGTCGCGGCAATCCGACGCGTTCGAGCAGCGGCAAATCGTCAGTGCTGTCCGAATAGAAGAAACTGCGATCGAGATCGATGCCGGTTTCCTCCGCGAGGCGTTCCGCGGCGGTGACCTTGCCCGGTCCGAAACACGTCGGTCGAATAATCTCACCCGTCAATCGCCCGTCGACGACCTCAAGCTCGCTGCACAGCACATGCTCGACACCCAGCTCGGCGGCGGCGGCTTCGACTTGGTAGCGAGTGGCCGAGGAAATGATCGCAACCGTGTGCCCCTTCGCCTGGTGCGCTTCGATCAGACCGCGTGCCTCGGGGTAGATGACCTTAGCAATATGGCGTTCGAAAGTGTCTTGGCCGAGCGCATGCAAGCGGGCTTCGCTCATATCCTTCAACAAGAGTGCACTAGCGACCAGTAACCCTGAAAAACCGAGATTGCCAGCGCCGTAACCCACACCCGCTGCCGCAAATTTAAGGATTTGCTCGCGCGTCAATTCGCGCTGGCGAAACTGCTCGCGCAGAAACGAAAACACCGAAAATCCGGCGATTAAGGTGCCGTCGAAATCGAACAATGCACCGATCTCTGGACCTTCAGGTCCTTCGTCGATTTCACGGGTCACTTCCGGATACAGTCTCATTGCTCAGCCTCGGCGCGCTCCAACGCGTTGGCCAAATCATCGCGCAAATCGTCCGGCGATTCGATACCCACCGATACCCGTAGTAAGCCCGCCGGCACACCAGAGTCCGGACCTTCGATCGACGCGCGGTGTTCGATGAGCGACTC
>JBCAZH010000041.1:0-25834 GCA_038533155.1 Pseudomonadota bacterium | reverse complement strand
CCGGCACACCAGAGTCCGGACCTTCGATCGACGCGCGGTGTTCGATGAGCGACTCAACGCCACCCAACGAGGTAGCGCGGGTAATGACCTGGCAGTGTGCGGCAACCGCCAGCGCCATCTTCGCGCCGCCAGTAACCTCAAACGATAGTAGTGAGCCAAAGCCTCGCGTCATTTGCTGGCAGCAGATGTCATGACCCGGATGGTTCGGTAACCCCGGATAATGCACCCGCTCGATCAATGGGTGCGCCGACAACGCTTCAGCTAGGCGCATCGCGTTCGCGCTCGATTTCTGCATGCGCACAAAGAATGTGCGCAGCCCGCGCTGTAACAACCACGCATCCATCGGCCCCGGCAGTCCTCCCGAGTTCTCACGCTCGCCAAGCAGCAACTGCCATGCCTCGTCATCCTTGCGTGTCGCCAATGCACCGCCGAGTACATCGCTATGCCCGTTCAACGACTTCGTCGTGGAGTGCATCACGATATCGGCCCCGAGCGACAACGACTGCGTGTGATACGGCGTCGCAACGGTGCCATCCACACCGAGTCTCGCGCCCGCCGCATGGCAGATGTCCGCCGCGTCCGCAATCGACGTGACTTTGAACAACGGGTTGCTCGGGGTCTCGAGCCAGACAAGTTGCGTCGGCCGAGCGCGCACAGCGTTCGCCAGCGCGTCCAGATCACCTGCCGGGACCATCGTGACATCGATCGCAAACCGTGCTGCAAACGCCTGCACCCAATTGCGCAGATTGAAGTACATCTCGTTTGGCAAGACGACGTGATCACCCGTTCTCAAGGTCTGGAAAATCAGACTCGCAGCCGCCATGCCCGAGCCGAAAATGCGGGCGTCCGCGGCACCCTCAAGCGCCGCGATCATGCGCTCGGGCAGTCGGAAGGTGGGATTCTCCGCTCTCGCATAACTGTGATCGGCATTGATCAGTTCGTAATCCGGCGAGCGGGCAAACGTGGTCGACGGATGGATGGCGGGCATGACCGCGCCGGTCGATGGATCGTGCTCGTGCAGACCGTTGGCGAGCCAGGTCTCAGGCGATAGCGCGTCTTTTGAAGTCATCTCGCCGAGTATACGTGAGCCGCAACAGCACAAACCTCAAAAACAAAAAACCGCCTAGGGGCGATGCCCCTAGGCGGTGTGATGATCAGCGCTGTGGTGCTCGAATCAGCCGCCGACGGTAAACGTGCCACGCATGATCGAGGTGTGCCCCGGGAACGTGCAAACATAAACGTAGTTTTTGCCCGCTTCCAAATCGCTCAAAGAAAAAGAGACGGTATCCGACTCTCCGCCACCGATCAGCTTGGTCGCTGCGACATATCGCGTCTCATCAGCCGCCAAGTAGTTGCCATCAGCGCCAGCCGACACTCCGGCAGCAGCAACCGCGTCAGCAACGTCATCGGCTGCCAGAACCCAGTTGTGCCCCATCGCGACTTTCGGAAGGTTCCCAGTGTGCGTCAATGTCACGGTAACTGTGTCGCATGAAGACGGAACCGTTAGCGCTTTGGTGCTGTATGCCAATGAATCGCCCACTTCGACCGCAAGAGCACAGCCATCGCCAGAAGCAGCGGCGGTGGTCGCCGTTGCAACCGCTGCTTTCGCGTCGTCGACCATAGCTGAAGCGCCTTCGGCGGCATCACTCGCCATTTCACCTGCAGCGTCCATTGCGTCCGAAGCCATTTCACCTGCAGCGTCCGCCGCATCGCTCGCCATTTCACCGGCGGCATCGACTGCATCAGATGCCATGTCGCCCGCCGCATCCACGGCATCAGCGGCAGCGTCTGCGGCGTCGGATGCCATATCACCTGCTGCATCTGCAGCATCGCTGGCCATTTCACCTGCAGCATCTACGGCGTCGGATGCCATTTCACTCGCCGACTCGGCTGCTTCAGCTACCGCACTCTTCTCATCGCCATCTCCAGAGCCACACGCGCTTAGCACCCATGCAACGGTGAGGACGCCGACGTACTTCATCCATCGTGTACATTTCATGTCTAAAATTCCTATGTCTCGTCAGTTCGACAAGCGCGGAAACTAGCACATCCAGACAAACAACCGAAGCCGAACAGATATGGGGAAGTGCGCCGGCGTCCAATACTCTGCCCCGCACACGTGCCGCCAACCTTGGGAGCATCAACTGAACTATCTTTAATTGCAAACGATTCTCATTACTATTATGGTAGGGAATCGGAGGTCCAAACTAGAAGCGTGATGGTCGAACCCTTTAAACCGGATTTGGAAGGTGTACCAGAAACGCTCTTATGGCCATTGTGGCACCGAGCGGCGGAACAGCGTCGCTCGAATCCGGTAGTAGTGGACCCTCTCGCAGCCCAGCTAGTTAGTGAGATCGACTACGATTTTCGCGGCAATTTTGGCCCGCCCAATGCGATGCACCCTGTTCGCGCGGCGCTCTGCGATCAACTGGTGCACGAGTACCTTCAATCCGACAACCCCAATCCGACGGTCATAGCGTTGGGCGATGGTTTAGAGACTCAACAATGGCGTATTTCTGACTCGCGCGTGCGCTGGGTGAGTGTCGATCTACCGGAGGCGATCGACTGCAGAAAGCGACTGCTCCCTGAGCATGAACAAGCGGAACTCATTGCCTGTTCCGCGTTGGACCCAGCTTGGTTAGATGCCGTACCACGCGACACCAACCCCTTTATTTCCGCGGCTGGGCTGCTGATGTATTTCGAAGAACGTGAAACGATCAATTTGCTCACGACCATCGCAGACGTGTTTAAAGGCGCCCACGTATTCTTCGACACTATTCCACCGGCGTTCTCAAATCGAACAAGGAAAGGGTTCCACGTCACACCAAAGTACCGAGCGCCTGCAATGCCCTGGGGATTGTCGATCGATGACGCAAAAGAATTTGTCGGCGCAATCGCAGGCCTTGAGTATCGCCAGGCCTGGACTTACGGCAACGCAATTCCAGCCAGAACCCCGGCGCTAGCGCTGTTGTCGCGAATCAACTGGATTCGGCGAAGACTAGCTCCCGGCATTGTGTACGCGAAAACCACGGCGCGTACATTCGCGCATTGATCCAAGGTGGAACCTTGCATGTCGGTAAGAAGCGAGACTGGAGACCCGATACAGGTCGCAAAGGCAATGATGCGTCTTGCACAGAAGATACGAATCGTTACGCTCAACCATCAACCGCTTAGCCCCAACCTGGAGTGCGGCGTCCATACCGACAGCGACGGCGCGCTGGTCACTTCCAATGCACCCGCTACAGTTGCGAATCAATCGGGCGTTGTTGAGCTCGACGACGCTCGCCATTCAAGTGAGGTACGGCAACAACGTTTGAGGATGGAAGGTAGGTTTGTTTCGGTAAACGCTTCGAACAGCGCGCGGATCGCCTTGAGGGTCCGGCCCAGACTTTTGGACCCATCCCAGACGCCGAGTGAGACAGGCGAATTCCTGAGATTCGAACCCGCAACGGCGCGACTGCAGCTAATCGCAGGCGGAACCGTCGACATCCTGACGAGAGAACTCACGGTTGCCTTCTCTGACTGGAACGCGTGGCATCAAATGGAAACTGGCGCTGTCGCACATATGAACGAGGATCATCGGGACGCGACGCGGCTGTACGCGAGCGTGTTGTGTGGTGCACCCGATGGCGATTGGCAAATCAGTGCAATTGATCCCGAAGGTATCGATATGCACTGTCGCGGCCGGCGTGAGCGCCTTTGGTTCCACGCCCCGCTAAGGTCTACACAAGACCTCCGCCACACACTCGTGGCACTGGCGCGATCGGCTCGAGAGGCAGCCGAATAGCCGACTGGTAACCCTGTTCGTCCATCAGGGCTCGGGACACCAAGAATCCGTCGCAGGGAAGCAACATACCCGTAGTCAGTAATTGCTTATGATTCGCATTAACATTACTCTTACGCTCGATTTTTGCTGCTGTAAGTGATCGACCTAATGTCCTTCAGAATTTCCTGTGCGCTGTGTTGCGTTCTCGCGACACCCATTGCTTTCGCGCAGTCCGATAGCGAGCTCGACGAGATCGTCGTTAAAGGAACCAAAACCGAGCAGTCCCTGTTCGAGGTCACCGACAGCGTGTCTGTTGTGACGGCCGAAGAAATTGAGCGCGAACCGGTCGCTGATTTGTACGACATCGTCGAGAGAATCCCGAACGTGACCTCTGCCTTCGGCGAACAAGGATTCGCGATTCGCGGCGTTGACCAACGAGGTATTGGCGGTGGCGGCAGCGGGTTGACTATTACAACCTACGTGGACGACGCGCCGCTCGGCAATCAGACAACCTTCTTTGGTCCCACCGGCTCTTGGGATGTCGAGCAGATTGAGGTGTTCCGTGGTCCTCAGTCCACCAACTTTGGACGTAACGCATTGGCGGGTGCTATTTACATCCGGACACGCGACCCCAGCTTCGAATCTGACTTCCGCGTGCGGGCAGAAATCGCAGACGCCGACACCTACCAACTCTCTGTCGCGGGCGGTGGTGCACTCGTAGAAGACACAATTGCGGTGCGGCTCTCCGCAGACTACCGCGAAAGCGAAGGCTTCATTGACAACACGTTCCTAGGACAACCAGCCGACGAGTCGGAACTGACCAATTTTCGCTTAAAGTTCCTGTTTACTCCCTCGGAAGACATCCGGATTGTCACGACAACCACCTACGCCGAGAACTTCGCCGGCGAGGACATCGTCCCGATCCTCGCGACAGACAACTTCATCGACGAAGTGCAATACGACACGCCAGGTCGAGAAGGTACCGAAACGTATCTCCATGCCATCAACTTCAACTGGGCTTTGTCGGACGCTTGGGCCATTCAATCCATCACAACCCTGCAAAACACAAACTACCTTCGAATCGAAGACTTCGATGTGTCGCCAGCCCCTATCGCAGCGTTGGACCGCACCGGGAGTGATGACGCGATTTCGCAGGAGTTTCGAGTGAAATACTCCGGCGAGCGGCTAAGCGGCGCACTCGGTTTCTACTACGTCGATGTTGAAGACTCCTTCGACGACGAGTTCATCGTACCGGCATCGCTACTCAACCCGGCGATCCCACCGACGCTGTTGATTCAGCGCCAGTCGGTCTTTGCGCAGGAGGCGGAGAACTTCGCGATATTCGGTGACTTCCGATACGAACTAACGGACCGGCTGAGCGTGTTGTTCGGCGCACGGTTCGATGAAGAGAGCTCAGCAGAGACTGCTGTCTCCACAACAACCTTCGTTACGCCAATTCCGCCAGGCTTCGAGTTTCTTCGAGCGTTCGAGGGATCGGATGCCAGCCAGACAGCAGCAGACTTTGATGCATTTCTGCCGAAGATCGGGCTGCAGTGGGGTGCGACAGAAAGCAGCAACATCGCGCTGGTCGTACAACGCGGTTATCGCGCGGGCGGTTCGGAGCTCAGCATTCTCGATGGTACGGCCGTGGATTTTGATCCTGAGTTCATCACGAACTATGAGCTTTCGACGCGATCACTGCTGCTTGACGGTCGTCTCTCCATCAACGCGAACATCTTCTACGCCGATTGGGAAGATCAGCAGGTGCCCGTGCCGATCGACGCCAACATTCCGGAGCTGACCCAAACAGTCAATGCAGGTCAATCGTCTGTCAGCGGTCTAGAACTCGAGTTTGATTTTCGTGTGGATAACTCGCTCGACATCTATGGGTCGCTCGGGCATGTAATCAGCGAGTTCGAGGATTTTCCTCTGACTAACCCCGTCACGGGAATTACGTCCAATCTTGGTGGCAATCGTTTCCCGTTTGCCGCGGAATGGTCAGCTAATGTCGGGTTCGCCAAATTCCATGAATGGGGTCTGTTCTACGGTATGGATGTCAATTATCGCGATGAGGTTTTCACCACCAACGAGAACGAGGGGTTCAATGTCGTCCCAGAACGCACGCTCGTTAATGCAAGGCTGGGCTACGACATGAACGATACCTATCGCGTGACTCTGTATGCGAGGAACCTACTGGACGATGACAACATTCAGTTTTTGAATCGTCCTGCAGTGGATCAGATTGGCACCGCGCGTTTCGGCAACCCGCGCCAGTTGGGTCTGCGCGTCGATGCGACGTTCTGAGTCAACCAGCGGTCTGCACGATCTGACTGAACCAAGCACAGGCTGGTGGCCGCAAAGCCACCAGCCTTTGATCCGCTACCAAGACTTTTGGATCCCGACGGTAAACATTTCTTGAGTCTCAAGTTGTGGCCCGTTCAAATCTTGCGAAAACGGAACAAGATACTCGAGTGCGAAACGCCAACCGTCTAAGTCACCTTGCCCGGCGAAATTGACACTGATACCTGCGTCCCATCGACTACCGCCAAAGCGGCTGGGATCGGCGGTTTGGACTGGACCGGCGATCTCAGGGTCCTGACCGGAGATGTCGCCTTGATCCGAAAAAGCGACGCGCAACGCGATGCTGGCGGAGTCAGCCAATCGATAGCCTGCCCATCCCGTCCAATGATGCGCATACCCAAGTCGGTAATCATTGTCGTTGTCCGCGATCCGGAACGTACTACGCCACTGCGAACCCCAATTCCAATGATCGCCGAATCCGGAATAGCTCAACCCCAAAATGGGATCCCAACTACCTGAACCGAGCTGCATCGGGTAGGGAAGACGAATGGTCGGGCGCATGTTCATTGGCGTCAGAATGTCGTCCGTTTCATCGATGCTACCCGTAGGCGCAGAAAGACCCGCTATCGCATGAACCTTGTGATTCGGGTCACGATTGAAATTGATCAGCGCGGATAGTTGGGTATCCCCGAGCCCACTGACCTCGGTCGTGAATCCGCCGAGCACCGTAGTTCCCGCGCCGCCCTGGAAGGTCAAATGATCCATGTCTTTCTCGATGTAGTTCACCATGGCCATCAAGGTCACACGATCGCTCGGCGCGTACATCGCGCCCAACATATGCATGCTCATATTCATCTCGATGGGGACGACGCGCAGCGTCGGTGGTTGGCCCGGGTTGCCGAAGAATCGATTGGGTACCGTGGTGGCGATTTGCTCGGGAGAAATCTCATCCGAGCCCTGTAGGTTGCCTTCCATTGGCATCGACATGAAACGATAGGAGAACATCCATTCCCCTTTTTGGTGAGTGTGATCGGCCATGACGCCAATAGGGGCGTGCGTGTCCGCGCGAGTGATTGGGTTGTGATCTGCGAGCGCCACAGATGACGCGCACAGAGCACCAGCTGCCAGAATGCAGAATCTAGTCCTCATGAGAAACCTCACAAAAATTTGGAGTTCGAGTGTGCCGGCCAAGGCCGGTATCGCGATTTACAAAGAAGCGAGGATCTAGACGGGTGGCGCCCGGGGATCCCATGGATGGATGACCAGAGCGCCCGGTTGCGTGGCCCGAACGAAACTCGACGCTTCGAGAGAGCGCGCAGGCAAGGCGAGAGAAACGTGTGCGTTGGATCCATGTAGGACCTGCACCAGTGCATCCTGAAAATCACACGCGTCACCCGCTAATGCGCTCGGGGAATGGGATTCGTGGTGCGAGTGTTCCGCGCGATGGTGTGCCGCGCCGTTGGAGTGCAGGAGCACGGAATCCTGCGGGCACAACATCATCCACTCACCGGCACCAATACTGCCCGGCATGAACCCAGCAGGAATTAGCGAGTGCGCGAATACGCTGAGCAGCAAAACCCTAGCTAGCGCGTTTTTGTAGGGTGCACCCAAGACTCGTCCTCGGAAGAACCTGAGCTAGAGGCTACCAGAATCTCACGCGGAATTAGCTAGCCTGTCCATTCCTCAACAATGTCTTCCAGCGGTGGTCGAATTCGTTCGCGCGCGGGTTCAGACGGCGTCCCGATATGCATGAATCCAGCGATCGAATCGTACTCACTGAGACCAAGCGCTGCGTGAATAGCACGGTCGTAAGCAGGCCCACCCGTCAGCCACTGCCCGCCGTAGCCCAAGGCTGCAGCTGCGATGAGGATATTCGAACACACGACACCTGCTGAGAGTTGCTGTTCGATCAACGGAATTTTTTCGAGCCGGTCCATGTTCGGTTGAGCAACCACAACGAGCAACAACGGCGAGGCAGTTAGGCGACGATGCGCGGCAGTGATCATGGCATCCGACGCGTTGGGGTTGTGTTTCAAGAACGATGCCCGATAGATCGAAGCGAGGTTGGTTTGCGCCGGTTTGCGACACACCTTGATACGCCACGGTGTCAGACGACCATGATCCGGCACGCGGGTCGCAACCTGCAATATCAAATCCAGATCCTCGTCGTTGGGACCAGGATCATCGAGGTTCGTTGCGAGGATCGAGCGTCGTCGCAGCATGAAGTCGAGTACCGGCCGATTGGACGCGATGCTGTCGCGGCACATTGGCTTAACAGGGAACAAAGGAGCGAGACGGTCTGACATAGTGGTACCTCATCCCTCGAAGCTCAGGAGCCACAGCCAACTCGCGGCGTATAGCGCGAGGATCGCCGCCAACGCGGCAGCGTATCGCAGGGCACCGAGCCAGTAATTCGGTTGTGTTTTTTGAGACATCGACTGCGTCCTTTCCGACCTATACCAACCGCAACTTTGTCGACCCAGCAAAAACCAGCCCGCCATTCGAGTAGTGATCGACCATACAACGGCAGATCCGAAAGAACGTTGTGGCAACCGGCGGCGGAAAGTACCCGCCGGCGTGCTCGTAAGCCGAGTGAGGTTGGTTTGCCTCGACTGCTTTTATCATTCGTAGTATCGCCGCCTCGTCTTCACTCACGTCCTCATCCACCGGTGAGAAAATCACCAACTCCTTAACGACCGCCAACGACAGGAAGCACATCATTTCATTCAGCACAGGCAGCGCACCTTCGATGTCGTAAGCCTTGTACTGAGGACGCAGCGCGCAGCAGCCGCACTCTTCAAGGTGATACGAGGCAATCCACTGCCGAATGCTGGTCAGCATCAACTGAGCGCCGTCAGCAAGATGTTCAAACTTTCCGTGCTCTGTTTGAGGATTCGTGTGCATTTCAACGCCTCGCTACGTCTACTCAGTGAATGTGAACTACGGCCCAAATAGTAATGATTCTCATTGCTGTTATCAATGATAATGATTATCATTTAATGGTAAGTAGATTGGGCACCTAAAAAGGTGGAGTTCGCATTATGTATAAGTATTTTCTAAGTCTTACCTTGCTGTTGGGCGCAACGACAGCGTCTGCAGCCTGTGAGTTTGAAGTCGAGGTCGGAGATTCTCTTGCCTACAACACCGACGCGATCGTTGCCGACGCAAGCTGCTCGGAGGTAACCATCAAACTGGTGCACACCGGCACCCTTCCAGCCGTCGCGATGGGCCACAATTGGGTGCTTGCCAGATCCTCTGATTATGAAGCTTTGGCGACGGACGGCATGACTGCAGGTTTTGAGGGTAATTTCTTACCGGCAGAGGATGCACGCGTCATCGCTGCAACCAAGCTCGTCGGCGGTGGCGAATCGACTAGCATCAGTTTCAGCACCGAAGGCCTGAGCGCGGACGGAGACTACACCTTCTTTTGTTCGTTCCCGGGGCACACCTCTCTCATGAACGGGACTTTCAGTCTCAACTGAGCGTTCAGATCCATGCGCAAGCTGACGCTCATCATCGCGATCGCGATGCTTGCAGGGGTTGGAGGCACAACACTTTCGGGGGCGCGTGACCCTTCTCTGCTCGACGGGCACGAACCGGGCGGACACTTCTTGACATTCGATCCTGTTCATTCCGCGGCGCAAACAACACTCCCCGAGGATACGCTCGGGGAGGCTTTGTTCTTCCGAGATTGGACCAAGTCTCATAACGAAATACGGTCGGCGGCCGGCCCTCAACTCGATGCACCCTCGTGTGCCTCTTGCCATATCGAGATTCATGCGCGGCACAGACATCAGACGGACGCGACCGCACCATTCGTCGTCAAGCCAGCGACTTACGATCAATTGCAACGGTTTGGTGCACAGCTCAACACCTCCGCAACAGATGGTCATTTTGCGGAAGTTGATCTTCACGTCGAATACGAAACTTCGGAGTTTCGATATACGGACGGACAAACCGTAGCTCTGAGACGTCCTACTGGGTGGATCGATGACCCAGAGGCATCGAACGAGATCGTGGTACTGCGCGCGACACCGTTGATCTACGGTTGGGGCCTTCTCGAGCGCGTAGACCAGGACATGGTGCGCCACTACGCGGACCCTGACGATAAGAATGGGGATGGCGTCAGCGGCGAAGTCTCAGTTGTCGGAGATAGTCTCGCAATCATGGGCTGGAAAAATGGGCACACCACAATGGAATCACAGGTGGCTACAGCGCTTGCCAACGACATGGGTGTCCAATCATGGCGAAGTTGCGGGGATGATTGCGCCATCGAAATTTCCGAAACTGAACTCAGCGCATTGTCTGATTACGTACGTCGGATTGGCGTCCCAGATCGGCGTGCACTTCCGGACCTCGCGGGGCAGCATTTGTTCGGACAGGCTGGCTGCAATCAATGCCATGTTCCCGTCTTGATCACCAAGCAAACCAGTGAGGCTTGGAACTCAAAGCAGACACTTTGGCCATACTCCGATTTGCTGTTGCACGATATGGGTGAAGGGTTGGCAGACCCCACTTCCGCAGCCGACCGACGAGAGTGGCGAACGGCGCCCCTTTGGGGCATCGGCATCGTTGAACAGTATGCGCCGAATCGAGGCTTCCTGCATGACGGTCGCGCGCGAACGATCGAAGAAGCGATTTTGTGGCATGGCGGTGAAGCGCGTCAGTCGAGAAAGGCCTTCGCAGAGTTGACGCAGTCGCAACGCGCTGCCCTGTTGACCTACGTGCGGGCACTCTAATGCTCGGCAATGTCGCGGTTGCCTGGGGCACGCTCGCATTCGTTGGGCTGTTGACCTACGGCGTGGCCAACATGGTGCCGCTCATTCTAGAGAGTCTCGAATACCCCTGGTCGGCTGGTCATTATGCGCTGTTCCTTGCCAACCTGATCGTCATGGCCTGGTATGAGGGCTACAAGGGTTTTCAACGCGGCTTCTCCCCTCGATTCGCTGCACGTGCGGTTGCGCTGAGATCTCATGCCAGTCCGATCAACACTGTCGCCGCCCCTTTGGTGCTGATGGGTTTTATGAATGCACCGTTTCGCAGAGTCATGGCAACGATTATCTTGACGACAGGGATTGTCGCTATCGTCATGGTCTACCGCCTGCTCCCGCAACCATGGCGCGGCATTCTCGATAGTGGTGTGGTCGTAGGTCTTGGCTGGGGCGCCATAGCCACAATCAGCGCCGTGGTCTCAGCCATTCGGCGCGGCCCAACGGTGCACGCCGAATGGCATTAGGAGGCTGCTGCCTACTAATTCAGGCAGTGGTTTCCATGACCGACTCGAACGTCTCAAGATCGGGATGACCCAAATACGTCCCGCTTGGTGCACTCGCTTGACGATGCGCCAACTTGAAAGCCTCCGATTGCGTCCACGCCTCAAAAGCTTCGCGCGACTCCCAGACCGAGTGAGATGCATACAGCGTATGGTTCTCCAAGCTCGGCCCCTTCAACAAATGGAAAACCTTAAAACCCGGCACTTCCGAGAGATACGAATCCCGCTCTCGCCATACCTTCTCGAAACCCTCTTCCATTCCCGGCGTAATCTGGAATCGATTCATTGCAATAAACATTATGTTCGCTCCTAAGCTGTCGTTTGATTAAGCATGAATAAGCAATCGCTGTAGGCCTGTGTGCCATTCAGTAGTAACGGCCGTGTCGTAGACGTGCGTCAGGTTCTCATCGGTAAACACGTCCTGCGGTGCGCCCGTGGCTGCGACTCTGCCTTTGTCCAACAGCACAATCAGGTCGCAAAATCGCGCCGCTTTTTCCAAATCGTGGACGACAAGCGCAATCCCGAATCCTCGCTCAGCGGTTTGCCTTAGATAGCGAAGCACCAACAGTTCATGACCGATATCCAGACTTGCTGTCGGCTCGTCCAGTAACCAGTAGCCACCAGAATACAGTTCATGGATACCTTCAATCTGGATGCACGTCCGCGCGAATTGAACCCGCTGTCGCTCGCCCCCGGAAAGTTCATTGAAGCGCCGCTCCAGCAGATCGCCGATGGCCAATTCATTCGCAATCCGCTCAAGCAACTCGAAGGAAAGCTGCTGCCTATGTCGGAACGGCTCCCAACCCATCGCGATGACCTCGTGCACTGGGTAAGGGAACGCCATATCAACGTGTTGACTCATCACCGCGCGAGTCTGCGCCTGGTGTGTCAGTGTCAATTGCTCCAGTGGTGTTCCGTCCATGCTGGCGCTACCACTGGCGGGTAGCAGGGATCCTGCAGCTACATGCAACAGTGTGGACTTGCCCGCACCATTCGGCCCAACGATTCCAACGACTTTGAGTTTCGGCAGTTGAATCGTTACGTTGCTGAGCGTCTTGCGATGCGCCCGTTTGACGGTAATCCCGGTCATCTCAATCATCATCGAGACCTGGCACTTGCAATTAGCCAGAGGAAAAACGGTGCGCCCAAGGCACTCGTCACCAGCCCAACCGGAAGCTCAGCCGGGACGATCACCATGCGAGCGACAAGATCTGCGAGCACGCTCAGTGTCGCGCCGAGCAACAATGCGCCTGGCATTACCCACCGGTTACTCGGCCCCAAGATCAAGCGAACGATGTGCGGCACGATCAATCCCACGAACGCGATAATGCCGGACACAGCGACTGCAGCACCGACGGAGGCTGCGGCACAAATGACGGTGACTCGCTTCAGGGCATCCACGTTGATGGAAAGATGCCGCGCCTCCACTTCTCCAAGCTGCAAAATATCTAACGCCCGACTTCGTGAGACCAGGGCCGCCGCCGCGGCCACGATGATAACCGCCGCCGGTAACACGGTCGTCCAGGTCGCACGTCCATAGCTCCCCATCGTCCAGAAAACCAGTGTTCGCAGTTGCGTGTCATCGCTCAAGAACTCGAAAGCGCCAATGCCCACAGTCGACATCGCATTCAGCGCAATCCCGACCAGCAACATCGTGCTGACTTCGAAGTTCCCAAACCAACGCGCGAATGCGTAGAGCAAACCGGTCACCGCCACGGCACCCGTAATCGCAGCCGCCGGAATCATGTAGGGCATCCATGCCTCCGCAACAAATGTCGCGCCGAAGACGATCATGAAGATCGCGCCGACCGCCGCCCCGCCGGAGACCCCGATCAGCCCCGGGTCAGCGAGTGGGTTACGAAACAGCGCTTGGAGCGCGGCGCCCGACACGGCTAAGGCAGCGCCCGCTAGCGCCGCGAGGACGACACGGGGCAGACGAATGTTGTAGAGCACCGTTTGCTGCATGGCGCTGGATTCGCTGAGCCCGAGCACGGAGGACAGCGACAACGGTATGGCACCGATGCAAATACCAATCGCGATCGCAAGGACCAGCACGATTGCCAACCCGAATATCAGTGGCGGCCGGCGGCCCAGCCGATCCAATTTTAATGCTCCGGTGCGACGCGCAACCGCCTCGTTCATTGCGGTGTTTCGATATCCTGTGACGCGCGGATGTCAGCACCGAGTTTTGCCGCAGCTTCCAGCGTGCGAGGGCCGAAGCCCAACATGGCCATACCATCCATCGCGTAGACTCGTCCGTTCTGCGCCGCACTCGTAAATTTCAACGTCGGGTGATCTAGCAGGCCCTCCGCACCGCCGGCAGATTCAAGACCCCGTTGAGGAATCACGAAGAAATCCGGATCGGCAATGATCATGGATTCTCGCGACACAGGCTTCCAGCCGGACATGGACGCCAAAGCGTTGTCGGCCGACATCATTTCCAGCAACCCGTTGCCGGATGTATCGCCGCCAGCCGCTATAAGCGTACCGTCTCGAATTCCGAGGAGGACCGCACCTACGGGTCGATCGTTGTGGATGGTGAGCGCGTTCGCGGCAGGCTGTAGTCGGTCTGCTACGAGCGCCTCAGCCGCGTCTTGCGCACCAATCAACTGCCCGACACAACGCACCTTGTGGATAATGCCTTCCGCATCATGTTGCTCACCAAGGATCGCGACAGGCAACCCCGCTGCGCGCAATTGATCGAGAATCTCCGGTGGTCCTGAATCATCCTCGCCCAGCAGCAAAGTGGGCGACTGCGACAGCACACCTTCGGCTGACAATGCGCGGACATAACCGATCTGTGGCAGCTCGAGTGCGGCAGCGGGATAGTTCGACGTTCTGTCTGCGGCAACAATTCGATCCTCAGCATCGAGCGCATAGATGATCTCTGTAATCGAACCACCCGAAACAACAATCCGACTGCTGTCGGCGTCCATGTCGGGGCAATCGATCGCAAAGGCCGCACTACTCAGCAGTGTCACGATCAGCGCCAGCACAGAGATTGTCGTTTTCACTTAGAACTCCACACTCAGATTGACCGCCGCATTGAAACCAGGCTGAGTGAAACGTCTGACCGCATCATTGCCAACGCCTTGAGTATCGACCCAACGAATGAACTCTTTGTCGCCTACGTTGAACAGTCCCACGTTGAATCGCACGCGCTCTGTCAGCGACCCATAGAGCAACAGATCCACAACGCCATAACCATCGGACGGCTGGCGAGTGTCCGGATCAAAAATATCGGCTTCATCTTTAGCTTCGACGACAGTCCATACGAGCTCGCCGCCCCAATTGCCATCGTTCGAGCTGTACAGCAAACCAAACACGCCCGTGAGCGGCTCAACTGAGTCGATCGGCGCGCCGTCGTTGTCCTCGCCTTCGGCATAGGCAATCGCAGAACGTAGACTGAAATCGCCGAGTCCACCCCAATTACCCAATCCAACCTCAGCGCTAAGCTCAGCACCTTCAATGGTGACCTCGTCCAAGTTGATTGACTGGAAGGTCAAGAGCCCGTCCGCCGGATCGATGCCCCCAGTTGCAAGAAACTGAGGTGCAATCGCAAAGGACGCGATAAAGTCATCGTAGTTTGTTTGAAAGACATTCACAGACACGGCACTGTTGTCGGATTGATACCGCACACCTAACTCAATTCCCTCGCTCCGCTCTGACTCAAGGTCCGGACTCGCGATTGTTTTGTAACCGCCGATGAAATTGGTAAAGCCGACGTTGACATCGTCGTACGGCGGCGCTCGGAAGCCCTCCGCGTAAAGACCGTAAACGGACCAGTCATCATTCAGCGAGTACACTGCGCCCAAACGCGCGGTGACTTCGTCCGCATCATAGTCCGCCGGGATCGGAGCGCCGGGGTTGCCGTTCAGAAAAACTTCATCGGCGGTCGTGCTCGCATCAAAGCGGTCGTAACGCAACCCTGGCGACAACAACAGTTTGCCGTCGAGGAATGAAATTTCATCCTGCAAGAAAAACGCGGTTTGTTCGACCGTGGTCAACGGGAAATCCCGAGTGGGCAACGGCAGAAACTCAAACACTGGTGTGCCGTCCAATTCAAAGGAGCCACCGTTACGGATCGATGAGTTTTCGGTCTCGAAGTAATCGAAGCCATAGGTGATATTGTGCACGGTGCTGCCCCACTCTACCGTCTTCAACGCCTGAGCAAACACCCCATCGATCTGTTGTTCGTACACCGACAGTCGTTCTCGATTGATATCGGCAGGTGCGGTTCCAGTTAACACCGTACGATTTTCAAACGTATCTTGCGTCGTTTCCGAGTCCTGCGTGTATGCTGTCAAAGACAACGCGTCGAAGATCGGTGTATCGAACTCGCCGGAGTACGCCAAGCTGATGCGCGTTCGTTCGCGCTCATCCACAGCGTCGCGTGTGTTGACGATTGCGGTGACCACGCCAGAGAACCCTGAAATAACGGGCGTATCGTAATCCGAGAGGATTTGCGTATCAGCCTCACTGGTCAGCGTATCGATGGTCGCCGTCAATACGTGAGAATCAGCGAATTCCCAACGAACCTTGGCCAACACGTTGGTCGATGACAAATCTTGAAGATCCGGTTGCTCGCGCGTCGGTCCGAATCCACCGATCCCCCCTATGGTCTCGGTTTCCTCTCCGTCACGCTGCGTGACCGCCAGCATGGCCGACAAGCGCTCATCGCCTACGGCGATAGTGCCGCGAGCGACGGTGCTCGCGTCGGCGCTCGACCAACCAGCTTTACCGTCCAAATGCAGGCCGTCGTCGTCATCCGCAAGGTAGTCGAGTGGTCCGCGCGTGGTAAACGACACGACCCCGCCAAGCGCATCACTACCGTAAAGCGATGATATCGGCCCCCGAGCAATTTCAACCGCTTCAAGACTATCGATGTCCACAAAGTCACGGCGGGCGCTCAGAAACGGGCCAAAGCTGAACTCTTCGGCTACTCGGATGCCGTCTACGACGGTCAGCACACGGTTGCCACCGATTCCGCGAATCGAGAACCCAGAAAGCCCGAACCGACTTCCAGTGCCACCGACACTGACGCCAGGCTCATAACGCACCAAATCGGAAATATCGCGAGTCAGTTGCTGATCAAGCTCCTCGGCCGTCAAGACGGAGACAGTTACCGGCACTTCTGTAATCCGTCGCTCGGTACGCGTGCCAATGACTGTGATTTCGTCCCTAGGGGTGGCCTCGTCGTCCGACGCGCCTTGAGCTAATACGGGTTCGGCTAAAGTGAACGCCGCAAAGACAGCGGCAAGAGTTGCGGTTATCCGGTACATGAGCTGACTCTCCCTCGGTGAACGGCTCACTCAATTGAGTTATTCGTTGTCCTGAATCGAAGCGTAAATGATAAGCGTTCGCATTTGCAAATACTAGTCAGTTCCGGCACCTTATGCGGCTGACGTCCAATCTTGGGGATCACCAGATGAAACTACGGGTTAACCGACTCGCGCCGTTAGTGATGTGTTTGGCGCTTTTCGCCGGTTGCGCTGCTGTTCCGGCGCAAACCGAAGATACGACGACCGACGGGGTGGTCGAAGACACAGAGACACAGGACGATCCCGGCAACGACTACATTTTCGCCTGGTCTTTCATAGACGGATCAGACATGGAACCGAGAGGCGGAACGTCCGAAGGTCCGGATGTGACTCCGGTAACTGACGCATCTGCTGCCTGGTCCGCACTGCAAGAGCAAGGACTCAGCAGGCAAGAACGGGACCGTCGAGCCATCCTGGCCATGGCGGGCGGCTACCGAGCCAGTTTCGACTTTTTGGAAACGGCGGGTTTCACGGCAGACTACGCACCGGCGAAACCGTACCGGTCTTGGGGCACAGAATACGTTTATGTCGTTGAAAACCAGCCCGACTTCGTCAGCCTGCAACATATTCTCGTGATGTTCTTCAAAGATGAAAACGGCCAAGTTCAGGGGCCCGCAGTGGTGAAGCACTGGCGCCAGGATTGGCAGTACGAAGATGCAGAGATCAACGTGTATACCGGACACAACCGATGGGCACGCAAGACGCTGAGCAAAGAGTCTGTCGCAGGCACGTGGTCGCAGTCTGTTTATCAGGTAGACGACTCGCCGCGGTACCAGGCTGTGGGCACTTGGATCCACGATCAGAACTTCTCAGCATGGCAGAGCGACGAAACCTGGCGACCTCTACCCCGCCGTGAATTCAGCGTCAGAAAGGATTATCACGCTTTAATCGGCACCAACCGCCATACGATTCTGCCGACTGGATGGTTACATGAAGAGGACAATCTAAAGGCTGTGCTGATGGACGGTGAGCAAGCCATGGACGCACCAATCCGCTATCTCGCGAGAGAGACCGGCGTCAACCGCTACGAGCTCATTACAGACCATGATTTTTCAGGCGGCGATGAATACTGGGCAAAATCCGCAGAATTTTGGAGCGATGTTCGCGACACATGGACAGAGCTCCTCGCAAGCAGCGCAGTCGTGAGCAAGCGCGAAGTCGACGGTATGCCCATGCTAATGAAAATGCTGCAGTACTCGAGTGAAATAGAAGAGTACGACTCATCGACAGGCAAGGCGTATATCGATGAGCAACTAGCTTCGCACTACAACTGGTAGTCACGATTGCCGCGAACGGCTTAGACCTAAGTCTCCCGCGCTAGGATGCAGCGTTGGGGATTACGCCTTCGACGCGGTCTTCGAGCTCCTCGCTGGCTTGCTCCAGTGCGGCGAGCGTCTCATCGTCCGGCTGCCAGTAGTTTCGATCCGACGCTTCCAACAAGCGGTTGGCGAATCGGCTCGACGCTGTCGGATTCAACTCCGCCATGCGTTTGCGCATGTCTTCATCCAACAGGAAGGTCTCGGTGAGCTTTTGATACACCCATGGCTGAACTTGGCCGGTCGTTGCTGACCACCCCATGGTATTGGTCATGTGCACCTCGATCTGCCGCACACCCTCATAGCCATGGGCTAGCATGCCTTCGTGCCACTTCGGGTTCAGCATGCGCGTGCGGGTTTCGAGAGCAACCTGCTCGGACAGCGTGCGAACTGCGCCCTCACCATGCGTCTGATCACCGATGTAGACCGGTGGCGCATCGCCGGACCTCGCGCGTTTGACCGCGCCGGTAATGCCGCCGAGCGTATCGAAATAATTGTCGACCGTGGTCACGCCCAATTCGACCGAGTCCAAATTCTGGTAGGCGAGATCAACGTCAGCGAGCGCGCTATCCAGCAACGCACGTTGGGCTTGCGGTCGACCATCGCACCCGTAGGCAAACCCTTTACGTTTCGAGTACACATCCGCCAATTCGTCTTCGTCGTCCCAACGACCGCTTTCGACTAGGTAGTTGACGTTGGAGCCGTACGCGCCCTCGTCGTTGCCATAGACGCGGAGTGCAGCGACCTCGAGTGTGCATCCATGTTCGGCTTGATACGCCAAGGCGTGCTTGCGTACGAAATTCTGATCGATAGGCTCATCCGCGGAAGCCGCAAGATACGCTGCCTCCGCAAGCAGTTTGATCTGCAGCGGCATCAGATCGCGGAAGATGCCTGACAATGTCATGACCACGTCGATCCGTGGGCGCCCGAGCGTCTCAAGATCGATCAGTTGTGCACCTGCAATGCGGCCATAGCTATCGAATCGAGGCTCAGCACCAAGCAGTGCGAGTGCTTGGCTGATCGGCCCGCCTTCGCTCTTCAGATTGTCCGTGCCCCACAATACGATCGCGATGGACTCCGGCAGATCGTTGCCTTCGGCGACGTGACAATCGATCAAACGCTGCGCCTGCCGTGCGCCATCCTTCACCGCATAGGCGCTCGGAATTCGGAACGGATCAAAACCGTGCAAATTGCGACCGGTCGGTAACACAGCGGGCGTGCGCAACACGTCACCGCCGGGTGACGGCGGGATGTAGCGGCCATCGAGCGCACGCATCAGGGCGGGCGTCTCCGCATCTTGTCCAAGCAGTGCGTTCGCGTTCTTGAGCTCACTCATCAGCTCAACGCCATTTACCCCGGGCGGCAGGCCGGCGAGCGCAGCCGCTTTCTGTGGCGACAATGCACCGTCTGCAATGCCTTCGAGCGCGGGCCGAGCGGGTGTGACGCCGTGCGATGCATCGGCCATGCAGGACAGCAAGTCGACGCGTTCCTCACAGCTCGGCGGACGGCCGACGACATGCAAGCCGTGCGGAATCAATGTCGTCTCGTATTCGAGCAACCGAGTCTGTAACGCTTCGATCTCGCGCTGTGCATCTTCTTCAACCGACCACAAGGGTTCAAGCGCGGCAAGCTCGAGCTCATGCGCCTGGGTCTGAATCAATGCAGCAAGGTCCGCGTCCGGCTCGGCATTCGGATCGCGTTGCCGCCAGCGGTCGATCGAATCGGACAGCTCTTGCAATCCTTTGTACAAGCCGGCTTCCGAGATCGGCGGCGTGAGGTAGCTGATCAACGTCGCTGCAGAGCGGCGCTTCGCAATCGCACCCTCAGACGGGTTGTTGGCAGCATACAAGTAGAAGTTCGGTAGATCGCCGATCAAACGCTCCGGCCAACAGTTGCCGGACATGCCGGTTTGCTTGCCCGGCATGAACTCCAACGCGCCGTGGGTACCAAAGTGCAACACGCCATCGGCCGCAAAGTCCTCACGCAAATAGCGATAAAACGCGGAGAACGCATGCGTAGGTGCGAGCCCCTGTTCAAACAGCAACCGCATCGGATCGCCTTCGTAACCGAATGACGGTTGCACGGCGACCAGAACGTTGCCGTATTGCTGACCGAGCACCATCAGGTTGCGACCGTTCACCAGCTGTTTGCCCGGCGCAGAGCCCCATTGCGATTCAATTTCTTCGAGCCAAGGCTCGCGCGTCACGTGATCATCGACATCGATGAGCTTGTGCACATTCGCTTCTGCGCCATACTTCATCGCATTGCCGTTCAGCAAGTCTTCGCGCAATGCGTCCGCGGTTTCCGGTAAGCCCTCGACGTCGTAGCCTTCGCTGCGCATTGCGAGCAAGGTATTGTGCAAACTCCCGAATACATCCAGAAACGCCGCGGTGCCGGTGTTGCCGGCGTTCGGCGGGAAATTGAAGATAACCGTCGCCACTTTGCGATCCGCCGCTGGCGTCTTGGACAGTTTCACCTGACGCAAGACACGCGCTGCGAGTGAACTCGCGCGTTCCGGACAGCTATGCATGTCTTGGCGGTTGTCCGACTCCGAAAACTGGCATGCCCGCGAACAGCCGTGACAAGTCACGCCCGGCGCACCTGCGCGACCACCGAACACCATCGGACTAATCGCACCATCCAGCTCGGGAATGGCCACCATGATCGTGCTCTCGACGGGACTCAGTCCACGCTCCGAATCGCCCCATTCATCGAGCGTTTGAAATTCGACCGGGTGCGCCGCGGTGTACGGCACATCCAATGACGCAAGCACCGCCTCCGCGGCCGCTGCGTCGTTGTAGGCAGGACCCCCGACCAAGGAGAACCCTGTGAGCGAAACCACCGCGTCGACCAACGGCTGGCCGTCCTTCTTCAGGAACTGCTCGATCGCGGGACGCGCATCGAGGCCGCTCGAAAATACGGGTACGACCGCGAGACCACGCGCCTCGAGCGCCGCTAGCACGCCGTCGTAGTGCCCCGCATTCGCACCCAGCAAATAGGACCGCAGCATCAGCACACCGACACGTCCTACCGGATCCTTCGGCGCTGGCAACGCCGATGTGTTGGCCGCAATGCGCGGCTTCATGCGTGGGTGGTAGACACCAACATCCGGGTACTCGACCGGCGGCTCGGCGGGCCGCAACGCTTGGGCGATTTTCGCGCGCTCGCCGGTTGCATAACGGCCAACGAGATATCGGGCGAGATTGGCCATGTTGTCGCGCGAACCACTCAGCCAATACTGCAGCGTCAAAAAATATGCACGGACATCTTGCGCCGTGCCGGGAATGTACTTCAGAAGCTTCGGCAGGCGCCGAAGCATTTTCATTTGCGATTGGCCCGCTGCGCCCTTCGAGGCGGACTTACCGCGCAGCTTCTTCAACAGCGCCATCGGCCCGCTCGCCGGGCGCGACATATCGAAGTCACCGAGTTTGGTGAGACGAGTGACCTCAGCGGCAGACATGGCACAAACAACCGCATCGGCAGCATCGCGCCGAGCAGCGATTGCCTCGAGAACCGGCTCGAAGTGCGACTCCATGAACAGCATGGTCACAATCAGGATATCCGCGCGTTCGATGTCCTCAATACAATGGCGCAGCTTGCTCTCGCTCGCGGACCATTCCGACGCGGCATGCAAACTCAGGCGCAGACCAGGACACTCGCGCGCCAAATCAGCGGCCGCCAGTTGCGTCGCTGTGGCCAAATGCGTGTCCATCGTGATGACGGCAACCCGCACCGCGGCTTTCGCGGTCCTTAGAGCGCCATCAGCACCCATGGGCATTCCTGAGGGGAATTTTCATAGATTAATGAAATCATCTAGAAAAGTTGACGTCAATTAAACATGACACTCGATATCAACGAATTTCCAGACGGACAACCGCCCGGATTCGCGATCCCCTTCGACACGATATCTGGCAACCTGCTCGACAGAGCTTCGATTACTGTCAAACCCACACAAATGTGATTAGAATTGCGGCTAACTTCGTCGAACCGGCCGATACCTTGGCTTCTAAACCGCTCAACATATTGGTCTTGAATGGTCCCAATCTGAACTTGTTGGGCGTGCGCGAGCCGGATCATTACGGGGCCGACACGCTGGACACCATTGTTGATGGTTTGAAGCGAATTAGCGCAGACCAAAACGTCGCGCTTGACCATATGCAGAGCAACGTGGAGTCGGAGTTGATTCACCGAATCCACGCATGTCTCGAGGACGGTACCGACGGCATCATTTTCAACCCTGCGGCGTTCACACATACCAGCGTTGCTTTGCGGGACGCGCTTACGGCGGTGCGAACTCCCTTTGTCGAGGTGCACCTCAGCAATGTTTACGCGCGCGAGGCTTTTCGACACCACAGCTATTTTTCTGATCTTGCCATCGGCGTGATTTCCGGCCTCGGCGCTTACGGCTACGAGGCGGCGCTGAACGCGCTGATGCAAGAACTCGGTCAACCAACAACCTGATTTCAACGGTGGTCGTGCCAGGCGCACGGCGGGAGGGGTAACCAATGGATATTCGTAAAGTCAAAAAACTGATTGAGCTGCTGGAAGAATCCGGCATTGCGGAAATCGAAATCACGGAAGGTGATGACGCCGTGCGCATCAGTCGATACCCGCAAGGTACCGCGCCTCAAGTGATCGCCACGCCTGCCCCGATCGCGGCGCCCATCGCAGCCGCGCCTGCGCCCGCCGAAGCGGCTGCGCCGGCAGCAACACCTGCGCCAGAAACACCTGCCGAGGAAGAGGGCCATGTCGTGACCGCCCCGATGGTCGGTACCTACTACTCCGCATCTGCCCCGGGCGCCGCGCCGTTTGTGCAGATCGGCGACCGCGTTAAAGCGGGCGACACCTTGTGCATCGTCGAGGCGATGAAAATGATGAACCAGATCGAGAGTGACGTGGACGGCATTGTGAAGTCGATTCGTGTGCAAAACGGCGAACCGGTCGAGTACGGCCAGGCGCTGGTCACGATCGATACCCGCGGCTGATCTTTAGGGGATTGGCATGCTGGAAAAAATTGTTATTGCCAACCGTGGCGAGATCGCGCTTCGCATTCTCCGCGCGTGTCGCGAGCTTGGCATCAAAACCGTCGCTGTGTACTCGACAGCCGACAGTAATCTAAAACACGTATTGCTGGCCGACGAAACCGTCTGCATTGGCCCCGCGCCGAGCGCTGACAGTTATCTCAACAAAGCAGCCGTGATCAGTGCGGCGGAAGTGACAGACTCTGTCGCAATTCACCCCGGTTACGGCTTCTTGTCAGAGAACGCAGACTTCGCGGAAGGTGTCGAGAAGAGCGGCTTCAAATTCATCGGACCGCGTGCGGCTCAGATCCGCACGATGGGTGACAAGGTCGCGGCGATCAAAGCAATGAAAACCGCGGGCGTTCCGACCGTTCCGGGCAGCGACGGCCCACTCGGGGATGATCCCGACGAGAATCTCAGAATTGCCCGCGATATCGGCTATCCGGTCATTATCAAAGCAGCCGGTGGTGGTGGCGGCCGTGGCATGCGTGTGGTGCATAACGAGCCGTCGTTGGTGAATGCCATCAACTTAACGCGTGCCGAAGCGGAAGCGGCTTTCGGAAACCCGGAAGTCTATATGGAGAAATTCCTCGAGCATCCGCGGCATATCGAATTCCAAGTCATCGCGGATGAACACGGCAACGCGGTGCACCTGGGCGAGCGCGATTGCTCCATGCAACGGCGCCACCAAAAGGTGATCGAGGAAGCGCCGGCACCCGGCCTTGACCCAAAACTCAGAGACGAGATGGGCGAACGCTGCGCGCAAGCTTGCGTGGACATGGGCTATCGCAACGCGGGTACGTTCGAATTCCTGTTCCAGGACAATGAGTTCTTCTTCATCGAGATGAACACCCGCTTGCAAGTGGAACACCCGGTGACCGAAATGGTGACGGGCATCGACCTTGTTCGCGAGCAGCTCAAGATCGCATCGGGTGAGCGCCTGTCGTTCAGCCAGGGTGACATCAAAATCCGCGGCCATGCGATCGAATGTCGTATCAATGCCGAGGACCCCAAGACGTTCATGCCATCGCCGGGCACTGTCACAACGTGGCACCCGCCAGGCGGACCCGGGGTGCGGGTAGACAGTCATGTCTACAACGGCTACCGGGTACCACCGAACTACGACTCGATGATCGGCAAGCTGATCGTGCACGCGCATAACCGCGATGTTGCTATCGCTCGGATGCGTGGTGCGCTCGACGAGTTTGTCATCGAGGGCATCAAGACAAACATCGCGCTGCACCAAGAGATTCTGCAGCACGGCGCTGTGCAATCCGGCGGTACCGACATCCACTACCTCGAAAAACGGCTCGGACTCTAACGCAACGTGGGCTGGCAGCAGGTCACGATGCCGGTAGGCCGGTTCGACGCTGAGGCGTTGGAGCGCGCATTGCTTGATGCAGGCGCTGCTGCGATTAGCTACACGGATGCGGCAGATGAACCGATTCTGGAGCCGCTTCCTGGAGAAGCGCCGTTGTGGCACGACGCCCGATTGTCGGCATTGTTCGCGGACGACTTGCCATATGAACGCATCAGTTTGGCGTTAGTCGCAGAACTCGGCGCTTTGCCAGAAGGTATCGATGTAGAGTTGTTGCCGGAACGCGAGTGGGAACGAGAGTGGCTCGCGCATTTCCGACCGACCGACTTCGGCCACGGACTATGGGTCGCACCGCACGAGGTCGACGTCCCAGCGCAATCCGACGCCACAGTCCTGCGACTCGATCCCGGGCTAGCTTTCGGCACTGGGACGCATGCAACCACGGCGCTTTGCTTGCAACGACTCGCTGAACTCAATCTCGAAAACCTGCGGGTCCTCGATTATGGCTGCGGTTCAGGCATTCTGGCGGTCGCGGCTCTGTTGCGCGGTGCAGAACTTGCGATCGGTCAGGACATTGACCCGCAGGCATTGACCGCCTCTAAAACGAACGCACAAGCCAACGGCGTTCTCGATCGTTTACAGGTGTCGCTTCCACCACAAGACGACCTGGTGACCGAACCGGTGCCACTCGTTATCGCAAATATCCTTGCCGGCCCGTTGATCGCGCTGGCGCCACGAATTTCGCAAGCCCTACAACTTGGCGGCCGACTCCTGTTGTCCGGCATTCTCGATGCGCAGGCAGACTCAGTGCGCGCGGCCTACGAACCATGGATTGAGTTCGAGGCGCCCGCACGGCAGGATGGCTGGGTGCTGCTTGAAGGAACCCGACGCAATGGCGTCTGAAGGCTTCGAAACTCGCTGTCCGGCTTGTTACACGGTGTTCTATGTTGGCGACGCGGATCTCGCGCGCGCGGATGGCCGCGTGCGTTGCGGCGACTGTTTCACCGTGTTCGATGCCCGGGAGCATCGCCAAGACGTTGCTACGGAACCGGAAGTCGGGAGCGAGACACCTTCGGAAGTCGCGAATAACTCGCAACAGAGTGATGGTGCACCCGTTTCGGACGATGTGGCGGAAGTCGGTGCGTCCATCACGGCGTCGGACGCTGACGAAGTCGTGTTCGCGCAGGAAGCCGAGTCGGTCGAGTTCGGTTTCGAGGAAGGCGATGTACTGGCCGAAGCACCGGCTGAGCCCGCACAGTCGATTGAAGGGATCGAACCTTCGCCCAGCGAAAACGAGGTCGCTCCCTCCCCGGGCGAGACACTGCTGTTCAGCGATGACATCTCAGAAGAAGCGCTGGAAGCGCAACTGAAGGCCATCACCGGCACGCATGAGCAACTCGACGAATCGGATTCCGCGGCAGCGGCGCTAGACACACTAGAACCGCTGGATCTCGATATCACCACCGAGCCAGAGCCAGAGCCAGAGCCAGAGCCAGAGCCAGAGCCAGAGCCAGAGCCA
>JBCAZH010000040.1:0-28061 GCA_038533155.1 Pseudomonadota bacterium | reverse complement strand
CGTGCTGCATCGGTGCACGCGAATAACTGTCCAGCCAATACCATGCGCCTGCGGCTGCGGATCCGCCCAACACCACCAAAATCAAGAGTGCGATCAGTACCCGCTTCATCACTCAGGCCCAACTCGATGACGATAGTTGTGATCGTAACGCGTTCGCAACTGGGGTATCGAGCGCGAAGCGCTGATCGCCGATCCGATCGACCGACACGATCCCTCTAAGCGCGTTAGTTAGGAAACACTCAGACGCGAGCGATACTAGACCTTTCGCGATGCCCCGCGATTGCACAGGCACTTGCTCACAGACCCATGCCGCCATGACGCCTTCGACACCCCGACGCGAATTCGTCGGAGTCACGATCTCTTCCCCGATCACCAGGAACACGTTGGCGCTCGTTGCCGAAATCAGTCTGCCTTGGGGATCGACCAGCAAGCGTTCTTCGCGAACTTCGGGACCGCCGGTCGCCAGAACCTCCGGCAATCGGTTCAGATGCTTGAGTCCAGCGAGGGTCGGATTTTCGGCACTCACCTCGACGCACCTAGCGATACTGACGTGATCCGTAGCATGAGCAAGCGTGCCGGTCTGCCAATATCGACAGGCGGCAGAGGTGCTCGGCGCATAACCGCGCCCGTCCGCGACCCGGGTCACAATCAGTTTGACCCAGTCGACGTCAGGCGATTGTGCCAGCAAATCGGCCAGCTCCTCATGCAACCCGGATTCGATACTGCGCCAATCCAATCTAAGAACCTCGGCGCCGCGTCGCAGTCGAGCAAGGTGTCGATCAAGCCAAGGGACAACTGCGCGCCGAACGCGACAG
This sequence comes from Pseudomonadota bacterium, assembly GCA_038533155.1. GTDB lineage: Bacteria > Pseudomonadota > Gammaproteobacteria > Steroidobacterales > Woeseiaceae > CALBPI01. The sequence continues at coordinate 27,246 of JBCAZH010000040.1, read as the reverse complement.
GTCTCAAACAGCCCATCGCCGTAAGCGAGTCCACGATTGTCGACGCCCAGTTCGAGATTCATAGATCGCCAACCGCCTCCCCGTGTTCGAACGCACGAAGCATACCCAGCGCCTTCGCATCGGTTTCGAGCAATTCTCGCCAGGGATCAGAGTCCGCGACGATTCCCGCGCCCGCAGAACAACGAACTTCCTGACCGATTAACGTCAGAGTGCGAATCAGAATATTCAAATCCAGATCGCCGGAGCGATCGAGATAACCCAGTGAGCCGGTATAGGCACCGCGTGTGCGGGCTTCCAAGTCCGCGATCAATTCCATGCATCGCACTTTGGGGCATCCCGTGATTGTGCCGCCGGGAAACAACGCATGAATCACTTCGCCCGGTGTGATGCCCTCGCGCAGCGTGCCACTCACATTCGACACGATGTGATGTACGTGAGCGTATGATTCTATCGACATGTATTCATCGACAGCGACAGTCCCCGGCTTACAGATTCGGCCAAGATCGTTGCGCTCCAGATCAATCAGCATAACGTGCTCAGCGAGCTCTTTCGGGTGCTGCGTCAGCTCATCGACGAGCGCCTGGTCAGATTCCGCATCGCGCCCTCTGGGGCGCGTCCCAGCGATGGGACGAGTGGATACATGGCGCCCCTGCACGCGCACCAGTCGTTCCGGCGAGGACGATACGATATCCATCTCGGGCAACCTTAGCAGCGCTGCGAACGGAGACGGATTGGTGTGTTGTAGGGCTGCATACAGTGCACACGCGTCCTGCCGCGAGTAGCGACCCCGCCACTGTCGGGACAAATTTGCCTGGTAGATTTCGCCGGCGCTGATCGCGCTTTGCGCTTGCGTGACTGCGCTTTGAAACAGCTCACCATCGGACGGTGTCAGCTTCGAGTACGTTGCGGTCTGAACGTTCCATGCGCGATGCTGAGCGCGTTCGTAGTCGCGAATGATCGTATCCAGCGCCGCCTCATGGCCAGGCTCTGCGACCGCGAAAGCCTGAGTGTCTCGCCCTCGAATCACGGCGATGGCGGCGGGACATCGCACAGCAACCGCGAGCGGCTGCTCGATGTCGTAGGTCAGTCGCAGACTCGGCTCAACGGTGCCGGCGAACTCATAAGCCAAATAGATACACCACCCGCCGTTGAATGGGAGGGCGGAGGCATGACTTGCATGCTCAGCTTGCCACCACTGATCCAGTGCTTGCGAAAAATGCTCACCACCTGAATAAGGGTAACCGACCCCCCACCCTCGAACGAGACTCGGTGCGCCTTGTTGAACACAGAGTCCACCCGTGGGTGCCGCAAACACGATATCGGTCGCGTCTCCCGATGCCTGGCCCTTGGAGGTCAGAAGCCCAGGATAACGATCCGGATAGTGCGCGACGAGGTCCAAGAGATCGGGGACCTCGCCTGGCAGCACTCTGACGAGTGGCTGCGCCATCAGATTCAGCTACGGCGCCTTCTTGAAAACAAGCGTGCCGTTAGTCCCACCAAAGCCAAACGAGTTGGATGCCACGGCTTTGAGATCCGCCTCTCTTGCGGTGTGCGGAACATAGTCCAAATCGCACTGCGGATCCGGATTATCCAAATTAACGGTCGGAGGGATCACGCCATCACGCAATGCGAGCACGCTGAAAATCGCCTCAACCGCGCCAGCCGCACCCAAAAGATGCCCCGTCACAGATTTGGTCGCGCTCACGGCAATGCGTTTCGCGTGATCGCCAAATGCATGCTTAATCGCAACCGTCTCGGCAATGTCTCCGGCGATCGTGGACGTCGCGTGGCCATTCAGATAGTCGATATCCTCAGGATTCAGACCGGCATCGCGCACGGCGTTTTGCATACTGCGCCGCGCCCCGTGCCCATCCTCGGGCGGCGAGGTAATGTGGAACGCATCACCGCTCATGCCAAAGCCGGCAAGCTCTGCGTAGATGGTCGCGCCCCGCGCGGTGGCGTGGTCGTAGGATTCCAGAACCAGCGCACCGGCGCCGTCGCCCAACACGAACCCGTCGCGGTCACGATCGAACGGTCGACTGGCACGGCTGGGATCGTCATTGCGAGTGGACAACGCACGTGCGGCACAAAAACCGCCAAGCCCCATCGGCGTAGTTGCATATTCCGCGCCGCCAGCGAGCATCACGTCCGCGTCGCCATACGCGATGGTTCTCGCCGCTAGCCCGAGCGCGTGGGTCGAGGTCGTACAGGCCGTCACGACGCTCAAATTCGGCCCGGTGAGACCATGCATCATGCTGACGTGCCCAGAGATCATGTTGATGATGCTGCCCGGGACGAAGAACGGCGAGATCTTGCGTGGGCTCTTGGCCGCTAGGTATTTTTCGTGGTTCGCCTCGATCGTGCCGATGCCGCCGATACCGGCGCCCATCAGCACGCCAATGCGTTCGGCATTCTGTTCGGTAACCTCGAGGCCACTATCCGCCAGCGCTTGGTTGCAAGACGCAATGCCGTATTGAATGAACGTATCGATTTTGCGCGCTTCTTTGCGCGGCACACCAAACTGCTCAGGATCGAAACCGCGCACGCAACCGCCAAAGCGAGTCGTGAACTCGCTGACGTCGAAGCTCTCGATGGCGCTGATTCCGGGCCGACCCTGAACCACTGCGTCCCACGCGGTCTGAATATCATTGCCTACGGGAGAGATAATCCCCATCCCGGTTACGACGACTCGTTGTTTGCTCATAGGTGGCTCTCAAACGGAATCCGGCGCCTAAACTAGGCGCCGGACTACTCAATCCGATGCACCGCCCGAGTGGCGTGCATCACCGAACGGTAACGGTCAGCTCGACTTGCGCGCGTTGACGTAGTCAATCGCTTGCTGGACTGTCGTGATTTTCTCGGCGTCTTCGTCCGGAATCTCAGTTTCGAATTCCTCTTCAAGCGCCATGACTAGCTCGACCGTGTCTAGCGAGTCCGCGCCGAGATCGTCGACGAAAGATGCCGCGTTCGTGACTTCTTCCTTATTCACACCAAGCTGCTCGGCAACAATGCTCTTAACCTGGTCTTCAATACTGCTCATTGGCTGAGAATCCTCATAAATCTATACAGTTTAGCCACTTAGCGAAAAATGGAATGCGTCCAACCGCCCCCGGGCATCCCGCTATTATACAAAATCTGTGCAGCAAAAATGCAAGCACTCAATGCATTGCCATACCGCCGTTGACATGCAGTGTCTCACCCGTGATGTACCCGCCGGCTGCGCTGGCGAGGTATACCACCGCCGACGCGATATCGGATGGCTGGCCGAGGCTGCCAGAAGGCACCTGCGTCAGCATTGCGGCTTTCTGCTCTTCGGTTAAAACGTCCGTCATATCGGTCTCAATGAACCCCGGCGCGATCAAATTCGCAGTAATTCCGCGGCTTCCAAGCTCGCGAGCCACGGAACGCACGAATCCGCCGAGCCCTGCTTTGGCCGCCGAATAGTTCGCTTGACCCGGATTTCCCGTCGTCCCGACAACCGACGAAATCGCAATGATTCGGCCAAATCGTTGCTTCATCATGGGCCGAATTAGCGCCTTCGTCAGGCGAAAAACGCCCGTCAAATTGGTATTCAGCACGGAGCCCCACTCGTCGTCCTGCATCCGCATGAGCAGGTTGTCGCGCGTAATTCCCGCATTGTGGACGACGATGGTGGGTGCCTCTGCTTTCAACGAGCTCGCCAGCGCCTCGATACTTTCTGGGTCAGAAACGTCCAATACGGCGCCTCGCCCACTCGCGCCTAGACGCTGTCCGATCCTTGCGGCGCCCGCCTCCGAAGTCGCTGTGCCGACAACTGTGGCACCGGCGGCGGCCAGCTGGTCTGCAATCGAAGCGCCAATGCCCCGCGAAGCGCCGGTCACCAAAGCAACGCGATCACTCAACGCATCGCTTGCAAAAATATTACTCATGCTCCCCCCTCCTCGCCGGCTGTTGCAGTCAGCGCTTCATCGAACACTTCTGGTTTTTCGATCGCAAACACCGTCACTTGCCGGTTGATTCGTTTTTGAAGCCCGGCAAGGACGTTGCCTGCACCGCATTCGATGATGGTGGTCGTCTTGTGGGCACCCATGCTGCGCATGACCTCAACCCAGCGCACCGGGCTAAACAACTGCCGGATCAACGCATCGCATATGTCGGCTGGATCGTCAGGCGTTTTCACATCGACATTGTTCACCACAGGGATCGCTGGTCCTTGCATCGTGATTTCCGCCAGTGCCTCAGCCAACCGGTCCGCGGCCGGCTGCATCAATAGGCAGTGTGATGGAACACTGACCGGCAGAGGCAACGCGCGCCGCGCGCCACCGGCCTTGCAGTGCTCAATCGCTTCATCCACCGCCGCTTTTTCGCCGGCGATGACGACCTGGCCGGGCGCATTGAAGTTGGCCGGCGCGACCACTCCAGTCTCCACAGCCGCACAGGCCGCTTGCACGACATCGTCGTCCAGCCCCAAAATTGCGGCCATCGCGCCTGTGCCGTGCGGCACTGCTTCCTGCATCAATCGCCCACGCTGCTCGACCAGTCGCACCGCGTCTTCGAATTCCAGCGCGCCGGAGCAAACAAGCGCCGAGTACTCACCTAGGCTGTGCCCGGCCATCACAACAGGTGCGGTACCGCCGGCGTTCACCCATTCACGCCACAACGCCACGCTCGCCGTCAGCAACGCAGGTTGGGTAATCTCAGTGCGAGCCAAGTGTCCATCCGGATCATCCTGGCAAACGGACCAAAGGTCGTAGCCCAACGCGTCGGATGCTTGTTTAAAGGTCTCTCTGATGGCGGGACGGGTCTCGGCGATCGCACCGAGCATTCCGGCCGATTGAGATCCTTGGCCGGGAAACACGAAAGCAACGGTCATTTCAGGTCCTGTGATTGGTTCAGCGAAGAATGATCTCACAATCTTGAAGCGCGTCGAAAGATCACCCAACCGCAGGCGACCACAGCGCCGTACAACGCACCCAACCAATGTGCCTGCTCGATCACCGCGCCGCCGATCATATCCGCCGTGGCGTCAGCCGCGCCGAACTGAATTTCCCAGCCGATCTTTACGAGCAGGCCGACTAACAAAAGTGACGCTTCCAATCGATGGGGCTTGAACATCACGACCCCGCCGAGCACCGCAACGCCGTGTAAAACGCCGGATGCACCGACATAGCGTTCAAGGCCAGGGAGCCACCACCACAGTCCAACCGACACGAACACACTGGCGGTCAACCAAAACGTCAGCCACTGCCACGTTTTCATAAAGCGCCCGAATAGCGCCGCCAGCAACGCTAGCGCCGCCGCATTCATCAGCGCGTGGGCGGCATTCAGATGAACCAGATGTGCAGATATCGCCCGCCATGCCTCTCCGGGGAGTTTCGAGCGCAGAAATGCAAAAAGGTCCGCTGCAGACGCTGGCAAAAGCGCGGAAAGTCCGATGATTGCCGCAATGCCGATCAAAAATGAGAATCCCGGCTCTGGACGATAGCGCGGACTGTGGACCGGGTCAGGGGCTGTCATGGAGGGGCTCTGGTATCATTCCGCGCGAACTTATCGGGTCTGGCGACGTCAATAACCGGCACAGACCTCAGTCTGCACAACACAGTATCGGAGTGTCCAGTCATGCAGAGCGAAAGACGCACAGCGCGTGCACAACAATCAGGTTTCACCCTGCTCGAGGTGATCGTGGTGGTGGTCATCATCGGCATCCTTGCTGCCGCAGTGGGTCCAAAGATCTTCGGAAACGTTTATAAGGCTCAAGTCACCCGAGTCAAAAGCGACATCGGCAATATCGAAGCGGCGCTCAATCTCTATCGCCTCGACAATTTCGTCTACCCGACCAGCGAACAGGGTATTCGTGCCCTAATTGAGCAACCGAACGATCCGAATCTGACGAACTACAACACCGAAGGCTATCTGGACCAGATGCCAAAAGACCCGTGGGGCCGCGAGTACGTCTATCTGACGCCAGGTCAGCGTGGTGACTACGACGTCTACTCCCTCGGACGCGACGGCCAACAAGGCGGTGAAGGCGAAGACGCGGATATCGGCAACTGGGAATAAGATGAAGCCGCCGCGCCGAGACATCCGCGGATTCACGCTATTCGAAATCCTAGTCGCTGTGGCTATCATCGCCATCGGAGTCGGCGTGCTGTTGCCCCAGATCAGCTGGATCCAGCGCCAAGGGCCCGCCGAGAAGACGGCACTGAAGTTCGCGGATACATTGGAGCTGTTACGTGACGAAGCAGCGCTCCAAGGCCGAAACTTCGGTGTTCGATTTGAACCAGACGGCTACGAGATTCTCGACTTAGATCCCGATACCGGCGCCTGGCTGACGATTAGCGACGATAAGTACTTCGCGCCGTCCGTCTTTGATAACGAGGTCACGCTGGCGCTCGTGGTAGAGGATCGCGACATCAAACTCGAGCAGATCGAAGACGAGAATGACGTTGAACAGCAACTCGATGCGTTCGGCAATCCTATCGAGACCGCCACGCAGCCGCCCCATATCGTCGTGCTTACAAGCGGCGAGATGACACCGTTCGAACTCGCGTTCGAGCGCTTCGGTAGCGATGAGTTCATCCGTCTCGACGCCGATGCTTTCGGCGAACTTGAATTGTTGACTGAGCGACCGTGAGCCGGCCATCGCAAGCGGGATTTACGCTCGTTGAGGTCATGGTGGCACTTGCGATCGTGGCAATCGCACTTGTGGGTGCTGGCACTGTCCTGGCGCAAAACAGCAAAAATGTTTTCCAGCTACGCGATCGAACGCTCGCCGTGTTCATCGCGAGCAACGAAATTGCTGAGGTACGGCTGTCTCGGCAGTACCCTGATGTCGGTCGATCAACGCGGGAGATTGAATTCGGTCGGCGGGAATGGATTATCGAAACCGTGGTCTCCGAATCTGGTATCGACGGCCTAAGGCGGCTCGACGTTAGCGTCTTAAGACCGGCCGATGAAACCAATATCCGGACGGTAAGCGGGTTCGTGTCGCGCGCCCAAGCACCACCGGCCGTTGGCGTTCCGGCCTATTCGCAACTCGATGAGGTGGAAGATGCGAATCGGCAATAGCAAGCGTGTCCAATCCGGAATCACGCTGGTCGAGGTGCTGGTCGCGATCTTTGTGTTCGGCATTCTTTCAGCGCTATCGTGGCAAATTTTCTTTCAAGCGCTGGATACCGACGAGCGACTCACCTTGGAGGTCAATGAACTTCTAGAATTGCAGCGCGCGTTCAGCGTGGTGAGCCGCGATTTCGGGCAGTACCACCCCAGACCTGTGAGAGAGCCCGTTGGCAATGCCTGGCGACCGCCCCTGCTCGCCGACGCGCGCAGCAATTACATCGTCGAGATCACACGAACGGGTTACGGCAATCCTCTGCAAGCGCCGCGCTCAACGACGCAGCGAATCGCGTATCGCTTCGAGGATGGTGAGGTCATCAGAGCGCAATGGCCAGTGCTGGATCCGGTCGTTGCGACTGTGCCTCAGGAAACGGTCGTGTTGGATGATGTCGAGCAAATCCTGTTTCGGTTTCTGGGCGAAGCGGACGACAGTTGGAGCGAACAGTGGCCGCCGTTGAACGCAACCACCGCCCCGCCACCGCGTGCGATAGAGGTGCGGATTGTTCACGAATATTGGGGTGAGCTCAGGCGGGTCATTGAGGTCGGCACATGAGGCGTCAAAGAGGGGCGATCGCACTGATCTTCGCTTTGCTTCTGACGACGTTGATCGCTTCCGTCATGGTGAAAGTCGCGTATGACGTGACGTTGCAGATGCGACGCACGGAGAGCCTGCTTTGGCAAGAACAGGCACGACTTGCCGCGATGGGCGCTGAAGATTGGATTGGCGACATCCTCCGTCAGGACCTGACGGATTCGGAGAGCGACCATTTTGGTGAAATCTGGGCGCAGGAGCTGCCGCCAATTCCAGTAGAGGGCGTAGGCATCCAAGGAACGATCACCGGCGTGATCCAGGATCTGCAAGGCCGGTTTAATCTCAACAATCTGATCGATACAGCCGGTGAGCCGGTGGAGATCGAAGTGGAGCGCTTCCGCCGTATGCTGATCGCGTTAGAGCTCGACCCCGGCATCGCAGAGGCGATTATCGACTGGATGGACTTGGACACGGAGCCCCGGTTCCCAGGCGGTGCGGAGGACGAAGTTTATACGACCAGAATTCCACCCTTGCGCGCACCCAACCTCGCTTTTCGATCGCCATCCGAGCTGGCGATCATTGAAGGTATTCCCGCTGAGTCACTTCAACAGCTCTTGCAGCATGTGAGCGCGCTGCCGGCGCAAACACCGATCAACGTCAACACGGCGACACCGTTGGTACTTCAGACACTCGATGAAAACCTCTCGGCCGCTGATATCGAGCGGATCGTCGATGAACGCACCGAGGTTGGCATTGAAGACCTCGACGTCACGTTTGCCGGTGTTCTTGAGGAAGATGTCATCGCCACGTTGAGCACCCAGACGAATTTTTTCGAACTCCGTGCAATTGTTCGTATTGGCACTGTTCGGTTCACCATGTACTCTTTGTTGTATCGCACCGACCAGGGTCAAGTAGCTGTTGTACAACGCAGTTACGGCAATCCCCCATGACCCAGACCTTGAGACAATAAGAGGGGTATCGACTTGAGCGACATAATCTATGCGGGCGTCCGTGACACGGATCTGCGGTCGGTCACCTGGGTCCGAGCGTCGACCGATGGCGAGGTCCTAAGCGAACCGGGCCGCGGCACGCTAGAGCAACTCGCAAGCGCTGCTGGCGCAACGCCTGTCAGCATCGTTTTCTGTAGCTCCGATTTATCGGGTGTGGAAACCGATCTGCCGGTGTCCGGAAAGAAACTTCTAAACGCATTGCCCTACGCCCTTGAGGAACAATTCCCCGGGGAAGTGGATGAACTTCATTTCGCCGTCGGCGACAAGCGCGAAGACGGCCGTCGTCAGGTCAATGTCGTGCCGCAGCGTTCACTGCAGGAATTGCTGGATGCTTGCCAAGATGCTGGCATCCAGCCACGTGCGATCTATGCGGTCCAAGACGCGTTAGACGCGCCGGACGGACACCTACATGTGCTATTGGTCGATGATGTCACTATTGTCGACGGGGCCGGTGTTGCGCCAGTGACTTTCAAAGGACTCCCTGTCGAGCTGGCGGTGACCGCTGCCCTCGACAGCGCACAGTATGAAGAGCTGGAAATTCGCCAGATTACGATTTACGCCGACGCGAAAGCGCGCGAAAGACACGGCGCGCAACTGGAGGTCAGCGAAATCTCCGAGACCCCGGTCGAGATCCGTGAACTCTCGCAAGGCTGGTTTGGTTTTGCGGCACGCGCCCTGCTCGCCCGCCCCGGCGTGGATCTGCGGCAAGGAACGTTTGGCGTCAAGAGCGATACGCTCGCGCTGCTCCGACCGTGGTACGCGGCTGCCGCTTTGCTGGTAGCCGTTGGTTTCGTCGCCTTCGCCGGCACGGCGTTAGAAGCGCGCGCGTTGTCACAACGCTCCGCCGCACTGGATGAGCAAATTCTCGATCGTCTGCAGCGCATCGATGGTCAACGGGTGGACGCTCCTCAAGCGGCAGCCTTGTTGTCCCGCGTGCTCGGTCGCCGTTCTCCCGGTACAAGCTCGCAAAGTAGTTCGGATAGTACAGCCGATGGCGTTCGCTTCTTGGACATGCTGGGCGCGCTCGCTACTGCGCGGGGGTCGAACGCACTGGACATCGAAGCGATCAGTTTCGACAACGGCACACTCAATCTTCAAGTCGTCACAGAGTCGGATGTCGCGCTTGAGAATCTCAAGGATGCCATCGCGGAGAACAACGGGTTGGAAGCCCGCATTCTCCGCACGGAGCGTAAGGACGACAACGCCGTTTCCGGCCGCCTCCAGGTTCAAGGAGGTGACGAATGAATGAATGGTTCCAATCGCTGCAGAAGCGCGAGCAGGTGGTGCTCGCCTCCGCGGCTGTCATCCTGGTCGTGCTGGGTATTTATCTGTATGTGATCGAGCCGGTCATGATCAGCCACGACGCAAAAATCCGTGAGGTCGACAACAAGATTGAGTTAATCGGAGATGCGGATCGTTACTTGGCAAGCCGTGGTGGTTCTTCAACGACTGGAACGACGGGCGGCTCCCAAGACTCATTGACGCTTATCGTTGCGAACACGGCCAACGCCAACGGACTGCGTACCGCATACCGGAGCAGCTCCCCGACCGGCAACGATGCGATTCGCGTGAACTTCGAAAATGCAGGATTCGACGATCTGGTGCGTTGGCTTGGCATTCTCTCGAATGCACATGGACTCAATGTGAGCCAAGCGCGAATGACCGATCGCTCGGAAACGGGGCGGGTCGACGCAAGCTTCGTCCTCCAGCGAAGTTAAGGCGAGGAGACGCCAACGATGTTGAAACGGGCGCTTTGGATTGCGATCCCTGTTTTTGTAATTGGTCTAGCGGCCCGGTTACCGGCTTCCGTTGCATTGAGCTGGTTCCTGCCTGACACGGTCGAAACGCGTGGCATCCAAGGTACGGTCTGGAATGGTAGCGTCGATGCTGCAGCCTACAACGAATTAGGTATTGGACCTGTCGAGTGGCGCCTCTCACCGTTCGCACTGCTCACCGGACGGGCAAAGGCGAAAGTCGAGGCTAAGTTGCCCGGTGGTTTTTTCGACGGCACGGTCACAGCCTCCCCGTCGGGCCGAATGGTCGTGCAAGACGCACGCGCGCAAGTGGATCTGGGTACCGTCACTCGCAACGCGTCGATGGGACCGTCGCGCGGCACAGCACGAGTCTCGGCAGATCGTCTTGAGATCGACCAACAGTGGCCCGTAGCAGTGGAACAGGGTGTCCTCGAATTACGCGATCTCACCTATCTTGGAATCGGAACCCAGCCACTAGGGTCACACCGAATTACGTTTTCAGAGTCAGAAGGCGACACAGAGTTTCCGATAATCGGCGTCATCGAGTCGTTGGAAGGCGCATTTGATGTCGACGCAACACTGCGACTCGCAACGGATTCAGGCTACCAGCTGACGGGAAGTGTCGGGCTCACCGAGCAGGCGCCGCCGCGACTTCGGCAGCAGCTCAGCGTTGCACTCGGCCAACCTGATGCCACTGGTCGATTCCAATTGGATGAACGCGGGTCCGTACTCGCGCCTTAGGGCATTCGCTCCAGTCGACCTAACGCGACAAAGAATATTCCGACGTGGACTTGTTCAGTCGGGCCGAAAACCTGAGGCAAGCCCCGCACAGCGGATTCGTATCTCGTTAGCTGATCAGCATATTTCTCGAGCTCCGAATTCACGAACGTGTCTTCGGACATCGACTCGTCTGGGCGCGACGTCTTGTAGTCGATGATCCACAACTCGCCGTCAGCGTTGCGTACGATGCGATCGATCACAACCCGACGTGCACCCGCTCGCGTTTTGGTCCAGATCTCGAACTCTGCTCGATTGTCTGGATGAGCACTGCCGACAACCCACTGACCGGCTTCGCTTTCAAGCCCGACTTCGAGATTGGTGATCACTTGTTGTGTGCAGGAAGCCAACGCATCAGCGGGAACACCGAGCCGAGTCAACGATTGCTCGGTCCGAATCGAACGATCACCGATGCGCTCGAACACGCTAAACGGCCGCGCCCGGTTGGCTAAGGCTCGCAACCATTCATGTACGACCGTACCGACATGTCGGGCTTCAACGGACCCCGTTTCAACGGTTTCCAACCCTCCCGCGGATCGTGACGCGTCCAGCGCCGAATGAGCAACCGGTGGAACCCAGGCCGATTGCATGACGGCACGCATCGGTGGCGCAAAGACAGGGCCTTCGGATGGCGTTCCTACCTCCGGCGTCGCGCCTTCTTCCACCGACGGCAAAAAAGGCTGCGTCTGCGGCCAGACCGTGGACAACAGTGTGCGTGCCACTGGTTTTCGCCACTGCTTGCCGTCTGATAGACGCTCCAATCGAACAAACAAGTGCAACGAAGATTTCGCTCGCGTCGTTGCCACGTACATCAAGCGTTTTAGCTCGTTGCCGGCGCGTACCGTCTCCAGACGCCTTAGGAGTTTCGCCAATGGATCGCGTTCTTCAGCATGTCGATAACCTGAGGCGGCGAAGACGACGCCAGGGTTGTCACCATCTCCTCCTAGCTCAACCTGCAGCGGCGGAAATGCGTCGGTTTGCGATGTGACCGACAGACCTGGCATAAGCACGTGGTCGAATTCCAGACCTTTCGAAGAGAAAATCGTCATCACGACCACGCGGGCGCCCGGCTGCCCACCGCTTACTTTCCGATCACCTAGGCGTTGCTCCAGTAACGCAGGCTGCACTAGCCTGCCATTCTGATCGAGCTCATCGAGTGCGTTGAAAAAACTATTCACAGCATCCAGCTCAGAACGCGAGCTCAACGTCGCGGCGCCTCCAAGGGCACCCCACAAGCGCTCCACTCGATCACGCAGTGACGATGTCGATGACAGTGCTGTAGCTAAGTCGAAGTTGTGGACAAAATTGGCAACACGCTGCCGTGTCGGTTTGTCCCAGCGATTTGTTTTTAGGATCACGCGGGTGCGACCACGAATCTCGTCGCGCATTTCATCAAGATCAGCGAGCATCAGCTGATCGAGCGCGTCAAGACCAACGCCACACCAAGGTGCACGCAAGCAACCAAGCCAGGCAACATCATCATCCGGCATTTCAAGTGCACGCGTCAGTGCCAACAGATCCTGCACTTCCGCGCGCTCGGTCAATCGCTCCATGTCGATAGACTCGAAAGGCACACGGCGAGACTCCAGTGCCTCTAAAACCGGAGCTAGGGCATGCCGGGTGCGTCCTACGATTGCGATGGTCCCGCTAGTATCGTCCAGCAGGTTTGCGACCTGGTCGACAACCCGAGTCGCCTCCCCCGCAGCGCTAACCTCGTTGCAATGCCAAATCACATCGCCGTCGGATCCCGCACTGGGTGCGGCGGCAGACTGCACATGAGCAACAGCTTCGTCGACGGCATTGTTCGTACCGCCGAAGACAGTGCGAAAGGTATCATTGACCCAATCGATCAACGGTACCGACGAGCGAAAGTTGGTTGACAGACGAATCGGCACCAATGGCACGCTACCGATTCCTTGCTCCCACGCACGCAAGAACAAACTCACTTCGGCACCGCGAAACCTATAGATGGATTGCATCGGGTCGCCCACGCAGAACAGTGTTCGACCATCGTCGGGTTGCCAGCCAGCCGTTAGGCGTTCCAACAAACGGTATTGCCTAGCGCTGGTGTCCTGCATCTCATCGACCAACAGATGCTGTAGTCGATAGTCATACTGGAGAGCCAGATCGCCAACAGTGTCATCATCGCCAAGCGTATCCAGCGCGCTAGCGGCTAGTTCGGGGTAGTCGAAATAGCCGGCATCGTTGAGCAATCGAGTGAACTCTGCACTGGCAAGTCGAAGCGCCGTCATCGTCGCAGTAACACCGAGCCATTGCGCTTGCGAATATTGTGGTTCCGGGAGATGGCGACAAGCGTCGAGTGCGGCGGCGAGACCTTCGACATTCGAAAGTCGCTCCAACAACTGCTCAACATCTTTCTTGGCGACCTTGTCTGTCGGTACGAATCCTTGCCGCCTGTCTACCCGCTTGCGCCATTGCGCCTTATCGGACACAAGGAGAACTTTGGCGGCGAACCGCCAATACCGAACATCGTTCTCACCGTCACTTGGCGCAACGGGAAACGCTGACTGAGGACTTTGCCCAGCCAAGTTGCGATGCGCCACGCGCAGGCTCTGCCACATCGAGTGTGCAAGCTCATCCGTCAGCCGTCGGGAGACGTTGGCCAGCGCTGTGCGGACTAACGTCTCGAGCAGGTTTTCGCTCGCGGCGCGCAGTTCATCAGCGTCTCGTTGGAGGCTGCCGACGACAATCGGTAGCCATTTATCACGGCGCTTTAACATCGACACGATCTGCCTGCGCCATGCGGCGCTATCGAAATCTACCGAGGCGTACGCATACCGTATCGCATCCCCTGTATCACCTGACTCGCCCAACCAGTCGAGCGTCGCATCAGCGGCAGCCGCCAGAAGAGACTCGCGAGTATCTGGGCTAACGAGACTACGGCCCATGTATCCAGATGACACCGGTCGCGCGGCCACCATGCGTGTGTTCAGCGCATCGACGGTCATGATTTGCAGCCTCGCCGGCGTCTGCAGTAACCCCCAGTCTTCTCGACGGTCTCGACGAAGTACCTCACCGGCGTCCTCAAGCATCGCCGCCGTGAACGCATTATCGGCAATGGTTTGATTCGCGGATGCGCGCAGCGCGCCTAGCACCCTCGCCCGCATCTCATCGGCTGCCTTGCGCGTAAACGTGATCGCCAGCACCTGCTCGGGCGCCTCGACACGGGCGAGTAGGCGCAGGAACCGGCGCGTGAGGAGTGCGGTTTTTCCGCTGCCTGCTGGTGCTTGGACGATAAAGCTCTTGTCGGGGTCGAGTGCCTGCTCTCGCTCGACAGCATCAATGAGTCGTTGTTCAGCCATGTTTGCGGACATCGGCCATTCGACTCAAGACGCCAAAAGGTAACCAGTCGCTGGCAGGTATCGCGAGATTTAGCCACGCTTGGCCGGCTGCCAACGAAGCCGCTCGTCGTGCCGCCTCGGCTTCCCAAAGCGGCATCAGGGACTCGAGCGACGCGCCCGGCTTACCTCGATCACCGGGTAACCGTTCTGCGCCATCCGCGTAGATCGCCCGATAACCGACACGCCTCGGGTGGATAGTCGCTAAACCCACGGCAGCCGGCTTTGTCGCAGAAGCCAACGCATACACAGCCAGCTGCGTGATGCGATCGAAATCGCCTTTCGCAATCGTGCGGTCCGCGTCTCGGGCACCTGTTTTGTAGTCAACAACAAGCGCGCCTGGCGTCAGAGTATCGATGCGATCCGCACGAAACTGAAACTCGATACCGGCGAGAGTCAATGACAAACGCGCTTCCAGTGCAGCGATATCGAAAGGTGAACGCTGCGCCTCCAGTACAACGAAATCCGATAGTAACGCCGATGCCCGTGCTTCTTCCTCGCGCAAAGCCGCGCGGTAGGCGGGTTCAGCCCCGACAAACTCGCGCCGAAAAGCGGCCTCGACAGCTTGCGCCACCGCATGCTCAGGATCTTCGACTATCGATTCAAATCCATCTGCATACAGTATTTCGAGACTCCGGTGCACCAGAATCCCGCGAGTCCTCGCGTCGAGCCCCTTCACGGGTTGTTCGATCGGACGCAGGTTCCAACGTCCGATCACCTGTGCCGCAAAAGGATCTTGCGCCCACTTCGAAAGCACCTGATGCCCGCCGGAGCAACGGTGTCCATTCGGCCACGGCGGGAATTGTTCGTCCGACCGGATAACGACTGCTTGATCAAAAATCGCCACGCTCGCCGGTTCAACGGTTTCCGGTTCGGTCGCCTCGGGGCGATCCACGATAACCGGCGACGCGAGTCTCTCGCGGCCGTCGACGAACGCGGCATGACTAGCAACCATCGTGTTGCAGGCACCGCGAATACGCTGCCACTGTGTGCTCCAGAAAATCCGTGTCTGGTCCGGCGTTGCGTCTGGCATCGAGTGTTCGCGCTGCAGACTTAATGCCACGAGCGGCAATGGCCGCCCGGGTGGTGGCCATTGCACACTATCGAGGCCTGAAACCCAGATCGCGTCGAACGCAAGGCCCGTTGTCTCAATGGGCCCGCACAATAGCACCGGGGCGTCCGGCTGCTCTGGTGCGAAGACGCGTTCGGATAACATGCCGTCAAGAAGCTCGACAGCTTCGCCCATGGCGACGGGCCCGGACGCATTATCCAGTCGCGTCAGGGCGTCAAGCGACTCTTCCCACAGCACCTTGAGTTGGAAGCGAATGGAATCATCCGTCGAGCGTTCCAACCAACCCGCACTGCGCAAAGACGATGCGAACTTGACTGACCATTGTGAGGGGTACAGACGCTGTTTGACGTCTGGCAGCATTTCGGTTACCGCATTCAACCAAGTGGGCCTGCGAACGCCCTGCCGACGTGCGTATTCCGCCAGCGGTTCAGCCTGCCATTCTCGATCCCGAGTCGCGCGGAGCGCCCGCTCTAGCGGAGTACAGTCGTTCGAAAAACTACCGCAACGATTGAGATGAGACACCGCATCGAAGCTTCCTCCGAAACGCACAAATCGCAACCACTGCATGGCATCCGCGACCGCGGGGACCTGCGCGAACGCCTGCCCCATCGACACACTCAACCAAGTCGAAGCGCGGTCAGCAAGTTCGTAACAGGCATTCGGTAGCAACCCATCTAAGACGTCTCGCCGACTGGCATCGACGCGTTCCGACAAATTCGGTACGACGATCGCAAGCCGCGCGCTTGGATTCCGGTCTAAATACTCTCGCGCCCACCGCCCTGCCGCACGGAGTTCGTCGGCCGGTGTTTCAAAGTGCCGAATACGATCCGGATTCAAGCGGTCGGTGGCTGGCGGTGCAAGCGGGACAACCCGCAAAGCCTCGGCGAGTGCAGACTGTTGGGGCGACAAGCGATTAAACCCGGCGAACGCGACCCGACCTCCGAACGCATGAATCAATGTCGACGCATGCGCGATCAACTGATTGGCTAATCGCCCCTCGGTCGTTGCATCTTCCGATTCGAGCTTGCTTTCAATCGTGCGAGCACAACGCACAAAGAAATCGGTATCAGCGGTGTTGCTCGCTTGGCGAATCGCCTCAGCATCGACCTGCCACTCTGCCATCCGATTTGCGGTGCGGGCACATTCACGAGCAATCGAGCTCACCGCACTCTGGCGCACACCAAGATCGGTTAGCGATCGAGCAACCGATCGCCGCCAATAGACTTGCTCGACAGCAGTCGAGATCAATATGGGTAAATGCGCCTCGCGATCGGGAGACACGAGCAAGATGTCATAGCAAAGACGTACAAATTGAGACCATGTCACGACCGACGGACCACACCAACTGGGCGATTGGCTGCTGCCCGCAACGCTTGCCTGGAACGTACGGACCGAGTTCGCCAAACGCTGGCCGGATGTCACCACATATGCGAATGACCCGTCCGTCGCCGCCTCGGCGATCGCTGGCTCCAGCATATTTAGGCGGATTTAACGGGCGATGTGCGCGATATATCTTCGAGGACCGTACCTATTCGGGCAAAGACCTCGCGCATTAACTCCGCCCGTGGCAACAACGTGATCCGGAAGTGGTTTCTATACGGGGTGTTGAAACTGCTGCCTGGCGCCAAAAGCACCGATTGTTGCTCCAATAGCTGAAGAGCGAACGCCTCATCATCGAAGCTGGGCAATCGGTCCGTATCCACTGACACGAACGCGTACATTGCGCCAGCCGGCGCGACAACGTTCATCCAAGGACTGTTGGCTACCTCATCAAGTACGACCGCACGTGTTTCAAACAGTCTGCCCCCGGGTGACACCAACTCATTAATGCTCTGATAACCGCCGAGTGCTGTTTGGACAGCCCACTGGCCAGACACATTGCTGCACAAGCGCAAAGCAGCAAGTAGCTCCAAGCCTTCGATGTACCCACGCGTCTCATCACTGTGCCCACTGATGGAGCACCAACCAACGCGATACCCACACGCGCGGTACACCTTCGATAAGCCCCCGTACGTAATACACACCGCGCCGTCGGCCACGGTCGCCATCGGGACAAACTGTGCATCCTCGTAGAGCATCTCGTCATAGATCTCGTCCGACATGATGACAAGATCGTGTCTTCGTGCGATCGCCGCGATCTCCTCGAGGAGCGCCTTTGGATAAACGGCGCCCGTCGGATTGTTCGGGTTGATCAGCACAACGGCACGCGTCTTTTTGGTGATCAATGCTTCAAGATCCTTTGGATCCGGCAAAAACCCCGCTTCTGGACGGCAAGGATAGTGAACGGCGTTGCCGCCGTTTAGAGTGACGGATGCCGTCCACAGAGGGTACGTCGGACTGGGCACCAAGACCTCATCACCGAAATTCAGCAAGCCCCGCAAGGTCAGATCGATGAGCTCAGATACGCCGTTGCCGATGAAAACTTCTTCCGCGGTGACATCCATGACACCTCGGCTTTGCTGCTGCATCACGACCGCTTCTCGTGCCGGAAAGATCCCTTTCTGGTGGCAATACGGTTCCGCATTCGGCAGATTCTCAATCATCGCCAAACGCATCGTCTCGGGCGTGCGAAAACCGAACCGGCCTGGATTGCCGATGTTCAAATGGATGACCTCGCGCCCGAGTTTCTCAAGCTCGTGCGCCCGCCGCGATAGTGTGCCGCGAATCTCATAACGCACATCGTCGAGCCGATTGCTGGCGGTGACACTGGACATACTGCTGCCTCAATCCGAATCTAAGCGGCAGGTTAGCGATCCTAAAGGTCCGGTACAACGGCGAAAAAAATCCGGGGGACAGGCATGCCGCCCCCCGGATCGGGTCCGCACGGAGAAATGCGGTTTGCTTGACACCTCGCGTTGGCTAAGACGCTAGGCGTCGTGCCTGGTCTCAGAGGCTGAGCACCTCGAGTCAACGAACGTGTGGAGGCTTATGGCCGGCAAACAGTCGGGGTCCATCCCTGCATGCCAACTTGCGCTATTTTGCTGCGGTGCAGCGAACCACCGCGAGCCCACGCCGAGAACATACCAGTCCTATCAAAAAATGATACTCAACCTAAACGATTTATCTCAATTTCATCTCATGTTTGTTCTTCAGAGCATTGTTTTTAATAGTATTATTGAATACCACTAAATCGTCGTATCCCCGCGTTTTAACAGCACTTACGGCGAGGCGCCGGTCCGTGTTTAGAGTCAACCGCGCGTTATCCTATGAGCAAATACAGCGAATAACTTGTCGAACTGGCAACCCTCATAGAAAATACACGCCGAATTTTAATGATCATTTAATTGGCCGTGTTCCATACGCGGCAGATGGCAGGAGCAATACGTGGATAAGATTATCGTCGGCCTCAAACGGGTCGTTGATTACAACGTCAGGATACGGGTCAAATCAGATGGCAGCGGGGTCGAGACCGACGGTGTCAAAATGTCGATCAACCCGTTTGACGAGATTGCCTTAGAGGAAGCCTTGCGCATCAAAGAACGGGGAGACGCGAGCGAAGTCATCGTTGTCTCGATCGGCACGTCAGATGCACAGCAACAACTTCGAACCGGTCTTGCGATGGGCGCTGACAGAGCGGTACTCATCGAGACGGATCAAGCGCTTGACCCGCTCAATGCCGCCCGCGCGATGCTGGCCGTCGTCGAGCAGGAGTCTGCCGAGCTCGTGATGCTCGGCAAACAGGCTATCGACAATGACAACAACCAAACGGGACAGATGCTTGCCGCACTTTGGGGCCGTCCCCAGGCGACGTTCGCGTCGGAAGTGACCATCGAGGCCGACAAGGCTACGGTGACTCGAGAGGTTGACGCCGGCCTTGAGACCATCCAGATCGAGTTACCTGGCGTGATTACCGTCGACTTACGTCTCAACGAGCCACGCTATGTGAAACTGCCTGACATCATGAAGGCGAAAAAGAAACCCTTGGATACGGTGGCGATCGACTCCTTGGGCATCACGCGTGACGATGCGTTCTCGGTCACCGAGTATGCGCCGCCGGAACAACGTACCAAAGGCATTATGGTCAGCGACGCTGCTGAACTCGTCAGCGCAATGAAAGACAAGGGGTTGGTGTAATGAGCTCAGTATTGATCATCGCTGAACATTCGGCGGGCACTCTAAATCCTGCTACTGCGAAATGCGTCGCCTGCGCGGTCGACATTGGCGCCGACGCCATCGATGTTGTTGTTCTCGCGGACAGCGTTGGGGAAGTTGCTAGCGCTGCGGCCGAGCTCGCCGGTGTTACGAAAGTACTCACCGTTGAACGTCCTGAAAACGCCGCGCCATTAGCGGCAGTTCTCGCACCGCAAATCGCCGAGATCGCGGCAGGCTACGACTATGTCTTTGGTCCATCGACAACGTTTGGCAAGGACATCACACCACGCGTCGCGGCACTACTCGGGGTCAACCAGCTATCGGATATTATGCAGGTCGTCGATGCACGAACCTTCAAACGCCCGATCTATGCCGGCAATGCGATCACGACGGTCACGGTACAGGAAGGCTACAAGGTCGTCGGCACAGTCAGAGCGGCCTCGTACAAGGCGGTTGGTTCGCAATCCGCTGTTGCCGTCGAGGCTATGAGCACGTCTGCAGATCTCCCGAGCCACACGACATTCGTCGGCGTCAAAACGGGCGCCTCCGACCGGCCGGACTTACAGACCGCAGCAAAAGTCGTGTCCGGGGGTCGTGCACTCGGCAGTGAGGATGCGTTCTCGATCATTTTCGGCCTCGCGGACAAGCTTGGTGCAGCTGTTGGCGCCTCGCGCGCCGCTGTTGACGCTGGCTATGTTCCAAATGAGCTTCAAGTGGGTCAAACCGGTAAGATCATCGCGCCGGATCTCTACATGGCGTTTGGTATCTCGGGTGCTATTCAGCATCTAACCGGCATCAAGGATGCGGGCACAATCGTGGCCATCAACAAAGACGAAGACGCGCCGATCTTTGAAATCGCCGATATCGGCCTAGTTGGTGACTTGTTTACCGTGATTCCCGAAATCGAGGCGGCGCTCGGCTAAATCGCGAGATCTCGGTGGTCAGTTTGCTCGTTGGCGAGCTGACCACCGCTTCGCTCTAACTGAGCGGAGCGCCAAGAAAAGGTCATTCCCAAAACAATCGCGACCGCGCTGGCAATCAATATTGGGCGATGCCGCCGCAACAGTCGCTTCAGCGTGCCCTCAAACCTTGGCTGTGACCCATGCGTTGCCAGTTGACGCGCGAGTAACAATGCTGCTCGCGCAGGCGCGCGTGACAGTAGGAAAAACCCGAGCGCCAACGCCAACGCAGCACCCGAAGCAAAGCGCCAAACGATCTCCGAACTCTCGGCCGTCCGAATACCGACGACGGCATAGATTGCGAGCGCAGCACACATGAAGAACACGCCACCGTTCTCAACCAGTCGCAACCAGCGCCGCCCCGGCATCACACGATATCGCGTCGTTGCAATCGCGAGAACGCCAACACCACCGATGAGCGACAGCACCAATGTCCCGAAAACTGGACTCAAGGACACGGGCCACCAATTCCAGAGCCAGATCGACAGCGTTAACCAACCCGCCAGACTAAGCAGTAAGAGCAACGACAGCAGGTGGAGTAGCCGGAACAAACCCACCGCAGACCGTCGTTCGGCTGGACTCAATCCAGCGTTGGCAACCTTTGCTCCTGTGAACCATAACCCGGCTGCCACACTGAGCCACGAAACGGCGATCGCCCAGGCGACCCACAAGCCAGGTGACAGTAAACCAAACACAACGGATTAACCCGCGGCAGGGCGTTCAAAAAGACCGATTGAGCGACGAATCGCAGGATTGGCTAGAGCGACGCGAGAACGGATTCCGCGGCACTGACTTTGAACTCACCCGGTGATTCAATGGCGACATGTGTCGCAGTGCCATCCTCAACGACGATTGCAAACCGCTGTCCGCGCATCCCCATGCCGAATCCAGTCGCATCCATTTCTAGCCCTAGAGCACGGGTGTAGTCACCATTTCCATCGGCAAGCATCAAAACATCATCACCGACCCCTCGATCGCTGCCCCACGCGGACATGACGAACACGTCGTTGACCGCCATACAGGCAATGGTGTCGACGCCCTTTTCTTTCAGCGTCGCGGCGTGTTCCACGAATCCTGGTAGGTGATTCATCGAGCAGGTCGGCGTGAACGCGCCCGGCACCGAGACCAGCACAACTTTCTTACCGCTAAAAAGTTCTGCCGTGGAAATGCCAGATGGCCCCGCTTCCGTCATGATTCCGAACTGTCCCTCTGGCATTTTTTCGCCGTTTGCGATGGTCATCCGTTGCCCCCAAGTGCTGCGTTGTTTGAAGGCGGAATGGTAGCTCAAAACGCGCCATCCTGCGTTATGCTGCATTGCAATATTTTTAAACAACATTAAAATTGGGACCAGACAGCAAGGGAGAAACTCGTGGATTTCCAACTCACTGAAGAGCAGCAGATGATCCAATCTGCGGCACGTGATTTCGCGCAGAGTGAAATCGTGCCCATCGCGGCCGAATTCGACGCATCGGGCGAGTTCCCGAGCGCCACTATCGCAAGCGCGGGTGAGCTGGGCTTTATGGGTATCGAAGTCCCCGAATCTCTTGGCGGCGCCGGCCTTGATGCCATCGCATACGCGCTCATGATTGAGGAGATCGCTGCGGCAGATGCCGCGCACAGCACGATCATCTCGGTAAACAATTCGCTATACGGTACCGGCATCATGTTATTCGGCACCGACGATCAGAAGGCTTCATTCGTGACGCCTGTCGCGACGGGTGAGGCAATCGGCGCGTATGCACTCACCGAACCACAATCCGGTTCGGATTCCAGCCACATGCGCTCACGAGCTGTCCTAGCGGCAGACGGCAGCCACTATGTCATTAACGCGAAAAAGTCGTGGATCACCTCCGGACCCGTCGCGAGATTCCTCGTCCTGTTTGCGATGACGGACCCGGAGGCTGGCGCCCGTGGCGTTACCGCGTTTTTGATCGATACGCAAAAGCCTGGATTTAGCCGTGGCAAGACCGAGCCTAAGCTCGGCATTCGGGCATCAGCGACGTGCGAAATCGAGCTGACGGACTACGAGTGCCCTATCGAGTGCCGCCTAGGCGACGAAGGCGACGGCTTCAAGATCGCTATGACGGTTCTGGATGCGGGCCGAATTGGTATCGCGGCACAGGCGGTCGGGATCGCCCGTGCAGCTTATGAGGCGAGCGTGAGCTACGCGCAGGAGCGTGTGGCTTTTGGCAAACCGATCGGGTCGTTCCAAATGAACCAGGCGAAGATTGCCGATATGAAAATGCGCCTTGAAGCGGCACGCCTGCTCACACTGCAAGCTGCTTGGTCAAAGGACATCGCGAAGGCGAATGGCTCGCGGAACACCCTGAATGCGAGCATGGCGAAGCTGTACGCCTCTGAGGCAGCAATGTTTATCTCGCACGCGGCGGTGCAGATTCATGGTGGCATGGGTTACAGCAAGGAGCTGCCCGTCGAGCGCTATTTCCGCGACGCGAAAATCACCGAAATTTATGAAGGCACGAGCGAAATTCAGCGCATGGTCATCGCTCGGAGCGAAACTGGCTTACGCTAATTCGCTAGAGATTAGCGCCGTTACTGTTTGATATTTGGAATATTATCGGCGCTGCGCTGATCAATTTTCGTTGTCCGCGACGTGGACAACCAGACCGTCCAACTCATCAGTGATTTCGATCTGACAGGTCAAGCGGCTCGCATCGCGCCGCTCATACGCAGCATCTAGCATACTGTCTTCCATGTCATCCATCGGCGGCAGCTTATCTTTCCAGGTCGCATCGATGTAGGCGTGGCAGGTGGCACAGGCACACGCACCACCGCACTCAGCAATGATGCCGTTGACGCCGTTGTTGACCGCAGCTTCCATAACGGTATAGCCGGTATCGGCCTCGACTTCTTTGGCTTCGCCGTTCTCAATAAACACGATTTTTGGCATCGTCGTTCCTGGTCTTCGTTGGTCTAAAACGTAAACAGGGCGACACCCGGTAAGGTGCCGCCCTGCCAATCTTTTGGCGAGTCTAGGAGGTAACGCTAGCGGCGGTCTCCGCCTCCGGCGCTGCTTCCTCTGCCGAGTCCTGTTGTGCTTCTTCACGCTGTTCACGCAGTCGCTGACGCGCCTGGCGAAGCGCGTCAAGGCGCTCCAAGTCCGCGTTGATCACTCGGATCCACTGACGTGCCAGACTCTTACTGCGGTCTGACGAACCATTCACAATACGCTGGAACTCAGTCCGCGAATCGGTGAGCCTGTCTTGGTTGTACAAGCACATTCCGATCGTGACGCGAACATCGTTCGGTTGCCGCAAACCGCCCTTTTGAAGCGCATCACGGCCCGCAGAAACACAGTCACTGTACGCTTCCGTGTTCAAGTAGGCGATTGCTAGACCAGCACCCAAGTCGCCATCATCCGATAGACGAGCAGCTTCGCGAAGCGGCGGGATCGACTTCTCGTCGTCTTTGGCGAGCTGCCACGCCTGCGACAGCAAGCGGTAGTTCTTGGTGTTTCTGCTGACCGTGCCCGCTTCCATACCAGCTTCGAGCACTTTTGCAGCCTTGAATGGCACATCGCCTTGCAGATAGAGCTGTGCCATCGTGACGATCTCGCCTTCGGTGGTTAACAGATTATCCGTGTAAGCCGCCTCGTAGACCGCGAGCATGTTCTTCTCGTCTTCAAGCTCGGAGTAAATACCCGCTAACTGGAGCCAGTAGGTCTTCTTCGGCCAGCCTGCTGCCAATATTTTCAGCGTGTCGCGAACGCAGTTGAATTGCTGGAGCTGGTAGCACGCGTAGTACTTGAGGTTGTACCACTCTTCCTTGGGCGCGATATCCCGCTCACGAGCCTCAGCGATCGCCGAATCAATCGGAGATATCATCCGATTGAACTGCTCCGTCTGCGCGTACGCCTGCGCTAGCAAGATGTACGGATCTGGCGCCGGGTTCGTCGCTGTTTGGAACCAACGATTGAGATACTCGATCGTCTTCGAGAAGTTCTCTTGCTGGGCATAAAGCTGTGCGAGCGTGTAGATCGTCTGATTGATCTGACCCGGCTCCATATTCGGAATCGCGATCATTTGCTCGTATGCACGAATCGCCGCATTGTTGTTGCCGCGGCTGTACTCAAGGAACCCCTTGAAGTTCAGCACGTTGCCACGCTCGAAATCTGACAATTCATCGGCGAGCAACTGGTCGACGATTCTGGCCGCAGTATTCAAGTCGTCCGCATCAATCGCTTCCTGCGCCTTGGTCAACTCATCGTAAACGCCCTTCGAGAGCGCTTCTGCTCTGCGAGTCTCGCGTCTTGGCTGTTCCTCATCGTCTTGAGCCGCAGCGGTCGTCGGCAAAACAGCCAGGGCGAAGCTCGCTGCAATCGCGAGCGCTGCAAGTTTCAGGTATCTCATTGCTGCATCTCGAAGGTCAGTCTGGTTTCCACGCCGGCTGTAGCGACCGGTTTACCATCCACTACTTTCGGCTTGTACTTCCAACCGAGAACGGCTTTGATCGCCGCACGCTCGAATAGGCGACTCGTCGAGAATGTCACGACGGGATTCTCAACCGCACCGGCCGAGTTCACGGTAAACATCAGGTCGACGTAGCCCTCCAGACCCCGTTGCGCCGCGCGCTGCGGATATTGTGGCGGAACACGAACAATCGGCAGGTACTCACCATCGGCAACCGCCAACGCACCAGGCCCAGCGATATTCGTGGACGTGTTAATGGTCGGCGCACGGACGCCGATGGCGCCCACGTCCGGGTTCACGTTATCGCTCGGAGGCGGTGGGACATCAGGTGGCGGGGTTTCCGGCTTGGGTGGCTTCTTCGGCTTACGTTCGATCCGGTTCACGGTTTCCTGTTCCGGAACACGAACGAAGTCGAGCACCAAACGGTCTCTTGGATCCGACAATGCCGCCTCGCCGCTTTCGATGAGGAAGTTCATCAAAAACAACAGGAACGTCGTGATAAGAGCACCGCTGACTATTCCGATAATGTATCTGGCCATTAATACGCCTCCTGTGCCGGAGCACTTTCGACTGTCACGCCGACGATCTAGTTGTTGGCCGCAAGAGACACGTTATCAACGCCGGCGGCACGGGCCGCATCCATGACGATGACCAAGGTCTCATTGTTGGACTTCTTGTCAGCCTGAATAACGACCGACCCTTTCGGGTTTTCGGCGTGCAGGCGCTCGATATTGGCGCGAACTGCCCGCGGGTCGATTCGACGACGATCCATCCAGATCTGATTGTTCTCTCCGATCGCAATCAGGATGTTTGCATCATCCACAACGTTCGCGGTTGGCGCATCGGGGCGATTCACATCCAGTCCGGATTCCTTGATGAACGAAGCCGTTACGATGAAGAAAATCAACATGATGAACACGACGTCCAGCATCGGCGTCAAATTGATTTCGTTCTCTTCTTCAGAAGCGGCTGCAGGACCCATTCCTCTACGCATGTCGCCTTCTCCTTAGTGATCCATTGTTAGCGAGTCTTCCAAAAGGCCGACCTCGCGTTCTGATTTACGGGTGAGAATAGTGATCAGCAGGACGCCCGAAAGCGCGCCTACCATGCCCGCCATTGTCGGGATGGTCGCGGAGGACACGCCCTCCGCCATCGAGCGAATGTTGCCGGAGCCGGCAAGCGCCATCACTTCGAACACCCGAATCATCCCCGTGACCGTGCCCATCAAACCGAGCAGTGGACATAGCGCAACCAGCGTCTGAATCAGATTCAGCCACTGCTCGCTCTCCTGCTCGACCTCAGAGATGAGCTTCGTACGGACCTGGTGGGCTGCCCAGGAGGTGCGCTCAGAGCGCGCTTCCCACTTCTCGCGCACCGCAGCTTTGAGCTGCGGGAGACGGAGCCGATAAAACAGCATCCGCTCCACGATCAGCAGCCACATCACGAAAATCGTGAGCGCAATCCAGATGAGCAGGGGTCCACCGGCTTCCATGAAGTCCCGGGTTGATAAGAATTGGTCTTCTAACCAACGCATGGTTGACCCTCTTAGTTCCCGCCGTACGACGCTTCCGAGTGCTCAGCGATCAGCCCAGCACTCTGTTCCTGAAGAATACCCAGCAAGCGCGTGGCACGTCCAGACAGAACGGTGTGCAGCAGAACCATCGGAATGGCGACGACCAGACCCAATACGGTGGTCATCAATGCCTGCGAGATACCGCCCGCCATCAGTTTCGGATCGCCCGCGCCGTACAGCGTGATGACCTGGAAGGTCTTGATCATACCGGTAACCGTACCGAGCAGACCCGCCAACGGTGCAACGACCGAAATTACTTTCACCAGCAACAAACCGCGCTGAATCTTCGGTACTTCTTTTAGGACCGCTTCGTTCAGTTTGAGTTCCAGCGTCTCGGTGTCCACCGACTTGTTGCTCGTGTACGCACGCAGTACCCGGCCGAGCGCATTGTCGTCGCGCGGATTGCCAACATCTTTGAGCTGGCTGGACACTTTCGCACTCGCCGTCGTCAAGCTGAACAGCAGGAACAACGCGATCAACAGACCGACAATACCCAGAGCGATGATGCAGTAACCGACGATGCCGCCGTCGGCAATCCGGTCACCAATCGACTTCGATTGCACCAGCGTCGCCAAAACCGCGCCGCGCGTCGG
>JBCAZH010000039.1:0-29060 GCA_038533155.1 Pseudomonadota bacterium | reverse complement strand
GATAGCCTGGGATCGGTAATCGGCTTCTACCGTTAAAAGTGCCTTGCCAGTTCTGGATGTCTTTTGGAACGTCGATGACCACCGGACCCGGTCGCCCGGTTCTGGCGATTTCGTAGGCAGTCCGAACGGTCGCCTCAAGCCGCTCAGGATCGGTGACCAAGAACACGTGTTTGGCGACGGAACCCATCACGGCAGAGATCGGTGCCTCTTGGAAAGCGTCTGTGCCGATCGCTGCACGCGGTACTTGGCCGCAGATGACAACCAGCGGTATCGAATCGGCAGCGCAGTCTCTTACCGGCGTGACCATGTTGGTCGCACCAGGACCCGAGGTGACCATCGCGGTACCGACCATCCCCGTTGCTCGGGAATAACCCGCTGCCATGAAACCAGCACCTTGTTCGTTGGCCGGCACAACCAGGGGCAGCGCTGCGTTGTCCTGCTCATCGCGGTTTTGTTGGTTGTAGCGAAACACAGCATCGTACGTCGGCAAGATCGCACCGCCGCTGTAGCCGAAAATCACACCGACTTGTTCGTCTGCAATGACCTGCACAATCATCTCGGCGCCGGACATTGTTGTGCCGTGAAGTGGGTGCTGATCGTCGAGAGATTCTGCAGGTAGATTCATTTGAAACGTTGCCGCCTTTGGCGGTGAAATTACAGGTGCTTTATGAGTGTGTTGGAACCCCTAATGCATTGCAATAGGACGATCCTTGCGCGACTATCCCGACTGTTGATTCTAAGGTGATTCATGCGTCACGTAATCTCAGTGCTGGTCCAGAATGAAGTCGGTGTGTTGACGCGGCTCACAGGGATGTTTTCGACCCGTGGGTACAACATCGAGTCGTTGAACGTGGCGCCGACGGAAGACCCCGCAATTTCTCGCTTAACCGTTGTGACGAGTGGTTCGGATTCCGCGCTCGAACAGATCTCGCGCCAGATTTGCAAATTGATCGATGTGGTTGATTTGCATGATATGACCTTGGGTGATCACTTCGAGCGCGAGCTTGCACTGATCAAGCTACGCGTGCCAGTGAGCTCACTGGAAACTGTTTCAGCGTTTTGTGTCGACGCCGGCGCTCGCGTCCTCGATGAACACCCCGGCGCCTTTACCATCGAGTACGCTAACGCGACAGCCAAGGTCGACCGGTTTGTTGCGGAGCTCCTCAACCACGGCACTATCGTCGCCTTAGTTCGCAGCGGTAGTCTCGGCATCTCGCGCGGCGCGACCGTCCTTGCCGGTGAAGCCATGCCGGACGTGGCAGCACTCGTGGCTCGCGTTGCCAACGAAAGCTGAGCGCCTGCGTGTAACCTGAATGTCCTCGCCGCAATCAGCCGCCGGTGTGCTCGCACAGAGCGTCAGTGTCGTCGTCAAGATTGGCTCGTCTTTGCTGGTCGACGACACGGGACTGCGGGATGTTTGGTTGGCGAGCCTTGCGGAGGATATCGCGGCTTGGGTTAGTCGCGGTACTCGCGTGACGGTAGTGTCTTCAGGTGCTGTTGCCCTCGGGAGGGTGGGTAACATTGCCCCGTCGGATATCCCAGAGAAACAGGCGTGTGCTTCCGTCGGCCAAGTCCATCTGTCGCGGGCATGGCAAAAGGCATTTGAATCGGTGGGTGTGTCCATTGGCCAAGTCTTGTTAACACCGGCGGATACAGAGCATCGACGGCGACATCTGAATGCGCGAGCGACGCTCGCGGCATTGCATACGCGCGGGTGCATCGCGGTGATCAATGAAAATGATACCGTCGCGACGGAGGAGCTGAGATACGGCGACAACGATCAGCTGGCCGCGCGGGTCGCGCAAATGATCGATGCGGACTGTCTACTTTTGCTGAGCGATGTGCCGGGTTTGCTAAGCGCACCGCCCAAGTCGACGCGCCCCGCCACCTTGATTCCGTGGATCGAGACGATTACCGAGAAAACACTGGAGCTCGCTGGTGAGAGTGGCTCCGACGTCGGAACCGGCGGGATGCGCAGCAAGTTGATCGCCGCGCAAAGGGCGACTCGGGCGGGCGCGACTGTGATCATCGGAAACGGTAAACCGAATCACGCGCTGGCGGCGCTCGCCGCTGGCGCTGATGCGACGGTCTGCGCATCGAAAAGTCAGCCTGGTCGCGCACGAAGGCGTTGGATCGCCGGGATGGTGGGGCGCGACGCCGTGGTGCAAGTAGACAGCGGTGCCGTAGCAGCATTGCGCAATGGTAGGAGCCTCCTAGCGGTCGGAGTTGCGAGTGTTACGGGTGATTTCGAACTCGGAGACTGTTTATCGATTGAGGATGCTGACCATAAAGAAGTCGCGGTTGGTCTCGCGGGTTTGTCGAGCGTCGAGGTTGCAGCTCAACGTGTTTCAAAATCCGGCACCCAAAGGCGTCGGCCATTGATCCATCGCGACGACTTGGTCGTCCATGATGGAGACCACAATTCATGATCGACCCACAAGAATCTCAATCACTTGCCATAGCCGCGCGCCGCGCAAGCCACGTTTTGGCACGAAGCTCGAGAGACGCACGTGATCGTGCGTTGACGCTAATCGCACAGCAGATTACTTCGGACACGGAGAAGATCTTAGTTGCCAATCGAGACGATATTGCGCGCGCGAAAGAACAGGCGTTGTCCGCGGCTTTCGTCGATCGACTGGCTCTCGACGCTGGACGAATCGCGGCGATCGCCGATGCGGTGACCGCGATCGCGGCACTCGACGATCCGCTCGGTCGTGTGCTTGAAGAGCGACAACGCCCGAACGGACTGACAATCTCTCGTGTGAGTGTTCCGCTTGGCGTGATTGGGATCGTGTATGAGAGTCGACCCAACGTGACTGCCGACGCCGCGGCTATTTGTTTGAAGGCCGGCAATGCGGTGATTCTCCGAGGCGGTAGCGATAGCGCAAAGAGTACGCGCGCGATTGCAAGTTCAGTGAGGCAGGGGCTCGCTGAAGCTGGATTACCGGAAGATGCGGTGCAGCTCGTCCCTTCACAGGATCGTGATTGGGTCGGTGCTTTGTTGAGTGGGCTGCACGGCGCTGTAGACGTGGTGGTCCCTAGGGGTGGCCGCAGCTTAGTCGAGCGGGTTCAAGCCGATGCCCGAGTGCCCGTGATTGGACATTTGGAAGGGCTGTGCCATACCTTCGTGCACCATACGGCCGACTTAACTATGGCGTCTGAAGTCGTTGTGAATGCCAAGATGCGGCGAGTGGGCATATGCGGTGCGCTTGAGACGTTGTTGATCGATGAGCGGTGGCCTACCGATTCGAAACGCGCGCTGATCGATGCACTGATTCAGGCGGGGTGCGAATTGCGTGGAGACGCGTCCGTGCAGTCGCTTGACTCTCGAATAGATGCAGTCTCGGAAGAAGACTGGACGACAGAGTATCTTGCGCCGGTACTGTCGGTTGCTATCGTTGCCGATACAGAGGCGGCCATAACGCACATTGCACGGTACGGATCGGGTCATACCGACGCCATTGTCTGTTCGGATGCGTTAGTTGCGAGCCGATTTCTTGCCGAGGTCGATAGCGCGATCGTTATGCACAACGCGTCGACTCAGTTCGCGGACGGCGGTGAGTTTGGATTGGGCGCAGAGATTGGTATCTCAACGGGTAAGTTCCATGCGCGTGGTCCGGTCGGCACCGCGGAGCTCACAAGTTATAAACATGTCGTACGGGGTACGGGACAAACCCGCACCTAACGCACAACAAAGTGTCCTAGCCCGGCGTGTCCGCTCCACTGTTTGGGCTGATACGGAATGACCTCGGGCGACTGCCCAGACTCCAGCCGCCTCTTGAGTCGGATCCAGAAGTCGGGATCGAGTAGATCGGCGTGGTGTTCCATAAACGCTTCCCGCGCATCTTCTCGGAAACCAAGAAACCGAACGAATTGTTCGGGGAAGATATCGTTGGGTCCGACATAGAACCACGCCCCAGCCCGCATCTCGTCAACATCGTCGCGCGCTTCCGGCAGCTTTCGAAAATTGCACTCTGTGACTAGGCAAAGCTCGTCGTAGTCGTAAAAGATGACACGTCCGTGTCGGGTAACACCAAAATTCTTGAGCAGGAGATCGCCTGCAAAGATATTGCTCAATGCGAGATCTCGGATTGCTTGCCCATAGTCGATTGCCGCGGCGCGAACTTGTTCCACTTCTGCTTCCTGCAGGTACAGGTTCAGCGGCGTTAGACGCCTTTCGATATAGCAATGCGACACGATCAACTTGTTGTCCTGCACCGAACAAGTTCTCGCGCAGCCCTCTAGCAGAGAAGTCAGTAGGTCCTCCGAGAATCGGTGTTTATCAAATTCGAGGCTGCGGAATTCTTGGGCGTCGACAAGGCGTCCCGCTCTGTCATGGTTGAATACCAAGCGATACTTATCGATAACGTCCTGGCGCGCAATGTCCTTCGGATAGGCGAATCGATCGCGTATCAATTTGAAGACCAGCGGGTAGGAAGGCAGCGTGAACACCTCCATGACCATCCCTTTGTCACCGCGCGCAAACACGAACTGATCCGACGAGTGAGAAAAATGCTCTGCCATCGCACGGTAGCGCTCCGTCTTACCTTGTTTCGCACGACCCAGAACGGTGTAAATCTCCGCGATTGGTTTGCGCGGCAGCATCGACTGGATGAATCCAACGGCTGCGCTCACGCGTGAGACGTCGGCATGGAAGTAGCTTCGCGTGAAACCAAACAACATGCTGACGTCGTTTTCCGAAAGGATGACGGCATCAGCGTAGATGCCTTCGTCGCTATTGCGCAAAGCAATAACCAGAGGCGAAGACCAGTCGCCACCGCTCATTCGCCCGACGAGATACGCCCGAGTCGATCGATAGAACACGCTGCTCATCAACTCGACTTGATCCACGGTCGTATCCGGTCGCGTGTGGGACAGAAATGCTTCGAGCTCAGCGGAAAGGAAATCGAGTGTTCGCTCGATATCGCGGAAGTTCACACGAAAACTGAAATCAGCAAGCGCTTCGTCGAGAAGGTGACGAAGGGAGCCGCGATTGCGATAAACAAAGCGCTCAAGCTCAGTGATCGGGATTTGTGCGGGCGTGACGTCTGTCGCGAGAAACTCGACCGAAGGATCAACGCCGACTGTGGCAAATATCCGCCGCGTGACGGAGTTGTAAAAAGTCTTGAAGAATTCGGTGTCCGGGTAGCTGGAGATGTGCTGTGCATAACGCTCGCGTACTGCACACCATAATGGGTGGCGGTCGTCCACACCTTTTAGCCGCTCCTGTAAGTCGGCCACGCATGCCTTCACGCAGCGGTCGTACAGCGCGATTCGTTCAACCGCATCCAGCCGGCCCGCAGACCAGTCTTGTTCCTCGAAGCACCGTTTGGCGCGCCGGGTAATTTGCCCAAAGCGGGTGTTGTAGTCGATAAAAGCGTCGCGCAGCGTATGCGACACCTCATTGACCAGCGCCTGAGATACCCGGCCCGCCACTTCGGCTTAGCCCATATGACTGATCATCAGATCGCCAAATTCACTGCATTTGACCTCGGTTGCACCTTCCATGAGTCGAGCGAAATCATAGGTGACCTTGCGGCTTGCAATGGTCGCGTCCATTGCGTTAATGATCGCGTCAGCTGCTTCGGTCCACCCCATGTAGCGCAACATCATCTCGCCCGAGAGTATCAACGAGCCCGGGTTCACCTTATCGAGATTCGCGTACTTCGGTGCGGTGCCATGCGTCGCTTCGAAAACGGCGT
Source organism: Pseudomonadota bacterium (assembly GCA_038533155.1). GTDB lineage: Bacteria > Pseudomonadota > Gammaproteobacteria > Steroidobacterales > Woeseiaceae > CALBPI01. The sequence continues at coordinate 23,358 of JBCAZH010000039.1, read as the reverse complement.
GACCGGTATCGTAGTTGATGTTACCGCCGGGGGCGATGCCGATCCCGCCGACCTGTGCGGCCAACGCGTCCGACAAGTAATCCCCGTTCAGGTTCATGGTGGCAATAACGTCGAACTCCCGCGGTCTCGTCAGTACTTGCTGAAGTGTGATGTCAGCGATCGCGTCTTTGATCAGAATTTTGCCTTCGCCGAGCGCTTTGGATTGCTCGTCGTTGGCAGCGTCCGTACCTTTTTCCGCCTGTGTGCGGTCGTACTGATCCCAAGTATAGGTGTGATCGGAGAAATCCGACTCTGCGAGCTCGTAGCCCCAGTTGCGAAACGCCCCTTCCGTGAACTTCATGATGTTGCCCTTGTGGACAAACGTCACGCTCTTTCGATTGTTGGCAATAGCGTACTGAATGGCAGCACGGACCAAGCGACCGGTACCTTCGCTTGAGACGGGTTTTAAGCCAACGCCGCTGGTGGCCGGAAAGCGAATCTTATCGAACTCCGCTGGGAAATGCTCTTCCAGCAGTGCTAAGAACGCCTTGTTGCTGTCTGATCCTTGCTCGAATTCAATACCCGCGTAGATGTCTTCAGTATTCTCCCGGAATATGACCATGTCGACGTCTTGAGGGTTGCGCACCGGCGATGGAACGCCATTGAACCAACGCACCGGGCGCAGGCAAACGTACAAATCCAGCATTTGTCGTAGCGCAACGTTCAGCGAGCGAATGCCGCCGCCGATTGGCGTTGTCAACGGTCCCTTGATGGAAACCAGATAATCGCGGCAGGCTTGAACTGAGGATTCGGGCAGCCACGTGTTGTACAAATCGTTGGCTTTCTGGCCAGCGAAAATCTCGACCCACTCAATCTTGCGTTGTCCGCCGTACGATTTCTCAACAGCTGCGTCCAACACGCGGACGGTCGCGCGCCAAATATCGGGGCCGGTGCCATCACCTTCAATGAAAGGCACGATCGGTCGATCAGGTACCTGAAGTTTTCCGTTCTCAATGGTGATCTTCTCACCGCCGGCTGGCGGCGTAATGACTGGTTCAGACATCGGTTGCTCCCCGTCTCGCAGATATTTTCTAGTCCCGCGCTCATTATCCGATATCGGGTGCGTGACGGCCAGCATCCCACGATATAATCGAGCCATGAGGAGGGGATTCCTGTTTTTCGTCGCGATGGTGCTAAGTCCGTTGACCAGCGCGGAGAGTCCCTATGCGGAACAGGCCGACGAGGCTTCACGTCCACGAGTTGCGCTGGTGCTTTCCGGGGGCGGTGCACGCGGTGCGGCACATGTAGGGGTGATCCGCGCGCTCGAGGAGCACAACATTCCGATCGATGTGGTCATCGGCACCAGCATGGGTGCGGTGGTCGGTGGTCTTTACAGCGCGGGTTTAGATGCGGATGCGCTGGAAGCTGTCGTGCGGGATATCGACTGGTTGGATGCTTTTGTCGACAACTCGGCGCGCGAGAATCTCACCTACCGCCGAAAACGTGATGACGATGATTTTCTGATTCGTTTTGATCTCGGTGTGCGCGATGGGCGACTTCGGTTACCGACCGGGATTATTCAAGCGCAGAAGCTAATGCAGTACTTGCGTGAGAATACGCTGGACTACAGTGCAACCGAGTCGTTCGATGATCTGCCGACACCGTTCCGCGCGGTCGCCGCGGATCTTGGGACTGGCGACACCGTCGTTCTAGATTCCGGTGATCTTGCGGTTGCCATGCGCGCAAGTATGTCGGCACCTGGTGTGTTTGCGCCGGTCGAGTGGAACGGCCGAGTGTTGGTTGATGGTGGCATCGCGATGAACCTGCCCGTCGAAGTTGCGCAGACACTGAATGTCGATGTCATCATCGCGGTCGATGTTGGGTTTCCAGTGATGCCGTTGGCAACGCTAGAGTCAGCGCTCGCCGTATCGAACCAAATGCTGACGATCCTGATCGAACGGGAGACTCGAGAGCAGCGTGCCTTACTTGATGACCATGATGTTCTGATACAGCCACCGCTTGGCGTTTTGGGGTCCGCGGATTTCCTACAAGCGCTCGATGCGATAGAGATTGGCTACCAGAGTGTCGTCAACAACATCGAACAGTTGCGGCATCTTGCGCTGGATCCAGCGCAGTTTGAGCCATACCAGGTTCGGCGCGACACCGGAGCAGATGCGGGACGTGTTGCCAAAAAGATTCGGATTGTTACAGACGCGCCAATCCTTCCAGAGGTCATCTCAACTCGGATGGCGACGCAGGAGGGCGAACCGCTGTCTATCGATCGTCTTCGCGAAGATCTCGCCAAAATCTATGGCCTTGGCTTGTTCGAGCGCGTTGATTATCAGTGGGTAGAAGACGAAAGCGAAGAATCACCTATCTTGCAAATCGATGCCGCCGCCAAGCAATGGGGGCCCGGGTATCTTCGATTTGGGCTGTCGCTGGAAGAGGACTTCGAAGGGTCCGGCGCATTCCAGGCGTCGGCGCGCTACCTCAGAACGGCCATCAACCGATTGGGCGCAGAATGGCGGACCAGTTTCTCGGCAGGGACCAACCTGTCTCTCGAGTCGGAATTCTATCAACCGATCAGTAGCGACCTTAGGTACTTCGTGGCGCCGATCCTGCGGGTTGACCAAACTAACATCAACGTTTTCGAAGCCAACGAGCGAATCGCACGTTACCGACTTAGCACCGGAAGCTTCGAACTCTCGGCCGGTCGAGAAATTAGCAATTGGGGTGAGGTTCGCCTCGGCGTTTTTCGCGAAACGGGCAGCGCCCGCGTCAAAGTCGGGGCGCCGGATTTACCTTCGCTGGATTTCGATGCAGGCGGATTCCGCGCCTCATTTGGCTTCGATAGTCTGGATGACACCGTGTTTCCGAAAAGGGGCTCGCGCTTCGAATTCATCACGCGATCGGTGCGTGAATCTATGGGCGGAGCACGCAACTACGAGACGTATCAATCAACCTACGATGGTTATTGGACTGTCGGCCGACACACATTCTCATTCGGCCTCGATCTCGCTACCAGCAACAATGCCAACGATTTGCTGTCCGAAGTGACCTTTCTGGGCGGATTTTTGAACCTGTCAGGGCTTGATAGAAACGCATTGGTCGGGCCGCATGCGGCCGTATCTCGGCTGGTCTATCAACGGCGGGTAGGGCGCACTGGCGGGGGATTCTTCGATTGGCCGTTATATCTTGGTGCGTCAGTCGAGGCGGGCAACGTGTGGGATCGTGCCGGATTGGCCTCAACTTCGGATCTGATTTTTAACGGCAGCTTGTTCGCGCGCCTCGACACGTTCCTTGGACCCGCGTATCTCGCTAGCGGTTTCGGCGAGAACGGCGAGACAACGCTGTACTTCTTTCTCGGTGCGACGCCGAACTAGTTGCGACTCAAGCTGGATTCACGCGTTCCAGGATAATGCTCGGATCATCGCCAATGCGGTAAAAGCCATGTCGCTCGCGCATGTCCGAAAACTTTGCGTCGCGCTCGGCTTCAGTGCGGAACCAGTGGAGCTTCTCCCAATTGCTGCCGACCAGTTTGTTGAAGGGATCTGTCGCCGGCGCTGTCACACGAATACCCCACGGTCGCTCATCGTGAATACGGCTGGCATCGACTAAATTGTGTTCGTGGCAGTAGGCTTGTTCGCTCATGGCTCCGATTCCTGGCGCTCAAATTTGGTGAAAGTGTATCGGCGTCGCCGCCGCTGGTACAGCTTAGCGAATTTGCCGGCCACGATCGGCCGCACCTTCACGGTCTGACCAATTGAGAAGGCGACGTGTCACAAACAGGTACAACCGTTTTCCCGTAGCTCGCCAAATCCGACTGGGCAAAGACGGTTCGGCCAGAATGCGCAATTCACGTTGTGTTAACAATTCCGGCACGTAGGTCCGTTTGTGTTTGAGCAAATGTCGAATATCCTCTCGCGCTTGGAGGCGGAACAGCACGTTGCGCCGGCCATGTACGGACGCGAGTTGAAAATCCACCACGGCGGGGTTTCCTTCTGGGTCAACGAGCCAGTTAGGTTCCTTCGCAAGATCGTTATGGGTGATTCCCGATCGGTGTAGTCGATGGAGTGTCTTACGAGCGGTTTGGAAGTAGCGTCTGTCAGCAGGTTTCGCTTCGTACATTGTCTTACCGTCGACAAAGCTACGCGTCAGTGTGTGTTGGTCCAGTTCCAGCAGTCTCGGTGCCGGCAACCCTGGTGGCAGTTTGCCAAGTGCTCGGGCCTCCCGTCGCATCAGCCAACGGGCGAGAGGTCGCGCGAGGGTCATTGCCGTCCTTGTGTCCCGCACTATGTAGGGTTGCCCGTCTCTGGGAACACAGAGCAAAACCGAGCCGAACGTATCGTGCTTTAGCAGCGTCGAGCGTGCCGGGTTGGCGGGGTCGAGGTTTTGCATAACTTACAGTTTTGATGAGGCAGCTTCGGATGGCAAGTGTCACGAGATTCCGCTGCTGCTAACATTTCCGGATGAGTGAGACCTCAACAGTTCGGGGCGTAACAGGCGGTGCGACCACCCGCAGCGCGCGTCCGCAGTTCTTTTCGCTACGTGGACCTTTGGCGCCTGACCGTCCGGGCTACATCGAGCGGACGGCCGATCGCGAGGTTTGGAATGCACTGGAGCGTGCTCACTATGTCAATCTCACCGGCGCTCCGAAGAGCGGCAAAACGAGCCTGCTGCTTCGTATGTCGCGACGATTGCGGGAGCTCGATGATCCACCCGCCGTCGCTTTGATCGAGTTGCGCCAATTGCTGGAGCGCGAGGGTCGCGACGACGTCGCGCGATGTTTCTATGCGATCGCGTTTCGCCTCGCGCGTCAGTTGAGGGTGAGCTTCGATTTACAGGATTGGTGGGCTGACAATGCCATGCTCCCGCATCATCTTCGGTTTGTTGAACTGTTTAGAGAGTTTGTGGCGGCGAACCCTGGGCGGCAATTGGTTTTGTTGTTCGATGACTCCGGTGATCTTGTGCGTCGGGAAGAAGGCGAACCGTTTCTGCAGGCGATTCGCCTGGCCTATGACTCGAGAACCACCGATCCGGACATGGCTCGCCTTAGCATCGTTTTTGGCAGTACGGGCGATGCGCAATTTGGCATTGGTGATTCCGTTCGTATGCCTCACGCCGTCTCGGAGCGTGTGACACTCGAACCTTTCAACCTCGGTGAGACTCTGAGGCTAGCACCCGCTCTAGGGCTCAGCCGGGAGATTGCCGAGTTCGCGATGCAGAGGATCTTCGATTGGGCGGCGGGTCAACCATCAATGACTCAATCGCTTGCGGCGAGTCTGGCCTCGCTAAGCCCGTCACCTTCTGAAGTTGCGGCCGAAGTCGATAAGTTGGCGGAGCGTATGCTGGCCAAGCCCATCAGTCTTGGTTCCGATGACTTCGTCGGCGTGGCTGCGCAACGACTACTCGATGCGCCGCGAGCCAATCGCGAGGCGATGCTGGTGGCCTTGGGCCAGATCTCGAAGCTCGGTCGACTGTTATTCGATGGTCGCTCACCGGCCCACGATCAACTGTTAGCGCTCGGACTCGCCAAGCTGAGTCCGGATGGATTCATGGTACCGGGCAGTCGCATCATCAGGCGTCAGTTTGGCGCTTCATGGGCCAACCGGCACTTGTCCATCAAGCTTCGTGGGGCGGCCATCGCCATCGCGGCGACCGTACTGTTCGCACTGTTCTCGACTTGGTATTTCAACCGCCTTCCTGCACCGGCGGTGCGAACACTGACCTCGGTTGACTCGACGTTGCCGGAGATCAGCGCAGCGTACGAGCGATTGACGTTTTGGCCAGGCCATGCGGCGGAAGCAGAACGACTGCTAGTCCACGCGTTGTCGACACGATTCAACGCCAGCGCAGCATCGGGTGACATCGATGCGATGCTCGAACTCGCCGAACGCTACGATGTGGGCGACCGTGAGCAGCGACGCTGGATTAGTCAACTGTGGCGCCAAAGGCGTGTGGCGGCGCTTCGCCAAGGTAACCGCCTTGCGGCATTGCGTGCCGCGCAGCGTGAGATGGTGGTTAGTCCCGGAAATCGGGCGCTGCAAAGCGAGGCGATCAGCCTGACGGGTTCGGATCTGCCAGATGTCACGCGAATTCTCGATACTGGGTCGAGCATCGATGATCTTCGGTTCGACGCGCGTGAGGACCGATTGGTGTCCCGTCATGGTAGCAAGATTCGGTTTTGGCCACGTGACAGAGCCGGCACTTGGATGGCCGAGTCGACGGAGATCGAGCCAGCGTCGCTTCGGTCGGTGCCGTTGAACCTGCGCTTCGAGTTGCCGGAGATTCGGCGCGCGGCAGCGCTCACCGCAAGGCTGACGATCCAACATCCGCGCCCGACTGATCTACAGCTTACGCTGACGGCGCCGAACGGGGTCAGTGCGACCTTGCCTTACGAAGCATTGCCGGAGGGTGAGTGGCGTCTGAGTGACGTGGAGGCATTCCGAGTGTTTCGAAGTGCGACGCCGGCAGGAATTTGGTCGATGACCATTGTGGACACGGTTCCCGATATGACCGGCGAGGTCGTAGTAGCCCAGCTGGGCGGCGAGGCGCTCGGGGATGCAGTCGACTCGGCGCTTTCCGACCCGGCGCCATCGACGGCGGCTGACGTAATGCTGGGCCCGGACGGTCGATTCGCAGTGGTGTTTCCCGACGAGAGTGGCGATCTTGCGGCAAGTTGGGAGTTGAAGACGCGTCGCATCGTCGCTGCATTACCCGTGATGTCACCGGCTGATGTAATCGGCTTTGCTACGAACGGTACCGAACTTATCGCACGCTTGTCCGGCAGAGTCGTGCGGCTTCGGCTGAGCGATGGCGCCCTTCTCGAGTTGCCAGATCGCGTTGCAACTGCGTCGAACCTGTGGCTTTCGGACAATGGCCTGTTTCTCGTTTCCATTCCGGTCGACCAATCTGTTTTGCGAATCACGGAGATCGCCAGCGGAGAATCGACCGCACAGTTGACGACCAGCGGCAGTCCAGAGCGGGTGGCGGTTTCAAGCGACGCATCGCTCGTTGCAATGGTTGAGCAGGACCGAGTGGTCCGAGTTTGGTCGACTCAGCGTGAACAGATCGTGGCCCAGGTCCCCGTCGACTCAGGGGTGGTGGACCTCAGTTTCGCAGGGGATCAATTGCTAATTGTTCCGGCTGATGGTGGCGTATTGACATGGTCTGTTCAGTGGCCAGACGGTCCGCTGAGGTGGGAAGGTGAGCCTGTTTGGTCCGCAGCTCACGATCGGCAAACCGGTCTGACACTTTTGGGGTCCGCGCGGGATGGCTTTCGGATTCACGATCTAGTGGAACGCACCGATAGGGCCTTACCGTTTCTCGGCTTGTCCGGCATGGAGTTGCGCGCCGATGTCATGCGGTTGCGTGATGGTCTTGCCGTGATCTCCGAGCCGGAAACTGGCTTGGTCGCGATCTGGGAACCTTCACTGCCGGCCCTCTCGGTTGGAGGGTTTAAAGTTCGGCGAGCATGGTTGTCCGAAAGCAATACCGTTTTGGCCATAGCAGATGCGCGCGGTAGCTTCACGGCACTGCGACTTGATGAGGATATCGAAGCGTTGCGCGCGTTAGACGATACAGTCGCACCGGTATCTCACAGCACCGCGCCCGAAATCGTTCGATTCTCACCCGATCAACAATTGGTGCTCAGCATCGAACGTTCGGGCCTGTTTCGTCTCCACGATGTTGAGGAGGTTGTCACTCGTCGTAGGATCGGTCGTACACCGGAGCCGGTTCACGATGCCGCGTTCGATGCAAGGGGTGACGAGTTCGTCATAGCAGCGGGCAATCGACTTATACGATTTCGTGCTGACACAGGTCGCCAAGTCTCCAGCTTGGCGCTGGACGCGCCCGCCAGTTCGATCGTATGGAGCCCGACGCTCGACGCTTGGCTGATTGGTGATCAAGGTGGCGGGTTGTCGTCGCTGTCGAGGGACGACCAAGAATCGCTACGTCCGTTGAACCTGCTCGAGCGTGAACCCATCGATCGGATCGCATCTGGCCTGCTTGGGAGTCGCATTGCGGTTGCTCGTGGTCGCCGGTTGTCTACGATCGATTTGACGACCCGCCAGTCGGTCGGAGAGGTAATAGAGCTGCCGTCGAAGATCGAGGGATTGGTCGCTGCCCCAGACGGTCGTCATTTGATTGTCAGGGCAGGGCAGTGGATCTTCCGAGTTCACAGTAATTCTGTTGGCCTTAGTATCCGTTCGCAACGGCTAATTCCAGCGGGCGCACTACAACATTCAGCTTTAATCCCGGCCGATGACGCAGGTAGCTTCGTCACTCTTCTCGATGGACTTGATGAGCCTGTGCCTCGCACGGTTTCAATGGATTTCTCGGATGTGTTGGTGTCTTCAGAATCCCTCGATCAATTAGAACGGGCTCAGCGGGCGCTAGTCATCAACTAATTCTCGAACGGCTTGCTCGAGGGAAGCAGCCGATGCATCGTCGGGAGCGATCTTGCTTCCAATCACAACGTCGATGGGCGCTCTGAATCGCCGTGGCCATTTACGAATTGCGCCGCCGTCCGAACGGCTGAACCAACTGCCCCATAGCCCTTGCAAGCCGACCGGGATCACGGGCACTGGTCGGCGTTTGAGGATTCGCTCGACTCCGGGCCTAAAGGCTTGAATTGCACCATCACGGGTGATCGCGCCTTCAGGAAAAATGCAGACGATGTTGCCGTCTTGTAGTTCCTGATCAATTTTCTCAAACGCAGCGTCCAGCGTGTCGGGGTCCTCCTTAAAGCCCGCGATTGGAATGGCCTTCGCCGTTCGGAATATTTGGCGAAGTAGCGGTATGTTGAATATTTTGTAATACATCACAAACCGCGCAGGCCGCGGGATCGCAGCGCCCAGCAACAGCGCGTCGACGAAGCTCACGTGATTGGCGACGACTAACGCTGCGCCGTCGCTTGGCAAGTTGCTATGGCCTTGGACACGAAGCCGATACAACACACGCACCAAGCACCACGTCACAAAGCGCATGATGAACTCGGGGAGCAGCGTAAACAGAAAAGCGGTAACGGCGATGTTCATCAGTGCCAGAGTCAGGAAGATACCCGGAATCTCGACACCCGTCATCAGCAAAACAATCGCGAACAGTGCGCCTGCGATCATCATGACGGAATTAAGTACGTTGTTCGCAGCGACAACACGGGCACGAACCGCCGGATCGGATCGGTCTTGCATCATCGCATACAGCGGTACGCTGAACAGACCACCTGACAGTCCGAGCATCGCAAGGTCAACGATCAGTCGCCACCCTTGAAACGACGAAAAAAAGCTGGCGGTGTTCACCATCTCCGATGTACTTCGGCCACCCCATGCAAGCCAGATATCGAATGCGAAAACTGTCAGGCCGATCGCGCCGATCGGGACCAATCCGAGTTCGATATGACGACGGGACAGTCGCTCGCACAGCATCGCGCCAGCGCCGGTCCCGATCGCGAATCCGCACAGTAGGATATTGGCTAACGTTGGCGAAGCGTTGACCGTGTCGCGGGCTAAGGCGGGCAATTGCATCAATGCGACGAAACCGAAGGTCCAAAACCAAGAAAGTCCAATGATGGAGAGAAACACCGAACGCTCTTGCCGGGCTTGTCGGATGACCTGCAGGGAGTCTCGCCAGAGATTCCAGCTCACGCTGGCGGTTGGATCTGCTGCTTGTATCGATGGAATAGACCGACTGGTCCAATAGCCGACCAGCGCTAAAAAAAGCAAGGATCCACCTAGCAGGTAGGGACCTGAGTGTTCGACCGTGGCGACCGTACCTCCGATGAACAACCCCACGATAATCGCAAGGTAAGTTCCGCCCTCAACCAACCCATTGGCTCCGACCAAGGATTCACGCGGCACGAGATCGGGCAGAATCGCGTACTTGATGGGTCCAAAAAACGTGGACTGCACGCCCATCGCGAACACCAAGAGCACAAGACCGTTCACTGTTTGGAAGGCCAACAAAGCGAGGGCGAGGATGGCTAGGAGAATCTCAGCGAGCTTGATTCGTCGGATCAGCGACGCTTTGTCGGTCCTGTCAGCAATCTGCCCCGCGGGTGCGGAGAACAACAGGAACGGCAGTATGAACACGGCGCCGACGATATTGGCAAGAATCTCTGGGGATCCACTGGTGTAGTCGACGATCCCATAAGTGACTAGCATGACCAGTCCGTTGCGGAGGACGTTGTCGTTGAGCGCTCCCAGACATTGGGTCCAGAAGTAAGATGCGAAACGCGTGGATTTCAGTAATGAGAACTGGTTCTCACTGCGCACTTAGACTCCCCGAGATTGGCCGCCCGCAAATGATACTCCGATCACTTCAACCGGTGTTCTAAATAAGTGACAATGGGTGACGTATTTGTCACCTTTTGCGTTATGTCGAAGTTGCCGTCGTTCGAAAAACAGAGATTACCCAACCGGGACGCGATCCGCGCATCCTGGCCGGCGGTGCTTGGGCTGGTGGTTCTGGGCCTCACTGGGTGCGAACCACCCCCGGAGCCGCGAACCATCGACGATTTCCTAGAGGACTCGATTGCGATGGACGCGAAACTGCGCGCCTGTCGCAACGATCGCAAGATGGCGGCGCGTGATCCGGAATGCAAAGCGGCTCGACAGGCAGCGGCCAAGTTGTCGGCGGCCGAACAAGCCGCGCAGCAGGATCGTATGCAAAAGTCGTCAGAGGAGGAGCTGGATCGGCTTCGGCGCCAGCAACAAGCGCGAGATGAGGCCGCCGAGCAGCGCCGTCAACGCATGAAGGATTCCGCGGAGCGAAAGCTTGAGAACGGCGAGCCGCTGACCGCCGAGGAAGCGCGGCTGCTCGGAATCGATCCCGACTCTTCCGTGTTGGTTAAGCCCGACGACCAGCCCTGAATTATTGGTCCTCGTCCGAAGCGTCTTCGTTTGCGCTTCGTTCGCCCAACGCATAGGTCTTGACCGGTTCGCTGTCGGGAGTAGCCAGTGGTGCCTCGGCACCAGAATCCAATACGACGTCGACCGGCTGAATGGTGTTCACTGTCATTACGTTCGCGAGCGATTGTCGAAACGGCACAATACTCTCGGGCGTTATCGTGACCTTCCCGGAGAAAATGTCGTCCGCAGCAATTCCTGGCGAAACGTAAAAAGTGGCGTTGGCGGTGTTGTCGATTCGCAGCGATGCGCCTTGGATTGAAACTCCGGCGAACAGGCCGCGCGCGCGCGAGTAGGAATAGACCTCTGCTTTCAGTTTATGATCTGTCGCGGCCGACGTATTCCGACCCAAGGGTCCAGCAGCTACCGCAGCGTCTGCGCCTAGAGTGAATTTTCCGCGGCTTAAGTTCTCGACCCCGCGTTGGTTCGTAAAGACCAGAACCAAGTCCGCGGCCTGCACCCCTGCTTGCCACCCGACGCTGCCACCCGTCAGTTTTATGAACGAGGGCGAGCTCCAGCCTGTGTCGGTGCGCACACTAATCACGCCACTGCCGTGCCTGCCCGCTACGACGAAACCTGCCTTAATCATGTCCGGGATTACGGCAATGGCGTAGGCTCGCTCCAACAGTGCGTTCGGAATCGCACGCTCCGGGATCGCGTGGAAGGTACTCACGACATCGGCGGCGTCCGCAATTTTGTCGTCAAGGTCGGTGGCTTGTGCCTTGGAGGCCAGCATCCAAACGATTGCGATACAGAACAAGATCTTCAGAAGCTTTGGATCGGTCATCGGCTCACCTTCAGGTGTTGGTCATGGTGTAAGACATGTCCGGCTGTGGTTGGTTCACTGGTAACGCATTGATGATGGGCGGCAACGGGCAATCCAGCGCAGCGCAAATCAGGCGCATCAACTCTGCCTCTTCCAGTGTCACCACGCCGTCGTGGGCGATAGTCTTCAATAGTGCGCGGAGCAGTCGGTGTAAATCTCGACCGATCAGTCCCTGCAAATCACGCAAGATCGCTTTGCTCTCTTCGAGGTCGCGGGCTGCTGACGCAGGTCTGCCATCAAGTGCTTGCAGCCCAGCTTCGGCAGCAGCCTGAACGCGGTCGGCTGCCGTGCGTCCATTGGCCGCGACTATCACGATCAACTCGGCAGCGGCATTCAGAGTCTTTTTCTGTCCAAAGTTGCGAGTACGACGCGCCGCTGACGACGGATTCAGACTGGCATCTAGGCTGAACTCCAGCAGCTGTCGAAGCGCATACTGGCTCAGCGTCTGCGTTGATGTAGTGGCGATGACGCTATCGATGAGGTCGAGCAGGAAACGGATTTGTCCACTCGGGCGTTCTTTAAGTGCTGGGAAACACAGTTCAACAATCGGTAGTCGGAACTGTGGCCCAAGCTCATGAACGCTCTCTGCAAACTCATCGACGCGCGCGACGCGACGCGTTCCTATCTGGGGTTCAAGTAGTTGCAGCTGCCGGCGCCGCTCAGCGTCATCGCTTGTCGTCGCGAGTGCTAGTGCAAGATAGAACGCCCATTCCGGCGAGTGAGCTGCATCTTCGATATTGGCCGGCAACGCGGCCCGCAGGCTGACAGCAACCGCGATGTCCTGATCGTCTGGACGCCCGATGCGTTCCGCCAATGTGTCTGCCGCGACAGCGTGCTGTCCGCCGTACGCTGCGAATCCTGATACCCCTACAGTTGGCTCTGCATGAATAGACTCGGGTGACCAATCCGCTTGGTCCATACGTTGCGCCAACGCGGGATCGAGGGCTTTGATGCGATCGCGCAGTGGTGGGTGCGACGCGAACGCCGTGAGCCATGAACGTCGAATGCCATTGGCAAACAGCATGTGCGAGATTTGTTCGCCATCAGTCTCGGTTAACCGCGACCCGCTTGCTGCGGCTCCGATTTTCGCCAAGGCACCCGCGATTCCTTCGGTTTGACGTGTGAACTGAACGGCAGACGCATCCGCAAGATACTCACGTTGCCGGGACACGCCGGCTCGAATCAGGCGGGCCATTAGCACACCGATCGCACCAATGACTGCAAGGGCAATGCCGACGAAGATCACCGGGTTGCCGTTTTGCCTTGAGTTGCGCGAATGCGAAACGCCGCGCGAGCTGCGCATCAACAAACGGCCGATCTGGCCGAGCACAATAATGCCGAACAACACGCCGACCAGACGAAGGTTCAGACGCATATCCCCATTCAGAATATGGCTAAATTCGTGCGCAATGACGCCCTGTAGCTCTGCTCGGTTCAGTGTCTCGAGGGTGCCGCGCGTCACCGCGACTGCCGCATCGGCTGTTGTGAACCCTGCAGCGAACGCGTTGATTCCCGCTTCATGTTCAAGGACAAACACTTGCGGCACAGGTACACCTGAGGCAATCGCCATCTCCTCGACGACATTAAGTAGGCGGCGTCGCTTCAAGTCGGTCGTGTTGCCGGACACCAGCGTGCCGCCCATCTCTTGCGCGATCTTTGAGCCGCCGCCGCCGAGCTGCGCGATCCTGAGTGCGCTGGCGAGCAAGATCGCCGCGGCGACCGCCGCAGCAATGATTAGTAACCGGAAAGGATTGGCGGCATAGCCATCCTGATATTGGCCTAGCGCGGCTATCCCCAATTCAATGACAGTTGTGGTTGCGACTACGATCAGGATCGTCGCAAGGCCGAACATCACCACGAGCCATCGCGTGTTGCGTCGGGACCGATCTTGCGCTTCGAAGAAATTCATCAGGGCTGGGCGGCGCCCAGACGCTAACCAAACGAAACGGCTACGGCCTCTCGCTTCGCTTCATCGCCGATATCAAGATAACTCGCAGCCTCAAAGTTAAACGGCCCAGCGATCAGATTGTTCGGAAAGTTCTCGCGCAGATTGTTGTAAGCCAAAACAGAATCATTAAAGGACTGACGAGCGAACGCGATCTTGTTTTCTGTGGTTGTGAGCTCCTCCTGGAACTGCATCATGTTTTCGTTCGCTTTCAAATCCGGGTACGCCTCCGCCAACGCAAAAAGCCGTCCTAGCGCGCCGCCAAGCAGTGATTCAGCAGCGCCTAACGATGCAATTGCAGACGGATCAGTCGGGTCTTGTTTGGCCGCATTGAGGCCGCTCATGGCCGCGTTTCGTGCGCTGATTACCGCCTCAAGCGTGTCTTTCTCGTGCGCCATGTAGCCTTTCACGGCCTCGATCAAATTGGGGATCAAGTCGTATCGCCGGTTCAATTGCACATCGATTTGCGCGAACGCATTCTTGACTCGGTTGCGACCGTTAACCAGTCGGTTGTAAATGCTGATCACAAAAAATACGATGCCGGCAATGATTGCCAGAAAGATCAAGAAATTTGTCATGACGCTGATATCCCCCGGAAACAATGGCTTACAGGATACTCGCGATGCCTTTTTGGCGCCAATTGTGGCTGTATTGGCGGCGTTGACGTTGCTGGTGCCAAATGCGCACGCGGAGTGGCACGGCGCCACCGAATCCCTGATGGGTACGCGAATTACAGTTCGTCTGTGGCATTCGAATGCCGAAATCGGTTCCGACGCGATTCAGGAGGTGCTGGCGGAAATCTCCAGGATTGAGCGCTTGATGAGCACGTACATGGCGGATAGCCGTATTTCTGCGATCAACCGCGAAGCGCATTTGCGACCGGTGGATGCCGGCGCTGAGTTATTTCGCTTGATTCAGCGCGCCGTTGAGGTCTCAGAGATGACCGACGGTCGGTTCGACATCACCTACGATAGTGTCGGCCAACACTATGACTTTCGCGAGAGTGAGCGGCCTGATGCGGACACTATCGAGTCGGAGCTCGAGAAGATCGACTACCGATACGTGGTTCTAAACCCTGCAGAAGAGACGGTCGCCTTCCTGCGAGAAGGGGTTCGTATCAATCTTGGCGGGATAGCGAAGGGTTATGCCGTGGAGCGTTCTGCGGCACTTCTGCGCTCACTCGGTATTCAGTATGCGTCTGTAAGTGCGGGTGGTGACTCAAGGCTGCTCGGCGATCGGCGGGGCCAGCCATGGCTGGTCGGTATTCAGGATCCGAGAGACAAAACATCGATCGCGATCCGGTTGCCGTTGGTGGATGAGGCGGTCTCTACCTCGGGCGATTACGAGCGGTACTTTGATGAGGGCGGCGTCCGTTACCACCATATCATCAGCCCGGCCACCGGCGATTCTGCTCGCGAGGTGCAAAGTGTCACGATTGTCGGGCCGGACGCGACGATGACTGATGCGTTGTCGACTTCCGTGTTTGTGATGGGCGTTGAAGAGGGTCTTGCTCTCGTTGAACGAATGGACGGTTTCGACGCTGTTGTGATCGATGCGAACCGTGATCTTCACTACTCGTCAGGCCTCAGTCCCGGAGATGATTAAGCCGTAACACGGCCGCGTCGCGATCTCTGCAGGCATCGTCCACTTGGGTCGACTTTTCCTGTCACTGCTGTCGCACATTGACGACAGCTAATCCCACTGTGAATCAGTAGTTTGGCGCGGTCGCGTCAGATGAACGTAGGTAAGTGCCGACAAACCTGCGCCGCTGCCCGACATAAAACACCGCAAAAACCCCTGTTTCCTTCCGTCTGGCATGCAAATTGCTCAAACCCTGGTTTGGAGCAGCTTGTGACGTATGCCCGCGGCGCTCAGTGCTTTGTGTGACATCGGTCACGGCCGCTGGCGGGATCGGCTGCGAATATTACGTTAACCGGATCAACGTGCGCCTTACGGCAGCTCGCTGAGACGTTTGTAACGCTTGCGGAAGGAGTTTTGGGATGAGTGAGTTTTCGCGATGGCAGCGCAGCCGAAAGGCGATCGTTATGGCAGCTGGGGCATTGATCATCGGCGTCGGCAGCGTGTTCGCGGCTGGTCTTGACGGCCAATCTGCCCCCGATTTTTCGCTGCAAAACAGTGCAGGCGAGCAGGTTAGTCTCAGTGACCTGCGCGGTGATGTGGTGATGATCAATTTCTGGGCAACCTGGTGTGGTCCTTGCCGCGAAGAGATGCCACTGCTCGATGAACTCCACAGCCGTTACAACCGAGTCGGATTCAGTTTGTTGGGTGTCAACATCGATGATGATCCCCGTCGCGCTGAGGAGATGATCGAATCGTTGGGCGTTAGCTTTCCGGTTGTCTTCGACAGCACCAAGCGCGTCAGTCAGCAATATGAAGTGAACGCCATGCCTGTCACGATCTTGCTCGATCGCGAGGGCGTTGTGCGCTACGTACACCATGGCTACAAGCCGGGTTACGAAGACAAATACCTTCAGCAAATTCGCGAACTGCTTCGCGAGTGATAAGGCCACTAGAGACCTACCATGCGACATTTACATTTAGCCGCTATCGCGGCTGTGCTTTCTCTCGCGCCTAGCCTGACTTCGGCGCAGGACTCTGCCCGAGATCTGGATGCTGAGGTGCAGGATCTGAAATCCGAGGTGCTTGCGTTGAACCGTGAGCTGTTCCTCCTCGAAGAAGAGTTACTGTTTCCGGCGAACTCGCAGGTCGCCTTGTTCGTCTCGATGGATGTTGGAGACTTCTTCGCGTTGGACTCGGTCCAGGTGAAGATCAACGGCAAGGAAGTTGCGAATTACCTCTACTCAGAGAAAGAAGCAGAGGCGCTGATTCGAGGCGGTGTGCATCGAATTCACATTGAGAACCTGAAAGCGGGTGAGCACGAGCTGGTCGCCTTCTTTGTCGGCAAAGGCCCGCAAGGGCGCGACTACCGCCGTGGCGCAGAAATGACCTTCGAAAAGGGTCTGGGCGCAAAGTACATGGAGCTCAGAATTTCGGATCGACAGTCGAAACTGCAGCCAGAGTTCTTTATCTCCGAGTGGGAATAGCAAAACCATCGTGAAACACACGCTTGCAACTTTCTGCCTCTTGCTAGTCGGCATTGCCTTGTCGCTGCCCGTTCGCGCGGACGGTGACGTTGGTGCGCCTGTGGTAGTGCGCGATCCGTACTACGGAGACGTGTTGTTCCACTTTTACAAGGGCGACTATTTCAACGCGATTGTGCGCCTGACCGCCGCTCAGAAGCGCGGCGTTCTGTCCCATCACGACGAGGATGCGGAATTACTTCGTGGCGGACTGGCGCTTTCGTATGGTCTGCACGAGGAAGCCGGAGAGATCTTTGATCAGTTGCTCGCCGCCAAGACGCGACCGGAGATTCGTGATCGGACGTGGTTCTTCTTGGCCAAGATTCGCTATCAGCGGGGTTACCTCGATGCCGCTGCGCAAGCGCTGGCAGCGATCGGTGACGAGCTCCCGAAAAATCTGGAACCGGAGCGCCGAGTCCTCGCCGCGAACGTCGCGATAGAGCGAGGGCAGTTTGATGAGGCGATTGCCGCATTAGAACGTTGGAAAGGGCCGAAAGGCTGGAGTGATTACGCGCGGTTCAACCTGGGTGTTGCTTTGGTGCGCGCGGGGCGATTTGCGGAAGGTGCAAATTGGCTCGACAAGGTGGGGCGTTTGGGCGACGACCGCCCGGAAATGCTGGGCCTGCGTGACAAAGCGAACGTTGCGCTTGGTTACACCTGGCTTCAAAACGAAGCGCCGGAGCGGGCAAGACCGGTGCTCCAGCGCGTGCGCCTCAAAGGGCCATTCTCAAACAAGGCGCTACTGGGCGTGGGTTGGGCGGACTCGGATGCCGGAGATTTTCGATCTGCACTGACACCGTGGAACGAACTGGCAGGTCGTGACCTTCTCGATCCCGCGGTTCAGGAATCGTTGCTTGCGGTGCCTTACGCGCTCGGTAAGTTGGATGCGACCGGACAAGCGGCAACCCAATACGAGAGTGCGATCGTCGCGTTTTCCCAGGAACATCAACGCCTTTCTAACGCGATCGCGGACATCGAAGCCGGCGGTATGTTGGACCGCATGCTGGCCGTTGACGCAACCGCTGACGATACCAGCGGTTGGTACTGGCGATTGGATGAGATGCCCGACGCCACGGAAAGCCGCTATCTCTATCTTTTGATGGCAGAGCATAGTTTTCAAGAAGCGTTGAAGAGCTACCGAGATCTCGTTGCGCTGCGAGCAAACCTCTTGAGTTGGCTCGACAAGACGCGCGTGTTCCGGGAGATCATGGATACCCGTAAGGCTGGTTACGCGGCTCGCCTGCCGCGAATCGAAGAGAGCTTGGCCAACGCGGATATGCAAGCATTGCGGGCACGCCACGACGAGTTACTCGCGCGCGTGCAGCGGGTCGAGTCTGAGCAAGATTTGTTCGCATTGGCAACGCGCCGTGAACAGCAACTCGCAGACGAAATTGGCGATATCGCTAGCAAGCCAGTCTTGAGTGCGTCGTCGCCGGAACTCGACGATGTCAAGGCACGCCTACGATTGCTTCAAGGTGTGTTGAAGTGGCAAGCCGAGCAGGACTTTCCTGCCCGTGTATGGCGTCAGAAGAAACAGCTGCATGATATCAATCGCATCTTGGTCGGCGCTGAACGCGCACGCCTAGCGGTCGATGACGCAAGAGTCAATGAGCCCGAGCGCCTGCTCGATTTTGATCAACGCGTAACCACGCTCACGCCGCGTATCGAACTTATGCTTGCCCGAGTCGAAGCGACGATCCAACGCCAGCGGGAGTTTCTCGATGGTCTGGCGGTCGATGAGCTTCGGGCGCAACAGGAACGCCTGGACACCTACACGGTGCAAGCACGATTCGCACTCGCTGCAGTCTACGATCGTGCGACAGCCGCGAGCAACGATGACGGAGCGCAGCCTTGAACGTGCTCACCACAGTCTTGGTGTTCGGATGGTTATGGCCGTTCGGCGGTGCTGATGTCGAAGACGATAATGCGACGATCAAGGCGCTCGAGCGCACAGAAGTCGTCATTGATCGCGAGCAGAATATTGAGAATGCGAGCGAGTTAGCGCGACAAAACTATCAGTTGTTCTTGGATCTGGTCGGCGACGATCCCAACCTAGGGCCTGAGGCGATGCGTCGGCTGGCAGATCTGGAGCTTGAGGCAAGTGAAGCGCAGACTCTGTCGGACAATATGCAGAACGTCATGCTGTCTAGCTACGACGGCGCGGTTGATTTGTATGAGCAGCTTTTGCAGCGCTATCCGAAGTACGAACGCAATGACTTAGTCCTCTACCAGCTGGCGCGTGCGTACGAGAGCAGCGGCGAAATCGATTCGGCTTTGGCAACTCTTGAGCGATTGGTTGCAGAGTTTCCAGAAACCGTTCATCGCGATGAAGCGGAGTTTCGTCGTGGTGAGATGCTGTTCATCAACCGTCGCTACGCGGACGCCGAGTCGGCGTACCGCTACCTCACCGATGGGGATGAGACCCGTGAGTTTTATCTCCAGTCGTTGTACAAGCTTGGCTGGTCGCAGTTCAAGACGGCGGCTCACGAGGAGAGTCTTGAGCCGTTTTTCAAGTTGCTGGATCTTCGCCTCGTCGACAGTGATCCACTGGGTGGATTGGTGTTTACGGAAAACACCCGTCGCGCCGAACGAGAGCTGATTGAGGATACGCTTCGTGTGCTATCCATTAGCTTTTCATACATGGACGGACCGAAAAGCATCGACGAGTTTTTCGACGAGCGCGGCGAGCCGCAATTCTCGCATGTGATCTACAAGAATCTCGGCGATCTTTACGTCCAAAAAGAGCGATACGAAGATGCAACGAAGGCCTACCAAGCGTTCGTTAGCCGTAATCCGCTACATCCGCGCTCGCCGTTGCTTGAGCTTGAAGTCATCGAGGCGTTTAAGTTGGCCGGCTTCCCGACGCAGGTGTTGACCGCCAAAGAGACTTTCGTTGAGCACTACGGAATGGACACCGCTTTCTGGACTGCCAACGACGCGACTCAACATCCTGAGGTGGTTGACGCGCTGAAAGGTAACCTGACGGATCTCGCGCAGTTCTACCATGCGCGCGCGCAAAACCCCGAACCGATCGTCGCCGATCTCGATGAAGCTGCGAAGGCGTCGCGGCAAGCCGCTCAAGTTCAAGAAGACTACGTGTCTGCGGCACGCTGGTATCGCAAATATCTCAATTATTTCCCGGGCCAAGCCGACTCCGCCGGAACGAATTTCCTGTTAGCAGAAATCCTGTTCGAAAGCGGTTCGTTTGATGAGGCGACCGACGAGTACGAAAGAACCGCGTACGACTATCCCACGCACCCGCAGGCGTCTGAAGCCGGCTATGCCGCGTTGCTCGCCTATCGGGAACACGAGCAACAGCTAGATGAGACGAGCAAGGCCAATTGGCATGAGCGGTCCTTGAGCAGCGCCCTTCGTTTTGCAGGCACATTTCCGGAGCATCCGGAAACGGCTGCTGTGCTGACGTCAACCGCCGAAGATTTCTTCGCGCAGGGGCGCTTCGAGCAGGCGATCGATGTGGCGGATGATGTCACTGCGATGCTGGTTGAACCTGCGCCGGATCTCACCATCGCTGCCTGGACTGTCGTCGCTCACTCCAACTTTGATCTGGCACGCTTTGCCGAAGCGGAGCAGGCCTACTACCAGCTGCAAGCGCGGCTTCCGATATCCGATGCGGAGCGTTTGAGTGAAACGCAGGAACGGATCGCTGCGAGTATCTACAAGCAAGGCGAATTTGCACGTGACGGCGGTGATCTCGAGGCCGCAGTCGGTCACTTTTTGCGTGTAGCGCAAGCGGTGCCGAATTCGCCGGTACGCGAGACCGCGGAGTATGACGCGGCGGCGGCACTCATAGCGATGGGGCAATGGGGACGCGCGACGCCGGTTCTTGAAGCGTTCCGACAAAACTATCCCGACAGCGATCTGGCGGATGATGTATCGCGCAGCCTTGCGACCGGATATCTCGAAACCGGAGACTCTTTGCGGGCAGCTGGTGAGTTTGAACGCATCGCGGATGATCCGTTGATGAGTGAGGCTGAGCGCGAAGAGGCGCTATGGACCGCGGCAGAGCTCTACCAGACAGGCGGCCTGCGCAGCGAAGAGCGCAGCGCTCTGGAGCGCGTGGTAGCGCGCTATCCCGGCAACTTCGATCAAACACTTGAGGCGCGTATGCGCTTGGCGGACATCGCCGACCTCGATGCCGATATCTCAACAAGAATCCGTTGGCTTGAAGAGATCGTCTCGGTCGACGCGAATGCCGGCGCAGTGCGCACGGACCGTAGCCGCTACTTGGCCGCGACGGCGACGTTGGAGCTGACCGAACCGCTTCGACTTTCCTTCGCCAGCCTGAAACTGACGGCGCCACTGAAAGAAAGCCTTGAGCGAAAGCGTCAATTGATGGAACAAACGCTGGCCGCGTATGGGCGTGCAGCTGACTACGGTGTTGCTGAGGTAACGACCGCGTCCACGTTCCGCATCGGTGAGATGTACCAGCAGTTTAGTCGCGACCTGATGGATAGCGAACGGCCGGCAGATCTCGACGCAGATGCGATGGAGCAATACGACATTTTGCTCGAGGAGCAAGCGTTCCCATTCGAGGAACAGGCGATTGAAGTGTTCGAAGCCAATGCGGCAAGAGCTGCGGACGGCGTCTTCGATGCATGGGTAGAGCGCAGTTTCGACGCGTTGGCCACTTTGATGCCGGCACGATACGCGAAGTCAGAACGGAGTGAGCAGAGTCTTGCGTTACTTAACTAACAGCCTACGGAACAAGTGCTGGTTGGCGCTAACCTGCATCGTGATAGCAGGTTGCGGCGGCGCGCCGGCGACCAAACCTGATGTGCCACGCAGCGCCGAATCGGTTGTGGTCGTACCGGAGCAAGTCGCACAGGAATACAGCAACGCGCAGACGCTGATGTCCGTCGAAGACTACGAAGGCGCCGCGCAAATTCTGGAGTCGCTCACTTTGTCTGCACCTGAATATCCTGCGGTTGCCACCACGTTGGCGATTGCTTGGCGGCAATTGGAGCGCGACGACGACGCGTTGGCTGCACTGCAGTCCGCGCTGGCGGTGCATGACGGATACGCGCCGGGATGGAACGAAGTTGGCATTTTGCACAGAGAAGCAGGTCGGTTCGCCGATGCGGAGGCTGCTTATTTGAAGGCCGTCACAGTAAGTCCTGATTATGCGTTGGCACACTTCAACCTGGGCATTTTGCTGGACCTGTATCTCGGGCAACACGCACGCGCGCTGGAGCACTACCAAACGTACCAGTCGTTGGTTCCAGACGAAGACAAACAGGTGAAGCGCTGGATCGCTGATATCAGCCGGCGCATAGAACGTTCTGCACGCGCTGCGAGCGTCGGGCAGTAACTGAACGGACACTAAGGAGGATGCTATGAGCAAGAAGCTTGCGGTCGCTGCGCTGTCATTAGCGATGGTTGTAGCATCCCATCATTCGGCTTTGGCCCAAGACGTTGACGAGTTTGAGCCGCAAGTCGATACCAGCGCAGACCTGGACGTTGACGGTATCGAGCCCGGTGTTGATACGAGCGCCGTTGATACAACGCAGGCTACTGCGACAGTGGGCGAGCGTGATTCGGTACCCGCGACGGGTCGTCCGACAAACGCATCGACCGTTGATTCCATTCAGCTCAACGCGTCCCAGATCACCGGCAACCAGGAGCTACCGCAGGTGCTCTACATCGTGCCGTGGAAAAACTCCGATCTCGGCGATCTTGTAGGTCGTCCCGTGAACACGCTACTCGACGAAGTGTTGGCACCCGCAGATCGCGAAGTCCTGAAGCGGCAGATTGCCTACTACGAAGATTTGAATCCGGAGACCGATGGCGATTAGGCCAGCGAGTCTCCACACCACCAACCAGAGGAAACGACAGTGTCTACAGTAATTTTGTTTTTCAAACAGGGCGGTGCATTTATGTATCCGATCTTGTTCATTTTCGGATTGGGTATTGCCATCGCGATCGAGCGTTGGGTCTACCTGTCGATGGCCGGCGCGAGCAACCGCGCAATGTGGAAAAAGGTTGTGCCTTACCTGAAGGCTGGCAATTTCCAACAAGCCGTGGGCCTGACCAGCAAGTCCAAATCGGCGATTGGCAAAGTGATGACCTACGGCTTGTATCGTGTGGCGTCAGCGCGTCGCCGCGATGACATCGAAAAAGCGATGGAAGAGAGCATGATGGAAGTGCTGCCTCGGCTTGAGAAGCGCACGCACTACCTCGCGACGTTTGCAAATATTGCGACGCTGATGGGACTGCTTGGCACGATCATCGGCCTGATCCAAGCGTTCACGGCCGTCGCGAACGCGAATCCGGCTGAGAAGGCGGATATGTTGTCGGGCAGTATCTCAATTGCGATGAACACAACCGCATTCGGTCTGATGGCGGCGATTCCGTTGCTCTTGATCCACACCGTAATTCAAACCAAGACGAATCAGATCGTTGACAGTTTGGAAATGGCGTCGGTCAAGTTCTTGAACGCGGTCACCGAACGCGAGGGCGCTGCTAAAGAAGGGGCGCTGGCGTGATCAGCCGCCGCCGTAGCGCGCGTCGCCAGGTGGAGGCGACCGAGCTCAACATCACGGCATTCATGAATCTGATGGTGATTCTGGTGCCTTTCCTGCT
>JBCAZH010000038.1:0-29764 GCA_038533155.1 Pseudomonadota bacterium | reverse complement strand
CGCCAGCGTGGCATGGGTTTTCGCTCGTACAGAGCCCATCGAAAATGCTCGTCGCTCAACTCCAGGATTCTGATCAACGTTGGGTGCCAGTCGGCGAAATCCGCCAGTGCCTGTTCACGCGTGCCTTTCGCCGTCCAACTCTCTTCTGTCCACGCGTCCGTTTCGACTACGCCAACAAAGTTCGAGATCTCGCCCCGACGAAGTCGGTACGTCACTGCATGTCGTCCAGGGCCGACCCAGGCGCGTGCCGTTGGGGGCGGGGCATCGTTGCCGAGCAGGTCGGTTGGCACGGTGCATCGCCAGGCGACATGGCCAGAGAAGTTCGGCTCTGATGCGCCAAAACACAGTTCGCGTAGTCGAGATCGGATGCCGTCCGCGGCTACCACAAGGTTTGCTTGAATGGTTTCGCTTCCTACACGCAGGACGACCTCGTCCTCGGTTTCGGTCACGTCCTCCACGGCCGAATCCAGTTGGATGGCGTCGGGCGACTGGGCACGCAATGCTGACGCCAGAACGTCGATGAGATCGGCGCGATGACAATGAAGATAGGGGGCGCCCCATCGCACGGAGGCGGCGGAACCTGCCGGTATCGAAAAAATTGGCTCCGCGCTGAAGCCGTCGACCATTTCGATTCGCTGAGGTTCTACGGCGACGTCCATCAACCTATCCAACAGGCCGAGCGCACGTAACACGCGACATGCGTTCGGCGATAATTGAATACCCGCGCCGACGGTTTCCAGAGATTTCGCACGCTCCAATACCTGCACGCGCCATCCTCGCTGGCGCAACGCGAGTGCGCAGGTGAGACCGCCGATGCCTGCGCCGACGATGACCGCGTGCTTTTGATCGCTACTGTGCATTCGGCAATGCTACGTGAGTCGGTAACCGTTGGGGTATGCTGCTCGCCAATTTGAGTTAACGGAGTGATCTCATGCGCAAGCTGATGGTGACGGGTCAAGGCGGGCTTGACGATCTGACTATGACAGACGTTGACGTCGGCGAGCCAGGGCCTGGCGAAGTCCAAGTGCGATGGAAGGCGACCTCGTTGAACTTCCACGACTACCTCGTCGCCATGGGGCAGATTCCGGTGGCGAACGACCGAGTTCCTATGTCCGATGGCGCTGGAGAAGTCGTTGCGCTGGGTAAGGACGTCACCCGCTGGCGCGTGGGCGATCGGGTCATGTCGACGTTTTTCCCGCTGTGGCGCACAGGAGAACCCGCCCTCGACAATATGTGGCAAGTCGCAGGTGAGACGGTCGACGGTTTCGCGCTAGATTCCAGCAACGTCGGCGCGGATACGCTGACCCGTATTCCGCGAGGCTACACCGACGCTCAGGCGGCGACGCTGCCGTGTGCGGGGGTCACGGCGTGGCGCGCGTTAGTCGAGGAATGCCGAGTTCGACCGGGCGACACGGTGCTGGTCGAAGGTACAGGGGGCATGTCCTTGTTCGCACTGCAGATTGCAAAGGCGGCTGGTGCCACCGTGATCGCAACCTCATCGTCCGAGGAAAAACTCGAGCGCCTGACCGCTATGGGTGCGGACCACACGATCAATTACAAGACCGACGAAAATTGGGGCAAAACCGCATTCGGACTGTGCGGCGGTGTTGACCATGTCCTGGATGTCGGCGGCGGCGCGACCATTCGCCAATCGACCGAGGCGGTCGGCATTGGCGGGAACATCGTACTCATCGGAATCTTAGGCGGTCGCAAAGGCGAAGTTGTTTTCCCGAAGTATTTCTTCAAGCAAGTTCGTCTGATTGGGATCGCGGTTGGCAGTCATGCACACCAAGAGCGCATGGTTGCAGCGATCGAGCAGGACGGCTTTGTGCCGCAAATTGATCGGAGTTTTGAGCTTCCCGCGTTGGGCGAGGCGTTTGAATACCAGAACTCTGGTCAACAGTTCGGCAAGATCGTCGTCGAGTACTGAGGAAAAATTATGGGAAAAGTGCACGAGTACACACTCACGTTGGCCTGGACCGGAAATACCGGTGAGGGCACCAAGACCTACAAGAGCTACGATCGAAACTACACGGTCAGTGCTGACGGTAAGCCGGAGCTCAAAGGTTCGGCTGACCCGAACTATCTCGGTGATCCGTCGCGATGGAATCCCGAAGAGCTGTTGGTCGCCGCACTATCGGCCTGCCATAAGCTGTGGTTCTTACATCTGTGTGCCATGAAGAAAATCGTGGTGACGGACTATGTTGACCAGCCTCTCGGCACTCTGAACGCAGAATCGGATGGCAGCGGGGAGTTCACTGCAACCGTTTTACGACCGGTCATCACGCTCGCGGACGCCGAGCAGGCGCAGGCAGCAGACGCGTTGCATCACGCAGCCCACGAGAAGTGCTTCATTGCGCGGTCGGTCAATTTTCCGGTCAGCGTGGACGCGACCTATCGGTAGCGTGTCGTGTCCTTTATTCGCTAGGACTGATAATGAGCCCGACATCCGGTTTGGCTTCGCCGGATAGCACTTCGCGATAGGCGGCTTGCATGAGCTCACTGCCCGACAGATGTCGATACTTTAGCCAGGCCGCCGTCGCTGTCGTCGCGTCGAGCCAAAACTGGTAGCTCCGTTTTTCGAACTCGCCGGGACCCCATTCTTTGTTGCGTTGCTGCATGTGGCCCGGCGCAAAGAACATGGCGCTACGCGCGCGAATGAAGTGTTCACCCATTTGGTTGTCCTGATAATGGGTTAGTCCTACGTTTGACGTGTAGCGCATATTGTCGCCGAGGCGTTCATGCAGTTTTGACAGCACCTCGCCGTTGCCCGACATGTCTACAATCACTGTCGGAACGGTTGCATCTACGGACTCGAGATCGTCATAGCTGAACACGGCGTTGTAAAAGCCCATGTTCTCGACCGTTTGGATGTTGCCGGGTGATGTCAGTCCGACAACCGCCCGCTTACCGGAGTCTCCGGCAAGACCGAATGCGAGGCCAACAGACGTTTTCGAAGAAGCGCTCGGGATGATGATTTGTTCGGCACCGAAAAATTCATTCGCGATCAAAAAATCGTACAAGCAAAATGAGGTCGCGTAGAGCGGAAACAGCAGCATCCTGGCATCGTCTAGGTTGGCGTCATAATGCGCCTCATGGCTGCAACGAGCATAGGCGTTATAGACCGGTGGCAACTCCGCGCGATGGCTCGTCGTGTCAAAAAAACGCTGCGCTGAGACACGGCCAGGTTGCATTCGCAAATGCGTTCCCATCGGCCAGTAGCCGTAGAGTCGCTCGCCGACAGCAATGTCGTCATGACTCGACTCGATCACATTCGCAAACCCCCATACGGGTACAAGCCCATACTCGGGATCGTCCACCGGGAAGAAGTTCCAGTAGCCGATTCTCTCGCCGACGACAGCGTAAGTGATGTTGTTGGCGGTTAACGCGAAACGATCGATCGCTACCGTGATCTCACCTTCCTTTAGCGGCGGAAGATCGACATCAGCAATTCGAGTGTTAGCGATTTGAGTGAGGTGCACCTCAAGCTGGCGAGTCTGCATAGCGGATTCTATTGGTTATTCCAAAGTTCGAGTGTCGGTCGGCTAGCGACGCTGGTCAACCGCCTTAACGTTCCTGCGGTGACCAGGGCGGCGCTTTCTGCTTCAAGAAACCGGCGACGCCCTGATGACCCTCGTCGCTGGTCAATGCTTCGGTGAACGTCTTCGCGGCGCTTGCGATTTGTTCGTCGCTGACGGGATTGACGAGCGAACGCATCAACCGCTTGGTCCGACGATTGGCCTCAGGTGCACAGCGCAGAATGTCGCTTTGCACGTCGCGGACTTGCCCCGCGAGATCCGACTCCTCATCGACCAATCGGTCGATGAGACCGTAAGCCAGTGCCTCATCGCTGTTGAAGCGCCTGCCGGACAGCATCAAGCGTTTGGCGATATTCGTGCCTGTGCGCGCGGAGATCCACGGCGCAATTTGAGCCGGCACGATGCCAAGTCTGGTTTCGGTCAGTGCGAAACGGGTGTTGGCGGCCGCGATAACGATATCGGCAGCGGCCATTAGGCCCAGGCCGCCCGCAATGGCTGCGCCGTGTACCGCCGCCACTACGGGCTGCGGTTGTTCCGCAACGACTCTCAACAACTCGCCGGTGCGGATGCTGTTCGCGAATACTCGTTCGAAGGCTTCGGGAATATCGGCGTGCACGGCAGCGAATTCGTTGATATCTCCGCCGGCACAAAATACCTGACCTGCGCCTTGCAGTGTGATGCCTCGGACCTCACGGTCTTGGGCGGCTTTCTCAAGTTCGTCGACCAGTGTTTCGATCAGGGCATTGGACAGCGCATTGCGTGCGGCCGGCCGATCCAATGTCAGCGTGAGCCAGTGCTCTGTTCGCTCTGCTATGACCAATTGCGTTTCCACCCGACAAGTGTAAACGACTCGGACAAAAAAAAGCCCGGCCGAAGCCGGGCTTTCTTAAGCGAGTGACGCTTACCAGCGGTTGGAACCGCCGCCACCACCGTAGCCGCCGCGATCAGGTCGCGGTGCGCGCGGACGCGCTTCGTTGACGGTGATGTTACGTCCATCCAGGCTCGTGCCGTTCAAGCCGTCAATCGCAGCCTGTGCTTCAGCATCCGAGCCCATCTCGACGAAACCAAAGCCTTTGCTGCGACCGGTATCGCGATCGTTGATCACGACAGCGGAATCGACAGATCCGAATGGCGAAAACGCCTCTTGAAGTTGTTGCTGATCCACCGAATACGGCAGGTTACCAACGTATAGCTTTTTACCCATAATGAAACCTCCTTAAGGCTCTCCAGTCGCTCAAGAAGATTCAGGCACCATGCCGCGAACTCGGTCAAAGCGATGACGGTGCAACATTATAACCGCTCGCGCGAGCCGCGTTTCAACAACCGCGACGTAAATTTCATCGAAATGAAACGTTTGGTGCGGTTTTGTCGCTCAAGTGCGACGGCTATGCACTTTTTTTGTGCGTTCGCTCGAAAAAATCGTGTGAAACGCGTCGCTATTCGAATCGAAAAAACTGGAAAGTAATGACTTTCAGTTCTAAAATTCCGGTAATTTCAGAAATTATTGAAACTAATGAAAACTACTGCATATCAACAGGCGTTTATTCTTCATTTCGGTGAAATGGGAAGTCGATGGGGCATCAACCGAACGGTCGGCCAAGTCTACGCATTGCTATACGTCAATGAGGCTCCCCTCAATGCAGATGACATTACAGCCGCGCTTTCGATCTCTCGATCTAACACCAGCATGGCGCTCAAGGAGCTGCAGGCTTGGCGCTTGGTGCGGTTGCAGCATCTGCCAGACGATCGCCGCGACTACTTCAGTGCGCCGGAAGACATTTGGGAGATCTTTCGAATTCTTGTGCAGGAGCGACGCAAGCGCGAAATCGACCCCACGCTTTCGCTGTTGCGCAACGTCTTGCTTGAGCCGCCGACGCAATCGGCCGATAGCTATGCGGAACAACGTATGAAGTCCATGCTGGAGCTTATCGAGCTCGTCACGAGCTGGTTGGATGATGTGAGCGAACTTGAGCGCGGAACCGCGGTCAAGCTGATGAAGCTTGGCGGTGGCGTTCAGAAACTGCTGACGGCGCCAAGTCGACTGAAGCGTGCTGGCAAAAACAGCACCTCAGGAGGAAAGAAATGACCGCCGATCCTCTGTTGCTATCGCGAATCCAATTCGCGGCAAATATCAGCTTCCACATTCTATTTCCGATGATCACACTGGGTCTCGGCTGGCTACTGTTGTTCTTCAAGTTGCGGTTTAACGCGACGGGTGATGACAAGTGGATGAATGCCTATCGCTTGTGGGTCAAGGTGTTTGCCTTGTCGTTCGCGCTCGGTGTCGTCAGCGGCATCACGATGAGCTTTCAGTTTGGTACGAACTGGCCCGGATATATGGAGACCGTGGGTAATATCGCGGGACCGCTTTTGGGCTATGAGGTGCTGACCGCGTTCTTTCTTGAGGCGAGTTTCCTCGGGATTATGCTGTTTGGTTTCAAGCGGGTTTCGAACCGCGTTCATACGCTGGCAACCGTGTTGGTCGCTGGCGGCACGTCACTCTCGGCTTTCTGGATCTTGGCGTTGGTGTCTTGGATGCACACGCCGGCTGGGTTCGAGATGCGCGATGGCGTCGCACACGCGACCGATTGGTTTGCCATCATCTTCAATCCCTCGTTCCCTTACCGACTCACCCATACCACGCTGGCGTCTTTCCTGACCGTCGCGTTTTTATTGACCGGGGTATCCGCGTTTCGGTGGCTGCGCAACGACCGTACGCCTGCGGTCGCGGCGACGCTACGAACGGGTCTGATCCTCGGTGCTGTGCTCGCGCCTTTACAGATTTTTGCAGGCGACCTGCACGGCTTGAACACCAAGGAACACCAGCCAGCCAAAGTGGCGGCCATGGAAGGTCTGTGGGAGACCACCGAAGGCGCGCCGCTAGTGCTGTTCGGGTTGCCTGATGCCGAGGCGAGGGAAAATCGTTGGGCGCTCGAAGTGCCTGGACTTGCCTCGCTGATTTTGACCCATGATCTTAATGGCGAGGTCAAAGGTCTGAACGAATTTGCCGAGCACCCGCCGGTCGCGCCTGTCTTCTGGGCGTTTCGGATCATGGTAGCTACCGGCATGGCGATGTTGTTGGTCGCTTGGCTTGGCGTCTGGCGGCTACGCAAAGGCGGGATGCCGGGGGTATTGTTGATGCGCACCATGACCGCGATGACCTTCGCTGGTTGGGTCGGTGTGCTCAGTGGCTGGTACACGACGGAAATCGGTCGTCAACCGTATCTCGTATCCGGAGTCCTGAAAACGACGGATGCGCTGGGTCCTGTGAGTGGAGGCGCGGTTGCGCTGACGCTGACGCTGTATCTTGTGCTCTATGCGGTGTTGATCGCGGCGTACATCTCGGCGGTCTTCTACCTTGCACTCAAGGCTGGCACGCCGGAAGCCAAGCAAGCGGAGCCCACAGCTCACGGGCCAGCAGTTTTGCCGGGGGTCTCACTGGAACATGTCTGAGCTGATCCCAGACCTCTCGACTCAAGCCGGCTGGCTGCCTCTGGCTTTCATGGTGATGATGGGCGTTGCGATCCTCGCCTATGTCATCTTGGATGGGTTTGATCTCGGCGTTGGTATCTTGTTGCTGCGCGCGGAAAGCGATGAAAAGGACTTGATGATCGCCTCGATTGGTCCGTTCTGGGATGCCAACGAGACCTGGCTAGTGTTGGGGGTCGGTATTTTGTTGGTGGCCTTTCCGACAGCGCACGGTGTGATTCTTGGCGAACTCTATCTGCCCATAGCGATGATGTTGATCGGCTTGACGCTGCGAGGAGTTGCATTCGATTTCCGTGTCAAGGCGCGCGCGAAATTCAAAGAAACATGGAACCGGGTGTTCTTTGCCGGATCGGCACTCGCTGCAATCAGCCAAGGCTATATGCTGGGTCAGGTCGTGACTGGATTTACAGGAGACGTGCCGAGCCTCATGTTTTCTTTGTTCATCGGCGTTTGCCTTGCGTCCGGCTACGCACTGCTCGGTGCGACCTGGTTGATCATCAAAACGTCCGACGCTTTGCAACGCAAGGCCATCGACTGGGCCAAGTACGCGATGATTCTCATGGCGGTCGGCATCGCCGCTGTGTCCGTTGTGACGCCTTTAGTCAGTTCGCGGGTTTTTCACAAATGGTTTGATATCGGCAATCTCCTGATGGTTTGGCCGGTTCCGGTTGCGACAATCGTCGTGCTTGCGATTGCCTGGCGAGCTCTCGGTCGTCTCCCTGTTCGTCTTGCCGACGACAACCACTACGGTGATTGGGTCCCGTTCGCGTGTACCTGCGGGTTGTTTCTACTCGCATTCCACGGGTTGGCGTATAGCCTATTTCCTTATCTTGTTGTTGACCGGATCACTATCTGGGATGCGGCCGCAGCGCCTGAGTCGCTGTTGATCATTTTCTTCGGGGCGGCATTCGTTCTGCCCGTCATCATCGGCTATTCGTTTTTCGCGTATCGTGTATTTTGGGGTAAGGCAACGCCGCTTGAGTACTACTGACCGATGCGCTTGAACAATGGGCTGATGTTGTTGTCGCTGATGGTTGCGACCGTCGGATTCTGGAATCGGAATGCGCTACCACCAGCGGCCTCGATACTTCCATTGCTGGATGTGGATCCTGTGCAGGACCGAACGATCAATCGCGCATTTGCGGTTGATTGGAAGGGTCGAGAGTACCGAATAGAGCCGAAATTCGGCTACGAGCTGACCGGGCTGGTCGTGTCGTATCGGCTGCACGATGGTGAGAACTCACGAATGCATCGCCGTAGCGATGACCATTTGAACGCCGCTGACTTGTGTGTGGTTTGGGGGAACAACGCGCGGATTCCCGAACTGGGTGAATACAAGTTCAGAAGCGGTGTTTTTACGTGTTTCTGGACTTATCGTTCGCGCGCCGCTGGGCAGCGGTTTAACGAACAGCAGATCTCCAACAATCACCTGCTAACAGATGATCCGGAGATCCGACGCGAAATAAGTCGCGTTCGGATCGGTGACCAGATTCGTTTGAGTGGTGTGCTTGCCGAATACATGAGCCCAAATGGCAGTCGACGCGGTACCAGTACGACGCGCACCGACACCGGTGATGGGGCTTGTGAGACGATCTATCTGAACCAGTTCGAAATCATCAAGCGCGAAATTTCACCCTGGCGATGGGCTTGGTGGCTGGGTTCGCTGATGTTGCTGATCACCCTGATCGTGCACTTTAGAACGCCACACCGGGCTCGCTAGTCACGTCCAAAACGCGTGCGCAACTGCCGAGAGATCCACGCACCAAAAAGCGGCATGATGATGCCGAGCAAAGCGTAAGACCACCCAGCGAGGCCGAGCCATTGGCCAGGCAGTACGACTGCCAACACCATAGATACGATCCCGGTGGAGCCGATAATGATCCAGGAGTAGACGTCCATGCGGGTCAAGAACGATTCGGCGTCCGACAGTCTCAGCATGTCGCGAACCCGGTACGCATAGTAGTAGAGTGCGGCCATGCAATAGCTTGCCAACATGAAACCCACGGCGTAAATCACAAACAGGCCGCGCGCTTGCCCTTCTTCGGTGATCTTGAGCTCAAGGGGAACCCAGCCGCCGGTCATTCTTGCCAGGGCCGCCGACGCGATAGATCGCAAAGGAAAGACATAGACCAAGAGGATGAACACGAGCGCCATACTGATCAAAGCTGCCGCGGCGCCATCCAGTCCATAGCGCCGCGACCAAGAACGATGGGCGAACCAAAACATCATCAGCAGCGCGAACGAGGCCAAGAACGCGGGGGTCAGTCGCAGCGCGTACGTGAGTTCATCGAAGGTTGTCGGCACGCTATCGAAAGAGATCACGAGCAATGTCAACGTAAATGCGAAGGCCGCATCCACGAAGGTTTCCAGCCGCGTGTTGACGGCGCCGCGATCGCGAAAGACACCATCTTCCAGAAACGGGAGGTCGTCCGCGCTCTTGTTCGAGTGAGTCATCGATGGCTCGATTGTTAGTCCCCAACCGCGGATACTGACTATCCCAAGGACGCAGCGTCAAGCCTTGCTACTGATTGGTCGCCTTTTGGAATCGACCGGTCTCGATGCCGATCGGTGCGGGAAGCAATGTATGTGACCAATACTGATGTAGCACGCGGACCAACTCGTATGTCTCACTCATGGTCATTGGCTTGGTGAAGTAGCCCGCGGCGTTATGTCTGTACGCCTCGTACACATCTTCGGGCCGAGACGATGTCGAGATGATGAATACAGGGGTCAGCGCCGTCTTTTTGTCCGCTCGAATGCGTTGCAGTAGCTCAAGCCCATTCAACCTGGGTAGATTGATGTCCAACAGCATAATGGGCGGTCTGCCGAGTGCGTGCTTATCGATTTGGTCGCGCAACATGTGCAGTGCTTGTTCACCATCGGTTGCGCAGAGAAGTTCTATTTCGACGTTGATCCGGCGATAGCTCCGCTTGAGTTTCTCGATGTCCAGATCGTCGTCTTCGACAACGAGCAATGAGTAACATGCTCGATTCATGCTGCGGCCTCCCTGTCCTCTGTAAGCACTGGTTTCGGCCAACGCACAATGACGCGCGTGCCGCGAGTCTGAGCGTTGGTAATGGAAATGGATCCCCCGACGGATTCGGTGATCTTTTTGGCAAGGGTCAGACCCAGTCCTGACATTCTGGTGTCTTCGGGAGGTCTCAAACTTGTGAACGATTGGAACGCAGCCTCTACGTGGGTGGCCTCGATCCCAGGTCCATTGTCCGAGAGCATGAACTCGTAGTGCAGTTCATCTTCGGTAATGCGGAGTTCGATCCGCAACGGATCGATGTTGTCATGATGTCGCAGCGAGTTGTCGATCAACTCTCGGAGCACCTGGATGATGCGCGACTGGTCGATCTTCAGTGTTTCTACTTCACTGTTGATGATCAAGGCGCCGTCAGGCAAGTCGATGTTCTCGCAAGAAGCATCGCAGAGTGCGGTGGCCTTGACGGCTTCTGGCGCTTGCGGCTGCGAACCGACTTCGGCGTAGCAAAGAATCCCATGGATTAAGGAGTCCATGCGGCGAGCGCGTTTGCGGATCGTGTCAACATGCTCCAGTGTCGGCAACAACTGATTCGTCACCTGAATTTGTGGAACGGCTGCAATGTCTTCACGGATCCATTCGGTGAGACCCACGATGCCGCGTAGCGGGGCGCGCAGCTGTTGGCTCGCCGCGTGGGCGAATTCTCCAAGCTGTGCGTTCGCCTCAGATAGAGCACTCGAAAGGCTGTGGTGGGCCATATTCACAGCTTCGATATGCGCAACCGCACGTCGATTGACTCTCGCCATTGAGACAAACATCAAGAGCAAGATCCCGTCGATTGCTAAACCGAGGGCCAGGATCGCGGTTGAAGTCTGTGTTGCTGCAGCGTAATCGTCCGACCGGAAATCAAATTGCCATTGCCTGCCGAAAATTGGGATGCTGATCGACGTCGTTTGCTCCGCCTTGGTCGGATTATCTGACCATTCATCAAACAGGATTTCATCGCTGTCGCTGAGTCTAATCGCGACGTTGCGGCTTTCCTGACCTAGTACACCGACCAGCAATTCATCGATGTTGAACGGCGCGCAAACAAAGCCCAGTAAATCACCCTCCGATGCATCCCACTTGGACATGATGTCGCGATTGAAGAACGGGGTCAGTAGTAAAAACCCAGCCTGACCTGGCTGATCGGCTACCAATTGAATCGGAGCCGTAATCTGCGTTTGACCGGTGCTCCGTGCCTGTTGCGCAGCGCGAAACCGCCTAGGTTCGTGCGCCAGGTCTAGCCCGATGGCCACCGAATTCCGTGCCTCGGGCTCGACAAAAACAATTGGAAAAAGGAGCTCCCGGTTGTGATTTGGGTAGGGTCGGTACTCTGGCCGATCTACTGCGAACTCAAGGATGTGCGATTCCAGTTGCGATCGGTCGATGGCGAGGCTAAGTCCAATTCCGGCAATTCCAGGGTAGGTCTCGTCGATTGCCAGTCGGCTAGCAAACGCTTTCCACTGACCGCGAGTAGGGCGCACCGGCGTGGCGTGGATTGCGGCCACACCTGCGCGCATCGCGGTTTCGTACTTCGCCATGCGAAATTGCACTTGTTGGACGATCCGCTCGGCGGCGCCAACAAACTGATTCTCCGCGTTGGCTTGGGCCTCTTGCCGCGACAGCCAAGAAGCCGTCACGGTCACGACGAGCGCAACGCAGAGTACTGACCAATGCAATGCGCTCAATCGACTGGCGCGGGTAAACGTTGCACCGCCAGCGGTTGTTTCGCCGACGTGCGCTTGCGCCATGTTAATCGCTTCTTTGTCTACATTTGGTCGCAATTTTAACTCAAGTGCCACCCGCTAAAGTGGTTATAGCGACCACCGAGAGCCGCGCTTGAGTCGCAGGTATTTACGCTCGGCTGAGGTTTTGGGTGAGTTGTTCCAGCAAACGCTGTGTTTCTCGAATGGTCGCCGAGACATGGAAGTGAGACTCGATCCGTCTCTTCCCAGCCGATCCCATCTCACGCGCCAGCGTGGGGGCGTCATGCAGGGTTTTCAGCGCGTTGGCGATCGCGGGTGCATCTTTCACGGGCACCACCAATCCGGATTCGCCATCCGCCACCAACTCGGCATTTCCGCCTGTGTCTGTCACGATGGCGGGGACGCCGTACGCCATGGCTTCGATCACCGTCTTCGGTAGTCCCTCCCGACGGATAGCCGGTAACACCGAAACGTCGCAGGCCTGAATGAGGCTGGTGGCGTCGTTCCTTGGCCCAAGCGTCACCGTTCGCTCGCGCATTCCGGTCGCTTCTAACACTGGCGCAAGTGTCTGCTCGTCCATACCCGAGCCGATTAACACCAGACGTAACCGGTCAAGATCTGCAAGCTGACCGCATGCACGAATCAAAAACTCGACGCCTTTTCGGGGTCGATTGTTCGCAACGCAACCAACCACGAAATGTTCGCCGCTCAGTCCTAGCGCAGCTCGTTCGCTCGCAGGTTCCGAGTACCAATCGAGGCTATGACCTTTGTAGATTCGTTTGAGCACGACCCGGCCGCTGACCTGGGGTCTGAGGTCATCGACCACGGATTGCGATACGCCGACGATCGCATCGACTCGTGGATGAAGATGCGTCAAGTAAGCGGACGGATCGAATCGTCGAATGTTTCCCGTCTGTCCACGGTACGTCATCATGACTACGGGCAGACCTATGCACGCGAAGGCGGCCGTGCAGATCGCTTTGTTGTTGAAGGCGTAAACGGCGTTGATGCCACGCTCCCGTATCTCTCGACGAATACGTCGCATCTCACGCCACGAGAACTTTTTCTTCAGCTGCTGATGCAATAACGTAATCCCGGCCTCTCGGAGGTCATCGGCATAACTAGAGTCCGACTGCGTCATGACCGTGACATTCACACCCCGGCGTTGCAGCCCAATGAAAGACTCGGCCTCTGGGCGGACGCTGTTACGGGTATCCGCGTGAGAGGAGATGCACAGTAGCCGCATTTGTAAAGACGCTAGTCGCGTCGCCAGATGATGTCACACTGACGATCAGCGGCCAGTAACGCTTGACTGTTGGTCGACTCGAGGCGCGACTCGTGCAGCAGCGAAGGCTCGAATCCAAGCCCTGAGAGGTACGCGACCAGTGCCTGGGGATCGAGCCCACCTTGGCGCATGTAGTGTGGCGAAAACTCTGTCACCAAAAATTGACATCGTTGCAGCGCTTCCGGCGCGCCTCGCAGGGCGATTAGTTCAAAGCCCTCGATATCGATCTTTAGTACGCGAATCGGTCGATCGTCGAGCTGCAGGCCTTGCAAAAGGTCGTCTAATCTCGCTGTACGGATATCGACGGATTTGTGGTCATTGATCGGAAGCAGGGAGTGGCGCCCCCGGTTGGTATCCGAAAACAAATGCAAGGCCGCACCATCTGCGTTGTCCGATAGGCCGACCTCATGCAGTGTCACGTGTTGCGCGCCGTTGATTTCGAGGTTGTGGCGGAGCAGTGCGACATTGTCGGGCGCCGGTTCGAACGCATGCACCTCGGCTGTCGTGCCGCGTGCCAGCAGTTCGAACAACAACGCGTACCAGCCGATATTCGCGCCGATGTCGATCAACAGATCACCGTCAATCGGGTTGACGTTTCCCCGTAGCCACTCGGTTAGCGCCGGTTCATGCTGCCCATACTTATAGATGTGGCGACCGACGACATCCTCGGTCTTGACCTTGAAAACCAGGCCATCGGCCTTGGCGGTCAAGTGCGAACGGCGAAGCACGAACCGATTGAGTACGTATCGGATTGCGTTGAACGTAGACATAGGGCGCGATCTTACTGGATCGAATCGGCCGCGAATACAGCGTCAACGAGCATACGATTCACTCGTCATTCGCTTGTGTGTGCGGCGTCATGGCCTCACGAACAGTAAATCTCAACGCGAAAGCGGCAACTGCGAGAATCAGAATCGCCCCGGCTTCGAACACGATAGTCGCGGGTTCCATGTCCTTGCTTTGTAGGACCACCAATCGCGCCAACGCCGTAATAGCGATGAAGATCGGATAGAGAACTGGGATCGTGTTGCTGCGGTAGAAAATGCCGACCATCGAGATGACTTCTGTGTAAAGAAACAGCAGCAGAATATCGGCAATGCGTATCGTGCGATTGACCCAGACGGTGTGGAGCTCGATCAGCACTGCGCCGACGGTGAGCGCGACGATGAGGATCAAAATGCTCCGTTCGATCCACGATATCAACTTGGGTATGTCCATCTGTCAGTCTCTGGCGTCCGTGTGATCAAGATTGTACGCACCGTCGCTGTGTTCGCAACGAAACGCCGTGCGCTACACTACTCGCCATCACACGCGGGGGCATGATGAACGACACCTTGAAAACACTCTGGCGATGCGACCAGGATCGGTTCGATCAGAGCGAACTTGCCGGTTTCCAACAGTTCTTGGTGGCGACGCGCGGGCTCGAGTTTGCCGACTATGAGTCTCTCTGGCGTTGGTCGGTCGATACGCCGGAGATGTTCTGGCGCTGTGTGTGGGACTTCAATGAGTTGCCTGCGCTGCATCCGGATCAGCCGGTTTTGGCGAGCACCAAAATGCCGCGCGCGGAGTGGTTTCCTGGTGTCCACGTCAACTACGTGAGCGTCGTTCAAAGACATGTCGAGCGACATGAAGTTGCCGTGCTTTGCGAGCATGAAAATGGCGACGTGGATCGACTGACCTGGGCGGCATGGGAAGCCCAGGTTGCGGCCCTTGCGCAGACGCTCCGCGATCTGGGTGTGCGGGCTGGCGATCGTGTGGTCGCATATCTTCATAACGTTCCCGAGTGCATCGTTGCGTTCCATGCAGTCGCAAGCATCGGGGCTGTCTGGTCTGTCGCAGCACCCGACCTTGGCGCGCAAGGTGTGCTCGATCGGTTTTCGCAAATAGAACCCAAAGTCTTAATCGCCGCAGATGGCTACGACTACGGCGGCAAGACGTTTGATCGCTCGGATGTTGTTGAGGCATTGGTCACTGGGTTGCCGACCGTGAAGGCGCTTATTCGAATCCCCGCGAGCAATTGCCGGGGCGCCAGGCCCGCGCATATCCCGACGGTCACTTGGTCAGATGCGCTGATCGGGGAGCATCGTCTGCAACCGACCGACGTCGCGTTTGAGCATCCGTTGTGGATTGTTTACTCCTCCGGCACCACAGGAAAACCTAAGGCGATCGTGCACAGTCACGGGGGGATCGTGCTCGAGCATCTGAAGCAAATGCGGTTGCAAATGGACCTCAAAGCCGGCGACCGGTTCATGTGGTTCTCCAGCACGGCGTGGATGATGTGGAACTACAATATTGCTGCCATGCTGATCGGAGCGACCGCGTGTATCTACGATGGCAACCCGGCGAAGCCGGACTTGAACCGACTGTGGTCCGTTGTGGAGCGCCACGAGGTGCGGGTCTTCGGTGCCGGTGCGGCTTGGTTCGAATCCTGTAAGAACGCTGGACTGGAACCTCGCCAGTCACACAACCTTGAGATGCTCGATGGACTGGGCTCGACGGGTTCACCACTGTTACCGGACGTTTTCGATTGGATCTACGGTTCGGTTAAGTCAGACGTGTTTCTGTCTTCGATTTCGGGTGGTACGGACTTCGCCAGCGCCTGTCTTGGTGGTGCAGTGAGCGTGCCGGTCGTGCGCGGCGAGATCAGTTGCCGCTCGTTGGGTTGTGCCGTGTCCTCGTTTGATCCCGCCGGAAAACCGGTGATCGATGAGGTGGGAGAGTTGGTCATCACTAAGCCAATGCCATCGATGCCGGTGAGCTTTTGGAATGACCCTGCATTCGAAAAATACGAGGCGAGCTATTTCGACACCTATCCCAACGTATGGCGTCACGGCGACTGGATTCGAATCACGGATCGAGGCAGTGCCGTGATTTACGGGCGCTCGGACGCGACGATCAATCGCCAGGGCATCCGTATGGGCACGAGCGAAATCTACCGAGTTGTCGAGTCGATTGGGGGCATAGCCGACAGTCTGGTTGTTGACCTTGAGTTTTTGGGGCGCGATTCATTGCTGCCGTTGTTTGTTGTGCTCGAGCCAGGCCGCGAACTGACAGAAGCGCTGATCGATGAGATTCGTCAAGCGGTTCGCAGTGGCTTATCGCCACGTCATGTGCCAGACGTCGTCTACGCCATCGATGAAGTGCCACGCACGTTCTCCGGCAAGAAGATGGAGATTCCCGTGCGCCGTATCTTGCTCGGCCAGGCCGGCGCTGCCGGAATCAATCGAGATACGATGGCCAACCCCAACAGCATTGACTGGTTTATCGCTGCGGTCTCAGACGGATTGTTTGACGTCGGTTAGACCTGTGCGAGAAAGACCAGAGAGACAGTTGCGGCAGCGCAATAGTGGTGCGGCCATTTGGAGCATTATCAAAGACTCACAAGCAAACGGCGTGAAGATCGGGTATTCTTTTTCGATATTCTCCCCGCGAAGAGAACGTTAGATGCAACAGCTGTCCGGCCTTGACGCCTCATTCCTCTATTTGGAAACAGCCAACACGCCGATGCACATCGGCAGCCTTTGCATTTATGACCAATCCACCGCGCCAGGTGGGCATGTTCGTTTTAAGGACATTCTCAAGTTCTACGAAGAGCGACTGCACAGAGCACGCGTGTTCCGGCAGCGCCTCGCGCGGGTGCCGCTGTCGTTGGATCATCCGTATTGGATCGAGGATCCTGATTTCGATCTCGAGTTTCATGTGCGTCACATTGCGTTGCCGGCGCCAGGAGACTGGCGGCAACTGTGTATCCAGGCTGCTCGGCTTCATGCGCGTGCACTCGATCTCAATCGCCCGTTGTGGGAAGTGACGATCATCGAAGGGTTGGACGCCGTCGAGGGTGTACCGAAAGGCAGCTTTGCCGTGGTCAGCAAGGTGCACCATGCAGCGATCGACGGCGTATCCGGCGCGGAGATTGCTGCAGCACTTCATGATGTCTCGCCAACTGCGGACGTGACCCCGCCGGATCGGGAGTGGTTTGCTGAGAGAGAGCCGACAGGCCTTGAATTGCTGGCAAGAACCAGCGCTCGAATGGCCGGTGCGCCACTACGTGTCGGACGCATGGCGCGCAAGACACTGCCGGCGGTGGGTCGGATCATCGGCGGTCTTGCAACCAAGGAACTGAAAGGGCCGCAGTCGGTTCCAAGAACCCGATTCAATGGCAACGTCACTTCGCACCGTGTCTTCGATGGCCGCAGTTTCTCGTTGGATGACATTCGTGCCATCAAAAACAGCCAGCCCGGAACGACTGTGAATGACGTGATTGTCACAATTTGCGGTGGTGCCCTAAGAACCTATTTGGAATCGAAGTACGAACTGCCCGATGAGTCGCTGGTCGCCATGGCGCCGATGTCCGTGCGCAACCCGAGCGAACAACGCAGTGCTGGAAATCTTGTGGCGGCGATGAGCTTGCCGATCCGAACGGATATCGCCGACCCGCTCGAGCGATTGTTGGCCGTGAACGAAGCTTCGCAAAACGCGAAAAAGATGACGTTTGCCATGGGCCCTGAACTTGCGGTTAGCGCTGCGGAGTTCTTGCCGTCAACGACCGCTGGGCTGTTGGTCAGAGCCTACGCACGCATGCGGCTTTCGGAGTCGCTGCCGCCATTGTTCAACACGGTGATCACGAATGTTCCGGGCGTCAACGTCCCGTTGTACTCGATGGGCTCACAGATGGTTGCGAACTTCGGTTTGGGTCCGGTCGTTCACGGCCTGGGTCTTTTCCAACCTGTTCTGAGCTACAACAATCAGATCACAATCAGTGCGGTGTCGTGTCGGGAGATGATGCCTGATCCGGCGTTTTATTGTGATTGCCTACAACAGTCTTTCGAAGCACTGAAAGACGCGACTATCGGGCCAGGTGCGGCTGCCGCGAAGCAACGGCTGGCAAAGGCGAGCGAAACAATCAATGGCAGTGCATCGCCTGAGCCGGCGAGCAAAAAGAAAACAGCGAAGCGCAAGAAGAAAAAGACCACGCGCTCTGCTAACGCAACACCGAAGGGGGGTGAGGCCGCGTCCCGGCCGTGAGACGGAACTCACGGCCGGGCCGACCATTGGGGGGATTCAGAAAAAAACCCGCGCAGCGGACGCATTTGGATGACGGGGGGCGAAACCTAATGAAGCCCACTGCGCGGGTTGATCGGTGCGGTACTTGCCGCTTGTAAGTAATAAAGCAAGTCACGTGCCAACTTTTCTTCCGACAGAGCCTTTATTCCCGATTCTTTCAGAATCAGCGGCTTAACCGTTTTTTGTCGATTGGACTCTCAGGAAGGGCGCAAACTGAGTCGCGCAATTATGGTGCAGTGCACACAAGAGGTGCGCACTGACGGGGCGCGGTGCGACTAAAAGCCGCCTTTGGTGCGAAATCCACCACCACCGAAACCACCGCTGCGGCCGACACTTCGTGGAATTCGCACGCTACGAGGCATGCGTGGCATTCGTGTTGTTCCGATTCGACCGGGTCGGCTTGAGGACATTCGTGAGCGTTGGAATCGTTGAGCTTTGGAAATTCTGCGCCAGAGCCTATCGCTGGAGATCAGTCCCCGCATGTATTCCGCCAACATCGTCTCGACAGCGCCGCGGTCGTCGATGACGCTGTTGGCCTGATGAAAGCCGCGCTCACGAAACTTTCGCCGCAAATGAATGAGACCGTTCATCCGGTCCGCACGTTTGCTGTGCAATTCGCGATGACCTTCGATGTACTCCGACAGTCGATCATGCTCGTCTCGCAGTTCG
The DNA here is from genome assembly GCA_038533155.1 of Pseudomonadota bacterium. Taxonomy (GTDB): domain Bacteria; phylum Pseudomonadota; class Gammaproteobacteria; order Steroidobacterales; family Woeseiaceae; genus CALBPI01. The sequence continues at coordinate 10,984 of JBCAZH010000038.1, read as the reverse complement.
GCCAACCTTGCAACGACGCTGTCATCTTCTGTCGTTGGCGTTAGCGCGGCTGCGCGCGACAGTTCGGGTATCGGTTCGGCTTGCATTTGCTCAGTTAGGACTTTGAGAGCCGCCCGAAAGTCGGGGTCGCGCCCGTCAGCAAAAGCTTGGCGCGACTTCAGCAGCTCAGCATAGTCCGACTGGGCAGTCTCGATTGATTGCTCGGTGTCGTTGAGCGTCAGTTGCCGTTCTTCGACAGCCGCTTGGAGTGCGTCTACGCCGGCGTCGCGGTCAGCGGCAGCTTCAGCATCAACCACCTTTTGGGCGGCCGCAGCTGCTGTCTCCTCAAGCCGCTCGACATGCTTTGCTAGCTGCCGTGGAATCTCGTTCAACGTGTGAAAGTTTCGGCGTGCCGCCTCGAAACGGATGTGCTTAGCGACCCGTCCGTCCATGAACCGTCGGAACAGGCCTGCGCGGTAATCCGAGGTTCCGTAGCGCGCATCCCATAGATAGGTGAACAATGGATCGTTGTCATACGGGATGCGTTTCTGCTCGCGCTGGGCCTGGGCGTCGTGCAGTTTCTCGGTCGCGTTGTTGACGGTGTTCACCGCGTCTTGTGCACCTTTGACGAGTGCCTGATGGGCAGATGATTCGGCAAGTTCGGCGTCCACTTCCGCAAGTCGCGACTCCAGTGCGGACTCAGCGGCCTCCAGCGCTTCGACTTGCTGAGTTTCTTGACTTCGCAGGCGGGTCAAAGCATCGGCATTGTCGGTGAGCTCCTTCTCCAAAGCGCCGAGCGCGTCATCGCGATGAGCCAGTAACCGAGCGGCCTCTTTGTCAGCGCGGTCGGCTTCATCAATCATCGTCTCGCGTTCGATGTCGGCCAGTCGTTGGCGCGCGAGCGCTTGGTAGGCTGCGACCTGGCCCCGGTGGTTTCTTGCCAGGGCTGCGTTCGTGCTTTGTACCTCGATATCCAACTCACGAAAGTCGCTGCGGCTTTGCGTCAATGCCGTATCGAGGCGAGCTAACAATCGACGTCCGGAAGACACTAGCGTCGCTCCCAGCTGTGAATTGTGCCGCCAAGGTTCGGCAGGCTGTAAACAAGGTTGATGGCGCCGGCAGGTTTGGTACCAGCGGCGTTGGCTTGGACAATCCCATCGTCACTCTTGTCTGCACGGACTTGATTGAACGTGGACTCGCTCACTCTCAGCCCCCACAGACTCACACGCCGCTGCGTGCCATCTTCCTCGGAGACGATATCGATGGCGGTCGGGCGTCCGCTGCGGTCCAGCGCTTCGATCACGATGTAGTAGTTGTCGACGTTGCTACGATTAGTTGGTGCGCGGATCACGCCGGTCATCTCACCGCTTCGGGAGACGATCCGTAGCGTGAGGTCACTCTCAATGAACTGGGCGAGTGACTTGAGTTCGGTCAGCGCTTGCCGGGCGTCCTCGATGCGATTCAAAGCCAAAGCATTACGCGCGTCTCGCACGGCCACATCGACCGCGCTGATGGCATCGTTGGTCTTTGCAACAGATCGTGCAACTTCGGCGGCCCGCGTAATCTCGTCCGGTAACGCGGCCAGAGCCGCGGCTTCGGCTTGCTCTGCCACCAACGCAGCTTCGGCGGCTTGCTGCCTAGGACGTTCGACAAACCCCCAATACCCCGCCCAAATTGTGCCGACTAACGCACCCACTGCCATCAGTGATCCGCCGATGCGACGACGACGAACCCAAGCGGTGTAGAACCGCGTTCTAAGGCCCGGTTCCGGTGGTTCGTACTCGAACTGACGATCCTTTAGCGCTTGAACGCCTTCTTGGATCATCTGATCACTGACGTCAATGCCCTGCGCGGCGTAGGCTTCGCGAACGCGCTGGATTAGCGCAGCCTCGCGAGCCTCTGCATTGAGCGCAGTCGCGACGAGCCGCTGCTCGTGCCGCAGGGTGTCGACGACATCCATCGCCAGCAGGACATCGCTCAACCCTGGTTTGGTTGACGCAGGCGTACTCACGGCTGGGTGGGTTATGCGTCGACGTTGAGCGTCAAGGCGTTACCTTTGTTGGCAAGTGCAACGAGACGACGTTTACCATCCTCGACGGCTGTGCGCACCTCTTCTGCATTGCGGGTTGCTGCGTCGCGCATCTCCTCGATTAACACGACCGAGCGCTCTTGGAAGTTCACCACCGAATCGACCAACGCTTTGACCGCGTCGGCGCGAATCGTTGGTCCGTAACCTTCTCGAATGGCCGCTTCCTGTACCTTGCCGCCGACCTCGGCGAGTACTTCCAGACTTTGGCTGACGCCTTCTTTCATGGCTTTCAGGGTCTCTGTGCTCTCGTGCAGTCCGTGCAGCCCAGTGAACGATGCAGCCAGCGCCGTAAAGACGGTTTCGTTCGTGCCAAAGAACATCACCGCTTGGGAGTACACGCGCTCCTTGGCGTGGGTGGTCTGAAGCAAACGGGCCATGACCGTCTCGCTCGTGTTGTAGGAGACGGTCAGGTTGTCTGCCAGGTCTTTTGCGATTTGATAGCGTTCGTCAGCCTGCTGCAGTTTGCGAAGTTCCGCATCCCGTGCCAGCTCCAAGCGCGCGAGCGTCTCACGATCGTCGGTACCGGCATTCGTGATCGCGTCAGCCGCGGTTTGGAGCGCGGCCTTCTGCGCCTCAAGCACGCCTTCGGCCTTGTTCAGGATTTGAATGGCCAGGACCTCGGACGACTTTAGTGCGCCACGAAAGTCTCGGTAGGCATTGAGGATCGTGTGTTCTCGATCAATCTGATCCCGCGAATCGCGCGCCACTTCCAGGTAGGTATCTTTGATCTTGTTGAATCGATCGGGAATGTCGCCGCGCGACACTTTCATCCAAACATTCTGAGCGCGCTCCCAAAGATCGATTTTACCGTCGTCCAGTTGCTCGACCATCGACTTAGCGTCGTCACGTATCGTGTCGAATTGCTCTGTGATATCGCGATAGCGTTCACCAATTCGCATCGCCTCTATTTGCTCGCGAACCACTTCGTTGAATAAGGACGCTTGATTCAGCGTGCGTGCAATCGCGAGCGATTTATCTTCATCGAGGTCGCTGATGCGTTCGATCAATGCGATGACCGGTGCCTCATCGGTTTTTTCCGGAACGAGTCCCAGGTCGCGCAATGTCGTCATTGCCTTGTCGAGATATTGCATTGGAGTGGTTGCCATTGGTGTGTCCCCTGTTTTTCTCCGACGGCTAGCGGGCGATTTGCGCGCTGGTCAATCGAACTTCGAATTGTGATGGATCTTGGAATGGTCCGAGGCCGGTAGCGGCGGTCGTTGACTGCCCTGCGGCAAGTGTACCGTTCAAAGATCTCGAGAGCGTGCGGACTTGACCGTTCGGGTCGAGATAGCGAACGTTGATTTGCAGTCCGCGGACAGCGACGGCGGTTGGATTCGCGATCTGCACCAGCAGTTGTCCCTGACCGTCTGTACCGCCACGGATCTGCAGGTACCGTTCGGGATTGGTCGCGAGATCGATTTGCATCATCTCGGTTTGAGCGGCTACCGCCATCTCTCCACTACCCGTGCCGGCGCGTTCGAAATGGGCCAGAGCCGTGTCGCGTTGCCCACGCTGTTTGGCGATCTGGCCGAGCGCGTAATGTGCTGGTGCTGTTTCGAACAGCTTCAGACTGTTGTTCAGATCGGTCACCGCAGCATCCAGCGCACCGCTGCGCTGTCGCGTAATGCCGCGCTGTAGATGGTAGTAGAAGAAAGTCGCGTCGCGATCCAGAGCATCGGTGTAGTGACCTTGCGCATCGGCATAGTCTTCTTGCAGAAACTCTGCGTCACCGAGCAGGGCATAGAAAGAGGCCTCACGCGGCTCCAGACGGATGGCTTCGTTGGCGTGTCGCCGCGCGGCGCTGTAGTCCTTCGCGGCGAGGGCTTTGCGGCCAGCATCGTAGGCGTCAAAAGCCGGCTTCGACTCGCTGAGTATTACCATGGCTCGCGCGAACTCGTCTTCGCCGATCATGCCGCCGGGTTGCACGGCGCTGAGCTCATCGGCGGTGATTCGATTGGTTGCCAATCGTTGTTGTGTGGGCGGATGGCTTGCGAATAGGTCGAACTCGCCGCCGGTTCGGCCCCGCTCCTGAGCAAGTCGCAGGAACGTCTCCTGCAGGTCGACAGCGCCTTGCGGGTCGTAGCCCGCGGCGTGCATGTAGCGCATGCCATACAAATCGGATTCCAGTTCAGCGCGCCTCCCGTAGGACTGCGACAACAGCTGAGCGCCCACGTTGGCAGCGCCGGTCGCAAGTTGGCCGTAGTCGCTGTCACTCGTCACGACGGCCGTGCCCAACACGAGTACCTGCAACAGCATGCCGCGCTGCATTTGTTGAGCGGAATGACGTGCGGCTGCATGCACCACCTCATGCCCTAAGACTGCGGCAAGCTCTGATTCGCTGCGCATTTGGTCGAGCAGCCCTCGATTGATCGCGATCTTGCCACCGGGCAACGCCCATGCATTGGGTACGGAGTTGTTCAGGACGACGAATTCATAGGGTAAATCTCGATCGCTGACAGCGGCGACCCGATTACCTACACGGCGCACGTAGTCGTTCACGGTCGGGTCCAGTCGGAACACACCGCCTTGCGATTGTTGCATCGGCACGTAGTTCTGCGTGCCGAGCTGCACTTCCTGTTGCGCTGTAACGATGGCCAGCTCACGTTTGCCGGTGACGGGATTGACGACACAACCGGCCAGTCCGCAGGCAACCATCAACAGAAGCGCGCCTCTCTTGAAGCAACTTAAGGAACAAATCATTACCACGTCCCCGTGTTTTGCATCGATGCCCAGGGCTCCGCGGGCTCCAACGCATCGCCAGCCTGCAACAACTCGATTGAAATACCATCGGGTGATCGAACGAATGCCATATGTCCATCCCGCGGCGGCCGATTGATCGTAACCCCCGCATCCATCAATTTTTTGCAGAGTCCGTAAAGATCCGCGACTCGGTATGCCAAATGGCCGAAATTTCTACCGCCTTGATAGTCCTCGGGATCCCAGTTGTAGGTCAGCTCGACGAGCGGTGCTTTTCTCTCCCGAGCAAGCTCGACGTCGTCAGGAGCCGCGAGAAAGACGAGTGTGAATCTACCCTTTTCATTGTCATATCTGTTGACTTCTGACAGACCCAATAAGTCACAGTAGAAATGCAAGGCTGCATCCAGGTCGCGCACCCTCAACATCGTATGCAGATATTGCATGAAAACTCTCCCCCAGCGTCGAATTCGAGATTAACACAAGGATTTTATCTCCAATCGCGCCAATCTTGACGTTTCTTGACAGGGCTGGACACAACTTGAGGTTGGAAACCATCAGACTGCATGTGTCAGTTACAGGAGCGTAAGTATGAACCGAAGAACACTGGTAGTTGCGATGGCGGCATCGATGGGGCTGGCGAGTAGCCTGGCGTTCGCCGGATCGCCCGATGGACCTGGTCGTCGACATATGGATCCCGAAGCGCGGGTCGAGCGAATGACAGAATTGCTCGGACTCGATAGCAATCAGGCGGCAACGATCGAAGCGATCCTTCAGGAGGCGGAAGCCCAGCGTCTGGCCATCGGAGATCGCTACACGCTGAATCAGCGCGATGAGGCGAAGGCTGAGTTCAAAGCGCTGCGAGAGCAGACGCGTGCCCAAGTCGAGGAGCAGCTCACGCCAGATCAGATTGCGACGCTTGAGGCCGCAAAAGCGGATCGACGAGAGCGCCGACGCTCACGCCGTATGCATCGCCGCGATCGTCAAGTGGAGCCGGAAGAAAGCGTAGAGTCCCAACCCGAGGCCTGAGGTTGGATTAACTGGGTGGCCGCGCTGACGCGCGGTCACCCGGTTTTTAGTTGATGGCGTCGTCAAAAAGCGCGCAGCAATGTCGCGACGACCAGCCCCGTACCGAAAAGATAAGTACCCAACGCACCGAGAAAGCGACCGGCGTTGGGTTTGGCGAGCGTCGGTGCGAATGCCATCCCCGCAAACATCGCGTAGCGGCTGACCGTAGCACCAATGGCGCAGATGCAGACCCACAACGGGGCGCCCGGTTGTGCGACCAAATAGATGAGCAAGGCTAGCATCGGTGAGTACTCGGCCGCATTGCCGTGCGCGCGCGACCACCGGGTCAGCGGGTGCGCAGGGTCATCCGGCGTCCCGAGTCCAGTACGAGACTTTCTTCGTTGCATCGATACGCCGAAACCCATCGACAACACGAGAAAGCCTAAGGCCGCAATACAAATAGTGGCAAGGTTCATGGCAGTTCCCCAAAATCTTCCGCGCAAAGGCTACCCGGAGCGACCACGAATGACCACCGGAATCGTGTCAAGTTGTGAGAGACTTGCCGTCCATGGCAAACGTTTATCTGATTGGCATTGCGGGTGGCAGTTGTTCTGGCAAGACGCGACTGTTGCATCATCTGATGCGGGAGCTTGGCGAAGAGCGATGTTCGGTCATTCTTCAAGACAACTACTATTTCAGTCAGCCTGAAGCGCAACGAGACAACCTAAAGTTCAATTTTGATCACCCGGATTCGATTGACTTCGAATTGCTCGCCAACGATCTCGCAGGCTTAAAGCGCGGTGATCCCATACGCTCTCCCCACTACGATTTCGCGCGCCACGAGCGGATCGAAGGGATGGGGCATGATGTGCTCCCACGACCGATCGTGCTGTTGGACGGAATTTTGCTGCTCACTTCCGAGCCGGTTCGCGAGTGCCTCGATCTGGGTGTCTATATTCATTGTCAGTCAGAGGAAAGACTCACCCGTCGAGTCCGCCGCGATGTCGCTGAGCGCGGGCGCTCGCGGGAAAACGTTATTGCCCAGTTTCGCCAGCAAGTCGAGCCGATGCATCGAGCGTTTGTGGCACCGTCGGCTCACCATGCTGATATTCGGTTTACCGAATCGGAGGTCAACGACGGGTCGGCGCTGGGCCAGCTCGTCGATCATGCGCACCGCCAGATTGGGGTTTCATCTGAATGATCCGTTCGTGGGATCAGAGACTACCCGGGCTCGGGTTGGCATTGTTGGTCGCTGTCTTGAGTGTTGTGGTTCAACACTTGTTCGGTGGCGCGACTATGGTCTACGCGCTGTTGCTCGGGATTGCTTTACACAGCCTGGGTGGCACACCTCGATTCGCGCCCGGTGTCGAGCTATGCGCCAAGCAAGTGTTGCGCATTGGCGTCGCGTTGCTCGGCTTGCGCATCACACTCGGTGATGTCGCGGTGCTCGGGTGGCCGGTGGCCTGTATTGCCATCGGCGCCGTCGTGCTGACATTGACGGTTGGCTACGGGCTTGGCCGTTTGTGTCGCTTGGCGCCGCCGTTCGCGATGGTCACCGCGGGCGCGGTTGCGATTTGCGGTGCAAGTGCAGCGCTCGCGGTTGCGGCTGTCTTGCCGCAGGGCGAGGAGGCTGAACGTCGAACCTTGTTGACGATTGTGGGTGTGACAACGCTGAGCACAGTGGCGATGGTCGCGTATCCGGTCATCGGGAGCTTGCTCGGGTTCGACGATCAAACCGCAGGAGTTTTTTTTGGCGCGAGTATTCATGACGTCGCACAAGTCGTTGGCGCTGGCGGCACGGTTTCGCCAACGGCGCGCGACACGGCCACCTTGGTCAAGTTGATGCGGGTGGCCTGTCTTGCACCAGCGGTTCTCGTCATCGCGTGGTGTTTTAGAGACACCGAACAGCGCGATGGCGCCTCGCCTGGACTGCCGCCGTTTCTTGTTGCTTTTGTCGTGCTGATGTTGCTCAACAGTACCGGCTGGTTGCCTTCGGTCGTCGTCGCACCGATCGTGTCGCTGGCGGGCTATCTTCTAATTCTCGCCGTCGCAGCACTCGGGTTAAAAACCTCCGTTCGTGGCTTGGCTAGCCTCGGGGTGATGCCGTTGGCCGCGATGCTTGGGCAAACGCTGATGCTCGGTGCGGCTGTCGCCATGGTTCTATGGTTGTTTGTTAGGTAGCTGTAAGCGGATTTGCAGCCCGCCTTCCGGGTGATTACTCGCTGATATTGAACCGCCATGCGCCTGCATGGCCTGATAGGTTAATGCGAGACCGAGTCCTTGATGGTTTGTGTCGGTTGAGTAGAAGGGCTCGAATAGCTTGGCCAGTGCATCATTGGCGACGCCTGGCCCCTCATCGCGAATATCGATGATGAGTTGTTCGCTGCGAGCACGAGTCGCGATCGTGACTGTGCTTTGCGCTGGCGCGTAACGCAGTGCATTGCGGACCACGTTTTCGGTCGCGGTTTTGATGAGACCGACGTCGGCCGTCGCTTTCAGTGGTCGGGTATTGTGGGTCACACGGATCTCGACCGCTTTTGCTTGCGCTTCAATCTGTGCATCGCGCGCGATGTCGTCACAGAGCTCGTCCAGATGAAACGAAACTTGTTCGGTTTTCTGTGCTGCACCGGCTCGGATCAAAGACAGCGCCTGCTCGGTCAGGTCTTCGATGTTCTGCGCTTCCTTGCTAATTCGAGCGAGTTGTTCATCGATGCGCTCAGGCTGTCGATCTGCCAACTCAAGGGCGAGTTCAATTCGTGTCAATGGCGTTCGGACTTCGTGCGAGAGATGTCGCAAAAGTTGGTCCCGACGATCAACCGCGGACTGAAGTGAGTCCGCCATAGTGTCGAACTGTCGCGCCAAAGAGCCGATTTCGTCTCGGCGTTTGCCGAGCGTCTCGGCTCTCGCATTGAGATCTCCCTCCGCCAATCGATTCGCAACTTGTGTCATGCGCCGTATGGGCGCAGTCAGATATCGCGTCAGCAGCAGGCAGATCAGCGAGGTCACTAGCAGAGACAAGAACAGCACGTTGCGGTGGACTCCTGGCATAGCGAGCAGGCCGAAGGCGGGTGGCCGTGCAGGCCCGATCACCATCAGAAATTCAGTCTCGTTCGCATCGGTGATCAACGCGGCTCTACCGATCCGGCGCAGGCGGGCGCCGCGGCGCATACGGCGAAGGAGCTGCTTCGCTTCCGGTGGAATCGGCCGGTCCAGAATGTCACGCCCTTGCTCATTGATCAGGTATACCGTTTGACCCAGCGGCAGTACCTCCTGTTTTCTCAGCCACGCCGCAAACGTGTCTGGCCCAGAGGTTTGCAACGCCTGCTCAACCTGGGCGGTCACCTCCTCACGGTCGATTGCGGCGACTTTGGCATCGCGATCTGCGACGAAACGGAAACTGACGAAGACCACGATCGCGACCGTGGCCAACATCGCGAGCAGAAAACTGCCAAGAACACGCCAGAAGAGGTTCATGATTCTTGAGGTTCGTCGCGCAGTCGATAACCACTGCCTCGGACACTGTGGATCTGTAGCGTCGAGTCGTGGTCCTGCAACTTCTGCCGCAAGTTGCTGATGTGTGTATCCAACGAGCGGTCATTCGGTTGATAACGTCTGCCGAGCGCTGTCTGCGACAGACGCTCGCGCGATGCCACATCTGGGGCAACTCGGACTAGTTGGTCGATCACTCGAAACTCGGTTTCGGTCAGTGCGAGCGGCTCATGCTGCAGTAAAGCGACGCCCGCAGCGCGATCAATCTCGAGCGCGGCGTAGGCGGTCGCCTCGTCGCCGGTCGTCGGCGTTACTCGCTTTAAGACTGCACTGATTCTGAGCAAAAGCTCGCGCACGTTGAACGGTTTCGGTAGGTAGTCGTCTGCGCCTTTAGCTAGACCATTGATGCGGTCATCTGGCTCGCCTCTTGCGGTCAACATAATGACGGGTACGGCGCTGGTGTCTCGGATGCGCTCCAAGACCTCAAACCCGCTCAACCCTGGCAGAGTGACGTCGAGCAATATGAGGTCCGGTTCGCCACCGACGACTTGGCGCAGCCCAGCCTCGCCGGATTCAGCGCAGGTCACGCAATAGTTCTCGAGCTTCAGCAGCTCTGACAACATCGCGGAAAGCTGACGATCATCGTCGATGACGAGGATGTGTTGAGCATTCATTACTTGCACAGTATGCCGTGTACCGAGTTTTGAAACCGTCAAGAACTGTGAATCTGCCGCAGGTAACAGTGAAATCAGCCGACGAACAGTTGTAGGGACCGCTCCGGGCACGTATTTTTGAGGCTGGCATCAGCGCATCCACCCACTGGTGAGTGCTCAACGGGTTTTTTTGAATGACAAGCGAACGCGGATTTTTCGCCGAGTTGCTAAACCGACGTGTACCCCAGATCCTCGGGCTGTACATCGGTGGCGTTTGGTTGTGTGTGGAAATCGGCCAGTGGCTGGCCGAGCAGTTTTCCGTACCCGATCGTCTGCCTGCCTACGTATTTGTCTTCCTCGTCTTGCTAGTACCGTCGATTGCACTGGTCGCTTGGGTACACGGTGCGCCCGGTAAGGACCAAGTCACACCGCTCGAACGGATTTTCGTACCGATCAATGTTGTCGTGGCGCTGACGGCTCTGCTGGTCGTGCCGCCGAAAGTACCGGATAGCCTGGACCCGGTTGCAGAGGCCGATATCGCGCAAGAGATCGAACCGCAGGCGCGCTCGATCCGCGTTTTGGTGTTCTCGTTTCGCAATGAGACTGCGGACGATCCTGATTGGTATGGATACGGATTCCCAATTTTGCTTGGCGAGGATATGACACGCGCGAGCTCCTCGTTCCAAGTCAGTTCGGTCATCGAGTCGGAAAACCAGAGTGAGTACTTACGCCGCCGCGGGTTCGCTAGAGGGGTCGGGGAGCCAGCCTCAATCCAGGCCGAGATTGCGACGAAAACGGGCTTCCGATTGCTTGTTAGAGGCGCCATTCAGGATGATCCAGAAACGGGCGAGCTGATCGTCACCTATTCGTTGGTGCGAACCAGTGATGGCGTGGAGATCCTCGGTGGCGGTGTACCGTTCCGGAGAGATGATCCGCTGACTGCGGCGGATTCCGTGTCGGCGCGTATTCAAGAATACCTCGCCGAGACTCTGGGCGAAGATGTCGTCGAACGGCGAGATTCCCTGCTGGCCGAAAGCTTTACACCATCGACCGAAGCGCTTAGGCACTATGT
>JBCAZH010000037.1:0-30538 GCA_038533155.1 Pseudomonadota bacterium | reverse complement strand
GACGTCGGGATATCGTTCCACCGATCCAAGCCTTCCTGAACAACGCCGGCAAGAACCTCGGGAGCGATTTCCGCGCCGGTTCCGACGTTGGCGCCAACGTTGTTGTTGAAGGTGTACTCAACTTGCGCACAGCGCTCGTCCCAGAAGATTCCAACGACATTGCCGACACCGAATGGGGCGCCGCCCACCGAATCCACAAATTGAACGTCGGTTGGGTCTGCGATCGTATCCAATTGACGACCTTCCTGAGCGGTAGCCGTACCTGCTACAACCGCAGCGGCACTCAGTGCAAAGATTGCTTTTTTGATTTTCATGCTCTGTTACTCCGCTGACTCTTCGGCTTCACGCGCGTTGTTGATAACGCTCAGCGCTTCTTCCAACGACATGATGCCGCCCTGAGAAGTCGGCATCTGGACGACCGCGCCAAACGCTGACGGCCGCATGTCGAATACGCCTTGGTTGACGCCGGATACGGAGTATTCACCAGCCGTACGTTCTTGCAGCAGAAGCACAGCAGATGTGCCGTTCAAGAAACGGGGAATTCCTGCGTTCACTTCGCCCATCGGAATTGTCGCCGTGCTGAGGCGGCCGCCCGGTGTTGTAACCGTGATGGTTTCGGGAGTCGTTCCAAACGCAGTTTCCGTCACGGCGAACGTGGTCTTCGTCACCGGCGAACCATTTTCCATGGCGTGTTCAATGCTGACCGTTCTCGCAACGACACAGGCATGCGCGTTTTGAACGAGGTCTTTGAATTCCTCTTTCTCGATTGTTGTCGCCGAACTGATCGACGACACGGTAAGGCTGAGTGCAGCCAAACCTGTTAACAGATAGTCCTTAAGCCTCATAGGATCGCTCTCCCCCATTCTTGAGTGGATTGTTAATCACGTCCGGTGAACGTGTGGGAATGTTCGTCGCGGCTCCGGTACAGGGACGCCACAAACCAGTGATCGGAGGCTACTTCAGCGGTTTCTAAAGAGGAATCTGTTATGTTATAACATGCTGATTCTAAACAAGAAAATCAGTCACTTAGACGGCCCGCGATATGAAAAGGGTAGCTCGGCATTTGGTGTTGTGAACCCGATAGCGTGGGACACTACGTTATGTTTAAACGGGGTTGTCTCCGCTGAGCCTGCCGGTCGGTGCATTTGAAACTTCCCTTGATGAGAAAGCCCTGTCGTCGCATGTCGAATCGCATTGTTATCGGTGATGGGGGCTATACCCCAGGCTAGTCGATACGTGTGTAAATGCTAACGAGTGAGCCAGCGAATTCGGCTGCTTATCCCACACTCTGAATGCATTGGGGTCTGTCGATCTCGGTATCGACATCATTTCGTTTTTTTCGTATTACCTGTAAGGAATTCCTGATGATTCGAGGAGAATACTCCAGTTAATCTAATAAAAATAATAGGTTATAAATTACATGTAATCTTCTTGCGTAATCACATGTAACAGACTATACTGCGCTGCATGAACGTGAAAACGTCAGCACATTATCAGCGTGAATACCGTCGCCGCTTGCGCGAACAAGGGTTGGTCAAGAAAGAGATCTGGATACGTCCCGAGCACGCAGATCGGGCGCGAGCCGTAGAAAAGGCGCTTCGTGATGAAAGCGGTGCATCTCAAACCGGTGATAAAGCGGCCGTCGCGCCATGGCGAACCGGCGCGCTTTACGACGAGTTGATGCGCGACACGCTGGTACGCGACGGCCACGCAAGCATTGAACTGATCGAGGGTATCGATCCGACCTTACACCTCATTTTGCACGACTACGGTGACTTGCCGGTGTTCGTCTCTGTCGCCGGCGATCAGATCATCGCGGAGTCGGTTCTTTGGCCGGTTCTAATGGTTCACGACGCCGCGGAGTTCAATGAAACCGTGTTGCGTACCCACAAGTATTTTCCGTTGTCGACCATTTGCTTGGGCCAACGGATGGATCAGGACTATTACCTGATGTTCGGATCGCTCAGTTCGGAGTCATCGCTAAAGGACATTGTCCGCGAGATTGAAGTGCTCGCCAGCAATGTGATTCACGCGACTGAAGCGTATGTCGACTTATTGCAATCAGACTTGCCGTCTGAAGGAGAGAAATCATGAACGTCTGGTCGAAAATGATGACCGCATTGCGCGGTGGCCTCAACGAGGCTGGTGAAGTGATCGTCGATAGCCAGGCGCTGCGTATTTTGGACCAAGAAGTCCGGGACGCTGCCGAAGAGTTGAAGCGATCGAAAGACAGCCTGGCTGCAATCATCGCACGACAGAAGGTGTCGGAAGAACGCGCCACCAAAATCGCTGAGGACATCAGCGAACATGAGGGGTACGCAATCGCTGCCGTTGAGAAAGGGGATGAGTCGCTTGCGTTGGAAGTCGCCGAGAAAATCGCGGCACTTGAGATCAAGCTCGACACAGAGAAAGCGACCGGTGCGGGCTACGAGGAGAGCGCCAACCAACTGCGTGGCGCAATATCCGACGCGGAGCGCGACATCCAGCGAATGAAACAACAGATCGATACGGTCAAAGCCACTGATAGCGTGCAAAAAGCGCAGGCCGCGGTTTCTGAGCGGCACAGTGGTTCAGATTCCAAGTTGCGCACCGCGATGGAGTCGCTTGAACGGATCAAAGAGCGCCAAGAGCTGCGTTCCGCGCAGATGAAAGCAGCGCGTGATATCGCCAACGACAGCGGGGATGCGTCTCTATCCGACAAGTTAGAAGCCGCAGGTATCACTAAGCACAGCAGCAGCGCGAAAGAGATTCTCGAGCGACTCAAAGCGAAGTGATTCGTACCAAGCAACGACACCACGAAGTACCAGGGGGAGGGAGCGACGCATGTTCGCCATTTTGCTAAGCGAAAAGATGGATCCGTTCTATCAGAACATTTCGTCGTTCCCGACGGTTTTGTTCACGATTCTGTTGGTGTTGTGTGTTTTGTTTTGGGCAGGTGCCGTCCTTGGTTTCGTGGACCTCGACATTCTTGATATTGATACCGACCTAGGCGATCTCAATTCGGACTCGTCGCACACTGGCCCCGACGTACTGGCTGGACTACTTCTGCGTTTAGGCCTCACCGGCGTACCAGTTACGGTGAGTCTGTCGATCCTTGTCCTGTTCGGTTGGATCATCTGCTATTACGCCGTGTTCTTGATCAACCCCATCGTACCCGGACGGTTGCTGGAGGTTCTTGTCGGGATACCGATCTTCGTCGGTTCGGTGTATGTCGCTGCGCTGATCACCGCGCAGCTAATCAAACCGTTGCGACCACTGTTCGAAAAGGCGACTCAAGAAACCCACAAACAGCTGTTGGGCCAAGTCGCCATTGTCAGAACATCTCGCGTTGACCGCGACTTTGGTGAAGCCACGGTCGAGGATGGCGGTGCTGGTCTAATTTTGAAAGTGCGAACTACCGGTTCTGACACGTTCAAGCGTGGGGATCGCGTGGTTCTGATTGAGAGGATAGACGACGCGAGTATGTATCGCGTGGTCTCAGAAGATGAATTCGTCGGCGACTAGACCGACAAGAAACTAAAGAAAACTTCACGGAGTCAATTTATGGCGGATCTGTCTGTACTAATGCCCATCGCGGTTGGCGTCGGCGTCACGCTGCTAATCCTATTGGGTCTCGCCGGGCTATTTAAGGCCTTTTACGTCAAAGTTGAGCAGGGCACAGCGTTGATCGTCAATGACATGAGCGCGAAGCCGAAAGTGCACTTCACGGGCGCACTCGTGTACCCAATCATCTACAAAAAAGAGCTCATGAAGATCTCTCTCATCACGCTCGAAGTCGATCGTCGAGGAAAAGATGGATTGATCTGCCAAGACAACATGCGTGCTGATATCACCGTCGCGTTCTACCTGAGGGTTAACGAAACCGCGGAAGATGTTCTGAAAGTCGCAAAGTCAATCGGCGCAAGTCGTGCTTCCGACAGAGGTGCTGTTGACCAGTTGTTCTCTGCCAAGTTCTCGGAGGCTTTGAAGACGGTTGGCAAACAAATTGAATTCGTACAGCTGTTTGAAAATCGTCAAGAGTTTCGCGAGAAGATTATCGAAGTGATTGGTGATGATCTCAATGGTTATGTTCTGGAAGATGTCGCGATTGACTATCTCGAGCAAACTCCTAAAGGGGCATTGGACCCAACCAATATCCTTGATGCTGAGGGTATCAAGAAGATCACAGAGCTGACGGCCGAACAGAACATTCGCACCAACGAGCTTGAGCGTGATGAGCAGCTCGCCATCAAAAACAAAGATGTGACAACTGTCGAGGCGATGCTCGAACTTGAGCGTCAACAGGCGGATGCAGAAGCGCGGCAACAACGCGAGATTCTGTCGATCCAAGCACGTGAGGAAGCCGAGACGCGGAAAGTTCAAGAAGAAGAGCGCCGGCGCGCAGAGCAAACCCATATTCAAGTCGTCCAGGATTTGTCGGTCCAAACCGAAAACCAAAAACGCGAAGTGGAAGTTGCAGAGCAAAATCGTCAACGTGCCGTTGCGATTGAAGAAGAGAAAGTGGTTCGTGCACGAGATCTGGAAGTCGTTGCGCGAGAACGTGAAGTTGCTGTCGAACGTGTCCTCGCCGAGAAGGCTGTTGAGGTCGAGAAGAAAGAAATCGCCAACGTGATTCGTGAACGCGTGGCCGTTGACAAGACGGTTGCGGTTGAAGAGGAACGGATCAAAGAAGTTCGCGAAGTCTCAGAGGCCGACCGCCAGAAGCAGACCGCTGTACTCGCTGCCGAGGCGACTGCCGAAGAAGATCGCATCAAAGAAGTCATTGCCGCAAAAGCGCAAGAAACTGCAGCAAATCACAAAGCGAAAGAAATCACTACGCTCGCCGAGGCGCGCTTGGCTGCCGCGGGCAAAGACTCAGAAGCGAAGAAGGTTATGGCAGAAGGCGTAAAAGCTGAAGAAGCCGCGCCAGGTCTTGCAAAAGCGGAGGTCGCACTGGCGACAGGTAACGCTGAAGCCGAGGTTCTACAGTCTACCGGTTCCGCCGAGGCTGCTGCTAAGACTGAAATCGGCATGGCGAACGCCGCTGTCACCAAAGCGCAGTTCCAGGCTGAGGCCGAGGGTCTTACCGACAAGTTCGCGGCTATGGCGAACATGAGTGGCGAGACGCGGGAACATGAAGAGTTCCGTATGGCGCTGGAGACCGCCTTCAAAGAAGCGCTCGCATCGATCGACGCTGGCAAGGAAATCGCGAAAGAGAACGCCGAGATTCTGTCGATTGCGCTGCAAAAAGCGCACATCGATATCGTTGGCGGCGAGGAACATTTCTTCGATAACTTTGCGAAGTCTTTGTCCATTGGTAAAGCTGTGGATGGCCTCGCTGAGAAGTCGAGTGTTGTGCAAACGCTGCTGTCGAAAGTCGCCTCAACCGCGAGCAACGGCGCAGGCCACTGAGTTCACGATCGCTGAAACAGTCGGGTTCGCCTCATGGGGCGAACCCCTTGTCGACCAACGGGAGCTTTACGCGTGGAAAACACCGGTAATCCGACCAACATCGTTGAACAAGCTGTCGCTGAAGGCGGCGCCTATGAGGTGATCCAGCAACGGTTGCTGGCCCAGGGCGAAGCATTGGAAGCATTGGCTCAGCAGCTCAACGAAGGTCGCGCTGGCGAATTCGGTTCTACAGAGATGGTGCTGGCTTCCCGGACCCGCGTCAGGACAGAGAACAACTGCGTAGGCCGGGATATCGTCCAGATCGGCGATTTGCTGCTGTTCGGCTACAACGTCTTCATAGGCCTCAAAAACACCACCCAAATCGAAGACGTATTCGCTCTGTACCAGCTGAAGCGAACTGACGATAACTTTGAGCTGTTAGAAGTATCGCTGGAGAACTCATTTCTTGCGGACCCACGGTTTCGACACGATTTCGATGAACTGTATCGCTACTACAAGGATACTCGCCTCATCCAGCTTGTTCACAAAGGCGGCAAGCTCCTAGCCAATTTCCAAATTGGTGAGCGTCTGGAGGATTCTCGAGTATTCCGGTGGGAAGTTTCCCCGGATGGTCGTGAGTTGACGTACATCGATAACCGCGGCGAACGCGATATCGAGCCCCCACCGCCCTATGATTTCGAGTGGCAGTCAACGACGCGGGACGATATTACGCACGGACGCCACCCGCACATCAACGTGCGGGACCGGGTGTTCGTCGAAATCGTCGATGGTGAGCTCGTTCTCAAACTGGAGAACAATACCGCGGATGGCGAGGGTGTCTATAGTGAAGCGGTACTCGAAGTCAACCAGTCTCTCGATGACTGCGAAGTCGACTACGCCGAAGTCGGCGAGCTCTTGCTCATTCGAATTCTCCCGTACAAGGAAGAGGCGCGGCGACACTACGTGTTCAATAGTTTCACTGCCAGTGTTACGCGTATCGATGCCATCGGAAATTCCTGCGTTCAGTTGCCTGAAGATCACGGGTTGATCTTCCCTGGTGGGTACTACCTGGCGACGGGGGAGACGCGGACCTTCACCGATCAGGAGACTCTCGGGCTTAAGTTCAAACGCCGCTTTCGCTCGCCGAACGGCGAGGATGTGCTGTATGTTTTCTATGAGCCTAACGAAGGTGTCGTTGCGCTGTTGTCCTACAATTTAATCGCGAAGACGCTACAGAATCCGATCTATGGCCACGGTTATGCGCTTGCCCAAGACGGTACGGTCGTTGTGTTCAACGCCGATCACGAGGCAACTCGGATTCATCCGATGCAGATATGGATCACGCCTTACGTTTCTGAGGAGTTCGCAGCAAAGCAGCCCGTGGGTGACAACTTTTACTCTCGGATCGGAAACGCTGAGCTGGTTCGAGGCGTCTCCGATATTTTCAGTATCGTGCATCTCGTGCGCGACTCCGAAGCGAGTCTGGCTCACTACGAAGCGTTGCGTCGAGCAGCCACGAGGATGTTCGATAGTCATTTCTGGGTCGATGAATCCGACGCTCTAGGCGTCGGCACCGCAGTTCGCGAGCTGACCGATACGGTGGAACTCGTCATCGATGAATTCGAGAAAGTCGAGGCGATTAAACGTCAATCGGATGCAGCGCTACGAGAAGCGGAAGACACACAGCAGCAAATCGAAGCGACCACTCAATCGGGGTCGTGGAATACCATCGACGAATACGTGGATGCGCTGGACCGAATTCGCAAACAGCGTGGCCACCTTCAGACGATTCGTGAGCAACGCTACATTGATACCGGTCGCATCGATGAAATGGATCAGGCTTTGGTTCTTCGCAGTGAAGCCGTTGCCGACGAAACCGCGGCATTCCTGGCGGAGGACGATGCGCTGGAGCCGTATCGTGAGCAAGTCGCCGAAGTGGGTGACGCACTATCAGAACTGAAGACCGTTGCAGAGATTGAACCCAGGCTTGAAGAACTCGACAAAGTGGCGTCGGGACTCGATCTGCTTTCTGAACTCATTGCGAGCCTAAAGATCTCAGATGCTAGCGTGCAAACGGCAATCGTCGATGGCATCTCGCAGGTCTACGGCAAGCTAAATCAAACGCGTGCGCGGGTCCGGCAAAGGCGCGATAGCCTTGGCGAAACCGAGTCGGTCGCGCAGTTTGGTGCGCAGTTCAAGCTCTTCAGTCAAGGTGTAGTGAATGCGCTTAGCCTCGCGACATCTCCGGAACGGGCGGAAGACCAGCTGTCGCGCTTGCTGGTGCAACTCGAAGAGCTTGAGTCGCAGTTTGGCGAGTCCGAATCATTCCTTGCAGACATCATGCAAAAGCGCGAAGAAGTCTATGAGACGTTCGAAGCGCACAAGCAGCGATTACTGGATCAGCGTCAGGCGCGCGCCCAGACGATCGCCGATGCCGTTGCAAGGATGCTTGGTAACGTTGAGCGACGGACCAAGCGTTTCCAGTCGCAGGACGAACTCAATACCTATCTTGCGTCCGATCCGCTATTGGTCAAGATTCGGGATCTTATTGCTGAGCTTCGTGCCCTCGACAGTGCTGTCAAAGCAGACGATGCCGAAGCGCAGCTGACGATGTTGCGTGACCAAGCGGTCCGGTCACTGCGTGATAAGAACGAATTGTATGCGGATGATGGACGCATTATTCAACTGGGGCCGCGACATCGCTTCTCCGTGAACCGAGAGGAGCTGGATCTCACGATCATCCCGCGTGATGAGTCGCTGTATCTGCATCTCATTGGTACCCAGTTCTTTGAGCGAATCGACAACGAACGTCTCAACGATCTTCGACCGTACTGGACGCTCAGCTTCGAGTCCGAGACCGACGATGTTTGTCGAGTCGAATACCTTGCTTACCGCGTTATAGAGACGGCGCGAAGCGACGACCCATCGATTGTCTGGTCCGATTTGGTCACAGCGGTGACGGACGAATCCGCGCTGCAAAAAATCTGTCAAACCGCTGCGACTCAACGTTACAAGGACGGCTACCAGAAGGGCGTGCACGATGCGGATGCGGCCCAGATTCTTCGTGTCTTGGTGCCGATGCTTGAGAAGGGCGATCTCTTGCGCTTCAGTCCGACCTCAAGAGCGTTGGGGCAACTGTTCTGGGCGGCCCGTGATCAAGGCGACGATGGTCGTGTCGAGCGTCTCGCTGCGATACCCGCCGAGGCGCGTGCTGCAGCGGCGATGAAGTCGACGTTCAATGACGCTCGCGCATTGGGGTTGATCGAGCGCGAATTGACGGAACACCTCTCCGCGTTCGCCGCCGAGAATGAAATTGTCGCGAGCGATCTTATCGTCGAAAGCGCTTCGCGCTACCTCACTGCTGAGATCGCGCGAGATGAGATCAAGTTCATACACTCGCGACAGGCGCAGCAGTTGCTCAAGAACTTTAAGGCGGCCTTGTCCGGCGCAGACGGAAAGTTGTTCAACGCCGCGCTCGACAGTTTGGCCGGCAAGCCGGGTAAGCAATACGCTATGGCCCGCGCCGGACTGATCTCGATGGTGGAGTCGAGCGACGATGACTCTTTGGCACACTATATCGACGAGGCCGCCGCGGAACTGGTCTCCGGGCGTGCGTTGTCGCGGCGCACGGTCAAAGCAGAGTCGGTCGCGTCCGTCGACGGTCTGTTTAGCGAACATGCACGCATAGCGTCAGGTGCGCTGGAGATTCAGTTCGATGAATTTCTGACTCGACTCAAGCACCATACCGATATCGTCGTTCCGGCCTATCAGTCGTATCTCGAGGTCCGTCACGAGATTCTTGAAGACGCGCGCGAGCGTCTCCGTCTCCACGAGTTCAAGCCTCGACCATTGAGCTCGTTTGTTCGCAACAAATTGATTAACGAAGCATACCTTCCTGTCATTGGTGACAACCTCGCCAAGCAGATCGGAACGGCGGGTGATTCCAAACGTTCGGACCTGAGCGGTTTGCTGATGATGATTTCACCACCGGGTTACGGCAAAACAACACTGATGGAGTATGTCGCCAGTCGATTGGGGCTGACGTTCGTTAAAATCAATGCACCCGCGCTTGGTCATCGAGTTGAATCACTGGATCCCGAGACGGCACCCGACTCCGCAGCCGAAAGCGAGCTTCTCAAATTGAACTTCGCGTTGGAGATGGGCGATAACGTCATGCTATATGTCGATGACATTCAGCACACGAACCCTGCGTTCTTGCAGAAGTTTATTTCGTTGTGTGATTCGACGCGCCGTATCGAAGGCGTTTGGAATGGTAAGACGAGAACCTACGACCTTCGTGGCCGCAAGTTCTGTGTGGTCATGGCGGGCAACCCGTACACCGAGTCTGGTGAGGCTTTCCGTGTGCCGGATATGCTTGCCAACCGCGCGGACATCTACAACTTGGGTGACATCCTGAGCGGCAAAGAATCGCAGTTCGAACTGAGTTACATCGAGAATTCGCTTACGGCGAATCCGGTGCTGGCGCCGTTGGCAACTCGAGATTTTGCTGACGTCTATCGGTTCGTTGACATGGCACGGGGTCGACCCATTGCGACCACTGAGTTGAGCCACACCTACAGCGCTGCAGAGGTCGGCGAGATCACGCGAGTGTTGGAACATATGTTCAAGCTGCAAACGGTCATCCTGAAAGTGAACCAGCAGTACATCGCATCCGCGGCCCAAGAAGACAAGTATCGAGTTGAGCCACGTTTCTTGCTTCAGGGCAGCTATCGAAACATGAACAAGCTGGCGGAGAAAGTGTCCGCTGTGATGAACGACGCTGAATTAGAAGCTTTGTTGGATGACCACTATCGCGGCGAGGCGCAACTGCTGACGCAAGGTACGGAGGCCAACTTGCTCAAACTGGCCGAGCTCCGCGGCGCGATGACCGACGAGCAAGCGGCCCGCTGGGAACAAGTCCGACAGGACTTTCTACGCAGCAAAGCCATGGGTGGTGACGAATCCGATGTTGGCACCCGAATCACGGCCCAGCTCGCCGATCTGGTTTCGAATGTCGGTACGCTAGGGGAGCAGCTCAAACCGAACGGTGTGTTGACTGAACTACGGCGTGGCAACGACGCATCATCGGAAGTCTTGACCAATGCGCTCGACGCCTTACGGCACTCTATCGACCAGCAAAAGACAACGGTCAACGTGACGAGTCAACCGTCGCCGGAATTCGGCGAAGTGTTGAAGACGCTCAACGATACGATTGAACACACACTGTTCCCACTCGTTCGGAGCATGGACATGCGAATCGCCCAAGATATCGAAGCCTACAAAAAGCTCGAAGGGTTGATCGCGGACGTTGAGACGCTGAAGTCGGATGCCGCGTCGGGCAGTTAACCCTGCAATCTGTTGGCAAAAAAAAGGGGTCACTGAAACCAGTGACCCCTAATGCGATGTCATCCGAAGTCAGGAATCTTCGGAGCAATCGGCTGGTTTCTTAGAACCGCATATTCACGCCAAGGCGAATATCGCGACCGGGCAACGGTGCTGACAGCGCCAAGAACGAGGTCGAGGATCGTGCGAAGTCATCAAACAAGTTGCGTACGCGTAAAGACACGTCGATATTTTCGGCCGTCGGGAACGGCTGTACGTTCAGATACACATTCACGAACGTGAATGCATCGGTTGGCACGGTGCCCGGGATATCCACCTCACTGCCTTCCGGCGTTTCACCGACCCGGTCTTGTTCGGAGACGTGTTGCACTTCCAAGCGCAGGCTGGACTTCAGTGGCTCGTAATCGATGTTGATTCCGCCGAGGAAACGTACTGGCGGGAAGAACGGCAGGTCACCGGCGGGTACCGCCGTCGCGTTGCCACCCAACGGGATGAACTCGTCGCGCACGTTATCGATGCCGCCAAAGGTCGTGTCTTCGGTGGTTTCGCCGCGCGCCATGTCCAGTTGCGCGTCGAACGTGACACGCCAGGTGTCCGAGTCGACAGCGAGATAGTCCGCTTCAATTTCGAAACCAAACAGCTCCGCGTCGGCTTGTTGGTAAGCAAACACCGGGAAGCCTTCGTCAGCCGGGAACGGGTCGCCTTCTTCAAAGAAGTCGCCGGTTGGGCTTAGGAAGATGAAGTCGCTGTAGTCGATGTAGTAGACGTTAGCGCCGAAGCCGAACTTATCGACCGTCGTCTTGTAAGACAGCTCAATCGAGTTCGCCACTTCCGTATCAAGGTTCACATCGCCGATTTCCACCGTGCTAGTCGCCGGGTGGAAGCCGTTCGAGAACAGCTCTTCGGCAGTCGGTGCACGCTCGGAACGCGCCAGGTTAATCCCGATGGTTGAGTTGTCGCCGATCTCTTTAATCGCAGAGAAGGCAGCCGAGAATGTCGTTTCGGACTGGCTGAAGCTGGTGCCCGCGAAGCTCAGGTTACTTGTGTCGTTGTCTTGGCTATCGATTCGCGCGCTGAACTCATAGATGTAGGAATCCACGGAGTAACGGCCGAGACCGAATACGCCCCAGCGAGATTGCTCGTTCAGTGGAACAAAAGCCTCTTCGCCTGCAGCCTCGAACTCACGGTCTGCAAAGTTGATGCCGAAACTGCCCGTGACCGTGCCGCTGCCAGCGCTGAATTCGTTCAAGAACGCCTCGGCGCGAACTTCCCACTCGTCGTTCGTGAACAGTGTCTCTGGTTCGTCGCCAGCAAACTCGGTGTGCTCGTAGTCAGAGAAGCCAACACGGAATTTCGCAGTTTGGATGAAACCACTGTCGAAATTGTATTCACCATCGATATCGAATCGAACCTGTTCGAAGTCGATTTGAATTGGGCCTTCCTCTTCCTCTTCTTCCTCAAAGAGGTCTGTGCCGCCTTCTTCTTCCTCTTCTTCTTCCTTCTTGCCACCCGGCAAGCCGTAGCGACCTTCTTGGAAGCCTACGGAGAAGCCGACGTAGCCTTTATCGCCAAGCCATGACAAGCCGGCGGTGCCGGACGTTGCTTCAGACTGGCTGTTCGCGACGACGCCTTTCTGTCCTTCTTCCTCAGCTTCTTCGTTGGCGAAGCCCGGAATCTCATAGACGGAGGCCTCACGATCATTCGCATCGAAATGCACCACGAAATTGTCGCCGAGGGCAATGTTCGCCGCACCGCCGATGGTGTTGCCATCGTCGACCGTAGAGTGTGCGGCGGTCAGATCGAAATCGTAACCACCTTCCGGACGGGAGCGCGGAATGCGGCTATCGAATACGTTCACGATACCGCCAATCGCATTTTGCCCGTAGCGCAGAGTGGCTGCACCGCGCAGGATCTCAACCTGATCAGCAAACGCCATTTCGGTCGCGACCAAGTGATCCTGACTCGCCGTCGATACATCGAACGCTGAGATGTCATTGGTCAAGATACGAATGCGATCGCCACCGAGACCGCGGATGACCGGGCGAGACGCGCCTGGGCCAAAGAAAGTTGAGCTAACGCCCGGTTGGCGCGCCAGGGTTTGGCCGATGGTGCTGTCCATGTCGCGGAGAAGCTCATCGCGACCGACAACGGTGGTGCCGAGCACAATCTCGGAAACGCTGGAGCGCAGGGGCGAGGAACGCACGATCACCTCGTCGATCTCGCCATTCGGTGCGTCATTCGTCTGGGCGGCAGCCACTGCCCCCACCAACATCAGGCTGGCTGGCGGCAATCTACGGATGATGTTCATTCAAAAATCCTTCAAAAATCGGGTTTTCGCAGAGAGGGGTGCGGATAGGATCTACCCGCGAATGAGAAGTAATATTATTACATATCATGCTATTCGGGAACTGTTGAACGAGCATTTTCGCGTTGTTTTTTCGCGACGTTTCTGGCGAAAACACCGAAAAACCTGTGCTGAGTTATTGCGTTTGAAGCTACAAGCGATGTACTGATCGGCGGTCGGCCATCGCGCTCGACCGGATCCGGAGGTCTCTTCGTTCGAAACGCGGATAGACAACCCGCGATCGCTACCGCAGTCTTACCGCCGCTATGCACGTTGAAATTGTCACAACCACGGAGCGCCTGGCCGAGATCGAGCTGAGTTGGGATGAGCTCTTCCGGTCTGACCCTCACGCGCACATTTATCTGTCTTTGGACTTTCTGTATGCCGTCGCTGTCCGCGTACCTGGCAAGTTTCGAATTCTAATCGCCTGGGCCGACGATGGGCGTTGCGTTGGACTGCTGCCCTTGATGGTGACAACGCAGTGGAGTCAGACCGGGCAAAGCTTGACCAATGTGCTGGATATGCTCGGGCACGTGTTCGATGCTGACTACACCGGCATTCTGTGTGACCCCGCCGTCGAGACTGAGGTGTGCGAAATGTTCGCGAACGCCATCTCGAGAATGGACTTCGGTCGCATCATTCTGAACTACTTCAGTGCGCCTGCCAGCCGCCTAGAGGCGTTCACCACGGCATTCGACCGCAATGTATTCGACACCCGAGCGAACGAGCATTTGATCAACGACGGTCGAACGAACAATCGCATTTGCCCCTATATCGATTTGCCGGATTCGTTTGACGACTACTTGGCCGGATTAAGTGCCAACTCGCGGCAGAAGACTCGGCGTTTGTTGCGCCAGCTCGATAGTGACCCTCAGTTGCGCATCGCGAAATCGCGGCCGGAAACCTATACGCAAGATGTGACGATTCTCGCGAAGCTCTGGTACGCCAAACACGTTGCACAGAAGGGCGAGAAGCGCGCGGCGCGTTTGGCCGACATGTTCAAAGAGGTGGTGATGCTCGGGCTTGCGAGCGGCATTGCTTATCTTGCGATCCTCTGGCGAGGTGATACGCCAGTCGCCGCGCAAGCGAACTATGTCGACAGGAGTCAACGGCACGTGCTGTTTCACGTGGCGGGGCGAGACGATAGTGTCCGCGATTTGTCCGTCGGTCTCATGCTGCAGGCGCATTGCATTCGCTGGGCGATCGCAAACGGCATGACGCGCTACGACTTTACGATCGGTGATGAGGCGTACAAACATAGCCTCGGTGGCATCGATCGTGAGGTCTTTTCTGCTGAGGTGTTCACGAAGACAGGTGCCAACATCACCGGTCGGTTGGACGAGATTTGCCGCGAAGATGTGCTGCCATTGATCCGCCAGTTTGTCGCGAAGGGACGCGAAGCAGATGCGCGCATCGCACTCCGGCAGGTGTTGGAGACATGGCCGGGGATGGAGGTCGATAGTCAGTTGCGTGGCCTGACTCGCTGATTGAAGTGCAGTGGTTCACATTCTCGATTCGTTACGAGTCAGTGTTGATATGGCATGATTGTGGCCGGTTAAGCCGACGGGGTCGAGATTGCGGTTCAGAGCGCAGACATTCTGTTCGATGTTTTCGGTCGTTCTTGCCACTGCGATGCTCGGGTCTTGTGGCGGCGGCGGTTCCGGGACTGCCGCGCCGCCGCCAGTTGGGTTGCAACGTGTCGTGTTCGATGATGGCGGTGCCTTTGCTGCACAGCGTGATCTCATGACGATGATCGTGGAAGACACGATAAATCTTGCCAGCACACAACTGCCGGTAGAGCGTGTGGTCGTGACGATTCGGAATGACGCGACTCGAACCGCTCCCGGTTACGGGTTGGCGGGCTATGCGACGGGACCAGAGTCGGTCGAGATTGTTCTCGATGCGCAGTTTCCCGATCTGGAGGCTGTCTTGCCAGAACGCCTCTCCTATGTCGTCGCGCACGAACTTCATCACACCGTGCGATTGCGAGACCCTGGGCCCTACACGACGTTGCTAGAGGCCTTGGTCTTTGAAGGCATGGCCGATCACTTCGCGGTGCAGTTGTTGAACACCGAACTCGCGCCTTGGAGTGATACATTTCCGCCCGCTGATACCTCCGTGTACCTGGAACGTGCGCGCCTCGAGTTCGACAGTACGTTCGACTTCGATGCCTGGTTCTTTGGCATCAATAGCGACCTACCGCAGTGGACGATCTACACCTTGGGCTACAGGATTCTCGATGACTACTTTGTCGCTAATCCTGAAGAAGATGCGGTGACCTTGGTTAACGCACCGGCGAACCAGTTTCGGCCGAACTGAGCGTACGGGCCGCGGCTTTGAAGATCTTTATTTCCTACCGACGTAGTGACAGCAAGTCGATTGCACGGCTGATCTCAGAAGAGCTTCGCGAGCGGTATGGCGTGGATACGGTTTTTCTTGACGTATCCGAAATCGAACCTGGTGCTGAATTTCCGGAGACTATACGACATGCGTTGGCACGATCGGATGTGTTTCTCGCGTTGATTGGTCCGGACTGGGTTCGCGAGGGCGCGTTCGGCGAAACCGACTATGTTCGATTGGAAGTCGAAGCTGCTTTCGCGCATCGGCTTGAGGTGCTTCCGCTGCTGGTTGAGGGCGGTGAGATGCCGCCGGAAAGTGCGCTGCCGGCGTCTATGCAACTCATCAGCTTGATCAACGCGATTCCGGTTGATACAGGCGGTGACTTCAGTTCGCATATGCAACGCCTCTATGACGCCTTGGAGAACGGTGAGAAAACACGCGACAGACTGAACGAACAGCACCGACTGGTTCTCGATGCACGTCGTGCTGCACATGCACTCGATCGGGAAGGGTGGCAGTTCTCTTCCAAGGTGGCCGGTGACCAATACGTGTTTCTTCTGACGCTCAAGCGATTTCTTGGCTCAACGAAACACCTTTTCGATATTCAGGTGAAGCTCGCCAATGATCTATTGGAAGGGATCGAACACGGCGGGGGCGGCATGGATGACGTTATTCGAGAGGTGGCGGACGAAATCCCCGAGTCTCGATACTGGCTTCGTCGCCGGCTCCGGCGGGAAACCGACAACATGCGCAAGGTGCACGGCGCGCTACTTAGACTGATGAGCCGCAACCGACCGTTGTTTGAGTTGATTCCCAATCTGCAAAAGCTCTACGACCACCTGTCCATGTGGGTCGCGAAATACGAATGCCTTCGTGACGATGAGGCTATGTGTCTCGTTTTCGTCGGCATCAAGCAGAGAAAGCGCTTTCCTCGGACGGTCGAACGGGCGATTCTCCAGCGAATTGAAGAGCTAGACGAGAAACATCAGTTTCGTTAACGAACGATCGTATCGCCTGTTTTATCCATCGGGCTGGAGTCGCCAGTCGACAGCGCGAGCTTGCCGAACTAGTCCTGTCTCGGTGCGTCAAACGCCTTCGAGAAGAACAGGGCGTTCATGAACAGTTTATTGGTGCCGTACCAATAGCCACGGAAGTTCGGGTTGTCTGCGAACAAGATAACGCTGCCGTTGCCAACGCGCTCTGCAATCAGTGCCGGCGTGTTGGCGAGTGTCTCGCTGTTCTTTTCCGAAACATAGCCCGAGTAGATGGGATCATCGGTATACGCGATCACAGTGCCGAACGGGTTCTCCGTCGGTTCCATTGGCTCCGACACGTTTTTATGAAGATAGATGTTGTTGTCTGCGTAACCGAAACCCAGCGGATGCGAGGTGTCGAGATCTGCTGCGAAAATCGCGCCGCCAATGATATCCGTCGCTTCGAAGTCGGCTTTGTCGGAGTAAGGTAGGCGTTCTGTTGGTTCAGTAGTTTGTTCCTCTGAGGCCTGTGCTTTCGCTTTCTCAACCGCTTCGGGATCGTCCGGGTTCACCCAGTCGATAGTTGCATTACGAACCCATGTGCTTGCGTTGCGCATACCGATGAGTGTGCCGCCCTCAGCAATCCAGCCACGCATTCGTCCTGCCCATTCAGGCTCGAATTCTTCGTATTCCCCAGCAGGGAAAATGATGTGCGTGTAGCGTGTCCAGTCGATGCTGCCCATGTCAGCGCGTGGTCGCAATGTCACTGGCATATCCATACGGTAGTCGAGCAGATGCCAGATCTCACCGGCGTCATACAAGTTGATCTCTTTACCGACCACTAGCAACGCGCTGACAGGTTTCAACGATTTCGCGGCAGGTCCTCCGACATTGACATCGATTGAGCCGGTAGTGCTCCTGCCAGATGTCATCGCATGCACAGCGATGCCATCTTTATCTGCGATGGTCTGCATCAGAGCGTGAATATCTGCGGCGGGTCGCTCTTGTCGATCCAGCGGCACGATAATGCTGCCCAGCGGAAAACGGCGATCACCCGAAGTTGTTGTAACGTTTAGCGGTTTGGTTGCTACGCGCGCGAGGAGTCCATTGTCGAGGACGCGTTGTAGTGCGCGGGGTGCGTGGTAAGGACCCCACTCAAAGACGTAGGCGTAAGTCGATCGCGCTGGTGCAGGTGCCGTTGGAGATTCAGGAGCATGCGCATCGCCGACCAACGAGTCACGAAACGCGCGGCCCGCGAGCGCGGAATAGCTCAGTCCGAACGCTGGCGGTAGTGTCCAAGTCGATACGTCATAGAACGTCTCATCTTCGAATTCGTTGAGGGTTTCAAAGATGCTGCGGATGAGACGGAATTGCGGTTGCGACAACGGGACGATCAGCGATTCGTTGGCGTTGTACTGTTTGCCATCAACACTGATATCGCGCGTGAGTCGATGCGTCGTAATTCGGTGGTAGTTCAATAGATCGGCAAACATGTGTAGGCGGGCAGGGTCACCTGGCGCAGAGAAAACCCAGGCTTTCGTCGCGCTGCGGTTGGCTTCGTCGATTGCCGAAGCGTAGAAGTTGCTCTGATACTCGAGGAACTCGCTTCGTAGGTTCGCGGCGCCTTCGATGCTCGCGATGCTGGTCTGGTAGTGCTTCCGAATGTTTTCGCGGAACGTCCGGATGCCGTTTCGGGTTTCAATCTCGCGACCTCGGGTGGCCGAAGCCTCGTACAGCACGCCTACGCCGCCATTGACGAGTGGGAACGTTGAGCCTTTGCCGACGTAGAAGTTATCGAAGCCTTCGGCGTGGTAGTACAGACGGCCTTCACGGTCGAGAAACGCTTCCGATGTTTTGACCGTCTCTGCCATCAGTTCCTCGGCGCGTTCCGGGACCAATGGATTCGTGCGCGTCGAGACGCCGGGGTGGAAGTAGTACGTGTTGTTAGAGCCCATCTCGTGATAGTCGACGGTCAGGTTCGGGCGCCATTCGTGCCACTTGCCCATCCACGCTCGCGCCTCTGGCTGGGTGAGCAGCAACCATTGACGGTTCAGATCGAAGAAGTAGTGATTCGTGCGGGCGAAACGCCAATCGGAGATATGTTCGATGTGTGCCGGGTCAGTGATGCGCTGCTTGCCGCCATAAGCGTCTTCCCAAGCAATACGCTTCGAGTGTCCGTCAGGGTTGAATACGGACGTGATGAGTACGACCGATTCGTCGAGTAGCTGTTCTATGTCTTCGCCCTGTGCTGCCGCAAGGTGATAGACCAGCGGTAGCGATGCGTCCATGCCACTAGCCTCGGCGCCGTGCACACCGTAGTTGAGCCAGGTCACTACCGGCATATCGTCGGAGACGGTCTGACCGCTGCCGGGTTCGGTCAATGCAATGTGCTGCGCCCGGATCTCATCGATATTCGAGTGGTTACTGGGTGATGTCGCAACCAAAAAGAGAATGGGCCGCCGCTCATGCGAGTAGCCAATGGTCTCAACGGTCAGACGGTCGCTCTGTTCGACTACTAGACGAAGATAGTCCACGAGCTGGTGGTGGCGGACCGGCTCGGACCCAAGTTCAAAGCCAAGAAACTCTGCGGGTGTCGGAATAGAACTGTCGAAGGAGATGCCTGGCGAGTACATCGCCGCATCTGCATCGCGTGGGTCGATCGTCGCAGACTGTGCGTCGACTGTATTCGCGAAAGAGGTGATTGCGGTCGCTGCAACCGCGAGTAGCCATGCTCGCATCCTGGAGTCTCTCCTCGTGCCGGGGTTTTTGTTCTTCGTGCAGGAGAGTCTAGCGTGGAATTGGGTGTTCGCGCTTCCCAGGTACAGGTTGGCGGGCCGCAATGTCTTGTCCTTGATATCGTCATTGGATGGTCTCATCGGTATTAATCCTGCACCTGAAAAAGGTGGGACTATCTATGATGGAAACTTTACGAGTCATTCGCTTGAAGCGCTCTACGACTCTTTGCGAGACTCGGAAGACGAGATTGAAGTTCCTGTCTGTTGGGACACGATGTTGACCGGTCCAAGGTCGACCGAGCCCCAAGTAGATGGATTTCACGAGAAGCCTATTGAACAGCAATTTTCTCAAACGAGGTTTGGGTTCGAGACTTCAAAGTAAATCTCGGTTCATGGCCATGCGTGCTAGAACTGGACGGCCTTGAAAGCATGTCTTTGTCTCCCTCAAATTGGGAGTCTTGACGCACCATTAACCCACCCACTGTTCTGGCTTGTTTTCCCAAAAACCAAAAATAGAGCCTAACCCTGAAGGTGTCCTTGTGACAGAGGTACGGTGTAATTCGTGCTGGAACCGATCTACCAGAAGTCGGCTCGGGTCTGCCAGCCCTAGTCCTTTACTCTATTCCTACTGATTGCACCCTTAGTTCGCCGTTTCAGAAAGGAAGAGTTGACGGAGTTGAAAAGTGATTTCTCAGTCTGCGTGAGATTCGAAGTATCGCTGGAGATAATCGCATCACCGACGTGCCTATAAAGCTCTGACCTGATACTTTTAACTTGTCGATTCAATATCTCTGCATTTGCTTTATGGTGCTTGAGGCGAGCGACATTAATGAGCTTCTGCAATTCGATTGCTTTTCTAGGTTCTTGCAGAGCTCTGACCGCATCCGATTTCATTGCCATGTAACTCTTCACCACGATAGTTAAAACAATAGTCTATCTTATTTGTAAGCTAGAAGTGTGACGCATGTTAAAGATACTTGACTCCGGCGAAAACTGGTGTATGCGCAGAAAAGTAGTCACCTCGCCCGTCCAAGGAGTGTTCTTGTACGGAACTCTTTACTAAACTAAGCACACACAGATTCTTGTCCTTTGGCAGTTTGAGTTCCTTCAAGCCGTGAACTGAGTCACGCCAACATCCGATAGTCTGGTTCGGTTCCTCCAAACCAAGTTGCTCTGAAGATCTTTTGCACAGACCTAGACTCGTAACCGTTAGAACCGACGAACCAGGGTCCTCGGCCAATACCGATGCATATTTTGCGGACCACCTTTTCTCCAACTGCGGGCCGTCCATCAACAGGGCAATGACCAAGTTCGGGCCAACGCTCCGAAGAATCCCAGCTGCAGGATCCTGTCGCGCCAAATCTTCACAGACGAGGAAGCACAACGTAAGCCAATCGCTCATTGTGACAAACGTCAAACTGCGATCGGAAACATCAATGTATTCCCAACACTGTTGCGACGCTGGCAATCTACCACCGAGGCCGTATTGTAAGATTTGGTCGCGATCCAGACACCACCGATGATGCTTGTCCTGGACTACCCTGTAAGCATCACGAATAGTGTCGTCGTTGTTAAGCTCCTTCTCCAATTCAAGCAGTCCTGCAGTTTGGACTCTACACTGGTTTCTTGGCACGTTATCCCCTTCGCTTGCCTCTCCGACGCCAGCCACGAGGATGATGCCCTTCTCTAGAGCACTACTCTCAATTTTTTTGTACAGGCTTTCCGATAGAGCTAATTCAGGGAAAACGACCATATGAATTTTCCCCACACTCGCTTGGGCTGCCTCAATGCCCTCCTCAAAAACTCGGATGCATTCTAGTTCCGTCTTCTTGATACCGTCGGGTACAAAGGAAAAGTAGCTAAAACCATCTGCGATTTCTGCACCCAGCTCATCCAAGTATTCAAACGAGGAGGATGAAATTTCGAAAGGCCAAGGTATTAGCAGCACATTCAGAAGCTCTGGCGATTTCTCGATTTCGAGCAATCTCCAGACGACAAATACATCTGGACTTAGGTGCAGACTTAAGTTGTGCGTCAGACTACGTAGGGTGAAACCGCGTTGTGGCGTGTGCTGCTTTGGCAAAACAACGGCAGCGGGAAACACGACGTTGCTGGAATAGGAGCTCCGGTTGTTTTGATCACACAGAACCTCCGCGGCTAGGAGAAAGAAATCGTCTGTACTTATTCCGATGCCGCCGGACGTTTCGTCAGACAAGGCGGCTAGTTGAAGAACAGCCTGCAATCCTTTGCATTGCTTTTCGTCGCTTATGTCTGCAAAAAGGTCTGCAACCGTTGTATCTTTGATTTCTAAGATTGCTTGCCATAGTTTGTCCACAAAAGCCGGTACCTCCAAGCTCTCGAAGTCGAACGGACCTTCCCCTGAGACTTGTGCACCGAATTGGTCCTCCAGAGATTCGCGCCATACCGCACTGCGGTTGCGCACTTGGTCGATCCAGTTCTCGTCGAGAAGCTCATAGGTGTCGCCGATTGTTGCCAGCTTCAAATAGCCGCCAGTGAAATGGAGAATTGTTCCGCAGACAGCAAAGAGATCTGGTGGCCAAGCAGGGCAGTTCAGTGGAGCAGCGTTGACTCCAAGCAGTTGACCAACAAAGTTATCTAGAGTCCTTTCCATTTTTCTTTCTTGTTTTTTGTTAGCTTCAATCCGCTGACATTACTAGACCATCCAAGCGTCAGCAAATCTTCGGCAAGAGAGTCGTGGCATCGGATTGCAATGGTTTTGGGAAAGCTGTAGCTAGTACGCAGTTTGTTCATTGGTATGCCGGAACGCCATTTTCTTCAAGATGCACAAGTCGAGAACCTACTGGATCCTTTCTCAATGCAAGAACATGAAACACTTGGAATGAGGCTACTGGTGTTGCGACCCTTTTTGTTGGCCTTTCTTTTGCGGAGATAGAATGAAACCGGAGTTTTTTAGCAAGGTGATTCGTCCGCAAGCTTAGTGAAGCAGAATAGAGACCCTCCTAGGTTCAGATCTTCTTGATTCTGAGAAAAGCCAGTTCCGACGAGTTGGTCAAAGAACCTTGTGCCTGCTTGCTCATTGCTCCAGGCAGGCCCCACTTCATTCCCCGCGTATGAATACTGCGGACCGACACACGCATGCGCTCGAATACTGCAGCGTCCAGGTGTTTCGGCGGGCAATCGGGCGGACTGCTTCACCTTTGCGTTCTGGCGTGTGTCTTTGACCGCTATTGCGATTCTCTCCTGTGCTCAGATGGCGGTCAGAGGAATCGTTAGGAGCGTGGTGATCCGAGTTGGTGGTTGTGATCTCGGAGTCGAAGGATGCCCAGCGCACGGCAGCTTGGATGCGAACAATCGGAAGTATTCAAATGCTGCAGAAGCTACGCAACAACCAAAGGCGGCTTTTTCTCTGCATCGATCGTCGGAGCGACCGGGCAGCGTGGCCGCAATGCGGTTCTTTCCTGCAGGCAATCGACGGTTTCGGGACGAGCGCTGAAACTCTGCCCAAAGGATGTAACGTCGGGCTATCCCGAAGGTTTGCTGAGTCGCCGCTTAACTGTTTTGTCCTGTGGCGCCTTGAGGCAAGGCCGCGCTTGACCAACAGAGTTGAATCACTTTCGCCTATAAAGTGTGCAGTTGCTTGACTCGCGCCGCCAACTAGGTATTGGTGGATGTTTGATGCACAGCGCAAAAAACCAGAATCCCTTTGGAGTCTGCGCTGGCCAAACTGTGCTCTGGTACCCTACAGGCAATAACGAGCTAGCCGTCTGTTCTGGCGCTTGTAGAGTGATCCGATTCTCGCCTGCGGTATCGTAGAGTGAGTGAACCTCTTGCCAAAGTTGATCTCGGCGGAAGGATCCAAACCAATGATCGACCCGAGGTTTCTAGCGAAAGATCGATACGAGCTGTACATGGAAAGCGCGTATGCTCATGAGACAGTTTGTGCCCATGCGACAGCTCTAGATCACCTACCACCGTTAGGTGCGTAGTTCACCAGCGGCAATACTCATACATGTAGTTTAACAAGAAGGGAGGAACGACATTTCTAAGGATCGAAGCAACTATAGCCGCGCCAGGCCGTACGTTAACTGATGTGACGCGCGGTGCTCCGAGGACGGTTTCTCCATCAACATGCACCAGCGAGGTCTTAGATGACTGAGGGAACACAAGGCGAGGACTTTCGAAAAAACCTGGATGAGACGATTATTGCGATACCCCTATTGGAAGCAATGCAGCGACTAGAAGAGACTGGCAAAGCAAGTCCGCTGGATATCATAATCGACCTAAACATCATGTACGCTGCCTCTCAGGAGGACTGGCGGGCGCTCGACTCAGCGAGAGCAGATGCCAAAGCCTTGGTTGATAGGGCCGTTAAGGAGTGCCCGCCCGGTCTCTACAACGAAGATTTAAATGGGTTAGACGAGCAAAAGAGCGAGTATGCTTATCAACACATTTTCGCGCGCCTTCATTGTGATCAGATTCGATATCTGGCACGTTTGATCGACAAAAAGGCCAGAGAGACGTCTGAAAAACGCGCTGACTCAGAGACGACGCTAGCTGTAAATGTTAGGCGCTATCGTCCAATTTACAAGCTGTGGCTCGACTCGGAAATCGAGGGCCAGATGTGGGAGTCTGTGCGTACGATTAAGGCCGACGCTTCACAAATCTCCTTCGGGGCGCGTGGTAAGGGCATTTGCTGGGCTGTGTTAGACTCTGGCGTCGAAGGGTCCCACATCCACTTCGATCAATACCACAACTTGCGAGTCTCGGATCCCTTACGGCACATGGATTTCACTACGACCCCTGCCAAGGCACTTGCCCCCGGGGAACTACCGACCGACGACAACGGCCACGGCACACATGTAGCCGGAATAATTGCAGGATCGTTCAAGGCACAAGATTCTCAGCAAGGCTCAGCCACCGCCGCCCTATCGGGGAACGCGACAGCCGTATTCCGGAGTCGTGATCCAGATGGGCAGACTAAACACGAGACGGGTGAGGTGTGGGACGTTAGCGGTGTAGCGCCCCGTTGCAATATCTTGAGCCTGAAAGTTCTTGACAAAGACGGCAAGGGCAAAGAAAGCAACATCATCGCAGCACTCGGATACATAGACAAGCTGAACGCCTCGTCTCGATGGCCACTGATTCATGGAGTTAACCTGAGCGTCGGGTATGAGTTCAAGGCGGACTGGTTCGGCTGCGGACAAAGCCCGCTCTGCATCGAGGTCGACCGCATTGTCAGAAGTGGTTTGCCAGTAGTCGCCGCAGCCGGCAACACTGGATATGGCAAGTTGCGCTTGCTCGACGGTGCAGTCTTTCGATCCGGTCTTCCGCTCAGCATAAACGACCCGGGAAACGCCGCGTTGGCGATCACGGTAGGATCTACCCACCGGGAGCACCCGCATACCTATGGTGTTTCCTATTTCTCTTCCAAAGGTCCGACTGGCGATGGGCGCGCGAAGCCCGATCTGGTAGCGCCGGGGGAGAGCATAATCTCCTGCGCTGCAGGAGCAAAGGGGCAACAGGCCGCTATATATGCAGGCGTTGACGAGTGTCATTACCGCGAAGACAGTGGTACGAGCATGGCGGCACCACACGTGAGCGGTGCTATAGCTGCGTTCCTGTCTATACGTCGCGAATTTATTGGCCAGCCAGAGCGCGTAAAGGAAATTTTCCTAGACTCATGTACGGATCTAGGGCGGGAACGTTATTTTCAGGGGGCTGGACTACTCGATCTTATGCGGGCAATCCAGTCCGTATAACAAGGCAACTAGTTTCGTATTGGGGATTCACTACCATGAATGATCAGATTGGAAGGTTTCAGTACCATCGCGTGCAATTCAAAAAGGACGGCACAATACACGACGACAATGAAGTCAATGAACTGCTCAAACGTATCAAAGAAGAGGCTTGGGACAAGTCAGTGTTTATTGCGCATGGCTGGAACAACAACAGTGCGGAAGCTGACACGCTATTCACGAATCTGTTCGAGAACGCCGATACCCTATTGAACGGTCGAAGCTACGGCAAGCTGGATGATCAAAAGATTGGAGTGATCGGGCTCTTTTGGCCATCGAAGAAGTTTACGTCGAAAGAACTCAAGCCAAGCGGGGAAGCGACAGTAGACGACACAGGATATGGACAGCTGGTCTCGGAGATTAATGCCATCGTGGAGTTTTCGGCACGGGAAGATGCTGTCGAATTGGGAGCTCGGGCAGAGAGCCTCGTCCGGACTATGCAGGGTTCGGAAACACAACAAGACGAGTTTGTCGCTACGATCAGGGATCTGCTAAGCGATGGAACAGACCAAGGGGAGCTAACCCAAGATTTTGAGTTAAATGGTGATCAGTCAGGAAGCGAAATCCTTGAGGCGTTGGGGGACATCGAGTTGCCGGACGAAGAAAACGAATTTGTCGGCGGAGCTGCGGGGCTCGGCGATGTTGCCGGCGGCATAGGCAGAGGCGCAACACGCTTCCTCAACACCTTGACATATTTCACCATGAAAAAGCGTGCAGGCACGGTTGGTGTGAGAGGAGGCGCGGAGCTAATTAAGAGAGTGCATGAAGCGAACAACAAGTTATCGATCGACGTCGTTGGTCACAGTTTCGGCGGGCGCCTCGTGTCAGCGATCGCAAAGGCGCATGCGGACGGCGGCTTAGACCTGATCGACACAGCCACTCTATTGCAAGCTGCCTTTTCTCACTATGGTTTCGCGAGCGGTTTTCGCAAGGGGAGGGACGGGTTTTTTCGCCCAGTCATTGAGGCGGTAAGCGTGAAACGTCGGATAATCGTCAGTTTTTCCGAGAACGACAAAGCGGTTGGGAGAGCATACCCGCTTGCTTCCCGAGTCAACCGGGAAGACGCAGCAGGCCTTGGCGACGCAACCGACCGCTTCGGCGGTATCGGGCACAATGGCGCTCAGAAAACACCAGAAGCGACTTTCGATCTAATGTTAGATTGCGACAAAGACTATCAATTCAAAGAGAGTAAAATACTCAACTTTGATGGAAAAACACACATTTGCGATCACAGTGATGTAGTCAATAAGCACGTTGCAAACCTTCTTCTTCAGACGATTGCCTATTGAGCTAAACTCGCATGTGAAGGGCCAGTGTCTGCAAGCCTTAAGCCCATCAATGCGGATGGGCAACGCACCGACTAGGATCGTTTGACTAGACTCGATTGCGTCCTCAAATCAAAGCTCAGACACCTGACTTCTACTACCACCTCGGTTTTCACAAAGCGTCGCGTAATTTTGTACAGATCGAAATGCTATGGAACTTCTCGAATACGTAGAAACACTGGAATCTAGGATAAACAGTTACTGGAATTTCTATATCGTAGTTGTATTTGCAAATGCCGGTTGGATATTCAACGGATACGGATCAATTCCGGTTTTTGCTGCAACGACACTCTCAATAGGTCTTACACTCTTCTTTCTCTCAAATCTGAGTTTCCAAATAGTCGCACTGAATAACCTAAGCGCAGCTAGGGAGGAAATCACCAACAGGATCGGTGGCGCAAAGTACCGATTGCTTTTTGGCAGAAATGCGATCGAGCGTATTCCGTACCGCAAGGTCGGAACTTGCGCTTTGCACCTTACAATCGGTGCTGGGCTAATGTTGCTGCTTTTTGCGGGCACAGGATGAATTAAAACCTGATGGGTTGACTTGGATAAACCAGTCAGTACAGTCGGTCAGTAATGGCAATCGTGACTGACCAATCTCTTATTTGGAGAAAAGGATGATCGTGATTCGGCATTTGTTTAGTATTCGGCTCGCTGCTCTAGGTTCTCTTTGTGTTAGCGCAGTTCTTCTTACCGGCTGCGGCACTTCTGGACCGTTAGTCAATAGCGGCTGCGATGGCGTGACAGCTCTCGAGCTACTTGATGACCCAGCTTCCGGTGTCGGTAAAATATCAGCAAAAACCGCGGATTTGCGGGAGCTTCCATGCCATTGGTTTAGTACCGAGGAGTCGGATACCTACTTTAGGGCAACTCGGACTTCGCAAGAATTCGCGAAAGCATCTTTTGTTTACGCCATAGCATCTTTCGAGGTCTATGAGGACCCTCAAGATCTGAAAGAAGGAATACCTTTCCCCAGTCAAGAAGACTGGCACTTACTTGTCCCTGGGACATCCAATCCAAGAACTGGTTTTTTTGCGAAGTCCTGGTTGCGACGCCTTGAGGACGGAAGCACTGAACTTGTAGTTGCATATCAAGGCACTGGCGAAGAGTTCCAAGACTGGTTCCGTGGAAATTTAGTTGTTACGAACTTCTTTTTCTTGGATACGCAATTCGACGATGCTTTAGAGTTTGCTAACAGTAGCATTAAGGAAGCGGTTGAGCGAGGAGGATTTGATAGGTTGACCTTGACCGGGCACTCATTAGGGGGAGGGTTAGCACAGTATGCACAGCGCTTTGTTCCGGACTCTCGAGCAGTTGTTTTTGATCCTTCCCCAAATAAAGGGCGAATCTACTCCATGCTCCGTCGCAAGTTGCCTGTAGATTCACTGAGAATATCAGAGCGTGGCGAAGTCTTGGATTACTTGCGAAAGACGATTGATTTCGATCGACGATACGATCAAGACCCTTACGGGCCAGGTAAGAAAACTCGATGGATGAATTTCTACAAGGGCGGTCCAGTAGCTCAGCACGATATGCAGGATTTAGCCATGAGTCTTGTGAAGGTAGCTGCGACAGTCGGCGACCCCGCTGCGTTGGATGTAATCAGACAGCTGGAGAGCTGCAGAACCCCAATTCAACTCAGAGATCCTTTTTATCAGCTAAGAAGCGCGCGGAGTACCTTTCGGAGGGGTTTACGCGAAAACCACAAATTCTCAAGATGCGCAAACGACTAGTTGAGGAATTCTCAGAGCGATGGGATAGCAAGAGAATCTATGACAGCCTCAGAAAAATCCATTAACACACGAAGCGGAAGGTGAAAGGTTTATGTCGTGTCAAACGCGGGCTCTCAAGGAATCGATGAAACGGTTACGCGCCGTCATAACACTACTAGTCTGCGTATTCGCCCCCGTAGTTAACGCGGGAGTGGACGAACGAGAGAATTTCGATGTCAACCTGTACGTCGGGCTCGGCATCGATTCATTTGCGGCGGGGGACACCAGCCAGTACTTGAATCAAGGTGAATCAGGAGATATCGAGGAGCGTTTGACTGCCGGAATCGACTTTTCATACCGGCTGCTCGGAAAGCCGACCGACGAGCGACAACTTTGGGTGTGGGGGCGAACGATTCATGGAGTGCGCAGCGCAGATGTGGACTGTCAAGAAAACATGATGAATCCTTTGTGTACCCCTTTCAGTGCTGAACTCCAGGACCCGGCGAATCGGGGCCTCTTTATCTTACGAAACGCGAGCAGCCTTGAGGGGGCTCTCGGGGTTCGATATGAGTTCAAAGAACTCCCACTCGGTGGTGAAGGCAGCCATGCCGCACGAGCTTACCTCTCTGGGCAGCTGGGATTTGTATCAGTCTCTGACGGACCCGACGACGCCGCAGGAGTCCATCACGTCGGCTTTGGCGCGATGATCACGGAAGGGAACTACCAAAGGAGTTACCTGGAGTTTGGCTATGGCACAAATGATTTGATACTCGAGAATCAAAACGAACGTTTCAAGATCAATGCAAGAGTGGTCAAAACATTTAATACAGCCAAAACGATTGGTGGATTCGCGCATATTTCCGTCGATGTAGATGCCGGAGATGGATCGGACAGCATCCAAACCTACGTGGGTCTGTACTATTCTTTCGGCGACGGCGATTAGGTCCCATACATATGTGGGTCGAGTGGAGAGATAGGAAGAAGCTGAGTTCGATTGACGAGCTAAACAACCTTGAACAGGTGAAGAAGCAACGCAGCACTCACTAGGGACTTAGGGTTTAAACGGAAGTATCATCAGATTCGCTCAACCGGGCCTGTGCACCAAACTCAGACTATCCCGACACGGTCCAGACTCTTCTCGCGGCTTCTTTGTCATTTCCCCCTCAGTCCCGTCAACGGATACATCAACTGACCCCAAACCGATTTGGGTAGCTTCTTGGTAGTTCCGTATTCAGCGGGCCAGTGTTTATCGGGCATGTGATAAGTGCCGAATAACCAATCGAAGAGCACCAGGTGCGCGGAGTAGTTGGTGTCGATTGCTGGTGCTTCGGAACTGTGATGCCAATGATGGAACTGCGGTGTGACGAAGATGTAGCGCAGCGGCCCGAAAGAGAATGACAGGTTGCAGTGAATGAGAATCGCCTGAAGCGCAGCGAACACGACGTAGGCGTTCAACG
The DNA here is from genome assembly GCA_038533155.1 of Pseudomonadota bacterium. Taxonomy (GTDB): domain Bacteria; phylum Pseudomonadota; class Gammaproteobacteria; order Steroidobacterales; family Woeseiaceae; genus CALBPI01. Next base: position 1,158 of record JBCAZH010000037.1, on the reverse strand, counting down.
CCGCCGGGTCAGCGCCGAGCAAGTACAACGGGATCATGACCATTGCACGTTCCGAGAACACTTGGATGAAATGTCCGCGAGAACCGGCCAGCCAATCAAGCGTCTCAACCGAGTGGTGCACAGCGTGGATCGGCCACAGCGCCTTAACCTCGTGATACAGCCGATGTTCCCAGTACAAAACGAAGTCGGCGCAGATGACTATCACGGCGAACTGAAGCCATAGCGGCGTAGATTGAATGAACGCTTGTACGTCCGCACTCACCGCCCAATCAAAATGACTCGCGTGATAGTTGCCGAACAGAATAATGGCCGAGATCGCCAAATGGTTGAAACAGAAATAGAACAAATCGATGTCCCACTCAGGGCGCAAGATGACTTGGTTGCGGTACTTGGGAAACAATTTCTCCAAGGTCATGAACACGACTACCGATCCAAGCAGTGCGAGAATCAACCAATCGATCCCCAGCGACAGCGCACGCGGTTCAACCGAGCCGACGGGAATGTTGTAACCGCCTAGCAGGAAACCGATCAGTGTGAGCGCGATGCCTGCGCCGCCCATCTTCCGGTAGCGCCCGCGGTTCAGAACAAACGTCAAAAAGCCGAACAACAACGATGTGTACATGCCGTACTTCAACAGCACCTGCAATGACTCTGCGTCGTACACCTGGCGCAGCTCAGTCGTGGTCAGATACGACGGGTAGCGGTAAGCAAGCACAGCCAACACGCTGAGTATCCCGAGACTCAGAGAGAGCAGGGCACTGATCTTGCCATCTCCAAAACGAAGCTCACGTTTCGGGTCGAGTGCTACTTCTCGTGGTGTGTAGTCGTAGTTGGCGTCCATATCGCGTGTTCATTCATTGTCACTACGCTCCGATACTGCTAACACTGCCATCGGATGGCAAGTGTCTGTCGCACACATTTCGAACTGATGAGGGCGCGTGTTTCCGTAATTTTATGTGTCAAACCTATCCTTCATCAGCGCTTCGAGTGGCTCGCGCATCGAATCCGGAATTCGCGTCGGTCTTTGATTGCTGCGTTCGACCAGCACGTGAGTGAAGGTGCCGTAGGCAGCAGCAATGGGTTCGTCTTTCTTAAAGATACCGATACCGTATTGCACGGAGCTGTTGCCGAGATGGTTGATTCGAAAGCCACCTTCTA
>JBCAZH010000036.1:0-32031 GCA_038533155.1 Pseudomonadota bacterium | reverse complement strand
GTTTTATCAATGAAATCAGTAAATTCCCCGTCACATCAGTCGCCTGCCCGCACCAACGAGGCATTTTCGATAGTCCCAACAATTTTGAAACCACCCCGAAATCGCCCGAAAACGGCGCGGATTCGGGCAAGTGTGATGTGCTGCGGGGCGGAGCTGACGACCCGCACCGAGCACAGCAGAATTTGCAATCAAGCCTAATTATGGATATTTTCTATCCGTAATTGATCGATGGTAATAGCACGACTGCACTGGCAACAGAACGTCGTTCTGACGAGGAGTCCGCGGTATGAAACTCGGCAAAGGCGTCGAATGGGCAGCCCACACCTGTGCGTTGCTGGCTTTGCTACCACCGAAAGCGACGCTCCCGGGCGACTCTTTGGCCGACTTCCTCGGTATCCCGTCGCCGTACCTCGCCAAGCAGCTCCAAGCGATGAGTCGCGCAGGCATCGTCGCGGCAAAGCGCGGCGCTTCCGGCGGCTATCGCCTGCAAAAACCCGCAGAATCGATCTCGCTGTGGGACATCACCGCGTCGATCGAAGGAACCGCGCACAGCTTTCGCTGCACCGAGGTTCGACGCAGCGGTCCATGTGGTGCCGTGAAGGCCGAGTGCAAACGACCCTGCCCCATCGCCGCAACTTTCTACGATGCAGAACGACGATATCGCGAGACGCTGGACTCGATGAAACTGACAGACATCGTGTCGGCGGTGGCTTTGGAAGCCAACCAGAATCGCAAAGATCGCATTAAGGACTGGGTGCAACACAACGCCGCGTTGCCTGCTTGACCGTACCCGCTAAGACCGAAGATTCGCTCGCACCTCTACCACCGGAGAAGCCCGATGCTCGCAGAACACCAACTCCCGAATCACCCTTCGATCACGATCATCGCTCGATTCATGCTGACTTTCTTGTTTCTTTTATCGGGCATCACACACTTCACCAGCATCCCGTACTACGTATCGCTGATGCCGGATGCGATGCCGTATCCTGTTTTCTGGGTGTTGGTGTCTGGCGTCGTCGAGCTAGCTGGCGCCGCAATGATCTTGTTTAACTGGCGCCCCAGACTCGGCGGATGGCTGCTCGTCGTATTCCTAATCCCGGTCACGGTAGTCGTGCACGGCTATGAAATGGTCACGGCCGAGACCGAAGTCATGCGCGCCATTCAACAAGCAATGATCATCAAAGGCATCGCACTGATCGGTGCTGCGCTATTGATCACCCAACAAGGCTGCGGCCACCGCGAGGCGCCGTCAGCGTAACTCACTGACGGTGCCCTCGGCGGATCGGTTAGTTGCCGGACGCTACCGGTCGGGTGATGTACGGCTCGCGGCGCTGCAACGCCCATTCGTTAATCGGTTCGATATGTTCCTCGGTGATCGACTGCATCTCCGACTTGAGCGCGTCCCACTGCTTGTTAAGGTCGGTCTGCCGCTGACGCATGCCGTCTGTTACCGGTGCACCCGAGTAATCGATCGTATCCATTAGATAGCGAAGCTGACCGTCAAACATCGTCTCCCAGGCGTCCTCGTCCTCGTAGGTTTCATGCTTGAGCTGTGTGATCTGTTCTTCCCACGCATCGATGCGTTCGATCGCCGGTTCTGCCAGTGCACGCAGCGCCTCATCGTCGTGCTCGGACAACATCGCTTTGAGCCCAGACCGAGCCGCGCGCGCGTCGTCTAGAGTCTGCAGCGATTCGGCGAGTAGTGCTTTGACGTCCAACAACGTTTGCGCCCAGTCGGCAATCTGCGCGTCCGTCGCAAAAGCACGCGGGTCTTTGGTCACCGTGAACGCCGCCTCGGTAGTGGCGTCTCCCAACGTGACACGGGCAGTGTAGTTGCCCGGTGCGACGGTTGGGCCACTGAAACCCCCGTGGATCAGGATGTCGTCGATACACGCGACATCCTCCGAACGCAGATTCCAGCTCCACCGGTTAAACCCTTCCGACGCGGATGGATAGCGGTGGTTGATCGGTCGGCGCGGATCCTCATTGGATTTCTCGCAGCGCTCCTGATCGCCTTCCTCACTCGACATCGTGCGAATCACGGTGCCGCTCGCGTCCAGAATCTCGATCGTGAGCTCTGCGTCTTCTTCAACCTCATCACGCACGACATAGAACAACGGCACGTTCGGTGACGGGTTGCCGCCTTCGAATTGTCGTGCGCGACTGCTCGGTTTACCCATCGCCCAGGTGGGCGGCGTGTACAAGTGCAACGCCTCGTCTGCGTCGACGTTGGCCGCCTGGCGCAACAGCCAAAGATCGTCCAGGACCCAAAAAGCGCGGCCCTGGGTAGCAACGGCCAAGCCATCTTCGCGTGCACGCAAATCGGTAATCGGTACCGCGGGTAGATTCAGGTCCAGCGACTGCCATTCGCCGCCATCATCGAATGAAACGAACAGACCTTTCTCTGTGCCGGCGTACAGCAATCCGGGGACGACGGGGTCTTCACGCACGACACGCACATAGGCGGCTTCCGGCAAGCCGCGGTCGATTCGACGCCAGCGCTTGCCGTGATTCGTTGTCTTATAAATGTAAGGACGGAAGTCGTTCAGCTTATAGCCGGTCACGGCGAGATACGCCGTGCCTTCGGCGTGCGGAGACAATTCGATCGCGTTGATCATCGCCTCGCCGCGGTGCGGCGGAGAGATATCCGTCCAGTTGTCACCGCCGTCGCGGGTGATATGCACCAGCCCATCGTCAGCACCCACCCAGATCGTGCCCTCGTCTTGTGCGCTCTCGACAATCGCGAAGATCGTGTGATAGAACTCGGCGCCCACGTTCTCTGGCGTCAACGGGCCACCATTGCGTCCCATGTGCTCGGCGATGTTGCGGGTCAGGTCCGGGCTGACTTCTTCCCAATTCAAGCCGCGATCGGTGCTTTTCAGAAGGTATTGCGTGCCGTAGTAGATCGTCGAGTGATCGTGCGGGCTCGTGATCACCGGCGGATTCCAGTTGGCGCGGTATTTCAGATCTTTGGAATCTTTGCCGAACACCATTTCCGGATACGGGATGATGTAGCGGCGTTTTTTGTTCGCATGGTTGTACTCGGTCAACGTGCCATTGATCGTCGTCGCGTAGATCAGCGTTGGATCGTCCGGATCAAATGCGATGTGTGCACTCTCACCGCCGCCGACCGCATAGAAGTCATCAACGCCGATGCTGCCATCCCAAGCGTAACTGGCGATCGACACGGTCGAGTTATCTTGTTGACCGCCGTACAAACGATACGGGTCTTGATTGTCGGTGATAATTCGGTAGAACTGTGCGGTCGGTTGGTTGTTAATCGAACTCCAGGTTTCGCCACCGTCAAATGTGACACTGGCACCGCCATCATTCGCGTTGATGATGTTGTCACCATCTTCCGGGTTGAACCAAAGATCGTGGTGATCACCGTGGGTGCCGCGCACGATCTCCCAGTCTTCGCCGCCGTTGACCGATTTATACATTCTCGTATTCATGGCCCAGACGGTATCCGCGTCCGTCGGATCCACCGCGATATGAATGTAGTACCAAGCGCGGGACCACAACGCGCGATGGCCATTCATCAACTCCCAGCTTTTGCCATGGTTGTCGCTGCGCCAAACGCCGCCCTCGCCCGGACCCGCTTCGATAATCGCGTACACGCGCGACGGATCGGCCGCGGACACCGCGATGCCGGCTTTACCGATCAGCTCTGGCAAGCCGCCGTCGAGCTGATCCCAGGAATCGCCACCGTCGACACTCTTATAAAGACCGCCGCCTTCGCCGCCCGACTTGATGAACCATGGCTTGCGACCGTGATGCCACATCGCGGCGTACAGGACGCGTGGGTTGCTCGGGTCCATTGTCACGTCGGTCGCACCGGTATCGGGATTGACCTCAAGGACCAACTCCCAGGTGTCACCGCCGTCGTCGCTGCGATAGACACCACGCTCCGGGTTGGGCGCCCAGATTTGGCCCTGGACCGCGACATAGACGAGATCCGCGTTGTCTGGATGAATTTGAATCTTGGCAATCTGTCCTGCGTTCGGCAGACCGATGAATTCGAACGACGCGCCAGCGTCGGTTGATTTCCAGATGCCTTCCCCTTGAGAGGTTGTGACGCCCCGAATCGGCGACTCGCCGGTGCCGATATAAACTACGTTGGTGTCAGACGGTGCGACAGCAATTGCGCCGATCGTTCCTACCGGAATCTCACCATCCGAGATGTTGTCCCATGTTTGTCCGGCATTGGTGGTTTTCCAAACGCCGCCGCCCGCAGCGCCCATGTAATAGACCCGGTCGTCACCGAGCACCCCATGAACCGCTGTGACACGCCCACCGCGCCACGGTCCGATCAACCGATACTCAAGGCCATCGAAAAGGCTCTCGTCGACCGGCGCCGCTATCGCGGGTTTCAAAAACAACGTCAAACTAGCGAGAAGGGACAGGAGGCAGACAGTGCGGCGCATGAGTTATCTCTTTATGTGGCTCGGACTACGCCCGATACCGTACCGTCTCGAGCGAAGTGTTACCACTTCGAACCTTCGCTACACCCACCTGCCGCGTTCTATCGTTCTGTCTTCATCCACCGCGACCGCTTCGAGCTCGACCCGCCAGTCGGGTTCGACCAAGCCTGCGACCAGAACCGTGGTGATCGCGGGCCGCACACCGTCGAAGTGTCGCTTGCGAACGTTAACTGCCGCTGGGATGTCCTCGCGGTGTGTCAAAAAAATGCTGAGCTTGGTGATATGGCGGACGCTCATATTAGCCGCGCTTAGCACCGTCTTGAGATTTGCGATCGCTTGCTCAAGTTGACCTTCAAAGTCGCGCGGCAGTGTTCCGTCTGGCGCGACCCCAACCTGACCGGATACTAAGAGCGATCGAGTGGCTCCCCGAATTTCGACGGCGTGCGAATAGATCCCCTCGTAGACCGGATCGACGGGGAATGGGTTGTGACGAATGGCGACCATGCTTTGAACTCCTGACCAATAGTGAGGCGTTCATGCTGTCACTCCACTGGCGGTATCGGCTTCACGTTTTGGCACGAGCGACTTGAGGAATGGTCATAGACGATTCAAAAGCTCATCTCGAAACGAGTGGATATCCGACAACCTGCGCGTCCCGGGGTCGTACGCCAAATGAAAAGTGTCATGCCACGGAATGTCCTCCAAACCGGCGTGCACGAGTTCTCCATCGGTCAAAGACTGTCGGACGAGTATGTCGGGAAGCAAAGCAACGCCGAGACCTTCACGGGCAGCGGACAGCGCTACGATAAAGTGCTCCAGAAGCAAGTGCCCGCCCTGCGGTCGGACCGCAGCGGATACGCGATCCCATTCATTGGAAGCAAACGTCTGGATCATCGGCATCGCGCGAACATCCGCGCTGCGAGCACGGGCAACCACGCCTACCAGATTTCCTGGAGCCAACGGCTCCGAGACCAACCCTGGCCAATTGCCACCACCATAACGGATCGCGAAATCGACAGACGCCTTAGTAAGATCGAGCGGTCGATCCGACGTAGAAATCTCAAGGGGTAAGTCTGGCAAGGCACGATCAAACTCAGGCTTCATCGGCATCAACACCAACGCCGCGAATGAGGCGACCGTTGCCACCCGTAGGACCGTGTTGGACGGTGCTGACCGTCGGTGCTTCGAGAACACTTGGGTCAATGCTGCGAAAGCGGGCTGTACGACATCTCGCAATCGCCGGCCCTCATCGGTCAAAGCGACTTGCGACCCCGAGCGATCAAACAACTGCTCGCCGATAAAATCCTCAAGCGCCGAAACCTGTTTGCTCACCGCGCTGTGCGTGACGGACAGCTCATCGGCAGCGCGAGAGAAACTCAGATGACGCGCACACGCCTCAAACGCACGCACGGCATTCAGCGGCGGGAGTTTTGCGGCCATAGAGCCTCCTCGTCATTTGACCGTGTATGGACGCGAGCATTTTGCCTGGGCGAGTACGAACCTGGCACAGCATGGCACCGGCAACCACGCCCAGCGTCACGCCCCACTCCATCATTCCCAACGGTTCTTGCAGAATCAAGGCAGCCGCGATCTGAGCAAAGATCGGTACGCAGAACGAAAACGGTAAGACACGACCCGTGCCGTGGCGACCGAGCAACACGCCCCAGAAACCAAACCCACCGAGTGTCGCCAGCAACGAGACATAGGCGAGTGCCATCCAACCACTGAAATCTGCATGCGTGAATGCCTGAACCGCCACAGGTCCCTCGAGCATCAGCGACAGACCGAGCAGGGGGAGCGGCGGCAAGACGCAAGACCAGGCGACGAGCCGAATACCGCTGATGCCCTGAGCCCGACGCATCGTCAGGTTACCCGCAGCAAAATTGATCGCCGCAAACAGCGTGAGCATCAATCCGAGCGCATCCATGCGTCCACTTTGATTGAAGTACAGCAGCGCCAGTGCTGTACCGGCGATCGCGACGCCGAGCCACTGAAGACCTGAGGTTTTCTCCCGCAGGAGCAAACCGGCCATTAGCATTGTCAGCGGTACTTGCGCCTGCAACACCAGCGCACTCGTTCCGGCGTCTGCATGGCCGTTCATCGCGAAGAAGAGGCAGCCAAACTGGAGCAGTCCCATGAAAAGGCCATACTGCAAGACGTACCGCCATTGCCCGCTTGGTGGTCGAAACCACACAAGCGCAACGAGGGCGACAACCGCGAAACGCAGGGCCGCGAACAGCAGCGGAGGAAACGACTTGAGGCCGATTTCAATCACCGAAAAGTTGGTGCCCCAAACGATGGCTATGGTCAATGCCAATGCGATATCACGTGCTTTCATGCGATTGCCTCCTGTCGGAGAAAAATCCCACGGCACGAACCCAGCGCGGCGACGAATCCGCAACGCGAGTGTGAGAAATTCTCACAATATGCTGACAGAGGAGAGATTGATCGGCTGTCGAGCCGCAGATCTGGTCCTTGGGAGATGCTTGACGCACCCAGATCGACTGCGCATCATTGCAACACAAAAACCAAAATCTCTTCTTTGTGATCAGAAAAGCAACATAACTTGGATAAGTGGAATGAATTCCGCACCGCCTACATGGTGGCAAAGTACGGAACAGTCACAGCCGCATCGGAGGCGCTAGGCGTCCACCGAGCGACGGTCATCCGACACATCGATGCGCTAGAAGATTCGCTCGGCGGCAAAATATTTTTTCGCAACGCACGCGGCTATTCGCTGACCGAAATCGGCGAGGATCTCTTGCGCGTTGCGGAAACCACCGAAGATCAATTTAAGCAATTCATGGGGCGTTCAGATACTCGAGGGCCAGGCGTCTCGGGTGAACTGATCGTTTCGACCGTAGACGTCATCTGCCATACCTTCTCCGATGCCATGGATCACTTCCTCGCGGAAAACGGCGATGCGACGATTCGCTCGTTGGTCACAACCAAAGCGTTGAAACTCGAGTACGGCGAAGCCCATGTCGCCATACGAGCGGGAAAGAAACCCGACGACCCCGACTATGTGGTTTTGCCACTGGCGCCACTGGAGACCGGGCTCTATGCCCACCAGTCGTATCTCGATGCACACGGGCCTATCGATTCCATCGAAGCGCTCGCTCGCCTGCGCTACGTCGGTATCCGAGGATCTAAACCGATCGGCCCGTACGCCTGGCTCGAGAAGCACCTGCCTTCTGTCGACTATTGCTTCTTGAGTGAGAATTTCCATTGCCGGCTACAGGCGATCGTGGCCGGTGTCGGCGCTGGATTCATGCCGGTTTCCCAAGCCGCGGTCCTGAAAGACGTCGTGCTTCTGCAGCCTCCCAGTCGCGCGTTGAATACCCGACTGTGGCTGGTCACCCACGGCGCCACCCATCGCAGCGCGAAAGTTCAAGCGTTTATCTCGAGCCTCAGAGCGACCGGTCATATGAAACCGCTCACACAATAGTTTGTCACATGAGCGCGCATCCTGTGAGCGATGCGTGTGCTACTCGACCTCACCGACGTAGGGCACGATTTCGTCATGCCCGACCGACGCCTCGCCGAAACCAATTGGACCGAAATGCGCACCGCGTTCTTCGTAGGTCGGTACGAGACGATTTCAAGCGCCGCGATGAATCTCGGGATCCACCGAGCCACGGTCATCAGGCATATCGACTCGCTAGAGCGAACACTTGGCGAAAAACTATTTCATCGACACGGCAAGGGTTACACCGCAACAGAGGCGGGGCAGGATTTGATCGCGGTCGCCAAGTCGATCGATATGCGCCTCACCGAATTCATGTTGCGCAATCGCACGGGCGCCGAAGCACTGACCGGTGAGTTGCATTTCACCACTCGGGAAATTGCTAACGCGTTGATCATTCCGCTGCTGGCAGAGTTCCAGCGCCACCATCCGACGCTTGCGATTCGTTATTCACCCACACCAGGAAGACTACGGCTTAACTATGGTGAGGCACATATCGCACTTCGAATCGGCGATGAAGAGAACGATGGTCAACACATCGCACGACATTTCGCAGATATCGACTTCGGTTTGTATGCGACCAAGAGTTACGCACAACGTCATGGCATCCCCCGAAACTACGACGAAGCAACAGCACACAAATTCGTTTGCTTCTGGCCAAAAGAACCGATTCTGCCGCTGCATACTTTTATCCAGTCCGTAGTGCCAATGGACCGATTGATCTTTCGCAGCGACAGTCCACTCGCACTCGATAAGGCGCTGGACTTGCACATGGGAATCGGTTTCGTGCCAATGCATTTCGCGATCCGCAGAGACGATCTTGTGCCGGTCTGGCAACCCTGGCCCGATTGGTCAGCGCCGGTGTTTTTCGTGATCCACGAGAGCATCTTCGACAGCCCTAAGGTCCAGACATTTCTGGAGTTCGCTCGGCGTCGTTGGGCGGAGCGATCCGGTAAAGCTCAGTGCTCACAAACATAACCACAAGCCGTCGCTAACCGCTGGAGGAGAGGCATTATGAACACTTCGAAATCAACGATACTGTTAAAAGTCGCATCAGTACTTTGGGTGGTCTGGGGACTCGTGCATATGCTGGCGGGCGGTATTGTTTTGTCGAGCGACGCAACGGCTGGCTTCCAAGCAATAGCTGACGCGGTGCCACCGGAGATGCTGGTGAACGAATACCATCCAGCAGTAGGTGCCGTCCTGCATCAGCACGCGTGGAACCTGCTGTGGGGTGGGCTGGTCACACTGATCGGAGCAATATTGATTTGGCGGCAAAGCTTGACGGCAATCTGGGTCACCGCGATGGTCGGTGGCCTTCTGGATGTCGGTTACTTTCTGTTCCTCGACCTCGGTGGCCACGTCCACTTCATCCCCGGGACGCTGATGACCATTGTCTCCGGTTCGGCGATACTCCTGTCATTCGCGTTCTACTGGCAAAATCGAGCACCCGGGGAATAGCTCGATTGTGCGAGTACGTGACAGCCTTACGGTGACCGCAAATGCAGACTGTCGGCGGCAATGTGGGTGACGTCTGCCAGCACTTGGAGTAGTGGCGACGGATGACAATCCCGAGAATCGGTTGTTAGCATTGGTCACCTGCAGCAATGTGGGCTAACCAGTGGCTGAGCAATCAACTTCCGAACCTCGAATGCATGACTACCAGGACGGAGATCATGCAGGCACGCACAAGCAGCTGACGCCGAAGCCAGAACGTACCTCAAGCGAAATCGATGCAGACTTCGAGGTGCTAATGCGAGAAGGCTACGTCATCATCCCTGAGTTGTTGTCGTCGGACACTTGCCGGCAGATAAAGGACGAGTGCGAGCGGTTGATCGGCAATACAGGCCGAAACGCGTTCGAAGGACATCAAACGCAGCGCGTCTATGATGTACTTTCCAAAACGCGGGTCACCGACCGACTCGCCGATCACCCGCGAATCCTCGGTTTGATGGACAAGTTTTTTCGGCCTGGCTTTTTGTTGAGCCAGAGTCAGATGATCAATATCCTGCCAAGCGAACAAGCACAAGCGCTTCATACGGACGATTCGTTTTATCGCATTCCGCGTCCTCGACAACCACTGGGCGCAGCAACGATCTGGGCGATCGACGAATTCACCGAAGAGAGAGGTGCTACGGTGATTATTCCCCGAAGCCACCTCTGGGACGACGAACGGATCGGTCAGCGCGACGAAGCGGTTTCGGCCGTGATGCCCGCCGGATCGGTGGTGTTCTTTCTTGGCACGACGTGGCATGGCGGCGGAGAGAACCAGTCGAACCGCGCTCGATGCGCGGTAACCCATCAATACTGCGAGGCGTACATGCGCCAGCAAGAGAATTATCTGCTCGAACTCTCGAAAGACGTTGTCAGATCGCTGTCCCCGGAACTGCAGTCGCTAGTGGGCTACTCGATCTATCCACCGTTCATGGGGATGGTCGCCGGCAAGCACCCACTACGCGTGCTCTACAACGAATAGTCCAAGGCAACGATCAAACCGGCCACGGCCCCTGGATCGCCAACGTAATCGTCGGGCTGTACGCATTCACGAACAGCGTACGTCCGTCGGGTGAGAAACAAGCGCCAGCCAATTCGGTTTGTCGATTCAATTGTGCCAGCGGATAGCTCGCACCATCAGGTGTGATACCCCGCAAGTGGTTGTTTACAACGTCGGTGTATTGGTCCTCACAGACGACCAAGTGTCCGTAAGGTGCCACGCAAACGTTGTCGCCAAAGCTGTACTGATCCGTGCTACCGCTTTCGAAGAACAAGTCGAGCATATCGGTCTTGCTCTGCTGACGACTGGGTCGCAATCTGAAAATTTGACCTTCCTTCGCGACACCACCGGACGTCGCCGTGAAGTAGAGCTCGTCCTCACCCATGAACACACCTTCGCCGCGTGCGAATACGGTCGCGCCGAGCGCCGCGCCACGAAGGCGTAGATCGTCATCCGGAGCGAGTACGTCTTCCAACGTAATCCATTGGCCGGAGATGGCTTGGCCAACGGCAATGTCCGGCGCGTCGCCCCAGTTGCGAGTATCAGGGACGTCGGCTAATGCCAGCGCCTGAAGGACACCGCCCGCCTGCAGGTTGCCTTTCTCTTTTGGAAGAAAACGGTAGAACAACGACTCGTTGCGATCTTCGGTGAGATACACCGTGCCAGTCACCGGATCGACGCAAGCGGCTTCGTGGTTGAACTGACCCATCGCAGTCAGCGGTACGGGGTCTACCAATCCGCCTGCGTCGGCAGGAACCTCGAACACAAACCCGTGTTCCTGATGCAGCTGCGGGTGGCCGCTAACAACGGCCTCTTCGCACGTCAGCCAACTGCCCCAGGGTGTGGTGCCACCTGAGCAGTTACGAATCGTACCGATCAAACTTCTGTATTCGCGTTTGAGCTGCAGCGTTTTCGCATCGAGTACCAGCGTCGTGGTGCCGCCAGGGAGAGGAATCCCGGTATCGGCGATCGTGTCGTACGCCGGCTGCATAACATCGCCGGTCGGCTCCTGAGGCACCAACTCATGATTGCGTACGAGTGCGAGCTCGCCGTTGCCGAGGTCGAAGCAACCCATGCCATCGGCAGCATCAGGCACCTTGAAACCATCATTCATCTCGCGACCAAGCTCAGAAATGATTTGGTAGGAGAACCCTCTCGGCAAATCCAACAAACCAGCCGGATCTTTCACCAACGGCCCAAGTACCGAATCACCGGCATCCCGGGAAGCTGCGCCCATGGCAAGCGGAACAGGTCCCGACGTTGCGGAACGCGACGCACACGAGCTAAGGGCAAATCCAGCAAATGCGGTTCCTGTGGCTGCAAGAAATCGTCGTCGGTCTTGGCGCATGGTTCGACTCCAGTCTGCGAGTGATCGTAAGCGATGGATTCAGAGCAAACGCGTGCCGAGCGGAACGGATTGATCTGGAATACACAAGGCTACATGACCCTGTTCATTATGGAACCCCGTGACCAAGCATTGTGACTGAATCGGGCCAATCTGCTTGGGTGGAAAGTTGATCACAGCTACGACAAGGCGCCCCACCAACTCATCAGCGGTGTAAAGGTCGGTAATCTGCGCGCTCGACTTTTTAACGCCAAGCTCATCGCCGAAATCAACGTGGAGGATGTATGCCGGTTTGCGTGCCTCGGCGAACACTTCCGCAGACACCACTTTGCCCACTCGCAGTTCGACTTTCAGGAAATCATCAAAAGCAATCTCTTTCAAAGGACAGTACTCACGTAGAGATATAGAACGGAAAGCGCGGTAACACCTGGCAGCTTTTGTGGCGTTGACGAAATCTCAAGGTTGCAGTGCACCAACGATCGACTCAAACAGTGCGTCCTGCCACGCCCAGTCCGTTGGCCGACTCGCGTCGGGTCGTGCACTATGTAACGCAATCACGATGTTGTCGGCAGGGGCAATGTAGATGCCCTGTCCGAAAATGCCCGACGCGCTGTAGACACCGCCGTCTTCTAGCCACCAAAGATATCCATAACCTGCAAAACCCTGTGAGGGGATCGTGGACTGACTCATCCAATTGGCAGGCAACACTTGGGTGCCATCTTGCAGACGACCGTTGGCTAAAGCAAACAGCCCGAGGCGCCCGTAATCCCGCAACGTTGCATTGATGCAGCATCCGCCGAACTCGCCCCCACCGGGTTCGGTCAAATTCCAAGAGGCATCGGCCTCCATACCAAACGGGCGCCAGATTTTCTCTGACAAATAGGTCGACAAGTTGTTGCCAATCGCCGACCGCAGCAGAGTACCGGCAAGATTCGTCTCTGCTGTGTTGTAGTTGAACGCTTCGCCTGCCGGTGCAACCCGTGATTTTTCGCGCAGGAACTCGTATAAATCGATCGTCTCCCATGGCGCAGTCGCAACGTCTGAATTCGGGTCAGCATAGTTTTCATCCCATGCTACACCGGAGGCCATGTGCAACAGATCTGCTATCGACGCGCCATCGTAGGCCGAACCTTTGAGTCGTGGTAGGTAGTCGGTGACCGCATCATCAACACTCTCGATGTAGCCATCCTGCACGGCTGCACCAATCAACAGGGAAGTGACAGATTTGGCGACTGAATAAGAAATCCATCGGCTATTCTCGTCGTTGCCGAGCCCATAGCGCTCATAGACGATCTCACCGTCTTTTATCACCAACAGGCCAGCAACGCTTTGGCGTATGAAGTACTCATCAAGCGACATCGTTTCTGCACCAACGTTGAGTTCAACACTGGCGAGATCTCTCCTCGCGTACGACAAAGCCAGTGGCGTATCACCCGCCCGAATCGTTCGAGTCCAAAAAATCTGATCCGCGTTCCGATAGCCAGCGACTTGCTGCTCTGGCGTCCAAAACAGAGCATTCTCCGGAGCGCCAAAATGCTCTTGATCGTCCGCAGGATCAATAAATGGCGCCTGTGCATGACTCGCTGTCGACAGTAAAGCGAACCCAGCAAAGATCGATATGAACCGTGATAAGACTCGCATAGTACCTCGCGAACTATTTGTTGAAGCGTGCTGTTGAGGCGTCAGGAGCTGACGAGATAACCCGAGCCTAAATCCACGATGACTACCATGGCCACGTGTCCGCCATCATTTGTAAACCGAGGCCAAACGCGGCGCCCGAGACGAATACTGTCCAGTCGCGTTGCCTCACGCCAACTATGTTCAGGCACAGATACGACGTGACGACGATCAGTGCAACAACCAGGAGCTGGCCAATCTCGATGCCGAGATTGAACCCCAACAGAGGCATCACCACAGAGCCGCTATCCATCAATAGCGCTCGAAAGTAGTTCGAGAAACCCATTCCATGGATCAAACCAAAGAACAACGCCATGGCGTAGTTGCGGCCCATCTTGCCCGTTGTCGTCGGTTGTGTGATGACGTTATTGAGCGCGACCACCACGATCGTTACCGGTATCAAGAATTCGATGAGACTCGACGGGATGGAAAGACTGCCGAGCGACACCAACGCGAGCGTAACGCTGTGGCCAATCGTAAACGCTGTGACGAGAATCAGAACGTGCTTCCATTGCTGGAGGCGATACACAGCACACAGCGCGATCAGAAACAGAATGTGGTCGATACCTGCGAGATCAGAAATGTGCTCGAAGCCAATCTTTATAAAGAACGGGAAGGACTGCACGTTAGAATCTCAACTCATGGGTCGGTGTGTCTTTGCCGAGCATCAGGCTCTGGTCTTCTCCGTTGATATGCACGTAGACCACATTGCTCTGATCAAAAAACAAGTCGGTGAACACCGCGTTTTTGATCTCAAGCGACGTCAAAGGGGGCGCCTGCCGATGTTCGAACTCAATCGCCAAGGCAACATTAATACCCTCACCGCTGAGCTGCTTACTCTTGATGTCGAGATCCACCGGATTGCCATTTACGCGGACATAGAAGAACCCATTGAGATACTCAAGCAGTAGCCGTTCGGCGTATTCGGCTTCATTCGGTTGGCAAAACGCCAGCTCCGTGGAGTCCGGATCAAACACCAACGCTTCGCGCACATCCATCAAGAACAGCCGCAGGCTGACGGTCAGTATCTGTTGCTCGTCCGAGTACTCAATTTGACTCAGCGACAAACGCAGCGGATGCGCCGATCCGACCGTTGCGAAACTCAATAGCGCGAGCAACAGGAGGCATTGGCCAGCACGCCTCGGAGACATTGCTCAGGCAGCTTCCTCAGACTGGAGTTCCGCTGCGATCGCCTGGACATCACGGAACACGCGCATGACGTTACCGCCCCAGATTTTCGCAATCTGTTCCTCGGTATAGCCGCGACGCACCATCTCGATCGTGATGTTCATGACCTCGCTGGCGTCGAACACACCTTCGATGCCGCCACCACCATCAAAGTCGCAGCCGATACCGACGTGATCAATGCCCGCCACCGAAACGATGTAGTCGATATGGTCAACCGCGTCCGAAACAGTCGCGAGCGGCACCGGATACTTTTCGTTGATTTCCATCCGAGCCTTGCGCACCGCCGCGCGTTCTTCCAGGTTCATCTCAGCGGCAGGTTTCATGCTGGCAGCAAGCTCAGCAAACGCCGCATCTCGCTCCGGACTCTCTGGCTTGTCGCGAAGATAGTCGGACAACATCGTGAGCTGCACGACGCCGCCATTTTCCGCCAGCTTCTTCAGCATGTCGTCCGTCATGTTGCGCTTGTGCTCCACCAGTCCACGCGCGTTGGAATGCGTTGCAATAATCGGCGCCTTGGACATCTCGATGGCGTCATAGAACACCTCGTCGCTGCCGTGCGATACGTCGACCATGATGCCGAGGCGATTCATCTCGGCGACCACTTCCGCACCAAGCGGGCTGATGCCGTCGTGCTCAGGGCCGTTCGGATCGGTTGCCGAATCGGCCAAATCATTATTCGTTGCATGAACCAATGTGATGTAACGCACGCCCTTGTCGAAATACAGCTCGACGTTGCTGACATCGTCGCCGATCGGGTAGCCATTTTCGATTGCAAGGTAAATTGCCCGCTTGCCCGCTTTTTCCAGTTCGTAGGCATCATCCGGGTTCAACGCAAGGCCGACCGCGTCGGAGTTCGCGTCAATCGAATTGCGAACTGCATCAATCATCTGCAAGCCGAGCGCTTTCGCACGAGACTTACCGTCATCGTCCCGAATTCCCTGCGCGACGAACGCGGCGAAAAAGATCGCGTCCAAACCGCCTTCTTTCATGCGTGGATAATCGACTTTGGAGCCAGACTCATTCGGATCATGCCGCTCAGCCATATCGAAACCCGGTTCGATCATTCGCAGTGGCGTGTCGGCGTGCGTATCGGCCGTCAGTACGCGATCGTGAATTTCCATCGCACGGGCAATCAACGCGGCTTCGGCATCCTCGGCCGAGGGTTCCGGCGCGGCCACTTCGGTTTCAGTCTCTGAACTACAACCACCGAGGAAAAGGGTGAGTAGGCAAACGATAGATACAGTCTGACGGATCAACATGATGTTTGTGGCTCTCCCTGAAGCGACGCGCAAATTAGGCGCAATGTTACGACAATCGACGACATCGGGTCATGTGCCGATGCTATCAGTCTGAAAGAACGAGGCGTTGAATCAACTCGAGCGATACAAATAGGCGAACACGTCATCGATCATCGCTTCGCACCGAGTAAGTTCTTGCGGGTCGATAAACTCATTCGGTTGATGTGCCTGGTCAATAGAACCTGGGCCACACACGACACTGCTGACGCCAGCCTTTTGAAAGATCCCCGCCTCTGTCGCAAACGAGACCGCGCCGGAGCCACCTTCGCGCACACCTCGCAAGCTTTGCACAAACTGCTCCGCCTTTTCGTCAGGGTCGGGCAGCAGCGGCGGAACCTGGGCGATGCGCGTCGTCACGATCGAAGCGTCGGGTGCAAATTCGCGTAGATCCGGCAACACCTGCTCGTCGACATAGGTTTGCAAAGCATCAATGATGAGATCCGGATCCTCTTCCGGCAGGCTGCGGTACTCCCACAAGAACTCACAATGTGCCGGCAGAATATTGACGGCGGTGCCGCCGTTGATAATTCCGACCTGTACCGTAGTCCAAGGCGGCTCGCAGGGAGACTCATCGGCAGCCTCGCGTCGCGACTGACCGATTGAATAGAGGTGTTCCATGATGCGAGCGGCAGCGAAAATCGCACCGGCACCTCGATGCGGTTGACTGGAGTGCGCTGCTTTCCCGGTCACGAGCGTTCGGAACGAGTTGATCGCTTTGTGCGCCCGGACGATCTGCATCGTTGTCGGCTCACCGATAATTGCGAAGTCCGGCTTCTCGAATTCGGCCAGCGCATCATCGATCATTCGGCTTACTCCCAGGCAGCCCACCTCCTCGTCGTACGACAGTGCCAAGTACAGCGGTTTGTCCATCGCCGTGATGTCGAGTGTCGCCAAGCGCGACAAAAAGACCGCCGAGAAACCTTTCATATCCGAGCTACCGCGGCCGTACAACAAACCGTCTTTCTCGGTCAGCTTGAACGGGTCGGTATGCCAATCCTGATCATCGATCGGCACGACATCGGTATGGCCGGACAAAACAACGCCACCCGGTGCGTCCGGGCCAATCGCCACCATCAGGTTGGCCTTGTTTTGCTCTTCGTTCCAGGTGCGACGGCAACGGGCACCGAACTGGCCGACATAGTCTTCAACCCAGTCGATCAACGGCAGATTGGAGTCTCGGGAGACCGTCGGGAACGCCACCAACCGGCTCAGCATCTCTATCGAATTCAGTGTGCTCATCGAAATGATCCTCAGTTCATTGTGGCGGGCGGCGATGAGGGCGGATTGATATAGGACTCAACGTGCTCGCGGTCTTGTTCCGGGGTCAGCAAAGAGACCACCACCAGCGTGGGTATGTGAACCATCAGACCGAACAAACCCTCATGCAATTCTATGGGTTTTAGCTCCGGCATGAAAAAGAATACCAACGCCGTGACGCTGCCCGCGAGCAAGCCGGCAATTACCCCAGGCGTTGTGGCGCGGCGCCAGAACAGCGCTGCCACAACCGCCGGGGCGAGCTGCGCGATGATGCCGTAGGAAGTGAGTAGCAGCACAACCAGTGATACGCCTTCGGACACCGCGAAGAAGTAGGCGATGGCGCCAAACACGACAATGAGTACCCGAATCAGCAGTCGTTGTTGCGACTCGTTGAGATCCATAAAAGGACTCATGCCGTCCTCGACCGCAACCGATGCGGTGGCGTGCATCAGCGCATCGCCCGTCGACATCGAGGCCGACAGCGCACCCGCACAAAACAGCCCAACGACGATCAGCGGTAAATCCACGTTCAAAATAAGGTACGGCAGTATGAAGTCCGGCTGCGGTAGCGTGTCGACAAACAACACGCCGGCGAAACCGATCAGAAACACCGGGACCAAAAACAACTGAAACGACGGGAACCACACCACAGTGCGGCGGATGATCCGCTCATCGCGCGCCGTGAACGCTTTCATGAAAATGTGGGGCCACATCGTGATACCGACCGCGCTCACGATAATCGCACTGGAATAGCCCGCCCAGCTCCAGGACTCGCCCGATGCCGTGAGCCCGGGTAGCTCCAACAGCTCGGGACGTGCAGCAAGAATCGCTTCGAACATCGGGCCGATACCGCCGTACAACGCATAGGGCAAGTACAGGCCGAGACTCCAAGCAATAACGACCATAAACACGCCTTGCAGCGTATTCGTCCAACCGACCGCGCTCACGCCGCTGATCAATACGTAGACCAACACGACCCCGTAGGCGACAGCCGCGCCCACCCAGATCGGCACACGACCATCGGTGAC
Source organism: Pseudomonadota bacterium (assembly GCA_038533155.1). Lineage (GTDB taxonomy): Bacteria > Pseudomonadota > Gammaproteobacteria > Steroidobacterales > Woeseiaceae > CALBPI01. Next base: position 13,854 of record JBCAZH010000036.1, on the reverse strand, counting down.
GGCTTCGATCACAATGCCGGCACCGCGCATCTGCAGCGTGATGTAGGGAATCATTGCGGCGATGCTGACGAGCGCGATTACGAGCGATAACCCGCGGGAGCGAAACCGACCGGTCAAGAACTGGGCTTGGGTGACTTGCCCAAATCGTCTACCGATGCGCGCAGCTTTCGGTCCGATGACATACCACGGCGCCATACCGATGACACCGTACGATAGAATGTAAAACGCCGCGGCGCCGCGCGAATACGCCCAGCCTGGACCGCCCAAAAACGCAAACGCCGAGAACACGGTTGCACCGGTCACGAAGTACATCACGAGGAAACCGAAGTTGCGGTCCCCGGCAACGAAACCGTCGACCGTCGACGACGTGCCACGCCCGGCTCGCAGCCCAACCCATAAAGTGAGAATGAGGTAGGCCACGATCATCGCGGAAATGACTTGCCACTGCGCCATTACTCGCCCTCGGTCTCGACGCGATCAAGCACCAGCAGTGCAAGCCAGCCCATCAGAATCCAGCCGATGGACCAAGCCATCGACAACGGGATACCGAAGATCAGCGGCTCCGCTGAACGGATCAGCGTCGCCACGGGCCACGTGACGGCGAGTGTGTACACAACAAATAAGCCGATGGTCAGACGGCGGATTAGCAACTTTCGCAAAGATTCGCTCGGCAGGGGTCCGGGAGCAGTATGCGGTAAGGTCGACAGCGGGACAAACGTCGGTCCTAGTGCCTTAGGCGCTCCCAGGCAAGAGTATCGCTCAGTTGCCGTTGCTCGCAGAGATGGAATCCGTCTGATCTAGCATGAAGCGAGCCCGCCTTGTTAGCGGATGCGCGTTTCCGAATCCAACTTCAAGGGCTCGGGCGGCAGAAATTAAAGTCGCGTGTGGCGCGTCCTCGTGCTTGAGTCCAGCCTCGGCAATCGCTTGCTGCAGTCTTGCCGCACCTTCGAATCCACTCCGATCTGAGCCACGGGCACGCGCTCGATAGAGTGTCGCAGCTTGGACGGCAAAGCGCAGAGCATCTTCATACTCACTGCGAGCATTAGCAATTTCTGAGGCGAGCAGAAGATACCCAGCCAAAGAGAAATCTAACGGCTCGTCGGAATAGCCTCGTTGTCGCAACTCATCAGTCAGCAGGTTTGCTGCCTTATCGACCTCGCCCGCGCGAAACATAGCTTCGATCCGAGTACGTTGTATTAGATCGATATGCCGTTGTTGCGATGCACCAGCCTCACTGAAGATCGATTCCGCGACCGCCAGATGCTGCTCTGCCTCGTTTCGATCGCCCATCAACAAATAGGTTCGTCCAAGTCCCATTCTCGCGAATGCAATCCATCGACGATTACCACCGGATTCGGCATCCGCGAGCGCTCGTTCGAAAACCGCCAGCGCCTCCGGAAAGCGCTCCAAAATCACAAGACTGCTTCCGTAGTGACTCAGGAACCCAATAATAGGTTTGCCGAGGCTTGATGCCGCATCGATGACAACGGATTGCTGACTGGACGCCTCGTGGACTTCGCCAACCCGCATCAAAACCGCCGCGCGATTGATTCTGTAAATCATCACGCTCATGGTGTCGCCAAGACCGATGTCCTCGTAGGTCTCGATCGACTCGGCGAGCAGATCAAGCGCACGACCGGGGTTGGCATCATTAAAGTATTGCTCGCCCAGCTTGTTCAGAAGGTTTGCTCGGCGTAGCGGCTGCGGTGGACGAACGCCATCGAGGATAGACAACGCATCGCTGTACTTCTTTCGAGCGCCTTCGTAGTTCTGCTCTCTCGACAGCAGCAGCGCCTCGGCCTCCAGGCAATCCATTGTTCCGGCGGCCCCTCCTGACCGCAGTGTTGCGATTAACGCGCGACCCCGCGCAAGATCGGCCCGCGCGCTTTCAGGATCATCGAACACGCGCATTCGCGCGCGAGCGCAAAGCGCGCCTTGCAAAAATCTCGTGTTGCCCTCGCCCTCAGCCGTTGCAATTGCGCGGTCGACCAACTCCTGGCGTGTCTGGTGATCACCGAGCGCTTGGTAATACGAGGAAAGCATGAACATCGTGCTGGCTGAATAAATGGGCTCTTGGTCGTCCCCGGATGTCAGCAGCTCCAAGCCACGATCCAACATATCGGTTGCGGTGAGTGGTGACTCGACATCGCGAAGCTCGGAGAACAGCACTTGGAGGAACTGATGTGTGCCCGCGACTCGTTGTGATTGAAAGACGGCGGCGTCACGTTGTACGCGTGCTTCATGCGCCTGCATCGCGGTAATTACAACTGCGGCGACCAAACAAACCGCAGTCAGCACCGCTGTCGCTACGCCACCTCGGTGCCGACGGACAAACTTTCGACATCGGTAGCGCAATGTCTGCGGTTGGGCATGCACCGGCTCGTCATCGAGGAATCGCCTGAGATCCGCGCCGAAGTCTCCCGCCGACTGATACCGATACCTCGGATATGTCTCCGTTGCCCGCGCGAGGATGTTGTCGAGATCTCCACGCAGGGAACGGCGGAGTGAACTTAGCGTCGCCTGGCGGACATGCAATCGGCGCTCTGCCGTTTCTGCGTCGACGAGGTTTTCATCAGTGGCGAATGTAGAAAGCCGGGGCAACATCTGATCGGGGGTAGACGACTCTCCCGCGCGTGGATTGCCGCCGGCGAGCAATGTGTAAAGCAACAACCCCAGGCTGTAGACATCTGTAGCCGTCGTCGCCGTGTCACCAATCAGTTGCTCGGGCGCTGCGAAATCTGGGGTCAATGCCCGTACCCGCGTTCTCTGGCCCGATCCATCAGTGAGCAGTTTGGCAATGCCAAAGTCCAACAGCTTCACGCTGCCGTCGCTGGTCACGAGAACATTAGACGGTTTGATATCTCGATGGACGACGAGCCGAGTGTGCGCATGCGCGACGGCGGCCACGACACCAAGAAACAACCGAACTCGTGCCGTGATGCTGAGTTTCCGATCATCACAAAACTGGTCGATGGGAACCCCATCAACATGCTCCATAACAAAGTAAGGCGTACCATCCTCGGCGACACCACCGTCAATCAACTGAGCGATGTGGTCATGCTGCAAGTGCGCGAGAATTTGACGCTCCCGCTCGAACTCTTCGATCACCCTCGCATCCGAGAACCCGAGCGGCAGAATCTTCAGCGCAGCGGTTTGTTCAAAGTCAGCGTCAACACGTTCGACGCGGTAAACGGCGCCCATGCCGCCGCGCCCAATTAGCTCAACGACTCGCCAACGATCAATTCGTAGGCCTGTTGGCAACTCCATAGGCGTGGCTGCTAAGGAGTGAAGATTGTCCGAAAGACGATCGACGAATCTAGAGGCATCGCCTGAAGCGCCCAACAGCGAGATGACTTCGTCGTAAATCTCTTGATTATCGCCACAGGCGTCACGCAACCAGTCGGCACGTTCATCCGCTGGTTGCTCCAACGCGCCTGCGAATAACACCTCGAGCTGATCATCGCGATTCACTGATCACCCCCAAGCTCGCGATGCAACCATGCTGACACAAAAGCCCAGTCACGCTTTACCGTTCGATCCGATACATCTAAAGCGGCGGCAGTCTCAGCAACGCTCATACCACCAAACAATCGGCACTCCAAAACACGACCGTAGCGTTCGTTTCGAGCTTCGAGTGCTTGCACGACTCGCTCAATCGCTAACACATCGTCGACTCGCGATTCACCGATTGCTAGCGCATCCGAGAATGTCACTTGGTGCATGTCGCCACCACGTTTTACGGCTTGCATGCGCTCTGCATAGTTCAGTAGAACCTGCCGCATAGCGCGCGCCGCCGTCGCAAAGAAATGGGCTCGGTTAGTAAACTCGATACTGTTGGCGCCTGCTAACTTCAGGTAAGCCTCGTTAACAAGTACCGTTGTACTCATTGTGTCATTGCCAGACCAGCGGCCACGCTGACGCTTGGCAATCCGCCGAAGCTCGGCGTACACGGTTGTGTACAGGGTCGCCTCGGCTGATGCATTGCCCCTTTGGGCGTCTTCCAACAGACGCGTGATCTTTTCGTCAGTGGCCGACAAGCATCCTCCGACTCGTCGTCGCATTAGCTCTGACGATCATACTCGGATACCCAATTAGCCGCCTCCCCGAACCAATCGCACGGCGTGCAGCGTCTCAGGTGCGCTCGCGAAGGCGAGCGCTGCCTGCCCGAGGTAGAAATCGACAACGTACGCCGAGCCGATAAGATTGCCAGCACTTCCTGACCAAAAGGGCACCGGCGTTGTGGACGGGAAGACGGTGCTGTTGATCGCCGGTCGGATGCACTGAAACTCAACGATCGAATAGAGCTCTTTCACGCTCGGCAAACGCCAATCGGAGAATCCAGCAAAGCCGCCGCTGGCGTTCAAATCTCGCGCCTCACCGAGGGCGGTTGCCCAATCCACGCGATCGGGGACGCCCGTCGCCTGGCAGCGATCATCCACCGGAAGATCCGGTGTCCCCCCATCATCGAACGCGAAACCTACCGCACAGCGTTGCCAAGTAAGACCACTCGACAGATCGGTCACCGTGCCATCGGAAGAGACATCGAATCGGCTGGCTGGGGCCGTCGCATGGGAGAATTCATTACAACTGGATGCACCTGCCACCGCGGATGCCGTAAGAAGAATGAGCGTCAATAATTTCATGGTTGTCTCCAGAGTCTCACCGGTCACCGCGCACCAAGCGTACTGGCAGCGCCGTGTCCTTCGAGGAAAGCACTTGACTGGCTAGCCCGCCTTGATACTTCAGCGCATGCGCCCACTCGGGCACATTCGATACGGATGTATCGCTCCAAAAGGTATAGCCAGTGTTGCCGGTCAAGGCAGTGCTGTAGTTGTGTGGGAAGTATCGGGCGTCCAATCCGCGCAATGCGTTGGTCGCGAGCGCACCGATGTAAGCTAAATCGAATAGCTCGTTGGGGCGCGGTAGCCGCCAGTCGCTGTAGCCGCAAAGATTGCTGGCATTGACTGCGGCGATGTAGCTTTCGGTATCGCAGTTACTGCCTGCAGCACACTCCCCACCATCTTCGCTACCCGGCACACCGCCATCGTTCACGCTATCGGATCGATACCACGAGTAGCGCCAGTCGTAATGGCGAAGACTATCTGGGACGTCGGTTTTGATTTCCCAAACAAGACCGGTGTTTTCGTCGCGCACGCAATCCCACAGCGCCTGCGTCGGGTTCGGTGGCACATTGATGTACGGATAGGTGGCATCCTGGTTGACGAGGGGCACGCCGCCACTGTCCAACTTGGTGAAGCTGAACCCGGCAATACCATCATCATCCGACGGCGTTGCAACATCGCGACCAAACTCACCGTCCTGCCCCTCGAAACCCGTTTGCGGGCAGGACAACAGCGTATTGGACGTCGTGCCGCAGTACGTGATGCCTGTGTCGTTGATGGCGGAGAGGGCGGCTCTCGTATCGTCATCGAGGATCGTGATCAACGCCCTGTTGCTATCCACGCGCGCGGGGCCGGCCACTGAGTCCACGACGATCGAGAAGCGTTCGTCGTTCTCGATCTCTGTATCACCAACGACAGTGACTGAGCCATACGTCTCGATTTCTCCCGTGGGAATCGTCACAGTGCTCGACGCGTTCGTGACGTCGGAACCGATGCCCGCCGCATCACTGACCAGCGAATAGGCTATATCGACGGCAGCGCTCGCTGGCTCACTCAGTCTTACGGCAAATCGAACATCCTGCGTACCGGCATCACCCTCGTAGACATCCGTCCGTTCGGGAATGATATCGACAGTCGGTTCGTCATCTACGATCAGGCCGATTGCTGTACCGGACGCGATATACCCTTCCCCCTCAAGACCCGTTAACTGGATACGAAGGGCTTCATCAGGTTCCGCCAGATGGTCATCGATGACGGACAGTGCGAGCTCTGCGAACGATGCACCAGCAGGAATCGTGACTGTGTTTTCTAAGGAAGCGAAGTCAACGTTCGCCTCGGCGGTAATCGACGCAACATCAAACTCGATGGTGATGTCGTCCTCTGCTGGCCTGGTGAGCCGCACCGGGAAGCGAAGTTGAGCACTCGATGATTCGTCGGCAACCGCGTCTCCGATCGTCACCGCGATTCTCGGTACCAGCGGCGGTCGAGACCCCTCGCGCACGGCGCGGACGAACAGCGGCGACAACTTGTCCACTCGTTGCACGCCGCCCTGCGAAAATGCGACCGTCCAAGCATCGTCGCCATCCATCGATGGCGTGCTGGTCCAGAATGCATCGCGAGGCGTATCCGGAAACACGTTGGTGTTGATGAGGGACAAGGGGCAGGAAGTATCCACTAACGAATCGAGTGCTTTCACGTTGGGTAGCGCCCAGTCGCTATGGTCGCCCAAATTGCTTCCAGCTACATCGAGCAACGCTTGTTGCCAAGTTCGCTGTTCATCGAGCGAATCCGCTACACAAAGGTCGTCCTGCAATTCGGATGTGCTGCGATCATCCAAAGTATGACCGAGCGGGCAGCGCTGCCACATCAACCCCGTGGATTCGTCGGTGACCGTACCATCTACATGTACCGAAAACCGGCCGGGATCTTCGTTAACATCACACGGGCGTTCCAATGTGGCGACTCGAGGGAACGTGGTTTCAAGCTCTATCCCACCTGCCGCGAGATCGAGAGGGTCGCCAAGATACGCCTGCGCGAAATGTTCAGATGCATCCTCGCCAACTTCGACTTGCAATCGGTACCAAATAACAAAATCGGCGCCGAGATCGACGCCGATACGATCCAGAAGGATTTCGCGGCGCACAGAGCTGGCAGACACGTCAACGCCGATCACGCTGGAGAAGCACTGCACATTCACCGGCGACGGAACCGGAACGCAGATTTCTTCGGTGATCGGTTGAACGTCGTAGTCGATATCGCCGTCAATTAGTGTGTAGAAACCGCGATCTGCATTGAACAACCGCTTAGTGGTGAGAGGCACCTCTTGATTTCCCTCAATCCCGCTTAGCTCCACAATCTCCTCGAAAACTTCGGTGTATTCGCTACCAGAGAGATCACTGACGTTGACGGCGAATCGCCAGCGAGAGAACGGCGGCACTGACGCGGCTGCCGAGCCCTGCCGCCGCAAATTGCCTTCGCCCACGGTCTGGGCGAACACCGAGAGATTTCGTTGGTTCAACGTAAAGGTGGGGTTTTCAATGCTGTCCCTAGTATAAATACCTACCCAATCCTGGATCACTTCCCAACTGGTGGCGCGAGGAGACTGGGTCCGTGTACCTGAGGCTAAGAAGTTCCTGACTCGACCAGTTGCGTTGGCGAATACCTGCGATCCGTACAAGTCCGATTGGAACTGAAAGGGCATGTCCCAAAGTGGCGTTTCGACGTCGTAAAGGCTACCCGTTGGGTTATCATAAACTTCACCCAAAAACGGTAAGCGTCGGGGATTCTCACCTTCGAATCCCTCAAAAAAGACATTGGACTGGACGATCCACGGCTCGCTGGCTGTCGCGACCGAGGCACCGCCGGTTAGGGCGAGCAGTACCATCAAACTCGTCTTGATTAGTTTCATTTCACCACCCTCCTCGAACTAACCGAAGATGCGCGCCGACGCGCGCATCCATTGAACGGATGCTGCCGTCAAAGAAATCGACGAACTGCGGCGAAGTCACCGTCTGCGCGGGATCGGTCCAGTAACTATTGGCCAGAGTGTTCGGGAAAAAAGCGATATCGATCATCGGTGGCGCGGCCGCACCGTAATGGACGATCGATATCAGCTCGTGACGTGTCGGTACGCGCCAGTCATCGAAGCCGCACAATGCGTTGGCATTGACCAGGCTCACATACGCCGATGCTGTGCACTCGGCCACGCTGAAACACTGACCACCCTCGAAGAATTCGACAAGCTCGGTCCCGCGATCGACTGGATTAAACACATCGAAAGTCTCGTCCGAACCACCCGCGGACCCCGTGGTCGTTTTGGTCTCCCAAAATAGGCCTGTGACTTCATCTCGAATACACGCCCATGGGGTTGATGCGTAGTTCTGAGATTGATCGGGTAACGGACTTCCGGCGGCATCGAGTTTCGTGAACTCGAACCCCGCGACGCCGTCAGTATCATCATCAGCACCAGCGTCTCGACCCGTTTCACCGTCCTGCCCGGGGAAGTCATTGGTTCCCGAGGCAGAGTCATTGCAGTCAAGATTCGTGCTCAGCCCATTGGCACACCGCGTCACCCCCGTATCGTTCAATCGATAGGGTGAAACTGCTGCGGTGGTGTCATCATCAACTATCGTCAGCGCGACGCGGTCGATCGTGAGCGTTGCAGTATCTGAGACATTCGACAACACAAGTTCAAACTGCTCGTCCTGTTCGTCAATCGTGTCGTCGACAATTGGAACGGTGACGGTGGCCATGCGCTCGCCACGTGGAATCTCTACAACACCGGCTACCGATTGATAGTCGTCCGGCGCAACAGCGGTAGCATCGGCCGATGCATACTCCACTGAGACCTCGTCGCGAGCGAGCGCACTCAACTCAAACATGAAAACGGCCTGATCGGCGGTCGACTCCACGACATCCGGCGCTGATACGGTCAGCATCGGTGCTGGGTCATCGTCCACGATGGTTGCTGTGCCGGTCGCGCGAGTGATGACAGTGGATGCCGACGCGTTGCTCAGTGTGACCGTAAACGATTCGTCGCTTTCATCGTCCGGGTCATCAAGGATATCGAATACGAGATCGACTTCTGTCTCGCCCGCTGGAATCGAGAGCGTACCGGTTGAACTCGCATAATCAGCGCTAGCAGTGGCACTCCCGGGGCTCGACTGAAAGTCCACCGAAACATCGTTGGTCTGAGATGCGCTGATCGATACCGTGAACGTCAGCGGTGTGTTGTTGCCCGCGGATCCTTCTGTCGCACTCGCGTCGTTGATCGAAACCGACACTTGGGCCGGTGGTGGATCCGGATCGGGATCTGGATCTGGCGCACCGCCGCCCGATCCTCCGCCGCAGGCCGCGACCAATCCGAGCAAGAAGCCACCTATTGTTCTTCTAAGCGATTGACGTCGCATAGCCAGTCTTCCTTCTCAACGACACAAGCTGTCATAGAGGAAAACCGGAAATCGGCCCACGAGGGGCCAAAGTATTGGTTCGCTACATTTTCGGAACCGCTCCCGCATGTTTGTGGATCGTCGTGCCAATCGATATAGACATTCGATTCGGTTTTGGCAGTGCGCTTACTTTCGACATAGTCGTTCTTTCCGAATATCCATCCATGGCTCGTAGTCCGCGAGCGGCGTCCAATCGCGACACAGCTGCTCTGTTGCTAACCGATACCGTTCGCGGGGCTCGACATCCGTGTCGATGGTCTCTGCGATTGCGCGCAACACATCCTCGGTCGACTGGCGACCAGCGAAACAGTCATACAAGCCGGCGTGCCACTGCATAGACACGTCGTCTTCATATAGGCACGCGGTCGCCACAACCACTTCGTCAGTCAATGCATCGAATCGTCGGCGTTCGACGACGTCCAAACTACTCGAAAAGTAAATCGCACTATGCTCGTAGTTCGGGCTGTGCCACGGCGCTGCGAAGTAGTCGCGCTCGGCGTACCAGGCACTGTAGGACGCTTCATCAAACGGCGACGACGTGTACACCATGTGCTCTGCACGACTGCGATCGAGGTTGCGCGCACCTCCGATTTCGAACCGCGGACTTCCTGTCCCAACAGGAGCAAGCGCGGCGAGCACAATTGCAACGGCCGGTGCGCATGCCGCGAGCCACCATTTGAGTGATGGCCATGCCCCACGCAAAACAGAATACAACCAAAGAGAAAACGCATCGCATGCGACGAACAGATACAGCGGGTTTTCGCCAAAACGTAACGGCGAACCGCTTGGCGTGAAATCGGTAAACAACCAGTTCGCCAATCGCGTCGTGTCCGCTTGCAGAGCCATCGCCGCGAGGAACACGGCAAAAGCAAACGCCGGAACGATGTTCTGCTTCGTGTGACTTAACCGATCCATTGCCGAGACGGCGATTACGAGAACGATAAAGCTCGGTACATGAAGTACGCCGCCAGCCACGGGAATCGGAATTAGATAATCACCGAAAGCACTACTCCCGCCCCAGATGCCGGACCAGCCGAGCGCGCCGGCGATTACGGCAGGCAAGACCCATGCAAATAGGAGGAGTGCGAGTTTGATCATCGAATCAGTATAGCGAGACCGCATCAAGCAGACCGGGCATTGCTTCACAGTAGCCTGCTGCGTACCGCATCAACTATGCTGCGATGACGTGGGACAAGCGGTTCGAGGGCCGTAAGCCATGAGCAAAGAACTAACGTGGTCCGAGCGCCGACTGGTGGTGCAGTTTCGAAAATCGTTTGCGCGGCAGTGCAGTTTGAAGGCGAAGCCAGCCCAGCTCGCGGAGGCTGTGGTGCAAAAGGCGCAGTCCATTCGGCAGACCGATCAAATCGACTACCCTGACAAGCAAACGCGATTGCATCATCTAATGGCCTGTATAGTGCTGGCGGCAGAGCAAATACTGTCGGACGAAATCCCGAGTCAGCAAGAGCGATTGGAATTGGTCCAAAATGCAGTTGTTGAACCGAACGCTCGCACGGTCCGGTTGTTTACACGGCTCATGCTATTGGCGAGCCGAGATCGTTTTGATCGCTTGACCCGTTACGCGCGCGAAGCAACGCCACGTCAATACGGCGCTGCTTTTGATTTCCAAACGATCCAGAGCGATGAATGCTCGTTCATCCAAAGCGTCAACCGATGTTTTTACAACAATTACTTTCGTGAAGCGGGACAACCCCACTTGACCTCCATCTTTTGTGCGTTCGATAAAGTTTGGATTGAAGCGATCAAGCCGGAAACAGATGGCGTGAAGTTCATTCGCTCAAGCACCCTTGCGGCCGGAGCCGATCACTGTCGATTCGAGTTTTACCGTACTGACTAGGTCACGCCGACACAGCGTCACGCACCTTTCCCACCCGAATTCGACCTTCTCCCAAAATCTGCCATAAAATGAAGCGATGAAACCCGGTGCACTATTTTTCCTGCTGTTCCTCGTGGTCTATATGGGCTTCGAGATCTATGCTGTCGAAAAGACGCGGTATCGAATGCAGCCCGACCACATTTACCTGGAACACGTACGGGCCGCACATGCAGCATCCATGTGCGAGAAGGATGTCAGCGAGTGGGAATTGAGGTTTCTGCGGAATTTCGAATATGCACAGCAACGTGCCGAATCTGCAGAAGCAGAGGATAACGAGGCGCAGAGACCCCGTCTGGCCCTGCGTGTCCTGGCGGCTGAGGGCGAGGTCGACAACCTGATCGCGAGCAATGGTTGTGATGACATCGAACTCTGGAAGCTGCTCCGCCGTTACGAGATTCTCGCGAAACAGAACCCCCCGATCGGTCGCTGACGCAGGCCATCATCTCGTCGATTCGCTAACGATCGGTGTGACAAACGATCGGCGGCTAGCGACGACAACGACATCCTCGCGTCTGTGCGCTACTCAGGAAGCCGACAACTTCAGCGGTTGCGCTGATCTGGCGCGTTGTAGGTCGCGCAACACACTGATTCGATTGCCCGAACCGAAACAAATCGACCAATCTGGCCCCGTTTCGACCGAATTTGCGCCTTTTGCTATAGGACCTGAGAACCTACAGGAGAAGAGGCATGTTCCGTTTCCTTATTCGATTCATCTGGCTCGCGTGGGCGTTTGCGCTATTGCTGCCCATCACCAGCGCCGCCCAGACTTGCGATGAAGCCTATCCGGTACCCATCGACTTCGAACTGGTCGTACTCGAGAACAGAGTCGAAGAGGACTTCCCTGGTCAATTCACCTACAACTTTCGATACGTGATCGAGACCACGGTAGAACCCGCGTCGGGTGGGACCATTCTCTACAACGGCCAGCCACCGGGAACCGAGTTTCGGTCATTCTCGACGGTCGATAACCGCGAGGCGATTTTCGTTTCCGCGCGCGTTGATGGCGAGAGCCTTGGCTCCAAAAAATTCATTTGGCAACCCTCAATTGGTCTGCTGCCAGGTCCTGTCGCAGACTTTTCTTTCGCAGTGGATGGCAACCGGGTGACCTATACGAACGAATCCACCAACACCAATGGTGTGAACATCTACTACGACTGGGACTTTGGACTAGGCGCATCGCCGTTTATTTTCCGCGGTGACGAACCGCCGGTGATTGAGTATCGGCAACCAGGGACTTTTTGCGTCCGACTGGACGCAGCTGAAGCGACCGGCGGATTTGGTCCCTTCGACCTCGACCCACTGGACCAACGTGACCGAATTCTGAAAGAAGTCACGATTGAACTCGATTCGCCAATCGCAGATTTCAACGCAGAGGTGCTCGGCCGTCTCGTGCGTTTGGAGAACACCTCACGTCACCCGTTTGGTAAGTCGATGAGTTACACATGGGACTTTGGGGACGGCAACGGTTCAACCGAATTCAGTCCGGAGCACGTCTATGAATCGCCCGGTGAGTACACGATTTCGCTCACAGCTCGCGACATCGATGGTGGCACCGACACCGATTTTCAGAATGTGGTGACCGAGTTCGCGCTGGTCATCGAGGCAACCGCAAACGCGGTCATCGAACAGAATGAAGACGAGCTCGTGCGTTTCACGGTCTACAACTATGAGCGTGACGATGTTGGGAGTTTGCAAGTTCCGTTGACAATTGATCCGCTGTTTCTTGAGCAGATCGGAATCGCGGAACCTGCGATTCTGCGCTCTTTGGCGCAAGGCGATTCGTTCACGTCGTACTACACCGTCCAAGGCAGACAGGCAGGCGATACGGTCATGACGTTACGCGCCACGGGTTCGCTCGCCTCAGGCGGCGCGACGGGCGCGACCGCCGAGTTACCTATTTCGATTCAACCGGACGTGACTGTAGACATCGTTGCGCCTAGCGTTGAAGCGGCCGGCGAAGAAGTTGATATCACGGTGACGGTGACCAACAACGAGATGTTCCCGATCACCGGCGCACGTTTAGATTCACTGGTCGTCACCCCGTCGAACGCGTTATCACTACTCGGTAGTCCGACCGGCGGCGATGGCGATCCACGCGTGTCTCCGTTCACTCTGGGGCCCGGCGAGTCGATCACCTTTACGTTCCGCTATCGCGCAGAAGAAACCGGAATCATCGACCTCAGTGCGTTGGCGACTTACAGCACCCAAAGCGGTGGACGCTACGCCGCAGGTGACCAGGCACGATTTGCCGTGGATACCGCCGCACTGGCGATCAGCGATCTCAGAATGTCTGGTGGACCACCATCGCCCGGCGCATTCACGGTGCTGCGCGGCACTGTGTCGAACGTCGGCAACTATGACGTCACTGGCATCGATTTTCAGATCGCCAACTCGGTGCCTGTGATCGCGCATCTCGAGAGTTCCGTGCAGCGTTTGAGTCCCGGCGTATCCCCTCGCATTCCGGTACTAGCCCCAGGCGAATCTCAGGGCTTTCTGATTCCGATCAATGTCGAATTGGATGTCGGTGACGCCACTCGTTACACGCTGCCGTTGCGATTCTCAGGCAACGCAGAGGTGGGTGGTGACAACGTCAGCGTCGTCGCAGAGGCTATCCTCCGCGACTCGCTAGACCGAACCGATTATTGGGTCGACATTCTCGATCAAGTGAAAGCGCAGATGCTCAATCGCGTTCTCGACTTCTTCGACGACGTGGATTCGTTCGCGGAGGACTCACTGATCGGTGGGATTGCGGTCGGTGGTGGGGATGCCTTGCTAGCCGTGCTGCAACGTCTGGGTGATGGCGAGCTAGCCGCTGTCGATTTCGTGGGTCGTACAGTCGGCGATGGTGGCGAGCAACTCACGTTGCAAGGCAAGCAGATGGTCAACGTGG
>JBCAZH010000035.1:26622-32490 GCA_038533155.1 Pseudomonadota bacterium | reverse complement strand
GAGGCAGCACAAGCCAAGCAGGTGAACGAGGCGCGTGGTGAAGCGGAAGCGATTCGGGAAGTCGCCAAGGCAACGGCGGAAGGACTTCGAGAAGTCGCCACCGCACTGGCAACGGATGGTGGTGATAAAGCGATGCAATTGCGGATCGCTGAGGACTACCTGAACCGATTCGGCAATCTGGCCAAGGAAGGCAACACGTTGATCGTTCCAGCCAACCTGTCGGACATGACCTCGATGATCAGCGCGGCGACCAAGGTCGTTGAGTCGACCAAGTCAGCGTAGATCACGCGAAAAAACGGCCCGGTCAAATGACCGGGCCAACTCTTGAACCAGCGATGGAGTCGGGGGATACGCCTGGTTCACACCCTGTTGCTAATCGTTGCTGTCACCGGCAGCATCGTCAGCAGCAGATTCGCGTTCCACGGTTTGCGTCCGTGTCACACTTTCACCTTGAGCATTGGTTCGCGTCGCTGTGCGGGTCGCGCCGTTGTCAGTCCGCGAGGTCGTGACGTCGGTACTGCGACTGTTTCCATTCGGGCCGGTGCTCGTCGCATTGCGGCTCCAAGTCTGCGACTCAGCATCCCAGTTGCCTTCCGAATTCCGGCTCGCGGTCTGTCCATTCGGACCGGTACGCTCGGCGTTTCTGACGTACCCATTGTCCGTGCGAGTCGTATCAACATTCTGGGATCGGGTTTTTCCATTTGGCCCGGTGCTGCTCGCGTTGCGAGACCAAGTCTGCGACTCAGCATCCCAACTGCCTTCCGCACTGCGACTCGCGGTTTGCCCGTTGGGGCCCACCCACTCTCCATTGCGCGTGTAGCCGTTCTCCGTGCGTTGCGTCGTCGACGTACCGGTTGCCGAGCGGCCATTCGGACCGGTCGTCGTGCGGGTCGCACGCGCACTCCGGTTCGCCTGATCAATGTCCCGCGTGGTTGTGCGCTGCGCCGTACGTCCGTTTCTTCCTGTCGCCGTGGTGGTGCGCGTACCCTCACGCCGTGAGGCACGTTGCCGCTGTGCTTTGCCGCGACGCGGTGTGTCTGCTGCCGCCGCCATCGACGCGCTGGCAGAGGTGGCAATCGAGGCTTCCACATCGGTTGCAGAGCCTGCAGCCCCAGCGAGAAGAATTGCACTGAAAAAGAGGATTTTTGCGTTCATCGTCAGCTCCCTGTCTCTATCGATTCGGCCGAATTTCTCGACCTGTTGCTGAGATCAACGCACGCCCGATCATTCGGTTGACAATGCGGGCAAAAAAAAAGCTGGTTCGAACGAACCAGCCTTTTCGCTTAGGTCAAGCAGTGCCCATGATGAGCCCTGCTTAGCGTCTTACTAACTGCGGCGGCGCATCCCCAGTCCGATCAGACCGAGACCCAGCAGCAGTAGCGTCGCTGGGGCTGGGACGTTTACCGTGTCGCGGTAAGCCACGTCGTACCAAACCGTACGTCCTGGGTCGAACGACCGCATACCGTTGTGGTTGCCGCGCGCCCGTCCTGAGAAGGCCGGGTGGAACCAGATGCCAACCGAATCGTCGAACTGGATACCACCAGCAAGCTGCGCATTGATGGCCGATGCATTGATCGACAGCGTTGAAACCGAACCGTTGGTCGAGTACGCATCTGCGAAGAAGCCGAGGAAGTTGCCGGTCGCCCAGCTATTCGGGCTGTTTTCGCCGTTGTACTCGTAGGCCCATACGTTACCGCTGGCGCGGTCGAAGTACAGGATCGCCAACCCGTCTTCGCCTTTTGGGTTGCCGCCGGCATTTACGACCAGCCATCCACTACGCGCTGTGTCGTTGCGACGATCCTGGTTAACGCCAGGCCGATTCTCTGCCGCGTAGTCGACCTCGAAAACAAAGTCGCCAGAATCTACGTCGTAGCGCGTGGTGATCGAATCGTATCCGTACTCGTAACTGCTGTTGTTGTCGCCAAAAGTCCCAGGGCCGGTTGAGTATTCCCAAACGGGGCCTGCGTTAGCGGCACCGCAGAGTGCGAGTGCCAAAGCGCCGAATATTGCTTTTTTCATTGTCGTTTCCAATTGGCCGCCCAACGGCCGAGTGTTTATCTACTCAATGTGTGAGCAAAACACATGCCATGAGATCTATCGCATTGTTTTAATGAGAAGTTTGGGCTTGTTGAGGAAACTTTGACGACCTCAGTCGAGGACTTTGTAAAAAAAACCGACGCCGATGCCGGCCCGAGGGAAATCACTGGCTGTTGATGATGGCGTCCATCTCTTCCGCCCGCTGTCGTGCTAGGTCCTGCAGCGCTTTCGCATCCTCGATGAGCTGCTTTGCCACCTCGGGATCTGGAATCGGCAGTACATCCGAAACATAAGGACTAGCTGGCTCGTCCGATGCCACACCAACGGCTGGGTCCGGAGGCGCTTCTGGCTCCAGCGATGGCGGTGGTTCGACGGCCACAGCATTGGTCCGAGTGTCGATCTGCATAACCTCGTAGCGACTCGACTCGGGCGGCGCGCTCCCGAAGTGCCATTGCCCAGTCTCGTCCTGCCATCGGTAGACTTCGACGTTTGGATCTTGCAATCCATCCGGCACAACGGCGCCTGACACCTCATTCAAAGTCGGCAGCCGAGTCGGCATCTCCCACAACGGCCTGCCATCCGGACCCTTCAGGAAAAAAGGCCCCATCAGGGCGAGCACCAAAATGAATGCGAGCAATTTGACGAACAACTTCATAGCCGTAAGATTACACGCTCCTGCCCGCTTCGAATGCGATCTACCTCATGTTCACAGAAGATGACCTGACACGGCGTCGGGAACGCGTGTTTCTGGTGCTTGCCGGCGTGTTTCTATGCGCAATGACGATGCTGAACATCATCGGTATTTCTCATTTTGTGAAAATTGGACCACTTGAGGTCGCTGCAGGGGTATTGCCCTATCCGCTCACGTTCTTGTGTACGGACCTAGTGTCGGAGCTTTACGGCAAACGCAGAGCCAACTTTATGGTCACAGTCGGCTTGGGGCTCAACGTCTTTATCCTGCTCGTCATGCTCCTGATCGATGCGATGCCGACGGCGACGAATGCCCCACCCTGGCAGACGATCGAGCTGGCTCAGCCTGTTGGCCTGCCTGACGGATCAGCGGCCAGTGGCACAGTTGGCTTGTTTGATCTGATCTTCGCCACGACGACAGGCGCCGTTTTCGCGTCAATGATGGCCTACATCGCCGCCCAGTATTGCGACGTGCAGGTGTTTCACTATTTGAAGCGCCTCACCAAAGGCCGCCATTTATGGTTACGTAACAATCTGTCGACCTTGACCAGCCAACTGGTGGACTCGGTGGTTGTCATTAGCGTGACGTTCGGCGCGCAATTTATGAAGGGCAGTCTCACGCTCAGTGCCCTGCTGACGTTGATGTGGAGCAACTACCTTTTCAAGATGTTGACGGCCCTAGTCGATACCGGCCCTTTCTATCTACTAACCCGCTGGTTATCAGGTTATCTCGAACTGAATGGAACATATACAGAACGACCCGCCGGAGAGAGTGTCGACTAGCCTTACACCTGGGAGTTCACGACGGATAGCATGGATCTTAAGTCATTGATTTAGAGATGAATTTTTTTTTGGCACGCTGTTTGCTTTATTAAGGGTGATTTTCAATTAATGCGATCTGGATAAATCACAATGAAATTGATCAAAATTATCGCAGCTTTGAGCGCATTGGCTTTCGCAGGCATCGCGAATGCATCATCAGTCACCATCACTGACCACATCCCGGTGTACAGCTACCTCGGTGAAGAGCAGTCACACACGGTCTACCACGACTTGACCGGATTCGGCGTACCGGATCTGTACGAGGTTGTGAGTGCGGAGTTGAGCTTGACGTTCTCAGACGGCTGGTTCTGGGGTGATTGGGCACTCGACATGGCGGAAGTTGCCGCTGGCGGCACGACCGCGTCGTTCAACGTTGCCGGCTATGGCTTTTTCTCGCTCAGCGCGCAGTTGATCGGGCTTGGCGATGGCGGATTGGCTGACCTTAACAGCGACGGCATCTTGGCGGTCACGGTAACCGCGGTCGACACCGCTTGGTATCAAGGCTACAACGACTTTGCATGGCTTTCTTCGAGCCTCGAAGCGACCATCCAACGAGTGCCTGAACCCGCCGGTCTGGCGCTTCTCGGATTGGCTTTGGCTGGCCTCGGACTGCGCCGTCGCCGTTGATTCAAGCATCTTTTTGATGCTACGAAACGGGAGCTTCGGCTCCCGTTTTTTTTGCCTATTCACTCAGTCGCCGCTGCAACGCCTTGAGGCACTGGGAGCTGCAAGAATTCGAGCGCAGGATCGTCGATTCTGGACCAGCGAAACGCGAGTAAGTCGAGAAAATAATTCTGGTTGACCTGCCACGGCTTCTCATCGGTCTGGCGAGGCAGAAGATGATCGGCACGCCGAATGTAGCCCGCTTCTAAATCTATGAACGGTCGTGAGCGAAGACTCGAGTCAGGGTTTCGCGGCCTCACGACAGTAGCCGCTGAACGGTCCATGTAGTCACGCAGGCGAACGACCCACTCTGCGATCAACTCGCACTTTAGTGTCCACGATGCGTTGGTGTAGCCCATCGTTAGCGCAAGGTTAGGCACGCCGCTGAGCATCGCACCCTTGTAAGTAGTGCGCCGCGCGGCACGCACACGGCGTCCGTCGATGAACAACTCAGCGCCCCCGGCGACCTTTAACGCAAGACCCGTCGCAGTGACCAGAATATCTGCGTCGATACGCGTACCGTCTTTCAATGCGATGGCGCGCCCGTCCACGGCGCTAATCTCGCCTGTAGCAACATCGGCTTTGTCCGCGCGAATCGCTGCAAAGAAATCGCCATCCGGCGCTAGGCACAAGCGTTGATCCCAGGGATCGTACGGCGGTGCGAAATGACGATCGACATCGATCTTCCCGGCCACCGCCTTGCGTACCTCGCCGATCAATCGACGCCGCATAAAGTTTGGGAATCGGCGCGACAACTGAAACACCATCATCGTGTAAAGGATGTTCTTCCAGCGCGTCAGCCAATGCGCGGCTCGCGGCCCGAAGTGGCGGTGGCACCACCTTGCCAGCGCATCGCGCGCCGGCATTTCGGCGATGTAAGTCGGCGTACGCTGAATCATCGTCACTTTCTTAGCAGACTGCGCGAGTGCGGGTATCAGTGTGATCGCGGTCGCCCCGCTGCCAATAACCGCAACGTTCGCGCCACGCCAATCCAGGTCGGATGGCCAATGCTGCGGATGAACGACGGGCCCTTCGAAACTCTCGATTCCGGGCAAGCTGGGGGTATATCCCGCATCGTAGTCATAGTAGCCGGTGCACAAAAACACGAACCGCGTGGTGACCAGTTCGCGGCCCTCGGGTGTTTCAACCGTGAGGCGCCAGAGGTTTGTGTCGCTCGACCAATCAGCGCGTATCAGCTTGTTACCGAATCGAATCCGGCTTGTGATTCCGGACTCGTCGGCTGTCTGTTCAATGTAGCGCTTGATCCGATCGCCGTGGGCGATTGAGTCTCGGTCTAACCAGGGTCGAAACGCATAGCCCAGCGTTGGCATGTCCGAGTCCGAACGAACACCTGGATAACGGAATAAGTCCCAAGTGCCACCCACCGCGTCACGCGCCTCGAGGATAGCGAAGTCGTCTTGCGGGCGGTACTTGTGTAGATGCCAGGCGGCGCAAATCCCCGATAAGCCAGCACCGACGATCACCACGTCAAGCACCCGCTCTGTCGCGGCACTAGGGTTTGTACTCATCCCACTATTGTAGCTGACTCGACTCTCGCAGCTAGGGGATACCCATCGCGCTCGACAACGGTTCGGCTGGCCAAGTCAATTCGACCGTCGTGCCTCTTTCGACAGATGGGTCCGATTGCAGAGACAC
>JBCAZH010000035.1:25105-26522 GCA_038533155.1 Pseudomonadota bacterium | reverse complement strand
CGAGTCGATATCACTGACCACCGCGGGCTCTTCGTTTCGACTGACACGTGAATACGCGAGTAATCCTAGGATCGATGCATCGAGTCGCGCCACCCGCTGCAAAATCATATCGAGATGCTTGGCGGAATCTTCTGGAATCCGATCGGAGATATCCTCTTTCAAAAATCCGGCAAGGTTAGCAATCGCTCGCAACGGTGCACGAAGGTCGTGCGACGCAATGTAGGAAAACTGGTCGAGCTCCTCGGAAATTGCTGTGACTTCGCGTTCCGCGTCGGCTGCACGTGCCTCGAGGCGCAACATCGACTGCCGAAGATCGCGCTCAGCGGCTGCCGCGGTATCAGCGGACCGACGGCGCGCCCACAGGACGCCTATAGCGACGCCAACCACTAGGCTCAACAACGCAATAACTACGGAAAGTTCGACCGACATGCCCTGTCCCTCTGAGCAGATCTCTTAACCTAACCTATGTGATCAAGCGCAAACTCACAAATCGATCACATAGCAACTCGACATATTCGAAAAATTAAATGAGTACATCAGGCTGTGGTTGACTATACTGAACGAGGGGCACAACACACGAATCTTCACTATGCCATCCGTCGGCGACGGACGAGCGTGATGGCATTGGGCACCAGCACGGACTGGACGTGACAAGGGACGGTCAATGAGCAAATCCAACAGGTTCCCTGTGAACATACTCCTTGTCGAGGACGATGAGGTCGATATCGAAAATGTTCAGCGAACCTTCGAGCGACGAAAAATCGGCAATCCTCTGTTCGTAGCTCGCGACGGACAAGAAGCACAATCACTCTTACAAGATGGAACGGTTCGTAGCCCGGCGTTGATCTTGCTGGATATCGGATTGCCGCGGATGGACGGTATCGAGTTTCTGACGTGGATGCGCAGTGAGCCGCAGCACAAGTCCCACGTTGTTTTTATATTGACCGTGTCGGACAAACAATCCGACTTATATCGAGCGTATGACCTTAACGTTGCGGGCTACATGTTGAAGTCTGAAGTCGGCAACAGCTTCATCGAAGCCATAGAACTGATCGAGGACTACTGGAGCGTCATCGAAGCGCCCATTCAGTGAAGCGAGCGTGCATCTCGCACTACTCTGGATTGAACCAGAATTCGATCTCCTCGGTGTCCACCAGGAAACGAGCTGCGTGCGGGCTTCCCGCGGGAATGTGGTACCAGTCTCCAGTTGCGAAGCGGTGCTCTTCTCCCGCTAAAGTGAGCACCAGCTCGCCGCGTGTGATGACCCCATAGTTATCAGTGTCATGTGTGTGAGTCTCAATGACAGTACCGGCCGGATAAGTCGCGAACAACACATCTGCACCATCGCCTTTAAGCCGATGGGCATCAAACTGCCCGTCGAACAAAGGTAGCTTTCGTATGCGTTCGGGGTATCTTC
>JBCAZH010000035.1:22753-25005 GCA_038533155.1 Pseudomonadota bacterium | reverse complement strand
GCATCAAACTGCCCGTCGAACAAAGGTAGCTTTCGTATGCGTTCGGGGTATCTTCCGCGAACCTCGCCGACGCCCAACTGCCGCCGCTCTTTAATCAACGCATCGATCCGTGCGGCTCGGTCGGGGTATTTCTTACGATTAATTCCCGCCTGGGCCTCGAGCAGTTGGGCGATGCTGTAGCTATCGAAATCCGGTGGCGCGCTATCCATATCTTGGTCATCTCCACGGTCGGCGATTCGAAGACCGATGGCGAGCGAGGTCGGTCAGGGGAATCACATCCTGGAATCTTACATCAAGACCCCGGCATTCGAACTCAAGGCTGCCGTGCATCAGCCGCTAACCGATGTTACGGCGAAAACGAATCGACCTTCATGCCACCACCGTCGCACAGCACAGCCACAATGCGGGTATACATTCCTGCGCCGGACCATCCAGAGGAGTCCCAACGGTTGGCGGCGCTGCACGCGTTGGATTTGCTGGATACAGAGCCGGACGAACGCTTTGACAGAATCACCTCGCTGGCCGCCGATATTTTTGATGTTGAAACGGCGGTCGTCTCGCTGGTCGACGCACAACGTCAGTGGTTTCTTTCCAAACACGGTATCGAGGCCTGCGAGACAGGGCGGGATGTCGCGTTTTGCGCCCATGCGATTCACGAGGCGGAGATATTGGTGGTCGAAGACGCGGCTGCTCACGCCGTCTTCCAATCCAATCCATTGGTCTGTGGTCCACCGCACGTTCGGTTCTACGCAGGCGCGGTGTTGCGCGACCCATCCGGACTCCCGCTCGGCACGCTTTGTCTCATCGATTCGAAGCCGCGTGCGTTCCCAGAAGCAGAACAAGATCGTCTGATCAAATTTGGACAGATTGTCCGTTCGGAGATCCTGCGTGCCGACTCGCTCTTCGACCAAGACGCGCGACGAGATCCGATCACCGGGGCCTACTGGGGCGACGCATTTTTCACAGCCGCAGATCGACTGGCACTTTCGTGTGTTGGCGAGCAATTCGCGTCATTGGTTGTCACGATCACGGTCGACAATTTGAGTTTTCTCGCTGATACTCACGGCGGCGTCGCCACCGACGAGACGCTGGTCGGAATCACTGAGCGACTGCAAAGCACGCTGGAACGTTATGGTGCCGCCATCGCCGGCCGACTGGACGGCAAACGCCTGTCAGCAATGACGATTTGCAGCCGGAAACCGGACCGCGCCACACTCGAAACACTCCGCCAAAATCTGGTACATCAACTCACCAAAGGCGTCGATACACAGGCGGGACGACTCTACCCCCGGCTGACCATTTCGATCACAGAACGCAGCGGCAATCGTCGCCTGCGCGATGTCATCGACGTGTGTCGGATTGCGGCACAGTACATTCCCGCGCAGCAAGGCCCTCGCTCAATCGTGGTGAACGCCGCGATCGAAGGCGAAGCGCGGCGGCGTTTCCGAATCGCAGCCGATCTTCCGGGGGCTCTCGAACACAACGCGCTATCACTCGCATTTCAGCCGAAACTCGATGTGTTCACCGAACAGGCGGCGGGCCTGGAGTGCTTACTGCGATGGAACCATCCAGAGCTTGGTCCCGTGGCACCACCGGACGTCATCAATACGGCGCGAGAGGCTCACTGCGTGCCCCAACTCGAACGGTGGGTCGTCGCAAACGCTTGTGCCGCGGCACGCCGTTGGCTGCAAGACCGCTTTGTCTTTGGTCGGATGTCGATCAACAT
Source organism: Pseudomonadota bacterium (assembly GCA_038533155.1). Lineage (GTDB taxonomy): Bacteria > Pseudomonadota > Gammaproteobacteria > Steroidobacterales > Woeseiaceae > CALBPI01. Next base: position 23,279 of record JBCAZH010000035.1, on the reverse strand, counting down.
CTCGAGCGAGACACTTCTCGATCCGCAATTTTTTGGTTGGTTTCAAAAGACCCTCACCGACCACCAGTTACCCGCAAGTCGCATCGATTTAGAAATCGTCGAGAGCTCACTGTTCGATGATTTCGAGGGCGTTGTAACCGCCATCAAACAATTCAAATCGCTAGGCGTGTCTTTTTCGCTTGACGACTTCGGTACAGGCTACTCGTCGCTGTGCTACTTGCGAGAACTTCCAATCTCCAATCTGAAAATCGACAAGTCCTTCATCGACGACATCGTCGAGCAACCTGATGCGGCGGCAATGTGCTCGGGTATCATCAGTCTGGCGCACGAGCTGAATATGACCGCGGTCGCCGAGGGCGTGGAGAACAAACTACAACACATCACGCTGCGTGCGTTGCGCTGCGATGAGGTGCAAGGGTACTACTTCGCACGGCCCATGGATGCGACAACCGCCGGAGAGTACTTAAGGGCGCTCCGCGACAACCACTGACGGTTTTTGCTTCAACAGCAAGTATAAGACCGCCGG
>JBCAZH010000035.1:21398-22653 GCA_038533155.1 Pseudomonadota bacterium | reverse complement strand
AACACGGTTTGAAGATAGGCCACCATCACGAGGTCTTGGCGGAATAGTCCACTCTCTCGATCGACTAATGCCGCAGGGTCGACGACCAAGTGCGCGATGAACCCGACCGAGACCAACAGCGCGAACAACAACATGACACCTGTAAAAATCCAAAGGTAATGTCTGACCGCGCGGTCCGAATCGACGTACAACGCCTTAGTCAGAATATGTGGCTGACAGGCGAGAATCGCGCCAATCAGAAATCCAGCCACAAACACTGAGAACGGCTCACGGAACAAACGCCCTTCCGGATTGACCCACAGCATAAGGTTGGGGTCTTTGGCATCGAGAGCAGCAATCAACGGTTGCTCGCTGCCAGCCCAAATCCAAATACACGAACCGAGTACCAACACCGTGACGCCGATCATCAACGTCCCCTGCAGTAGGTTGGTCAATACGTGCGCGTGAGTGCCACCGATTAAGACGTAGCCTGTGACGAACGTGAGCGTGATCAGCAGTGCAGCTGTGTTTCCAAGCCCCAACAACTGTTGCATCACGATTGATATTCCACCGACGAGCAGCACAACAAACGCGAACGACAGCAGACTCAGCAAGGCGAAGTACAGGGCAAATGCGCGGGATTGGTAACGCCGTGCAATCCAGTCCGGCAGCGTCAATGCGCCGGTTTGGCTGCCGATGCGTCGAAATGCGGGAGACAGCAGAAACAACATACCCGCAAGACCGGTGACAAGGCCCGGCACAAGATGAAACCAAGCGGACAAGCCGTCGACGTAAATGAAGCCGGGGTTGACGATGAACGTCGCCGCCGACGCGGTGCTCGCGGCCAACGTGATACCGACGACGACCGGATGCATATTGCGACTGCCGAGCGCAAAACTTCCGAACCCACTGGTTCTCTTGTGTCCTATCCACCCAAGCCAAGCGGTAGCGACGAGATACGCCGCGAACAGTACCCAAGCGAACGTCATGGGCTCGGACTTCGTAGCGTATCTACCATGCTCAACACCGCTCGCATTTGCGGTGCATCGCGCTGTGCGTAGGCTTCCCCGGAGTAGCCCCACCAGTCCCAACAACCTAGTGGGTTCGCTTGGCTCGCAGCGACCTGCGGGTACAAGATGATCAGATCCAAGCGATCAGCCCAAATGTTGTAGCCGGCTTGGGTGACGAAGGCCTGCTCGACAAACTCGATGCCCTGCTGGCAGCCATGGAAGACCACATGCACGTCACAGTTGTCCGCTGCCTCGCACTGCGGCGA
>JBCAZH010000035.1:19467-21298 GCA_038533155.1 Pseudomonadota bacterium | reverse complement strand
AGCCATGGAAGACCACATGCACGTCACAGTTGTCCGCTGCCTCGCACTGCGGCGACACATACGCTTTGCCGACCGCAGCTAGTCCAGGCGCTTGCGGCTGCGGCACGTCGATGATGCGGCCCGCCCCGTCGTTTAGCGCGCGTGCCGATGGTGCGTCGACAACGCCAAGAATGAACGCGAGTGCCTCGCCGGCCGCATCGTAGTCGCACGCATTGAGAAACGGCGCCTGCATCTGACCGCACGCGACACCTTGATCGGTTGTAGGCATGCCATGCGCTGCGGGCACATTGGTCACGCGCTGTACGTTCGCATCGAGTTGTTCGAAAACGGCGGCCGCATGCTCGACGACTTGCCTCGCCACAACGGTGTCTTGCGCGCCATGAAATAGCCATATCGGTCGGCCCTTAAGGCGCGTTACCGGCGCGATACTGCCATCCGCCTGCCGCGCACGCATCAGCTCGAGCGTGTCCTCGCTAGAGGGTGGCGGCCCTTTGATGCAGGGACCAAGCGCATTGAGGATGTTCCCCTTCGCGCAATCGTAAGGGCCAGCAGCCACCGCCGCAGCGCCCGCAATCCGATCGCTGAACGCCACTTGCATCTGCAAGGCCATGTAGCCCCCAGAGGAGACTCCGGACAGCGTGACCGAAGGTGACCGAGGGGCGGCGCACCCCGCGATAACGACCAACACAAACAGCCAGAAAAGTCTCATTTCAGCTTGCCCAGAAAACGCGCTATTGCCGATACACAGGATGATTCATTGAGTAGCGGTACATGGCCACGTCCAGCCACTTCTATCCACTCGAGATCCGGGTGCTGGTGCGCCATGGCTTCGGCCGTTTGGAAATTCAATATGTCGGATTCGGCACCCCGCAGAAGCAGTACAGGCACGTCGCGAATCGCCTCGAGATGTGCCCAAAGGTCCCCCAACGACATGTCCAGCTCGCGGATGGCCCGACCGATCTCGGGGTCGAATCTCAGCTGCGGAATGCCGTCTTCATCTTCGGCAAAGCTTCGGCGTGCGAGCACATCAAAGTCGGCATCATCGAGATCCGGCAATGTGGTGCCGTAAACCGTTTTGACCTGCTCGCGTGCCTCATCCCAGTTAGTCACCGGTGGCAGCGTACCGGTGTAGGCTTGGATCCTGCTGAGCCCGCGAGGGTCGATCACGCAGCCGATGTCATTGAGGATCGCACCGGCAAGCACATGCGGCGTCACCGCCCCGATCATAAGCGTCAGCAAACCGCCCAGCGAAGTTCCCAGAAACACGCAGCGTTCGATGCCGGCTTGCTGTAAAACCACCCGCACATCTCGAACGTAGGTTAGCGGGACATAGTTCCGCCAATCCGGGTCATAGGTCGATCGTCCGCGCCCTCGAAGATCGAGTGCGAGCATCCGCCAACCCGGTGGCAGGTGAGGCGCGAGCGTGTCGAAATCATCAGCGTTGCGCGTCAAACCATGTAACGCAACAATCCACCGACCCTCTGGATCGCCGTGCTCTCGCCCGTAGACGGTGCAGTGATCATCGACTTGGAACCAATGTTCACGCATCGCTCAAGGCGTCCCGAAACGCCACACGCAACTCTCGCTTCAGCACCTTGCCATTGGGATTGCGCGGCAACTCAGGAACGCAGGCAGCGCCTGACACACGCTGCTGCTTGCCGACTCGGGCATTGGTCCATTCGATGACCGCTTCGTTCTCGGCGCTGCCCACATAAACCGCAAATGGTGTCTCTCCCCACTGCTCGCTGGGCACACCAATGATGGCGACTTCATGTACTTCGCTGTGCTCGATCACGACGGCCTCGATATCTGCGGGATAGATGTTCTGTCC
>JBCAZH010000035.1:0-19367 GCA_038533155.1 Pseudomonadota bacterium | reverse complement strand
GATTCGAGCCTATCGGATTGCAGCATCCGCTGCAGTTGCACCGGCACCATCGTGGTATGAGAGATTTTGTGCTCGGCGATGTAATCGAATGTGAAATCGACATCGAACCGCCGCATCACATGCAGTGTGCCACCTGCCAGAACGGTTGCGAGCATCGCCACCCACGTAATGTTCGAGTACAAGCCGAGCGTGCACAGTGTGTTGGCGGACGGATGATAATGCAGCGCCACCGCCATATCGTAGGCCCAAGCAGCGCGGCACCGATGGTCGTGGACGATCCCTTTGGGTAAACCCGTGGTGCCGGAGCTGTAAATGATGTTGCATTCATCATTGCCCTTCACCGGCGCGGCGGATGAGCGCGGCGTGGCGGCGGACATCAAATCGTCGAACCGCTGCCAACCGAGGTTGTCTTCGACACTAACCCGAGCAACTAACTCTAGTTCGCTGACGATTCGTGATTCCAGTCGCCTCGAGTGACGATCGTTGCAGACCACAACTTTCGCATTGCTGTCGTTCAGCATGCCGATTGCGGCATCTTCGGTTACCGCCGTATTGATGGGTACCGCGACAAAGCCGCCGTACAGAGAACCGAGTAGCGTTACCAGAGTCTCGCGAGAGTTCTCCATGACGACACCCACGCGATCGCCCGGAGCGAGCCCCAAAGCGCCAAGCGCACCAGCCCACCGCCGACATGCGTCGACTAACTCCGACCAAGTCCAGCGAGATTCTTCAAACCACAGTGCATCTTGTGAGGCGCGAGCGTCGGCGTTCAGATCCAGCATCCGCGGCAGATACAAAGGGTCTGGTGAAAACCACGCCATCGATTGCCCCCCATGGCAGCGCCGATATTTCAACGAGCGTTGAAGCCTAATTCAACGTCCGTTGAAACGCAACAGGTTACCCTCTACCCTCAACATCAATGCATTCGCGAGGATTGCCAGTGGCACCGAGATCAAACGAGACGAAACAACGCATCCTTGACGCCGCAGAGAAGCTGTTTGCAAAAGAGGGCTTCGCGGGTGTCACCGTGCGCCAAATCATGCGAGAAGCTGGCGCAGACGTTGCGCTCGCGTACTACCACTTTGACTCGAAGCGGGATCTGTTCGATGCCGTACTGATGCGACGCGCGGATCACATGAATGACGTACGGCACGCAGCCCTCGACGCGGTGGAACAGCGCCATCCCGACGATGCGCCCTCCGTCCAGGAGATTATCGAGGCCTTCACCCAGCCACTGTTGAAACTCCTGGCTGAAGATCACGACACCTGGCGCGACTACTTTGCCCTGATTGCTCAAATCAACAACTCACCGCAGTGGGGTGGCGAGCTGATGACGCGATTTTTCGATCCGTTGGTCCGTCGGTTCATGGATGCAATCCGGCGTGCTATGCCAGAGGCTGACGATGTGGACCTGTTCTGGTGCTACCACTTCCTATCTGGCGCGTTGACGCTGACATTCGCGGAAACCGGGCGCATCGACAATCTGTCACAGGGTCTTTGCAAGTCCAACGACATGTCCGCAATCAGCGAGCGCCTCCCCGGCTTTATCGCAGCCGGATTCCGACGAATCTGCGACCCAGCCTGAGCGCCAAAATCCCTTCCAGACAACTTTCAGTTTGATTTTTCAACGAACGCTGAATTAAGCTTCATTCAGCGTTCGTTGAAACTAGGTGGTGATTTAGCCACCTGATTCGTCTTTGGGGGGCTCCAATGTCATTAAACGCTTCAGTCCGGTTTGCAGCCGGAGTATCCATCGCCTTCGCCTACAGTTTGAGCATGCCGCAGACGGCACATGCACAGACAGGCGGCGCTTCCGGCGTGGTCGAGGAAATCGTAGTGACCGCGCGGCGGCGGGAAGAATCGTTGCAAGATGTACCGGTGGCCATTACCGCGCTCAGCGCCGAGGACATCGCACGTACCGGTATCTCGGATTTGGTCGCTGTCGGCCAATCCGCGCCGAACGTCACGCTTGAGGTTTCCCGTGGGACGAACACCACGCTCTCGGCATTCATTCGCGGCGTCGGCCAACAGGATCCCGTCGCGGGATTCGAGGCGGGCATCGGCATTTACGTCGATGACGTCTATTTGAACCGTCCGCAAGCTGCGGTTCTCGACATTTATGATGTTGAGCGCATTGAAGTGTTGCGGGGCCCACAAGGCACGCTTTATGGCCGGAACACGATTGGCGGCGCCATCAAATATGTGAGCAAGCGCCTCGCGGATGAGGCCGAGGCAAACGTGCGGCTCTCGGTTGGCAGCTATAACCAGCTGGATGGCGTGCTGACCGCGTCTACCCCGATCACTGACACCCTTAGAATCGGTGGCTCAGTCGCAAAACTGACTCGCGATGGGTTTGGTGACAACCTCACTCTGCCTGGGGTTGAGAACTACCAAAAAGACATCCTTGGCCTGCGAGCAAGCCTCGAGTGGAATCCCACCGATACGTTCTTTCTGCGCTTTGCCGCGGATTACATCGATGATCAGTCGGATCCCCGCCAAGGCCACAGACTCACTGTCGGCAACCTGACTGGCGCTCCGATTCTCGACGACGTGTTTGACACGCGCGCCGGTCTCAACAACCCAGAGCAAGAGGTCACCGCGCAGGGCTATGCGCTAACAACCGAATGGACGCTGAACGACAATTGGATGGTTCGTAACATTCTGGCCTATCGAGAAGATGAATCGTTCTCGCCGATTGATTTCGATTCGTTACAAGGCGTCGACCTCGATGTCCCCGTCGTTTACGAAAACGACCAGCTGTCGGAAGAGCTGCAACTGCTGTATACCGGCGATGGCTGGGACGGCTTGTTTGGCTTCTACTACCTCGATGCAAATGCGTTCAACGCATTCGACGTAATTCTCGGCAACACCGGCGCTGCGATCATGTTGCCTGGCCTCAACGCCTTCACGCTAGGCGACGTCGATACCACAAGCTGGGCGGTGTTTGCCGATATGACTTTCGACCTGACGGACACACTCACACTGTCCGTAGGCGGCCGCTACACATCGGACGAGCGCAACGCGAGAGTCTTGCGTGAAACACTGGTCGGCGGCACATCAGAATTTTTCGGTGGCACCGCAGTGGCCATCGCGACCACTTCTGATTTTCAGGGTAGCGAGGAATTTACGGAGTTCACACCGCGCGTCTCGCTAGCATGGGCCGCGACCGACAGCTTGAACCTCTACGCAAGCTACAACCGCGGTTTCAAAGGCGGCGGATTCGACCCACGAGGCCAAACCACCGCCGCCCCTGACCTAAACGGTGACGGTACGATCGATGCGCAGGACATTTTCCAATTCATGTTGTTTCAACCAGAGACAGTCGACGCGTTCGAATTGGGGCTGAAAGGAACCTGGCTTGACGGTCGCGTCGTCACGAATATCGCGCTGTTCCGCAATGCCTACGAAGATGTGCAAATCCCCGGCTCTGTCGGCATCGACACGGACAACGATGGCGTCACCGAAACGTTTGTTGGCATCACATCCAACGCAGCTGACGCGGACATCACCGGCGCGGAATTCGAAGGCACTGCATTCTTAACAGACGGCTTGAGCTTCGACTGGTCGATCGGCTACATCCAGGCCGTTTTCAACGAGTTCATTGATGCCTTCGGTCAAGACGTTGCGTCGCAACGCGTATTCCAAAACACCCCGGACTGGACAGCGCAAGGTCGCCTCAATTGGAGTCGGGAGCTCGAGTTGTTTGGCAGCTCAGGCACCCTGTTCCTAACGGGCGCCGTCAGTCATCGAAGCGCTGCTAGTCAATTCGAGGCACCGAATCCGTTCCTGGATCAGGGCAGCTTCAACATCTGGGATGCCAGCGTGACTTGGAGCGACGCGGACGGTCGCTGGAACTTCGGTTTGCACGGCAAGAACCTCGCCGACGAAGAATACAAAGTGGCCGGCTATTTCTTTCCGACGCTCGGACTGGAAGGGAATATCACAGCGTTCTACGGCAACCCGCGGATCGTAACAGCCACGGTCGACTTTCGGTTCTAACCCCCCGCCGAGCGGGTCGCGGGCCTCAGCGCCCGTGGCCCGTCCGGTTTTTGTCGCTATCGCAGCGCCGCGTCGGTCGCACGGCCGTCGGACTTGTAGACCACACCGCCCTTCATCACAAAGTCGACATCCTGTAACAAGCTAACGTACTGCAGCACATCGCCGCGCACGGCGATGATGTCGGCGAACTTACCCGCGGACACAGTGCCAAGGTCTGCCTCCACATCCATCATGACCGCGGGCCAATAGACAGCGGACCGGATGACATCCATCACCGGCAAACCCATCACTCGAACCAACACATCCAACTCGTTCCAGGTTGACTGGCAATGAAACTTCATTGGAATGCCGCTATCGGTACCGACGAGAAACACAACCCCCGCCTCCCGGAGCTGAGCAATCTTCCGCTTCAACGTCGGCTTCCGAAGCGGTGTTAATCGCGTGTACCCCAATTGCCCAGGCTCGGCGATCGACGCTGCGATGTCCTCAATGGTGTCGCCCTGCAACCCGACCTTCCAACACGGATCATCGAGCTTCTCCGGATTAGCCACCGTTCTGTCGAAATTCCATAGCCCTTCAACGGTCGGGGTCCAAAACAAAGGCCCGCCGGCGACGCGACCGCGAGCGGTCCGCTCCTTCAACATCAACATGACATCGGGTGGGTATTCAGGTGCAGTCGTCAGCCCGGTGTGTTCGAAGTTATCCACTCCGATTTCGAGGCCCACCCGAATCTCGTCGGGGCGATGGGAGTGGGCAACGACTTTCATGCCACGTGCATGTGCCTCGTCGACAATCGCCTGGGCAACGCTACGCGGCATCTTGTCTTGATCGATGAGTTTCACGATCACCATTCCCGCTTCGTCGAGCTGCGCGACGCGACGCTTCGCCTCTCCGGCACTGCGAACCGCCCAGCGGTAGCCTTTCTGCCACTCAGCGACATCGGCTTGCAGAAACGGACCAGACATAAATAAGCGCGGCCCGGGCGAATCGCCAGATTCCACCGCCTCCAACAACGCAACGGACGCGTCTAGCGGCGCACCGAGGTCGCGCGTTGATGTTACGCCTGCGAGCAGCAGCTGAAGCGCGCTGGCCGGCATGATCTCGCTCGCAAAACGTTCCGTATAAGCTCGCTGCCAGTGCGGGTAGTCGGCATGTCCTGTCAGCATCAAATGGGCGTGCGCCTCCCATAGCCCTGGCAATACATCCATTCCTTCAAGCGAGATGACGTCAAACCCATCGGGCACCTCAAGCGTCTCGACGGTGCCTACCTGAACGATTCTCTCGCCCTTTATGAGAATCACGCTGTCGGCAATCGGCGCGTGGCCATAGCCATCGATCAAACGCCCACCGACCAAGGCCACCGCGTTTTCCCCTTGAGCGGGAACTGGCATCGTCAGTAGTAGTCCTACTGCAAACATGATCATCGCGCGTGTCGTCATATTGGTATTCTCCTGAGCTTGCTTTACAAGATAACCGCAGCGACTCGTCATAACCAACCACCGAGGCAATCTATGCTCAACCGGCTTCCCTGGCACCTGGCTGTTCTCTGTTTATTCGCGACCGCATCCATCGTCGCGCGATCAGAGCCAGACTGGGTGACACCTGAGTTCCGTGTTCAGACCGACATGCTCGAAGTACAGTTTTCGGACAGCGCTGGCAGCGCGTTAGCGTTTGCTGGCCGTAATGAGCGTGGTCAGCCGCGGCTCGGACTGATCCGAGTCAATGGCGATAGCGTCACGTTCAGGGAAATGGAATTGCCGAATTCAGCCATCGCGATCGACAAAGCGACGGTCGGGCGCGACGTTGAAGGTCTGTTTGTTTTGACGTCCGATAATGTCCAAGCGCTGCAGAATTTCGACGGCGAGTTGGCCGTCGTCGCCACTAGCAAGAGTCTTTTTCGCGGCCGTTCGCTCGCCGAACTCACGAGTGGACTCGATTTCGCACGCGACATCGATGCGGACAACCAAGCGGAGTTTGTTGTACCTGATTTCGATGTGATGCATGTCATCGATGACGCTGAGCGGCGCGAGGTCGCTTTGGCGAGTTTCCGTCGAACGTACGACCAGAGCACAACCTACAGACCACCGAACATAACGGCCGCAGCCGCGATCGGTGGTGGCACATTGTATTCCGTGCGCGGCAGCGAGCTTTTGAGTGTCCCACCGAACGCGACCGAGCCACGCTCGAGTGACCTCGATCTCGGTCTCAGCGACGAGCTCGCGTTGGAGCGTTACTACAACAGCTACGAAGACATTGACCAGAACGATATTGTGCTGCGCGAGATGGACCGATTCGTGGATATCAACGGCGACGATGTTCCGGACATCATGACATTGGAAACAGTCAGTCAGGGCGTCTTCGATAAGACCACAACCTACCGTGTACACCATGGCAGTGTGGACTCGGACGCGCTTATATTTGCTGCATCGGCCGATACCACGTTATCGAGTCGGGGTTATCAGATCGGCATGCGCCTTGAGCCGCTCGACGACGACCGGAAGATGCTCGTGGTTGCCAGTGTTCAAGTAGGGGTCAGGGCGATCATCGGTGCGCTATTCTCTCGGTCGGTCACGATGCGCGTAGACATCCACACATCCGATCAATCCGGAACGATCAATAGCGAACCGACGACCGAAATCAAGAGCCGAGTGAAGTTTGATTTCGGCACAGGCCAGGTCGAATTTCCAACAATCGCGTTCGGAGACCTGGATGGCGATGGCACTAATGACTTGATCCTTAAGGAGCGCAAGCGCGCATTGAGCTGGCGCCAAGGCGTCCCCGGTGGCGGCTTCGAAAACCGCTCCAGTAAACTTGCAATAACCGGCCCGGCTGACGGGACTCAGGTCGCATTAGCCGACCTGAACGGCGACAGCCGCGACGAAGTTGTGATTCGATTTGGTCGAGCCGACGGTGAGTCGTTGGCGGGCAAGATTGCCGTCCATCGTGACTTCGAGCTGCCAGACTGACCCAACAATCCGCTACCATGCGCGCCATGGACCAACAATTTCTCGACCTCCTCGCCTGTCCGCGTTGTGACCAAGCCATCGACTACGATGGTACTGACTTGGTGAGCAAGGGCGCCGGAACACGCTTCCCGATCGTCGACGGTGTGCCCTTCCTATTTGCAGAGCCGGCTGCAGCAATGGACGACTGGCGCAGCCGTTACCACGCGAGGCTCGCCGAAATCGACGACGAAGTCGTTCGATTGGAACAGGCAGTACAAGCGGAAGGGATCCTGGCGAGCACGGGCGATCGGCTGCGGCATCACCGAGATGCGCTGCGCGCGCATCGTGAGGAGTTGGTCGAACTTTTGACGCCGGTGGACTTGCGCCGAGAAGTGGCCGATCACAGCACGTACCTGGCACTGCGTACTCGTTTGCCATCCGATCAAGGCCTCGCGACCTACTACGCGAACCTGCACCGAGACTGGTGCTGGGGTGACGCAGAAAACCGTCGATCATTCGAATTGGTCCAAAGCGCGACCGCAGCCGAGGCTGTAGGTCGTTTGCTGGTACTGGGTTCCGGCGGCGGAAGACTGAGTTACGACTTACACCAAAACTTGAACCCAGACTGCACTGTCGCGGTCGACTTCAACCCGTTGCTGGTGCTCGCCGCACAACAGGTTATGCGCGGCAATCAGGTCGACTTGCACGAGTTTCCATTAGCCCCCATCGACGCGAAGAGCGTTGCTTGCGCACGCACTTTGAGGGCCCCGGAGCCCGTGTCCGACAATTTCTATCATGTCTTGGCAAACGTACTTCGCGCGCCGTTCAAGCCGGAGAGTTTCGATACGTTGGTCACACCTTGGTTGTCGGACGTGCTCTCGGAACCCCTAGCACTGCAAGCCGCGCGCTGGAATCAGCTACTGAGACCAGGTGGTCGTTGGATCTGGTTCGGCTCTCACGTGTTCAGGACCGCGGATCCCGCGGAACGCGTCAGTCTCGAAGAGTCCCTTGAGATCATCGGCGCGCAAGGCTTCTCGGATCCCGCCGTCATCGAGAGTGAAATACCCTACATGGTCTCGCCGGCGAATCGGCATGCTCGCAGCGAACGCGTGGTCGTCATCAGCATGACGAAAAGCGGTCCGTGCGAGAAACCACCGCGACACGTGGCGCTGCCGGAATGGCTCGTTCGCGGCGACCTTGCGGTTCCGTTGAACGACTCGTTTCAATCGCAGGCTATGTCGACTCGGATTCATGCCTTTTTGATGTCGATGATCGATGGTCAACGCACCATCCAACAAATGGCTGCGCTGATGGAATCCGAGCGACTCATGTCGAAATCGGAGGCTGAAGCAACTCTGCGTTCTTTCTTTATTCAGATGTACGAAGTCAGCAACAGTTATCAAAGTCTGTAGACGGCTTCGCTAGCATGCCGCCTACGGTGGCCCCTTTCTCTCGCTTTTTTCGCTTATTCAGATAACGCACCCGAGAACCGCTCGGATGCAACCGATGTCTGAGGGAGAGAAAAATGCAAAATCAATGGCTTATGGCGATCCGCCATGGACTGCTGATCACATTGCTCAGCGTATTGAGCGCCTGCGGTGGCGGCGGTGGCGATGGTGGCCCGCCGCTACTCGATAACGACAACGATGGTATCGCCGACGTCAACGACCCGGATGATGACAACGACGGCACGCCTGACACGGCCGACGCGTTCCCGCTGGACCCGACCGAAACTGCTGACTTCGATGGGGACGGCATCGGCGACAACGCAGACACGGACGATGACAACGATGGCGTGGACGATCTGGATGACGCGTTCCCGTTTGACGCTAGCGAAACAGAGGACTCGGACTCTGATGGTGTTGGCGACAACGCAGATGCATTCCCCAACGACCCGAACGAAATCGCGGATTTTGACCAGGATGGGATCGGCGACAACGCCGACCCTGACGACGATAACGATGGCGTTGAAGACGCGATGGATGCGTTCCCACGAGACGCATCGGAGAGTGTCGATACCGATGGCGATGGCATTGGCAACAATGCAGATACCGATGACGATAATGACGCCGTAGAGGACTCGATGGACGCATTCCCTCTCGATCCCACCGAATCGGCAGACAATGATGGGGACGGCGTCGGAGATAATGCGGACAACGACGACGACAACGATTCCGTTGCCGACGCGGATGATCCATTCCCCTTCAACCCAGCTCGAACGCAGGCGATTCAACCTCTGTTTCCGCGCGTCAACGGTGAGTTTCAATTGCCAAACTCACCAGCCGCGAATCAACTGCAATGGTTCATCGACCAATTGGCTGCGCCATCGACAAGCCTGCAAGACATCAACGATCGTTTCGACCCAGCAGCGCTGGCTGCCATCAGTGCTACAGAGTGGCGATCGTTTATCGACTCACTACGCAACGTCATGCCGGGTGGGACCGTACAGGACATCATCACGATGACGCCGGTCAGCATTCGGGTCATGGTCGGCATCGAAGGCAATCCAACCAGCGGACACTTCGTCACGCTCCAATCACGCTACGGAACGGGCCTGATCACCTCACTCGGCGCGTCGAGATTTAATCTGGACGGTAGTTCCGTTCGAATCGAAGACCAGAATCTCACCTTTGATGAAGCAACCAACAAGCTTGAGACCCTCGCAGAGGATGTCAGCGTTTTGGTCGCTCGAATCGACGAGGGCAATCAGTGCCAGCCAGTTTTCGAGCGTCGATCCGATACACCTCGCGGTATTGCGTCCGTATTCAAGATTTTCGTGATGGGTGCCGTCGCACAAGCGATCGAGGATGGCGTTGTGACGCCGGAGGAAATCATTCCTCTGACGACCGAGAATCAGGTCCTGGGCGGAGTCATTAACAACGAACCCGTTGGCACCGAGTTCGATGTCCGAGATATGTCGACACTGATGCTGGGGATTAGCGATAACACTGCAACCGAACATCTTTTCAAGTTAGTCGGTCGTGACAGGAACGAGGCGATCATCGACCAGTTTGGCTTCGACGACCGCGATGCCATCTTGCCATTCTTGTCGATGAATGAAGCCTTCCATTTGTATTTCACTGTCGCCGAAGCTGACGCACTGAATTACATCGTTGACTCGGAGGCAGGGCAACGATCCTATGTCGAGGATGTGCTGAACCCGCTAGGGCCTGTCGTGAACTTCGTTCGGGCGAACGTGTCGGTTCTTGTGCGCGGGTTGTGGCAAAGCACACCTAACGACGTCTGCGCAGCACTCGCCGGTATGCGCGAGTTCCCGGACAACAGCGAAGCATTCAATGTGCTGGACACAGCGCTTGGTGCGGAAACCGTTGGCGTCAACGTTCGAGGCGATTGGGAACGTGTGTGGTTCAAAGGCGGCAGTCTTGCCGACAATCTTGGGTTGCGAGTACTTACCTACGCCTGGATGTTCGAAACGGACTCCCGTGGCGCGTTTGCAGTCATCGTATTCACCAACAACGACTCCGGTGGCAACGCGCGAATCGACCAAGCCCTGGTTGGCTCTGTCGCGCTTCGCATCGCGGCGATCGTCAACGAGACGAACTAGCTAGAGCTGGCGGGCGGTTGCTCGACCGCCCGCCGCTCATTCCGCTATCCGATGGAACACTGGTACACCAACGAGGAGTACGCCGCGTTGAAGCGCGCACGGCGGTTGCTCCGCCTATGCGATCTGGCGATGTCACTTGAGCCCAATTTACGGCGTTCGTTTCTACAAACCGCGTGTGCCGACGACCCACAACTGTTGGAAGAAGCGGCAGAGTTGCTGCAAGCAGTCAGAGACTCACGGTCTTTTATGCTGTCCGTCGATTCGTCACTGTTCAAAAGGTAGGCGCTACCGAATCGCAGTCGCTCAGCGCTTCACGAATCAGATCAGGCTGACCCGCATCGAATTGCGCCAACCCGAACCTCGTATCGATCGTCTCCCATACACTCAGCGACTCACGATAGTACCTGCAAGCGACATCCGACTCGCCTGCGATTCGGTAGATGTCTGCCGTGACGTAAAAGCTCACGGCCAGCGATCTCTGCGCCATCGGTGTGTCGGGCTCGGCCAGCGCCTGAGCTTGGAACCACTCGTTCGTTCTCGAAATCTCGATAATCGCGTTTTCCGCATCACCGCTCTGAACGAGTGCCATCGCGCGCGACCCTCGCAGGATCGCCATCCGGCGGGCGGTGCTGACGTCATCCGGGTCGCGCGCCAATGCCGGTGCGATCAAGTCGATCGCCAGCGCATAGTCTTGCGCAGCGTCCTCCGGGCGTGAGAGATCGACGAGCGTATTCGCCCTAGACCAGTAGGTGACCGAAAGCTCAGCCGACACATCGAGGGATTCGGTCGTGTCGGATTGCACGCGCTGATAGCGATCGATCGCGGCTTCGTACGCGGCAAGTGCGGCGGGATAATCGTCGAGCCAGTAATGAGACTCACCGCGAATCTGAAACACCTCCGCGGCGATTCGATCGGTATTTGCGCCGGATCCAAAACGTGCTTGCGCCTGATCAATCTCGTCGGACACCAGTGTCGCCTCGTCGATCGCGCCCTGGTAATTCTCTTCCCACTTGATCACATTGATTTCGCGCAACCGGGTCTCCAGTCGCGCCATAGTTGCATCTTCTGTCCATTGTGCGTCGCCTCGCGCGACTTCGATGTCGCTGAGTGCGACTTTGAGAAGCGCTCGAGAAGCGTCAACTTCGTTGTCGACAGTCAACAGATCGGATGCGCGACGCGACCGCAATTTCCCGATCTCCAGCGACGCTTGTGTCCGACGTGCCGGCAGACGGCGCAGTCGTTCGGCAATAGACTCAGCCTGTTCAAAGACCGCTATCGCGTCAGCTCGAATCGACGGGTCCTCAACC
Source organism: Pseudomonadota bacterium (assembly GCA_038533155.1). Taxonomy (GTDB): domain Bacteria; phylum Pseudomonadota; class Gammaproteobacteria; order Steroidobacterales; family Woeseiaceae; genus CALBPI01. Next base: position 7,551 of record JBCAZH010000035.1, on the reverse strand, counting down.
GCCTGGCGATTCAGAATACCGTAGAGTCTTGCATAGCCCTGCAGTGCCTCAAGACGGACGTCATCCGGTGCGTTTGGATCCGAAGCTAGTTGGTCAAGATAGCCGTTGGCGGTCGACGCCATAAGGGTTTGTGCGGTTACGGTCCCAGGCACCTGCGCTACCTCATCGTACAGTTCGAACATCAATGTGCTCGCGAGCTCACGCACTTCACCAAAACGCGCGTCCGCCTGCAGACGCGCTTGCTGTGCTCGATGCAATGACCAAGACGAAAAGGCCAAGCCACCAACGAGGGAAGCGACTAAGGCAGCCCCAAGTGCCGCCGGAACCTTGTTGCGTGTCACCCATTTTGTCGCTTGATAACGAAGGCTAGGCGCCCTGGCTGCAACGGGTTGACCTAACCGCAAACGGTCGAGATCGTCACTGAACGCCGCGACGGAGGGATAGCGACGCGCGGGGTCGCTAGCCATCGCTTTGCGAAGCACGGTCTCTAGATCTCCCGACACAGCACGTAAAAATTGTCGCTGACTCAAACCGCGGCGCGACGCAACGCTCTCTAGGTCCTCCAACTGTGACAACGCGTCCTTGAAACTGGATATCGATCGGGCTTGCACCGAATCCACCATACTTCTCTGAGAGTGGGTATCGATGTGGTACGGCCGACAACCAACCAGCAATTCGTAGGCCAAGACCCCAAGCGAATAGACATCACTGAGCGTGGTGGCGTGGTTGTCGAGGAGTTGCTCGGGACTCGCGTAGTCAGGCGTCAATGCTGCACCGCTAACGCGGGTAACGTCGGTGGGTAGTGCCTCTCCGGCATCGAGCAATTTGGCAACCCCAAAGTCGAGCAATTTCGGAATGCCGTCATCGGTGACGAGGATGTTGGAAGGTTTGAGATCTCGATGGACCACCAGGTTTTGATGGGCGCTGTGCACCGCCACGGCAACCTTCTGCAGCATCTGTATGCGCGCGCTCAGCGATGCCTCGTGGGTATCAAGCCACTGATCAATAGAGACGCCATCGATCAGCTCCATCGCGAGATACGGCGCGCCGTTTTCGGTACCGCTGTCGACCATGCCGGCGATGTAGGGGTGATTCAGCCTCGCTAAGATTTCACGTTCCGCGAGAAAACGCTCGAGCATGCCCGGGGGCACGAATCGACCGCGCATGATTTTCAGCGCTGCCTGTTGAACCACACCGTCTCGGTCTCGCTCGGCAACAAAGACCTGACCCATGCCACCTGCACCGAGCGAACGTCCGATGCTCCAGCCGCCGATCGTCTCCGGAGCCTCCCACTCAGAGTAATCAACTGACTCGCCGATCTCGCGAGCGGCGAGCGTCAGGCTCGAGAGCACCGCATCAATGGACGCGCGCAGTGCAGCATCTTCCTGACAGATGTCATCCAGATACTCGGCCCGCTGCGCCTCGTCTAAATCGAGGGCACGCTCACAAATGTCGAGTACGCTACGCGTCGCTGGTTGGCGAGCCACCGTGCTTCCCCGAGTTGAGTTCCTGGAATAACCACGCACGCGCAACCTGCCACGAACGCTTCACGGTGCGTTCCGAAATCCCCATGACTTCGGCGGTTTCGGTAACCGTCAAACCACCGAAAAATCTAAGCTCAACCAACAACGCGCGTTGCGAGTCGGCTTTGGCGAGTCGCTCCAACGCATCGTTGAGCGCCAGTAGGTCCGTCTTAGGTTCTTCGTGCTGCCGATCGACCGCGCTCAGCGTCACTTGGACGCCACCGTCTCGCTTTGCGGCGCGCCGGCGACGCGCTTCGTCGATCAAGTACTCGCGCATCGCGCGTGCGGCCATCGCAAGGAAATGGGCACGATCCTGCCACCGAATTCGATCGATCCCCTCAAGTTTTAGAAACGCTTCATGGACCAAGACCGTCGGTTGCAGCAAAGGCTGATCCGACTCACGCGCGAGATGGCGTGACGCGATACGTCTCAGATCCTCGTAAATTGTGCCGATGATTGCCGCGCGAGCGGCTTCGTCACCCGCATTCCATTGCTGCAACAGCTGCGTAACATTCAACCCTTGGAACAGCCTTCTTCGTGTGCCTGTGGATTGATACTACCGCAGCGTAGGCGGCAACGAGCGAATACTTACTCTAGTTGGACAACAGTGCGGCCACACTGCGGCTTTCGTAACCAAGATCCTTCGCGACCGCATCGAAGTACACACCGCCATCGTGCACGTTCAATCCGGCGGCAAGATGCGCATCCACAGCTAACGCGGCGTTCCATCCGAGGCCCGCGAGCCGCTTGACGAACGGTAGCGTGACATTGGTCAATGCGAACGTTGATGTGCGAGGCACCGCCCCTGGCATATTGGTCACGCAGTAGTGCACGACATCTTTCTCAATGAAAGTCGGCTCTGCGTGCGTCGTTGGACGACTCGTTTCAAAACACCCGCCTTGATCAATGGAAATATCCACTAACACGGCGCCTTGGCGCATCGTTTCAATATGCGCTGCGTTGACCAACTTTGGTGCTGCCGCACCTGGGATCAAAACTGAACCAACGACTAGGTCCGCTTCCGGCATCAACTGGTCGATCGCATCGCGCGTGGAGTACTGTGTTTGCACTCTTCCGCCGTAAATTTGATCGATATATCTGAGCCGCGGCACGGAGCGATCCAGAATAGTGACACGAGCGCCGAGCCCGATCGCCATCTCTGCAGCGTTGGTCCCAGCGACACCGCCACCGACGACGACGACATGCGCCGGCTCGACACCTGGGACACCGCCCAACAACACGCCTCGCCCACCGTTGGCTTTTTGTAGTGCAAAAGCGCCTGCCTGAATGGACAGTCGACCGGCGACTTCACTCATCGGCGTTAACAACGGCAGTGACCCATCCGGTGCGGTGACCGTTTCGTACGCGATGGCGGTCGCGCCTGAATCCATCAGCGCCTTAGTCTGTGCAGGATCTGCCGCCAAATGCAGGTAGGTAAACAATACTTGCCCAGGACGCAGCAGGGCACACTCTGGAAGCTGCGGTTCTTTAACCTTCACGATGAGATCTGCCTCACCGAACACTTCGGCCGCTGTATCGACCACCGTGGCGCCAGCCGCGCGGTAGTCATCATCGGTCAGGCCGATTCCAGCGCCCGCGCCGGTTTCAACAATAACTTTGTGTTGATCTTCGACGAGTTCTCGCGCACCCGCCGGCGTTAGCCCGACTCGATACTCTAGGACCTTGATTTCTTTTGGTACACCGACAATCACCGTCTTACCCCCAGGTTGATGGATAGCGAGCAATGTACCTTCGGATAGACACAAGAAACCGGACCATTACAGAGTAAAACTCTCTGTTTCTCGCAGATTCATTCCTATTTTGAATTTTTTATGGCATTTTCTGTATCCATGGATAATTTTGATCGGAGAATCCTCGAACTTCTGCAGAAGGACGGCCGCATGAGCAACGTCGATCTTGCGAACGCCGTGCAGCTGTCGGAGTCCGCCTGTCTGAGACGCGTTCGCGCGCTCGAGCAGCACGGCCTCATCCGCGGATACGTCGCCGTACTCGATCACAAACTGTTGGGTAGAGCCGGCACCGTGTTTGTACACATCGCTTTGCGTCGCGAGGACGAGCGAGAACTTGCCGCCTTCGAACAAGCGATCAATGAGATTCCAGAGGTCATGGAGTGTTATCTCATGACCGGCGAGTTCGACTACCTCGTGCGACTGGTCGTTGCGGATATGGCGGATTTCGAGCGGCTGCACAATGAAGCACTCACGCGTCTGCCGGGGGTGGCACGTATCAACTCGAGTGTCGCAATCCGAACGGTCCGCAGAACTGCGGCACTTCCGCTACGCTGAACTCAGTACCCAAGGCGCCAGTGTCATTGACGCAAGCGTTATGACGACCACCGCAATCAAATTCAACCGTACGCCGGCTCGCGCCATCGTAAGCATGTTGAAACCACCTGCTGCGAACACAACCGCATTCGGACCGGTGGCCATCGGAAACATAAACGCGCAGCTCGCGGCCAGCGCAATGGGCGCGGCCAGCATCTCGATCGGGATGCCACTCGCTAAGGCGAGAGACCCGATCACCGGCATCAAAGCCGAAGCTGTTGCGATGTTGCTCGTCACTTCGGTCAACAGGAGAATCACAGCGGTGACCGACGCGATCAAAAGCCATGTCGGCAGGACATCGGCGCCACTCAACGCCGCCCCGAGGAAAGGTCCAAGACCTGTGGCGTTCATTGCACTTGCCAATGACATGCCACCACCGAACAAAAGCAGCACGCCCCAAGGGATCTGTTCAGCGGTCTTCCAATCGAGCAACGCCCTCGCTCTTCGCGCCCCTGCCGGAATCAAAAAACACAGAAAGACCGCAAGCACCGCAATTAGGTGATCGGTCAGGCCGCCAAGCGGCATGACATCGACGTCACCCAGTTGCAACGTGATGTCAGCGAGCGGTCGCCTGAAAATCCACAACGTAGCAACGACGACAAACACGGCGACAACCCGTCGCTCAGCCGTTTTCATCGGGCCGAGCTTCGCAAGCGTCGCCCGCACAGCATCTCTGGCCGCATCGTTGTCCTCTGTCGGTAGCCGAAACGCCCACCGTGTGAGCGTCCACCACGCAAGCGGCAACAACAAGAACACGACAGGCAGTCCGAATACCAGCCATTGGCTGAATGAGATCTCGACCCCTGCTTCGGAATCCAGGTAGCCGATGACAATCAGATTGGTGGGCGTACCGATGGGTGTACCCAACCCGCCGATCGAACAGCCATAGGCAACTCCCAAAAGCAAAGCGATTCGAAACGGTACTGCAGACCTGTCGTTGCCACCGACCGCGGTCGCCACTGACATCGCAATCGGAACCATCATCAAGCAGGTCGCCGTGTTGGATATCCACATCGACAACAGCGCCGCCGCCAGCATGAATGCACCCACCAACTGCGTTGGGCTTCCACTCGAACGAGCGACGACATTCAACGCGATTCGCTCATGAAGGTTCCAACGTTCGAGCGCTTTAGCGAATATAAAACCACCCATCAACAACACGACAATGGGGTGCATGTAGGGCGCAGCTGCCTCAGCCATCGTGCGGGTGCCCGTCAAAGGCAATATGACCATCGGCAGCAACGCTGTGACGGGAATCGGAATGGCTTCTGTGACCCACCACGTTGCCATCACAACGAGCAAGCACAACGTAATCCATGCCGGCGATACCGGCCGATCAGCAACAGCCAAAGATTGCGGTTCGCCGACCACAAGCAACACGCCGGCTATGATCAAACCTGACCATAAACCGATCCGCTTTACACGGTCCCCCATTGTCGCCGTTGTTGTCATCGCACAACGCAGCCACCACACCCGGCAGGCAGCATGCCACAGCGGGGCGCGTTATGCCCTAACCAAAAAAAGAAGGCCTCCGAAGAGGCCTTCTCTCGGACCGAATTTTGGTCAGTTTACGAACCCACGATGCCGCGATCTTTACGGCGAACCACCAGCGTGCAGTCACGCGGAATGGTCACACCATCAAACGGCGCCGGGAAATTCGTCGTCGTTGGCGAACCGTTGCCCGGATGCTGGGTGTTAGTGAACATCGTCTTGTAATCCGGCGTCGTCGTAATACCCGTGATTTCATCCGATGCGACGCCCGTAAGCAGTCGCTTGTACTCACCCGTGCTCGTGTCGATCACAACCAATTGGTCTTGCAATCCATCGCGCTGGCCACCGTCGGTACCAATGAACAGACGACCGAATGGGTCGGCCCATGCGGCATCGGGATCGGTGAACACATTAGCTCCACCATCTGCCGGTGCTGTGTAGGCCGCGTAAGGCACGTCGTTCTCGTCCGTCGATGCGTCATCCGGACGACGCGTGTTACGACTGATAAGGAACATGTTCCATTGGAATGTCGTGCTGCCGGTGTCCGTGGTCTTGATGATGTAGCCGTCGGTATTCTCAAAGATCGGATTCACGTCGCTAAGTGCGCCTTGACCATCGTCTTTGCGATCGTTGTTGGTCAAAGTCCAGTAAATTTCTCCATCTTTACCGATCGTGCTCCACTCAGGCCGATCCATCGGCGTTGCACCAACCGCATCGGCTGCGATTCGAGCGTAAGTCAGCACGAGATCCTGAGAGGTCAGGCCGGCGGCTGCGATGCGCTCGTCGGTGTAGGTCAGCTCAACCCACTCGCCCTCACCTTCGCCTTCTGGGCCAGCACCGAAGATCGCGACGTAGAGCTTGCCGTCATCCAACGGACTCAGACCGGCGTCGATGTAGTCGCGCCACGGTTGGTTTGACTCGTACTTGTAGCAATAGTCACCACGTTGATCGTCGCCCATGAATACCGCAACGCGTCCATCTTCAAGTTCTTGGAATGCACATGCTTCGTGTTTGAATCGACCTAGCGCCGTGCGCTTGACCGGAGTTTGGCTTGCGTTGAACGGATCGATTTCGACGCACCAACCGAACCGGTTGGACTCATTCTTGTACGCCTCATTGGTCAGGTCGAAGCGCTCGTCGAATACGTGCCAGCCGTAGCCGAATCCACCCGTGCTGAAACCGTAGCGTTCGTACGCAGCATCTTGAAGTGTGTCGAATCCACCGACGCCTTCCGTGTTCGAACCAAAGTACCCGTTGAAGTTCTCCTCGCAGGTCACATAGGTCCCCCAAGGGGTCGCACCAGAGCCGCAGTTGTTGACAGTACCCTTCGGCTCATTGCCGGCAGGATTGTCGAGCAACGGACTTCCAGCGGCGGGACCAGAGAACGTGACCGGCGTGTTAACAGTGATTCGGCGCGCCTTCGTTGGGCTCGGTGCGTTCAACCACCGATCGGGACCTGAAGCGTAGCGGAGTAGGACTACGGATACACCGTGCGCCGCTTGCGACAAACGGACGTCTTCCAGCGTTTCGGGGAAGCCTTTGCCGAGGACATGCGTGTTTCGACCGAACTCATGGTTGACGCAGAGCATACCGACACGGCTGTTCAGCAGACGCGCCTTACGTTCCTCAGACAATGGCGCGTGACCTGCTCTGCGCTTGTTTCGATCCAGGAGCAGCACCCTCGGAAGGTTGATCGGGAAGAACCACATGCCATCGTGACCGATACCAACCATCTGTTCTTGCTCTTCAGCAGTCGGCCGAGTGTTCGGATCCCCTTCATAAGGTTGAATCGCGGCGGCGCGACCCTGGATCGGCGTACCCCAAGGAATTAGGACGTCGTATTCGTAGTCGGGAGAAATCGCGACCGTCTGTCCACCGATTGCGGCCGCGTCCTCGGTTGCTAGCGGTGTAAAACCGATCAACTCCGCATCCGCCGGCTCAACAGCAGCCTCTCCGGCGTAGCTTACGGAAGGCGCAAAGAAACTGGTCGCCGCAACGGCTAACGATCCTTGCATAACGCCCCGACGAGACAATTGTGTCTCCACGACCTCACGAAAAGTCGGCGTATTGGTCGGGTTGACGGACAAGTCTTCAGTCGACTCGTCCAAGTCAGTCATCGAACTATTCACTTCTAACATGGTGAGACATACCCCCGTTAGGTAACTCGAGTTTATTGATTTCGGGAATTGCGT
>JBCAZH010000034.1:27423-33389 GCA_038533155.1 Pseudomonadota bacterium | reverse complement strand
GGACACGATGGCCTTCTCAAGTTCAACGCCCGATAAACGCGTGACCCCGTACGGTGAGTAACCTGTCAGCAATCGGTAGAGCAGCACACCAAGCGCATAAACATCGGCCGCAACCGTCGGCGGTTCGCCGCGAACCTGCTCCGGGCTCGCATACTCCGGCGTCAATAGCAGTCGGCCCTCACGCGTCATCGCCATCGTCTGATCGACGTCTTGCGTGTCCAACAGCTTCGCGATACCGAAGTCCAAGAGTTTCGGTTCCCCTCGGCGGTCGACCAAGATGTTCCCCGGCTTCAAGTCGCGATGCACGATCAGATTGCGGTGCGCGTAGTCGACCGTGTCGCACACCTTTTCAAACAGACGCAAGCGATCACGAATCGACAAACGGTTGTCGTCGCAGTACCGATCGATCGACACGCCATCGATGTATTCCATGACGAGATAAGGTTGGTCATCTTCCGTCGACCCGCCATCCAATAGCTGCGCGATATTCGGATGACTCAATTTCGCGAGGAATTGTCGCTCGGCGCGGAAGCGCGTAATTGACTCACGCCCCAACACGCGCGATGTCATCAGTTTCAACGCCGCGGTTTGTTCGAATGCTTCGTCGGCGCGCTTCGCGAGGAACACAGCGCCCATGCCACCCTCACCAATGCGTCGTTCCAGTTGCCACACACCGATCATTCGACCAACCCAAGGATCGTCCGCTTGATCGGCAAGAGACCGTGCGGTCTCCGCGATTTTTTCTTGGATGGGTTGGTCGTTGGTGTCCGCGGACAGCAGTTCCTGCAATTGAGCGAAGAGTTCGGGATGCTCTTGTTTGAAGGCCTCGAGAAAGGTCGCGCGCTCCGCTCCGTCCAACTCACTGGCTCGCGCAAAGGCGGTCTTTACGATATCCCAGGCATCACTCATGCTCCGATCCTAGCAGACAGAGCGAGATCGGCGTGATTGACAGTCGAGAATGACTTCAATGAGTCTCGTCAGGCTAAATGTCTCTAAATTTGCTTATGGATAGGGAGAAACCACAGCCTCCAACACCATGAAGGTCGGATACACCGAGTTCTTCTGATATTTGCGTGGATCGATGGTTTTCAGAACCTCGAGCGGTCGCGTCTCGTGAATGTTCGTCAAAGTGAATCCGGCTTGGATGATCGGGTTGATGATCTCTTCAAACGAGCGGTAGTAGTCCGGCACAACGACCGGTTCTTCGGTGAAGCCGCCCCACGGTTTCTCACAGTAGTGAACGCCAAACGCCGACGGCGGTTGCAACCAGCTGTACGAGCCGAGCGGATGCTGGACTGACATTACCAACCGGCCATTGTCAGACAGCACGCGATGGAACTCCGACAGGGGCACCGTCCAGTCGCGCACATAGTCAATCGCTAGCGATGACACGACGAGATCAAACGCATCGGTTTCTAGATCGAGTGGCTTAGCCAGATCAGCAATGATGAGTTCGGCGTCGCTGCCCACCCGTTCGCCTGCGATCTCGATCATGGTAGGACTGACATCGACGCCAACCACGCGCCTCGCTCCACCAGCTATCAAATCCCGCGTTAGGAACCCAGGTCCACAACCTGCATCGAGTACCGCGAGACCATTAACCGATCCGATGCATGAGCGCATCGCAGGATGCTCGTTGTACCCGTTCTCGGCTTTGGTCTCCGATTTTGCCGAGTACGCGTGCGCCAACTTTTCGTAGGCATCCAGCGCGATGGGTTTATCGTCGTTGTCCCTCATGCATCAGCCCTCGCAGCAGTCGCGATAAAAATAAGCAGTACGAGCATGGCAATCGCGAGCAAAGTCGACCCTCCGACCACTACCAGTTCGATGTCGCCGAAATCCAGCGCACTACCCGCCCGCATCCGTTCGACGCGATCGAATGTCGCTCGCCACCCGTTCGCCGACGCCCACGCGTAGCCAGCGATCATCACCGAGACCGACGAAGCGGGGCGTGCCTGCCAAGATCGCCACGCGCCCCACGCCATCAATCCCATCGCAACGAGATCCACGAGATAGAACGGATTGGTGAGTCCGTACGGAATCGACGCGTAGGTCTCGAGTGGCAGATAGATCACCAGCGTGACGACGGTGTACACCACTACTACCGTCTCCAATCGCCTCAGTTTTTCTGGTGTCACGCGATGCCCCTCTCGCTCCGGACGCGAAGCATCCACTTTCGCCCACTAAATCGCAAACATTCGGTACTCTAAAGCCTCACCACCACCGAGACAGACCATGCGCCGCGTCCACTTTCTCATCGCCACTCTGTTGTGGTTCGCCACACCTGCGCTCGCTGACCGCTCAGCATTCCACGCCGGTGACCTGATCACCGACTTTGGCCCGATTGCTGACGTTGAGGCGAATTTCCCCATCCCGAACGATGCGGTGTTCCGGATCAGTTTTGATGTGTCGAAGCAGGCAGATCCAGGCGAGCTCAACCGGAACTTCGAAAGTGCCGCGCGCTTTTTAAACATGCACGCCGCTGCTGGCGTCGATCCCGACCAGATTGAAATCGCCATTGTCGTGCATGGCGGGGCCTCGAAAGATCTCTTGTCGGCCGACGCTTACAACGCGCGTTTCGAAACCGACAACGCAAACGCAGCGCTGATTGAAACGCTGCTCGACCACAACGTGCAGTTTGTTTTGTGTGGGCAGAGCGCGGCGTATCACGATGTCGCGAACGCCGACCTCATTCCGGGCGTCAAGGTGGCGCTGTCGGCTATGACCGCGCATGCATTGCTGCAGCAACAAGGCTTTACGCTCAATCCGTTCTGATGAGGGCTTACGACGTGGAAGAAACCTGGGCAATGATCGAAGCATGGTGCGCCAAGCATGCGCCCGATGTATTACAGAGCCTGAACGGCCCCGCTTCCGAAGAGGCGATTGCGGAAACAGAGCGCGAGCTCGAAGTACAGTTCCCAATGGACTTCCGCAACAGTTTGCTGATCCATGACGGCCAAGCGTTCGACAGTCCTTGGATGCTTTACGGCTGGGAGTTGTTGTCGCTTGAGCGCATCAAAAGTGAACGCGCTGTATGGAAGGGCCTGTTGGACAGCGGTGACTTTGATGGCATTGATAGCGATGCCGACGGCGAGCACATCCGAACCGATTGGTGGCACGCGGACTGGGTGCCGATCACCTACTCCGGCTCGGGGGACCACCACATCTTGGACTTGGCGCCCGCCGCAGGCGGTCAGTTCGGGCAGGTGTTCCGAATGTGGCACGACGATGGCGAGCGGTTACTTATGGGGACAAGCTTCGCAGACTTTATGGCGCGCTACGCCGCCGCTTTGGAGTCTGGCGACTTGGTGTACTCCGAAGACTATGAGGCGATCGTTAGTAAGAACGACGTCTAAAGCGCTTTCGGCACCAGCAGCCATGATTCTTCGAAACCACCGCAGCGCTGTGCCAGCCGGCCGGTAATCGGTTGCCGGCTTAACAGGGTCTGCGAATAGGTCGCCCGGTACAGCGCTTCGATCATCGTCTGATTGACTGAGAATGGCGGGCCAGCCGTTTGGGTTTGGTCGTAATCGAACGCGACGAGAAGTTGCGGCGCGGCACCCGTCAGCGAGACGACATGCTTCGCGTAGCGCGCCCGCATCTCATCAGGCAGTGCCACCAGTGCGGCACGATCATAGATCGCATCGACAGGACCGAGAATCTCTGGTGTGAGATCAAAGATATCGCCGGCCAACAATTCGACATCGCCGGAGCGATACTTCTGCAGTGAGCCGACTGAAGACACCAGCGTTGTCGTCTCCGCCTCATCGAAAAATGCACGTACCGCAGATTCATCAAGCTCGACGCCGACAACCCGCATGCCTTGCGCTTCGAGCCATGACAGATCCAAAGATTTACCTGCCAGAGGAACGAAAATTCGACTACCAGGCTCAAGTCCCATCGCCTCGAAGTGCCTCACCAGGAATTCATTCGGCGCAGCCTCGTGAAATCCGATCTTGTTCTCTCGCCAACGCTCGTGCCAGAACTCCGCTTGCATGATCCACTCGCTGCTGCTCGCCAGTTCGCGTTCTACCGCACCTCATCGCGCAGTGGAAGCGCAATGCCGATTTTCTACATCGCTGCAGGCAGAATGAACTCGGACAGAAAGCGATCTCGGAACTTGGCGCGCGTGCGTCCGTCACCGTAGTTTCCAGCGTTGATCATGATCGTCATGTCCAACTCAGGAACCACGAACAGCATTTGACCGCCGTTGCCGCTCGCGTATTGAACGGCAATATCGCGCCCCTCGATGCGGTAGGTTGTGCGCCACCAACCGAAACCATAGTCGTCAGGTTGGTTGGTACTGCCATGGGCCGCCAGCGAGTCGGCGACGTATTGCGCCGGCACGAGCTGATGGTCTTTCCACCGGCCGTCGTTGAGATACACCTGCCCCAGCTTGAGAAAGTCGCGAGGTCGCAAGCGCAGCCCGCCACCGAGATAGAGTTTTTCTGTCGGCATCAGATTCGCGTAGTAGGACTTGATCCCGAGCGGTTGCGCGAAATGCGTTTCGAACAACTTGAGCAAACGCGTCTCGGTGGCAGTCGCAATTGCGCCGCCCAGCAGGTTGATCCCCGCCGTGCAATACACTGTCGATTGGCCGGGCTCGCGAACCATGGCGAGACTCAGCGCGTAGCGATACCAGTCCGGCTCAGCGTCCTGCTCCTGCATCACATCTTCGTTGCCCGGGTTTTGGTAATTGTTATCGTCACAGTTGAGGCCAGTGGACATCGTGACCGAATGTCGGAGCGTCATCGCGGACTTCCTGGCATCGGGGTTGTCGAATGCATCGACGCCACCGTAATAGTCATACAACGGCGTATCGATGGATTCGATCGCACCCTGCTGAAGCGCGATGCCCAGCAACGCCGATCCGATGGTCTTGCCGGCGGAGCGGGAGTCGTGAGTTCGATCTGCGTGGTAGCCATGGAAATACTCTTCCAATACCAGTTTCCCTTTCCGCGCGATGAGCATCGAATGTAGATACGGCTCACGCAGGCTGGTGGGCTCGAACGCAGTCAACTCGTTCACCAATTGGAGCAGCAATGCGGCATCGAGATCGACGTCGCTGGCGTGGGCGGTCGGCCATCCATCATCACGTGGCGTTGGACGTAACAGTGCCGGGGCAGGCGCCGCAGATTGGCGTGGATAGAAGCCTGGCGCGTGCGATCGATCGCGGCGCGTGAAATCCATCGTCTTATCGAAACGCGGAAAGACCATCGTGAACTTCTGCCGGGACGGATGAAGCGTGGCTGTTGCCAACGTGTCCCCGTCCGCGTCGACGAACTGTATTTTCCCTTTATCGACGATGGCCTGTTCGATTCGAAAGTAAACGCCGTAGTTAGCTTGTGGGTTGCGAAGAAACGTTCGATACCGTCCTGGCTCAGCGGGATCGTTGATCAACCCGATATTTAAGGAAACATCCTGCGGGAATGGCTCGACCTTTCCGACGAACGCGTCGCTCGATACCTTGGCAAACTTCACGGGTGAGGCCAGCGGGTAGTACGTGACCGTGGCCGCTGACTGAATCCAGTGGCCATCGATACTCCCGGTAGCGCCATTGGTCCAGCCCTCAAATCGTCCGTGATCAGGAAACTCAAAAGCCCAAGTCCCATCGCGCGTCGCTCGAACGGATGCGGTCTCGCCCTGAAAGCGCGCGACCCACTGGGTACCTGACTTTTGCAGCGTCACAGGGCCTGCCATCAGTCGATCCAGACGTTCCTCGGCGACCCAAACGCCGCCGAGATCAGCCGTCTGGGCAGGCGCACTGCCAAGACATAAAGCTAGGGCGGCAGTGGCCCGAACCGTTAGGCGCGCAATGTTCAGCATGGGAGGGCTCCAGATTCGACAGGAATTTATCAACGGGTTTCGGGATTTGGACGCGCAGGGCCCAACAAAGGTTTAGCCTGCAGAATGGCGTAAACGGGAGTATAAAGAGGCTCAGTATTCCAGGGAGGGGGACATGAATA
>JBCAZH010000034.1:0-27323 GCA_038533155.1 Pseudomonadota bacterium | reverse complement strand
TGGCGTAAACGGGAGTATAAAGAGGCTCAGTATTCCAGGGAGGGGGACATGAATAGAAGCGACGTCGAAAAAGCGATTCATGGGTTGTATCAACCACGACTGGCTAACGATCCAGCGCAATGCATCGAGCGTTTCACGGAGGACGCGACGTTCCGGCTGGCCGGAACCGCGAAAGATGGCACTTCGGCCCCTGTAGTGATCGGCAGGCATGCACTGCTAGAAGCGCTCAATGCACTGGTGTCTATCTGGCGATGGATCAGTATCGACTTTGACTCGGTGTTGATCGACGGCGATCGTGCCGTTGTGCGTTATCACCTTACGGTAGAGCATCTACCGACCGCTGAAACCGTAGTGACTGAAGTCGTCGACCATGTTCAATTCGACGATCGGCTGCTGGTGCAAGAGATGGTCGAGTATCTCGACACCGCCCTGATCAATCGACTGGCCGCGCAGTCAGCGACTCATTGATCGACAGCGGGCATTGACGCACCTCTGCGACCGCGTAACGATATCGCCAGCACACATCGAGACACGCTTATGAGCGAACAATCCGAATCGCAGTTTCAGAACATGCTGACCCATCTGGTCACGCTGACCTCAGAAGCACTGGCCGGCGCCGAAGAACTCCCCCCGATGGCCCTCACAGTCAACCCGCAGGGTGAGGTTAACTCCATCATGGGCGCGTCGGGCGACCGCGAGGAGCTACGGACTATTTTGAAAGCCATTCAGAAGACGTTGGCCGCGCAGGCGCAACAAGGGGAGATCACCGCGTGTTGTATGTCCTATCCGGACTTTGCAGACCAGTGCATCGTCGCGTTCATGGAAAACCAGGATAACGAGTGCACGGAACTTCGTATTCCTGTCACGGTGACCGGAAAGTCGTTGGCACTAGATCTTGAAAACCTGTCCGTGGCCGATGGCAGTGTGTTTGTGTTCCCGGTGACTGACGGTTGAATCGCCTGAGGTCAAGACGACGGTGGCCCCGATGCCACCACCGCGCTAACGGTCTGCTTGATCTGCGGCATGAACGCATCACTGACCTGGCGATAACCTAGCTTCCCACCGATACCCGTCAGCGTTGGCGCGGATACGCTGAAGTAAGCCACGGCACCGACCAACTGGTAGACCGCCGCGAAAGCCTGCGCGCTGGACGCGTCCGACCACTTCGGGCACTCGGTCAACAGGCCAACCAGTGATTTCAAAAAATCTCTGAGATACCACGCGTCGGCTTGTTTCGCGCGTTCATGATTATCGAGGAGTTCACGCATCAACAGAAGATCGCGTGTCGGATTGTCGAGGGACCGTTGAAAGAGCTCGATTAGGAAATCGGCCAAACGTGCGGACGGGTCTTGATCGTTGTCGGCCACGCGTTTGATCGCGTTTGAGAAATCGCGCGAAATGCGCTCGAGCACGGCGCCGTAAAGCTGACCTTTGGTGCCGTAGTGGTGCAGAAGTGCCTGTTTGGTCAGTCCAAGTTCGTCCGCAACATTTGCGATGCTGACCCCATAGAAGCCGCGTTCGGCGAACAGGGATTCGGCCACATCCAGCAGCGCTTGTTTGGTGTTTGACACGTCACTTTTCCTCGATAGCTTGACACTTACCGATCGGTAAGTTTTACTACTTACCATATGGTAAGGCATGTGCGAGTCATGCGATATTCTCAAGGAGTTTTCTTGTGACACAGTCTTTCGTTCTGTACGAGCAATCCGGCGCGGTCGCGACCCTCACGCTGAACCGACCGGAAAAATACAACACGCTTCGCATGGAGCTCATCGATCAATTGGATGCGGCCTTGCGGCGCGCGAACCGGGACAACTCGGTCAAAGTGATCATCCTGCAAGGCGCTGGCGACAGCTTCTGTGGCGGATTCGATTTTTCGGATGGCCTCGAGCATTACGAAAACATCCGCGAGCAGGACTATGACCCAGGCATGGATGTGCACATGGTGACGAACCAGTACACCTCGTACATCACGACTTTCATGGGATTGTGGCGCGGCCAAAAACCCACTATCGCCAAGATCCATGGCTACTGTGTGGGCGGTGGCTCAGAGCTTGCTTTGTGCGCGGACATCGTCGTCGCTTCGGATGATGCGCGTATCGGCACGCCGTACAGTCGTGTCTGGGGCTGCCACCTGACGGGGATGTGGGTCTACCGGCTTGGTTTGGCCAAAGCGAAGTACTACGCGCTAACCGGTGAGTCGGTGAGTGGCAAAGAGGCAGCCGACATCGACTTGATCAATTTCTCCGTGCCGCTCGAGGCGCTCGACAGCAAGGTCGATGCAATTGCCCAGAAACTTGCGAGCATCCCGCTAACCCAACTCGCATCGATGAAACTGATCGTCAATCAGGCCTACGACAACATGGGCCTGCAAAGCACGCAGACTTTGGGACCCGTGCTGGACGGCATCATGCGCAACACGCCGGAAGGTCGAGATTTCGTTCGCGTAGCCGCAGCAGACGGGGTGAAGGCAGCCGTCGTGCAGCGCGATGGACCGTTTGGGGATTACAGCCAGGCACCGAGCGACCAGCAACCGCGCAAACGCAGCGCGCTTTAGCTCTGCCTGGGACGTCGGCACGCC
Source organism: Pseudomonadota bacterium (assembly GCA_038533155.1). Taxonomy (GTDB): domain Bacteria; phylum Pseudomonadota; class Gammaproteobacteria; order Steroidobacterales; family Woeseiaceae; genus CALBPI01. The sequence continues at coordinate 24,742 of JBCAZH010000034.1, read as the reverse complement.
CTATTGCCATTGACCTTTGATGCACTTTGACTTCCTATAGGAGGTCAATATCCAAAGTGCGTGAGGTTAGAACAATGCACGTGATCATCGCCTTCCTCGGCTCGATAGTCAGTCTGCTGTGGGTGCTTCATCGACTCGCGGAAATGGGTATCGACTTTGGTGGATTCAACCCGATGGCGTGGCGGCGCCGACGCAAGTGGCTGAAGCAGCACCAGGCCAATCCCATTTTTGGCTTGGACGACCCGTTGGACGTTACTGCCCTGCTCGCAACTGCCGTCGCAAAAGCCGAAGGCGATATGACGGGCGCGGAAAAACAGTCATTGCTCGATGCGTTCAAATCGGAATTTTCGATGTCGGACGCAGATGCGGCGTCGTTGTTGAATTCCAGTGCACACTTGCTGGGACGCGGCGATGAGATCAAGAACAACCTCGCGGGGATTTTGAAACCCAGCATCGATCAATTCACACCGTCTCAGGCGCAAGCCGCGATAGGACTTCTAGAACGCATCGCGGATGCCGATGGTTCGCGATCACAGGGTCAAAGTCAGTTGATCACCGATGTGCAGGAGATTTTCGCCAAGAAGATGAAATCTGTCGACAAGTGGGGACAACCCACTGCGTAACGCAACATAGTCATAAAAATCCAGATGTCTTCGATCCGAACGCTTACCAGCGCCGACTTCGAACCGCTCGTCGCATTGCTCGAGGCCAACGACCTCGATCCAAGCGATTTGCACCGAGACGATATGCCGGCGTTTGTGGGTGCGTTTGCCGAAGGCGCGTTGATCGCGGCCGGCGGCTTGCACCAGTTTGATCGCTGTGGGTGGCTGCGATCGTTAGTGACAGCTCCGGAAGCCCGTTCCCGCGGACTGGCGGGAGAAATTCTGGCCGCGTTAGAAACTCATGCAGGCGAGGCTGGTGTTGAGTCGGTGTTCCTGCTTACCGACACCGCGACGCGGTTTTTTCAGCGTCGAGGCTTCACGCTGACGGACCGAGCCACCGCACCACCGGCGATCCGCACAACGGAGCAGTTCGCCTCGCTGTGTCCAGACAGTGCTGACTTCATGTGCAAGACACTGGCCGAATAAATCCTCGCAGACCTCTAGACCGCTTGCGCAGCGTCCTCGGTGGGATTCGATGGACGAAACAACGGCTCCGTTACCGGGATCGGTTGCGGTTTACCCAGCAAATAGCCTTGGTACAGGTCGATTCCCATATCTCGGAACAAGTAGAACTCCGCTTCAGTTTCGACCCCTTCGGCGAGCACCAGTTTGTTGGCAGCTCTCGCAATCTCAACGATAGACTTACAGATGGTCTTGTGTAGCGGCGACTCGACCGCTTTACACACCAAGCCCCGATCGATCTTGATGAGATCAGGCGCGAGATCCCCGAGCAGGGTGAGCCCCGCATGCCCAGCACCCACATCGTCGAGCGCCACGCGGAAACCTGATGCGCGATACTCATCGAGTATTGCTCTCAAGTGATCACGATCGCTGACGAGCTCACTCTCAACTACCTCAAAGATGACTTGCGCTGGGTCGAGACTCTCACGCCGAGCAATCGCAAAAGTGCTAGCCAGGCACACCGCTGGGTCATAGATCACAGTCGGCAGAAAATTGATCAGAAAGTTGGGCTTGTAGTCGATGGGCAACCTAGCGCAGTTCTCGATGTGGCGCTCCCGACAGAGCCGATCCAACATGAACACTAGGTTTTCGTCTTTCGCCCATTGGAACAGTCGCTGTGGCGAAATGATCTGTCCATCGTCAGCAATCGCACGCACCAGACACTCGTAGCCCCAGATCTGCAGGCTATCGCCCTTGAATACTGGCTGATACCAAGTCTGGATTCGGCGATGCTCAAGGATTGATTGTAGCGGCGTGTCCCGCTCACGCGACCACTCCATCAGCGGTTCCGCGGCCACCAGCTCCGCGAGCTGCTCGTGCACCGAAGACCTTGGATCGAGCCAGCAACAACGCATACTGGACGCCGTGCTTGACCATTGCGTCATCAGGAAATCGCGTAGCTTGCCGACAGAGTGAAACTTGGAGTCAGCACCGACTGGCAACTCCAACACGGACAGCTTTTGATGATAGATACCATCAAATCTCTGCACGATCGCGTCAAAGTCCGGCAGTTTCGCTTCAACCCCACCGAGCAGGATCGCCACACGGCGTGCGGTCGACCGACAATGGCAGTCGTGCTCAGAGTTTTTATTGGACGCCACGCGAACTCCTCCAGGGCAGTTTCTCTCGCCGCCCCATAGGAAAATAGCGTCCGACTCCAGTGCAGGTTGAGTGCGAACAACCAAAGCCTCGAAAAATTCTCAACATAACGCTAGAAAAGCGGTCAAAAATAGAAAGACAGCGCTGTCATTTTGGGGTCTATTTTTCTATACTTTTCGTGGGGACATTCACAAGATTGAAGAATGCGAGCAGGCGGGCGAACGCCCTTGTCGACTCGTATGGGGGGCGGCTTCCCTATGGCAACGCAAACACCACTGAAGATTTCCTACATCGACCGAAGTATCACGGGAGAATTCGTCGAGCGATACGGCGAGCGCTACTACGCCATCCGCAACGTCGATCGTATTGACCCGTTCTTTATCAGCATGGTTTCTCACGACAACCATTGGCTGTTCGCGTCCTCCAACGGTGGGCTCACGGCGGGTCGAATCTCACCGGATACGGCGCTGTTCCCCTACGTCACGGTAGACAAGATTCACGATAGCGTCAGCAGCACCGGCTGCCTGACTTTGCTGCGGGTCGATCGCAATGGCGAATCCGTCGAATGGCGCCCCTTCGACCCCGAGCGCCATCCGAAATCGCCTGTGGTTCGCACCATGTATAAGAGTGTTGCAGGCAACTCCATCTGCTTCGAGGAAACGCACCTCGAGCTTGGTCTGACGTTTTGCTATCGGTGGCGTTACAGCAGTCGCTTTGGTTTCGTCCGCGATTGTGAACTCGAGTCGCTGTCCGATCGCCACTACCAAGTCGCCATGATCGATGGACTGAGGAATTTGCTCCCCGCGGGCACACCGCGGTTTGCTCAGACCAACACAAGCAACCTGGTTGACGCCTACAAGTGGAACGAACTGCAGAGCGAGTCTCTGCTCGGCTGCTTTACGCTGTATTCAGCGATTACAGATCGTGCGGAGCCCGCTGAGTCGCTACGCTCTAACACAGTGTTTGCTCTGGGCCTAGATTCACCCGACGTGTTGCTCAGCGAAGCACAGATCGATCATTTCCGCGATCACCAAGTGCCAAAGACAGAGTGGCAAACGCGTGGGCAAAGAGGCTGCTTCCTCGTGTCGACCTCGTTCGAGTTGGCTGCGCGTGAAAACAGACGCTGGCGCTTTGTTGCCGAAGTCGAACAAGATCAAGCCACCGTATCGCGACTGCACAATCAGTTGCTGTCGGATCCTTCGCTCAGCCGACAGATCGATACCGACATCGACCAAGGAACCGATGCACTGCTGCGCCTCATGGCGTCGGCAGATGCGCTGCAAGACACCGCTGAGAACTTCGTCTCTGTTCATCACTACGCGAATGTCCTGTTCAACGTGTTGCGCGGCGGCATTTTCGACGACCACTACACTATCGCCAGAACCGACTTCGAACGGTCCTTGTCTCGTTTTGATTGCAATCTCACCGCACAACTGCGCGATTGGATTTCGACGTTACCGCAAACCATGACACGCGAGTCATTGCTTGACGCCGTCATAGCGCACGGCGACCCACAGCTCGAACGTCTGTGCCGCGAGTACTTGCCCATTCGCTTCGGTCGCCGCCATGGCGACCCCTCGCGACCCTGGAACCAGTTCGCGATTGAACTGTACGAGGATGATGGTGAACGGTTGCTCGCATACCAAGGAAACTGGCGCGACATCTTCCAAAACTGGGAAGCGCTGGCGCTGTCTTTCCCGGATTTCATCGAAAGTATGATCGCGAAATTCGTGAACGCCTCGACCGCCGACGGTTACAACCCCTACCGCATCACCAGCGATGGCATTGATTGGGAGGTTGAAGAACCGGACGACCCGTGGAGCTACATCGGCTACTGGGGAGATCATCAGATCATCTATTTACAAAAGCTGCTTGAGTTGTCGCTCCAGTTTCACCCGGGCCGCCTAGAGAATTTGCTAACTCGACCGGTGTTTTGCTATGCCAACGTTCCGTATCGGTTGCGTTCGTTCGAACAAATGCTTGCCGACCCCAAGAACACGATCGACTACGACGAGACGCTAGCCGAAGATATCGAACAACGCGTTCATGAGCGCGGCGCGGACGGAAAGTTGCTCCTAGCTGACGACGGGAGCGTGTACCGCGTGAACCTGATCGAGAAGCTATTGGTTCCTCTGCTTGCCAAATTGAGCAATCTAGTGGTGGACGGCGGCATCTGGATGAACACGCAGCGCCCCGAGTGGAACGACGCCAACAATGCGCTCGTCGGTCAAGGCGCGTCGATGGTGACGATGAATTACTTGCGTCGTTACGTCGTCTTTTTGCAATCGCTACTCGCAAACACGGCAGAGTGCGCGCTATCGGCGGAGGTGAGTGAGTGGCTCGGTGAAACGCAGGCTGCGTTGGCACAGATCACGCCGTCGCTCGATGGGAAAGCACGGGTCACAGACGCACAACGCGCGGCGACATTGATGCAGCTCGGCAAGCCTGCGTGTCGATTCCGCGCGGAACTCTATCGCCAGGAAGGGTTCTCTGGATCAAGAAACATCGACATCAGTGAAGTTCAAACATTGCTCGGGTATGCGTTGGTCGCCATTGATCACTGCATCCAAACGAGTCAGCGCGCGGATGGTATGTACCACGCGTACAACGCACTGGAGTTTCGCGATGGCGAGATCGGTGTACGCCACCTGTATCCGATGCTGGAGGGTCAGGTAGCGGTTTTGAGTTCGCAGGTAATCGATGCCAGCGAGACCATCGAAATTCTGGACGCGCTGTTCGCGAGTGCGGTCTACCGCGACGATCAAAACTCGTTCATGCTGTATCCGGATCGTGCGTTACCTGGTTTTCTCGAACGCAACGTTTTGGCGGCGGACACAGTCATGAATATCGACCTGCTCCGCCGATTGGTGGAGGCCGAAGATTCGAGACTCGTCGTCGCAGATAGCAGCGGCAATTACCGATTCCACGCAGATATGGCTAACGCCGGTGTACTGGAGAACAGACTCTCCGAGATCGCCTTGGAATATGCCGACCTCGTCGCTGCGGATCGAGATGCGATTCACGGGCTCTACGAGCAGACGTTTGACCATCAGTCGTTCACAGGCCGTTCCGGGACGATGTTCGGATTTGAAGGTCTCGGAAGCATCTACTGGCACATGGTAGCCAAGTTGCTGCTTGCGGTTCAGGAACGTTTCTTCGACGCCGTGGAATCAGCCACCGACGAGGCTTTGATCGCCGCACTCGGCGAACGTTACTACCGAGTTCGCGATGGACTTGGCTTCAACAAGGATCCTGTTGAGTACGGCGCGTTTCCTGCAGACCCTTACTCGCATACGCCTGGGCACGCGGGCGCACAGCAGCCGGGCATGACCGGTCAGGTCAAAGAGGAAATCCTGACGCGATTCGGCGAACTTGGCATACGACTCAAGGACGGCGCACTTCGCATCGCACCGCACTTGCTGCGGGCGCAAGAGTTTCACTCAAGTGCCGGGGAGTTCCAATTCCTGAACCAGGCCAACGAATGGCAAACAGTAGTCCGCCCGGCCCAGTCGTTGGCGTTTACCTGGTGTCAGGTACCGTTCGTTTTCACACGCGTGGACGGCGCAACGCCACGAATCAAAATGACGCTCGCGGACGATGCCGTTATCGAGCAGGAGTCGCTGGAATTGACGGTTGAGCACACGAGTCTCATCACCGGAAGGCGGGGTGCCGTCCGGACCGTCCATGTGACACTACCGACCGATCGCCTTTTCGAGAATCACTAATCATGTCGAATCTTTACCAACGCCGGCTTTCGCTAGCCGGTATAGACCCGAATGCCTACAGAGATGATGAGCTAAGGAAGTTAGTCGGGGAGTTACTGACTCGCGGTATTCATGGACTCTCCTTCAGTCCATACACTGAAGGACAAGGTCCTGGCACGCGCCTGACCGACAGTCAGATCCGCAACCGCCTTGCCATCATCCAGGACCACGTTGAGTGGATTCGAATCTTCTCGTGCACGGACGGCCATGAACTCATTCCTGCGATCGCGGCGGAACAGGGCCTCAAGTGTATGGCTGGCGTTTGGTTGGATGACGATCTGATCAAGAATGCTGAGGAAATCGACCAGGCAATCCGTATCGCAAACGACGGACATGCCCAGATCGTCGCCGTGGGCAACGAGGTCTTGTTGCGGGGTGAGCTCAGCGAACAACAACTCATCGGCTACATTGAGCAGGTGAAACAATCCGTTCCAGCCGGCGTTGAGGTGGGGTATGTCGATGCGTACTTCGAATTCGAAGATCATCCAGCGGTTGCGGATGCCTGTGACGTGATCTTGGCCAACTGCTATCCGTTTTGGGAGGGTTGTCCCGCCGAGCACGCACTGCTCTATATGAAAGAGATGTACAGACGCGCGCAACGCGCTGGTGGCGGGAAGCGCGTCATCATTAGTGAGACCGGATGGCCGAACGTTGGCACACCAGAAGGCGGTGCAATTCCGAACGATACCAACGCGATTCGCTACTTCCTCAACACGTTTCAGTGGGCGGAGCAAGACGGTGTCGAAGTTATTTACTTCTCGTCCTTCGACGAAGCTTGGAAAGTTGATGCCGAAGGTGATGTCGGTGCTTATTGGGGGCTTTGGAACGCCGAAGGACAGCCAAAGTTCTGGTAGAGAATGATCTATACTGAGTGACGGGGAGAGCGAATCTAACGACGTCACTATGGGGCAGCAGACGATAACTCGTGCAACAATTTTTGATGTTGCACAACGCGCAAGTGTCTCGATCAAGACGGTATCCAGAGTCGTCAATCGAGAACCGAATGTACGCGAAAAAACTCGCGCTAAAGTCGAGCAAGCGATCGCCGAGCTACAGTATCGGCCCGACAGTTCGGCGAGAAATCTCGCACGCCAGAAGTCACATCTGATCGGCCTAGTCTACGATGACCCGGCTGCCTACGAGCTACCGAGCTCGGGCTATATCATTCGATTGCAGCAGGGTGCGTTGCGGGCCTGTCGTGCGTCGATGCACGAGCTGCTGATTCACCCCTGCAATTTTCGTGAGCGTGGCGTTGGTGCTGCACTGAAGAGCGTGATCGAAGATGCTCGTCTAGCCGGTATCGTGCTTGCACCCCCTTTATCGAACATGATGCGACTGGTTCGAGCGGTGCAGGAAACGGGCACACCTTTTGTGCGTATCTCGCCCGGTCAGAAAATCCGCAACCATATGTGCGTCGCGACCAACGACGCTCAAGCGACTGCCGAGATTGTGGATCATCTCGCAAGCCTGGGACACAAGAAGATCGGTTTTGTGACCGGGGATGAAACCCATGCCGCTGTCACTAACCGATTCGAAGGTTTTCAAATGGGGCTCGACCGAAACGGTCTGCGACTGAGTGCCAAACGGATCGTCAGCGGCAATAACTCCTTCGCATCCGGCGAACAAGCAGCCGCTAAGTTACTCGCATTGGCGGATCGACCAACCGCTATTGTATGCGCCAACGACGACATGGCCGCCGGCGTTGTCCGGCAGGCAAAAAAACTCGGATTGAGCTTGCCCGATGAGCTTTCCGTGACCGGCTTTGATGATGTTGTTTTGGCGCGGCAAATCCTGCCGACGCTAACCACCGTCCGTCAGCCGTTGTCGCGAATGGCCGAACGGGCCGTAGAGATGCTATTGAAAGGCAAGAGAGGCTCGCAGCATGAAATCGTGTCTGCAGAGTTACAGCTGCGCGACTCAACGGGCCCGGCGCCGAGCTAGCGGACGTACCGAATTCGATCCAGATAGAAAGTCACTGGGGTTCTGCGTCCCTCAAGCGCGAATACAAAACCCGTTTTGATTTGCGATAGATCCTGTTTGTCCAGCGGAATCTCATAACGAGTCCACTGATCGGTCAACACGATATCTTTGATTTCCTGAATCGTGGAATCCGCATAGGTGTTTTCGGATCCCAACAAGCCGACACCGAATTTCACCCGCTCCCCGCCGTACTCCCCACGTGCCCATAGCTCGAGTTTCGCCGCACCCGTGAGATCAAAACCACCTGGGCGATCGCCCCAGTCATCGGCGGGATGCTGCCAGGCGACCGCGGCCCAACCGAAAAGCCCCTCGTAGCGTACTCGCAGCGCCTGTGTACCCGAGTGACTACCGCCATCGGTCGAAACGCTAAGATCCAATGAATCGGTGTCACCCATCCAGCCGGATGGCGCCCATGGCATGCCGGCGAATTCATCTTCGAAGACGTAAACTGGAAACTGCACGGCCGCTTGTTCGCCGAGCACACGAATCGGCACGTTCGCCGTCGCAGCCTTCCCGTTTCCGTCTCGCGCATAGACAGCCAGTCGGTAGAAACCGGGCTCCTCCGGAACACGAACGACCGCGCGGTTTTCTTGTGCCTCCACGATCGCATTGTCGACGGCAATTAAGGCAGGTCGATAATCACCGCCCGTCAGGTAGTCGCCGGTTTCGGGGTACAACACCCACTCGAGTTCAGCGGTGCCACCAATATCGACCTTCGCGGTCAGCTTCGCGCCGGGTTCAAGCTCAGGCGGTGCGGAGAGTTCGATCGCCGAGATGGAGGGCGCCGGACGGGTCGCGGGTTCGCCGCTCCAGATCTCCTGCATCTGATCGGCCGATGCGAGTGAAGCACCGTCGCGCAGCAGCATGCCAAACCACGTGTCGGTCGCCTCGACTTTGTGGCCCCATGTGAACGCGTAGCCACCCAAAGCACGTCCGGGCTGTGAGGCTATTGCACGCTCATACGCGGTCGCGTACTGATCTGCTTTCTCCGAGCTCGTTGGCTCTAGCACCGCGCCCCAAGACGTTTGCGGCGCCTCCCACGCTCCGCGAGGTCCGAACTCGGTCAGGATGTACGGTTTGGTTGCGCCGGCGGCGTCGAGCCGTTCGACCAATGACGGTGCACCGCCGTAGCTGTTGATGCCGTGAATATCGATGGCATCGCACACCTCGTGCACATAGCGAACACGTGCACCGCCGATCTCCGCCGTGACAGTCATTGTGGGATGGTGCGGATCCAGTTGTTTGACGAGCGCGGCCGCGTCGTTGACGGCTTCCCAAATCTTGGGATTGTCGCCCGCCTCGAACCCTTCCATTTCGTTGCCCAACGACCAAATCAACAGCGCGGGATGATCGCGATATTTCAGAACCGTTTCACGAACCCGGGCTAATTGGTCCGCAACCTGCTGCTGATCAGAATAATCGAACCCATGGCGCTCGTGACCGAGCCAAATCCCGACCGTGACGGACAGCCCCGCCTTGTGTGCGGCATCTAGCGTGTCGCCGATGTCATCAGCACCCCATAGCCGTAGTGAGTTCGCGCCGAGCGTCGCGAGCGTTTCGATATCCGCATCGCCACCGGCACCCTTGATGAAGTAGTCCTCGCCGCCGCGGCGAAGCTGCCATCCGGAGTCTGTCTCGATCAACGCGACGGGAATGGCGGTTGATGTCGCGGTTTCCATCGCAAAAGCGCTGTTACCCAAAACGACGAAAGCCATCGCAGCCAATAGGATGCGATGGCCTTGGCCCGTTAGCCGCTTCAACGGCACCGATCAGCCGCCGTTGACGAACACCAAACCGTCGTTGAATAACGGCGGTGTTGCCGGCCGATAGGTGAAACCCCACTCGCCGATTAGCGACAACGCCAGAATCGGATCCCCGGGAATCAATCGAACAAACCCAGTGGCGTCGGTGCGGAAGAGATTATCCGCTACCAGCTCATTGAGCGTCACCGGGAATGGCACCGGCGTGCCATCAGGACTGGAAGCGGTGCAGCAAGTGAAGAAGACCACCGACCCGAAGTAGTTCTCAAGTACCGAGCGATACGCCTTCAGCGCCTGCTCCTGAATCAGCGGGTCGCTGTTAGCATCGAACAACTCGTGCAAGGCTAGCGCGGTGAAATACTGATTTTCACCAGAGGAACGCCGCGCCAGTGCTGTGGCCCAGAAATAGAACCGTGCCTTCGCGCCTTCCGGTCCAAACGGGATGTTCTCGATCAGTTCAAACTTCGAGAGCGCGTCCGGATTGTTCGGGTCGAACTCTGGAATCGGCACTGTCACAAACGGATTCTCTGGATCTTCGAGAACGCAGGTCTCAAGAAAGATGCCCGCATCTTCGCACGCCAGGTTCAACAGCGTATCCGTCGGCAATATCACGGTGTTAAAGACCATGCCGTCGTCGTCGGATCGCTCGCCGTCGCAGGCCGAAACGAATAGTGCCATGACCAAAGCGCCTGCCAGTGTTCGCCACCGACGCGTCATTTGAGTCAACTGATTGCGTTGTGTAATTCGCATGTTCATGTCCTCAGTACTGATCGGTGGTAGATCAGAAGTTGATCTGGAAGTAAGCAATACCCTGGAAGATGTAATCGTTGGTGCCATCCAAGAACTCATCATCCGGGGAGTTTTCATCGTTGGTTCGCGCCAGGATTCTAAAGCCCATTTGGGTTGAGAATCGGTCATCGAGCCGCTGATCCATCAAGTAAGCGTAGTCAATCCGGTACTGCTCAGGGAACGTCAAGTTGAACTGGCGCTGGAAGTCGTAGGGACCCCACGCATCCTTCTTAAAGTACCCGGAGATAATGTGTCGTTGGTTGATGACCGCTTTGCCGTGAATCTCGAAGAAATCGCGAGTGCCACCCTCTGGATCGCCCGTCGACTGGTCGAAGCCGCGAACCAATCGTGTAATGAACCGCGCATTCGGCGACACGTTGAATACCATGCGGCTGGTGACCGACCAGACATCCTCAGCGGGCAAGCCACGGCCAAACGAGGCGTTGGTGTCCGCTTCAACTAAGAAGAACAGATTTGCGTCGGTCGCCGTCGGATACTCCGTGTAGTTCGCACCGATGTTGAATGCGAAACCGGCATCTTCGCGATAGTCGTTATCCCACTGGTAGAACGGCGTTGCACCCGTCGGATCCCAGGTCATGAAGAGCTCCGCCGAGCGTGCCTCCCGGTTGTTCAATACTGCGAACGGATCCGAATCTCGATCACGTGGTGCGATACCTGGCGTCAAAATACCGCCCGGCAATATCGATGGCTCCACGAATGGATTCGCATGCACGAGATTGTCGCGATAGAAAACACGTGGGAAGAACATCAAGTTGCCGAAGTTGATCATCGACCCTGCTTCGAACACTTGCTTGTTACCAAGACCCGAGTAAGGCATTCGAGTCCCGAACTCACGCAACGGACCATCGCCCGGTGACTCCGCTACCAGACCAGCGTACTCACCTGCGACGTAGGACAGCGTGCCGAACAGCGGGAAGGTCAGCTTGCCTTTAATGCCGAGCGTGTCTTCGAACTCGATCTCATCGACAAAAATGTTGCCGTCATCAAACCGATCGAATACTTCGTCGATTCGTTCTGGCGCCGAAATAATGCCGCCAAGTTCAAGTTTCACGGCGCCGAAATTGGTTTCGGAATACAGCGTCGTCTGTCTTGACTGACGGACCGTCGCGCCGGCAGCACCGGTCGCCTGCCCCAAACGCGCCAAGTCTTCGGAGTGCATGAGCGTCCAGTTGGTTCTGCCGGTCGTGAAGTCATATTTGACGACCGCTTTCGGGTTCGCACCCCAGTAAATCTCCGGGCCTGCAATCACGGTCAACCCGTCGAGCGCACCTTTGCCGACGAACTCCACGCCCTCCGGTGCCTTACCGTTCCAGATATCGATGCCTCGGATATCGGTCGCCTCAGCGATCAGGCCATAGAAGTCGCCTTCATACTTATAGTGGAACCGTGGTGTGTGATAGAACGCGGTCGCATCGAAATTTTCACCTCGATAGGTGGCTTCGAAGTCATAGATTTCTACGCGTTCTCGGTCGTTCAGCACCGTGGTGCCGACAACGTCCGGATCCACCTCATTGCCCTCAGTGAAGACAATGGTCGGCAAGCCTCGACGCCCATACTGAATCTCGAGCGGTTCGACATCAGCAACATCGCCGAGAACGTTCAGCGAGAACTGTCCCTCGAGGTTTTCCATCGGCTTGAAACCGAAGTCCAACCAGAGGAATTGGCCACTCTGGAATTCAAGACCATTCTCACCATCGCGAGTGATGTCTTGCTCCGTACCTTTCAGTACGAACTGCCCAAGCAGCTGTCCGCCTTCAAAGCTCAAGATGCGATCGCGCTCTTGCTGCTCGCTCTTGAGCTGACGGACTTCACCCTTGAGATTGATGTAGTCCATATCGATATCAGCAACCGCCTGATTCATCGCGGACTTCTTCAACGCGTAGGGGTCCATCGAGAATACTTCGGCCAAAACGTCGTAGGCCGCGCGTGGACGTGCGGTATAGACCCCTTCGGAGTTTGCCGGACCGAGCGCGGTGATCCCGAACCACTCCTCGTTCATGTTGTTCTCGCCGGGCGCCCAATCGAATAGGTACGCCTGGTTCGACCATGAAGCGTTGTCATCCTGAGTATCGAGGTTCTCTTCCTGCAGATACTTCCACCATTCATCCCGCCATTCGAAAACAAAGCCGCCGATGGCGTTCCCTTCTTCCGCATTGCCCCAAGACTTGTTGTACATCTCGAGCCATTGGTCCTTCAGAATCTCGGCTTGAGCGATTTGATCCTCAGCGCCAGAGCGAGCATTGAAAGCATCGCTACCGAATTCGAAAAACACGACCGGCAAGTCCAACTTCTTATCGACGTCCGCCCACAGCGACGTGAAGCTCGGTCCGCGATAAACGTTGCTGCCCAGAACATCGAGTTCGGGTACGAGTTCGGCAATGAGGTCGATGTACTGCACGTCACCATTGACGATGCTGAACGGATAGTTGGGAGCGACTTTTTTACTCTCCCGGATAACCTCGTTGAACAGGCTGTACAAGTATCTCGCTTTCGCCGTGTTCTGCTCACCCTCGGGTAGGTTTTCGATTTCGAAACTCGACCAAGACAAGCCGTAGTTGCTTTCGTTACCGAACGCAAACATCAAGACCCCAGGCACATCCTTGTACTGCGCCACTAACTCGACCGTATCAGCCAACAAGGTCGCTCGAGTCAGCGGGTCGGAGTAATCGGTAAACGGCACCCACCGACCGCCGATCGAGTAGCCGTAGCGTCCCATCAGCGGGTTGATGACAGTGCGTATACCGTGCTCGCGGTAAACGTAGGTGACCCACTTTGGCGGGATCATCGCAAAACTTCGAATCGTATTGACGCCCGCCGCGGCCATCAGACCAAAGTCATAATCCAACACCTTACGGATGTGGTCATCATCTTTGCCCCACAGGTTGTAGGTGTAGTTTTCACCCCGTGGCGTGTATCCCCACACGACCCCTTTGACGTAGTAGTCCTCGCCGTTGACCAACAAACGCCAGCCATCGTCATCTTTGACCGTCGTTACGACGTCCGCCGCCTGTGCTGTTGCAAACATCGACAGCAGCGTCAGCACCGCCAGCGATGTCCACGTTGATATCGCGCCGCGATAGTGACCTCGGTTCGAATCCGCCATAGTGTTTTCTCTTATTTGTTCTCGCGCGATTGTGTTTCGCGCTTTCCCCCAACGCCCAAGCATGCCCTTAGGTGCCGTCGCCGAATGTGATGTTGTCGATGAAGATCACGTTTTGCCCTGTTCTCGGCGCGAAGTCCGGGAAGACAACGAAACCGGTGATGTCGGTGTTGTTCACATCACCAATCACACCCGTAAAGTCGAACGTCAACTCTTCCCACTGGTTAGTCACCGTATTCGCTACTTTGATTTCGCCAGTTGAGCCCTGCGTGCCATTCTCGAACTTGATACCGACATCGCTGATGACGGATTTCCAAACCATCACTTTGACGATTGCGTTGGACCCATCCAGTGTGAACGTCGGCAAATCGTTGGTAATCGCACCAGCAAAGTCCTGTCCATCGGCACGTGCCGTGAACTCGGCAACGGTTGCAGATGTGTTGATGCCGGATGCATCGGGATTCGGAATGAACGCGACGCCCGGATTGTCATCGTTCTCAAAGACAGTCCAAGTAAAGTCCGCACCGCCAGCACCGTTTTCAAAGTCAAGCGTCGGCAGTCCGCTCGGAGACGGTGGGCTGCCTCCGCCGCCACCGCCACCGCCCGATGAACACTCGGTCGCCAATGCGATGTCATCGAAGAAGAATGTCCAGTTATCCGGATCGGTCGCTGCAGCGCCGTTGGTGCCGAGATCAAAGATCAACGTAATGCCGTCGGTCCCGTTGCCCGCGAGCTGGCCGAAGTCAAAGCACAGTGTCTCCCATCCAGTACCACCATGGTCGACTGACACTTCCCCGATAGGGCCACCTTCGAGCTTGAACAGGACCGGCACCGCTCTCGATGCATAGACGTTCATCGTGAACGCTGTACCAGCCGGGAATCCAAAATCCCCACCCAGATCGAATGTAGTTCCGCCGAACACCTCACCAGCAAACTTCTGCATCCGTCCGACTTGTCCACTGGTGTTGATGCCACCGGATTGTGGGTTGGCGATAACGTCCGCTGCACCACCGCCGAATCCACCGCCGTCGCGGAAGACATAGGTCATCGGGTCGGCCTCAAAGTCGACTGGCAGCAAGTTGGTCGACGCTGCCGGGCAGGCGTTGACCTGCTCAATATCGTCGACAAAGAACGTCCAGTTGCTCGGGTCACCCGCGGCATCACCGACCACACCGTTTTCGAAGATGAACGTGAAGTCTGTAGCCGGATCACCCGAAGTCGTGCCGGTGAAGTCGAAGCAGAGATTCTCCCATCCGCTACCACCATGCGTGACTGTGCGTTCCTGGTTCAGCCCTTCAAGCTTGAACAAGACCGGCACAGCTCGCGTCGCGTAGACCTTGATGTTGTAGGCCTCGCCATTGGCGAAATCGACGGCCGCCGGCAGTGCGAGCGTTGTTCCGCCAAACGGTTCACCGGCGAACTTCTGAATCCGTGCCGCTTGCGCACTCGGGTTGATGCCAGAGGTGTCTGGATTGGTTTCAATCGTTCCAGCGCCACCTCCAAAGTCGGTGAACGTGAAATCGCCTGACTCGAAGTCCGTGGTCGTCGGAGCGGACATACCGCCACCACCGCCGCCGGAACCACCGCCGCCAGAGCCAGCACCATCGCCGAACGTGATGTTGTCGATGTAGACGATGTTGTCTTGATCACGTGGCGCGAAGTCTGGGAAGACAACGAACCCGGTGATATCGGTGTTCACTGGATTACCGATCACAGCCGTGAAGTCGAACGTCAACTCCTCCCACTCATTCGTGACCGTATTCGCGACCTTGATTTCGCCAGTTGATCCTTGATTCGCATCTTCAAACTTGATGCCGACATCACTGATCACCGACTTCCAGACCATCACCTTGACCACGGCGTTCGACGCATCGAGCGTGAAGGTTGGTAGATCGTTAGTGATCGCACCGGCGAAGTCCTGACCCGCGTCGCGTACCGTGAATTGCGCTACGGTCGCGGAGGTGTTGATGCCGGACGCATCCGGGTTGGCAATGAATGCCACGCCAGGATTATCGCCATTCTCAAATACGTTCCAGGTGAAATCAGCGCCGCCAGCACCACCCTCGAAGTCGAGCGTTGGCAAATCGGAGGTCGAGCCACCGCCTCCGCCGCCGCCACCACCGGTGGGGCAGGTTTCCACTTGGGTGATGTCATCGAAGTAGAACGTCCAGTTATCCGGATCGTTGCCCGCATCGCCGACAACACCATTATCAAAGAAGAACGAAATAGCGGAACTGACAGGACCTGCGGTGTCGCCGGTGAAGTCGAAACACAGTTGCTGCCACTCGCTGCCACCCGTATGGGTCAGCATGCGTTCACGATCAAGCCCTTCGAATTTGAAGAGCACCGGAACGCTGCGTGTCGACCAAACATTCATCGTAAACGCTTCGCCGGCAGAGAAATCGACATTGCCACCCAATGCCAATGTGCTACCACCGAACGTTTCGGCCATGAACTTTTGCATGCGCGCGACTTGCGCACTGTCGTTGCCGGTCGTTTGTGGGTTGGCAATGACGGTCGAAGCACCACCGCCGAAGCCTGCATCGGGTCCGAAGTCATACGAAGCAGGGTCCGCCTCGAAGTCGATCGGGAAGGCAGCGGCCGGGACACCACAATCGGCGACCTGCGTGATGTCATCAAAATAGAACGTCCAGTTGTCCGGATCGTTCGTTGCATCACCGTTCACGCCGTTCTCGAAAATAAACGTGATTGCGCTCGACGGATTGCCCGTCGTATCGCCGGTGAAATCGAAGCACAGCGACTGCCATTCGCTACCGCCGGTGTGGTTGACCGTGCGTTCGCGATCCAGTCCCTCGAGCTTGAATAGCACAGGTACTTCGCGGGTCGACCAAACGTTCATCGTAAAGGCGGTTCCTTCAGCAAAGTCGATGGCAGCGTCCAGAGCCAGCGTGCTGCCTCCGAACGGCTCTGCAGCGAACTTCTGCATACGCGCAACTTGCGCACTGTCGTTGCCGGTCGTCTGCGGATTCGCGATGACTGAAGATGCACCGCCGCCGAAACCGCCGTCCGGACCGAAATCGTAGGTCATTGGGTCGGCTTCGAAGTCGATGGAGACGCCGCTGGCACCGCCACCACCGCCGCCGCCACAGCTAGCGGTTTGTTCAATATCGTCGACGAAGAACGTCCAGTTATCAGGATCGCCCGCTGCGTCACCCGCGGTGCCGTTGTCGAAGATGAATGTGAAGTCCGTGGCCGGGTTACCACCGGTCGCGCCCGTGAAGTCAAAGCACAAGGTTTCCCAACCGGTGCCGCCATGCGTCACGGTTCTTTCTTGGTTCAGACCTTCCAGCTTGAACAAGACATCGACCATACGCGTTGCGTAGACCTTGATGTTGTAGGCCTCGCCGTTTGTGAAGTCGACGTCGCCCGGAAGTGCGAGCGTCGTGCCACCGAAGACTTCACCCGCGAACTTCTGAATCCGAGCGGCGTTCGCGCTAGGGTTGATGCCGGAGGTATCGGGGTTTGCTTGGATGCTGCCGACACCACCACCGAAATCGTTAAACGTAAAGTCGCCAGACTCGAAGTCCGTTGTGGCCGGTGCGGACATTCCGCCACCCCCACCACCACCGCCGCCTGAGCCCGAACCATCACCGAAAGTGATGTTGTCGATGTAGACGATGTTGTCCTGATCGCGCGGCGCGAAATCGGGGAAAATCACAAGACGCGTGATATCCGTGTTAACGCCTTCTCCAATCACGCCGGAGAAGTCAAAGGTCAGCTCCTCCCACTCGTTCGTGACCGTGTTCGGGACCAGAATTTCCCCGGTTGAACCTTGGGTCGCATTTTCGAATTTGATACCGATGTTGCTGATGACTGACTTCCACACGTTGATGGTCACAACAGCATTCGAAGCGTCCAATGTGAAAGTCGGTAGACCGTCGGTTGAGGCGCCCGCGAAATCCTGACCCGCATCGCGAACGGTGAACTCGGCCACAGTGGCGGAAGTGTTGATGCCAGACGCATCCGGATTGGCGATGAATGCCACACCCGGGTTGTCACCGTTTTCAAACACCGTCCAGGCGAAGTCCGCACCGCCTGCACCACCTTCGAAGTCGAGGGTGGGCAATGTGGAGGACCCACCGCCGCCACCGCCGGTCGAGCAGTCCGCGACCTGGCGAATGTCGTCGTACAAGAACGTCCAATTGTCTGGATCGTTCATCGCGTCACCGGCGACACCAAGATCAAAGATGAACGTCAGGGCATTGCTGGCCGGCCCCGAGGTTGAGCCTGCGAAGTCAAAGCACAGGTCTTGCCACTCACTACCGCCGGTGTGGGTAACAGAGCGCTCCTGATCGAGACCTTCAAATTTGAACAGCACCGGCACTTCGCGTTGCGACCAGACCTTCATCCGAATCGCTTCACCATTCGAGAAGTCCACGTTCTCCGCCAGGCTCAATGTGCTGCCGCCGAACACCTCACCCATGAACTTCTGCATTTGTGCAACTTGCGCACTCGTGTTGATGGTGTTGGATTGCGGGTTCGCGATGACCGAAGAGGCACCGCCGCCAAAGCCCGCGTCGGCGCCGAAGTTGTAGGTTGCAGGATCGTCCTCAAAGTCGACCGGCAACGTCGTGCCTTGCGGCACGCCAGCGCAACTCTCTACTTGCTCGATATCGTCGTAGAAGAAGGTCCAGTTGTTGGGATCGTTGGCGGCGTCACCTTGAACACCGAGATCGAAGATTACGGTGATTCCGGTTACGGGATTGCCGGCTGTGTCATTCGAGAAATCGAAGCACAAGGTCTCCCACGTGTTGCTACCTGAATGTTCGAGCGAGCGCTCCCGATCAAGACCTTCGAACTTAAATAGGACGGGCACTTGCCGAGGTGACAGCACCTTCATCGTAAAGGCTTCACCCTGAGTGAAATCGATGCTGCTTGGCGTCGCCAGCGTGGTACCGCCGAACGGCTGATCGGTAAACTTCTGCATCTGAGCGACTTGTTCGCTCGTGTTGATGCCACTCGCGTTCGGGTTCTGAACCAGCGTGGTCGCACCACCTGCGAAGTTTGCAATCCCCACCGGATCACAGGCGTCTTCAAAATTAATGGCATCGCAGAAGCCTGGCGGCAGCGGCGGCGGCGGTGGTGCCGGCGTTCCGGCGATTGGCTCAGGTCCATCCCCTGTGCCAAAACACCCTGCAAGCGCCAAAGTGGATAGCACTGCGGTCAGCGCGCGCACGGCGCGGTGGCTTCTCGATACAAACATGTTGTCGTGTCCCATGAATTATCCAGCGACTGACGCTGGGTCCGGTCATTGTTATTTTCGATTCGCGCAACCCCCTCCTGGCCTGTCGCGAACCGCTCCCCCCTGATTGGCCTTACGGCACTTTCCGGATCAGGGCTCTCCTGAATAGACGCGCACCCAGTCGACATCCATCGTGACCGGGAACACAGTGTTCGCGGCCGGCGCGCCTGGGAAGTTGCCACCCACGGCAACATTGAAAATGATGTAGAACTCGTGATCGAACGGCGCCGGGTATGGCCCATTGGATGAGTTCCAGTTGCTCATCGCTGCGTACATCACGTCGTCGACATACCAGCGGATCTCGGTGGCATCCCACTCCACTGCATACACATGAAATTCTTCTTGCGGGTTGGATGGCACGATGTAGGTTTCAGACGTCGAGAGGTTGCCAGGGAACTCAGCGCCGTAGTGGATCGTGCCGAAGACTTGATTGCCCCCGGTGCCGCCCAAGTTGATCGCCTCCATAATGTCGATTTCGCCGCTGGCCGCCCACGTACCGTAGGGGCTGTCCTGTGACAGCAACCAAAACGCTGGCCACAATCCCTGACCACCCGGCAATCGCATGCGTGCTTCAATTCGACCGTACTGGAACGCGAAACGGTCGCGAGTGTTGATCCGCGCAGAGGTGTATTCAAATGTTCCGAGTCGCTGCTCGCGCGCGGTAATGGTCAACATGCCATTGGCGAGTTGGGCGCTGTCTGGGAGGTAGTACTGCAACTCGTTGTTGCCCCACCCCGGAATGCCGTACTGGCTGCCGTCACCTTCTTCGAAAAACCAGACTTCTGGATCTAGGCCGTTGCCGTCAAACTCATCGCTGAACACCAGCGTCAACTGCTCGCCCGGCGAGACCTCGTTGTTCATCGCAACGGTCAGAGTCGGGTTGCTGATGTTAACGTTGCTTTGAGGTGGTACTGCCAGCGGTGGCGCGACCTCCACATCGCTCAGTGGCTCCGGACGATCGCTACCGCCACACGAAGATAGAATCAGTGCCGCACCAATGGCAGCGAGATTGCGCCACGTCGCGCAATAAGACGAAGTCATGGATTGTCCCCCCAAACGTGAAACGCAGTGCCTAACTTGCCTGTGGAACTGCTATCTCGACGCTAGAAGTAACAAACGATGACAGCGTTGTCAATTTGGCATCTTTTGGACACCAAATCGACAACGCAAAATTGTCTTCAAATGCAATGAACTGTCAGCAGCCTGCTTGTTCCGCGGGCACCCAATTATGTGAGGCGGGCGCGTTATGGTGATTCGCAGGATCCGATTTGCGCCGGTTGCGGAACCGCTCATCAGAGACGATCACCGGTGCGACGACACCTGCCATAGCCCGATAACCGCGGAAGCTGAACGCGAATGCATCTCGACGATTTTTGGTTTTATCGAACATTTTTCTGTCCTCCATACGCTGACGGCAAAAATGGGGGGGGGAGCGCCGCCGTTGTGTTCAAGACAGCGTCAAGATAGGGCCGTCAGCCCCACAGCACAAACGAATGTTTTTCGGTCTCGACGTGAAAAAAACTCACCGTTCTCCGGTGAACGTCGCAAGAATCCATTCCCGCAGGGATCGCACACTATCGCGTTCCTTGTTGTCGGGTTTCCAGATCAAATAGTACGCACTGCCCATAAGGAGTTCATCGTCGAACAGCCGAACGATACTGCCTTCTTCAAACCACAACTCGCCCATTGGCATCGGTACCAATGCGCCGCCTAGACCGCGCTGAGCGGCCCGCACGACAGCGATCATCGAATCGAAGCGCGTGATTTTCGGCGGATCCGGCAAGCCGGTGCCCGTCTGCTCCGACCACATCGGCCAAGCTTTCGACAGCGTTTCATGAACGATCAGCGGAAAATCACTGATGATCCGACCGTTCTTGCGTTTGATCGACTTTTTGAATTCCGGTGAACCCGCGGCGACCAGACGGAGCGGAAACAGCGGCTTGTGCGCGAAGCCAGTCGGTGGTGCTGAGAACAGGCGGACCGACAAATCGGCGTCGGCCGGATGTTTCTCGGAAGCTTCATCGCTAGTACCAACCTGGATATCGATCTCAGGGTGTTTCGCCGTGAAATCTCGCAATCGCGGTACGAAGTACTCACTACCGAAAAAGGGCTGCACCGAAATGCGCACCGTTGTCCGCCGTGTGCCTGACCGATAATGGCTCACGATGGTATCGATTTGATCGATCAGCGGCGCGACTTCCTCGTACAAGGCTCGGCCATTCTCCGTCAGTGAAATATCTCGACTGCTGCGGTGAAACAGCGCGATACCGAGATGTTCTTCCAACGATCGAACCTGGTGGCTGACCGCCGAAGGCGTCACATACAGCGCCTCAGCCGCAGCGCGGAAACTGGCGTAGCGTGCGGCAACGCAAAACGTGCGCAGCCCACGGAGTGATGTGGTTGCCAGTTTACTCACCGCGGATAGCTACCGACGGAACCGAGCCTTAGGCGAGCGATCAACAAAGAACAGTCCCCAGTGTTTCTCGGCACCGTCAGCGTTGTCGGGGTTACCTTTCCAGGGTTCGTCGAACGCCTCAAAAAAGAACACAGTAACGTTAACATCAGTCGCCCACGTCATGAGCTCGTCGAAATAGCGGGCTTGATTCGCCTCGCTCGCTCGATCACCAAATTCGGAGGCTGTCGTCGCCCAGCCTGCCTCCAGAATCGCAAGCGGTGATTCCGGCAGCGCTTCATGAACGCGTTGCATGTTCTCGACCGTGTAGCTCAAACCCTCGTCGATCGTTTTGCCTTCCCAGGCCGGGTAGGTATGAACGCCGACGAAATCCAGCTCCTTGGCGAGTGTCGCGCCACTTGCGATCCACCACTCGTAGTTTTCTGCCACCGTCACCGGTTGCTGAATCGCCTGACGCACTGTACGGACGTGTTCGATCATCGAAGGCAGCGGCACCATATGATCGGTCCAATCCACTAACGCCTCATTACCGACGTTAACCGACACAATGACGTCGTCGAATTCATTGGCAAGGCCGATGGCTCGCGCAACTTCCGCGTCATTCGCAATAACGTTGGCGGCCAACTCCGCCTCTGGGATGGGTTCATTGAGCCAAGGACACCCTTCGTGATTAGAAAACTCGGCGTTCAACCAAATTCCCTGCAATACCTTGATCGGTAAGCCTTGCTCACGAATCAGCTCCAGCGTCGTTCGTGAGTTCTCACCTGCGTCGTACAACCGAATGAGATTGAAGTCATTGGCGACAAGAATGTTCAGGTCTTCCAGAATCTCCTCGCGGCTCGGGTTGTTTGCGCCCTGACCCCGATCTGGATGCTGACCTTCGCGGAACCCGGAATACGCCACAGCCATGACTGTGCCCTGAACGAGATCAGCGGTGGTTTGTTTCAACATGGCGGTATCGCTTTTGGTTTCTTGTTCTGATTCGTTGGTGCACGCACACAGTAGCGATACCACCAACAATACAATGGCTCGTTGAATCACGCCTTCCCCTCCTCGTGATTTCATGGATTGCCCCCCTCGGGCGTGGTTATCTCAAACTCCGCGGCCAGTGCCGCGTTGGCGTCGCCGCCGACCCAGACCTGAAACGCACCAGGCTCGATCGACCATCGATCATCGCGACCGTAGAAGCCCAGGTCGCTTACCGGAATCTCGAATGCTACGTGGCATGTCGATGCGGCGGGTACATGGACTCGCTGAAATGCCTTTAGCTCCCGCACAGGTCGGGTCACAGAGCCGACCAAGTCGCGAACGTAGACTTGCACCACCTCCTCGGCGTCGTACTCACCGTGATTGGAGAGCTCGACCGACAGCTTAAGTGTCGCGTCGGGCGCCAAGCGGTCACTGACGAGTTGCAGGTCATGGTAGTGGAACTCGCCGTACGACAAGCCGAAACCGAAAGGAAACAGCGGCTCATAGCCAGCGTCCAGGTAGTAGCTCGTCATCCCTACCGAAGTCTGGGGCGCACGCGTATCCAACGCATCAATGTGTGCCACTTGATCCGGACTCGGCGGTTTACCGCCACGTTTATGGTTGTAGTGGATCGGAATCTGACCAACGACACTCGGGAAGCTGACCGGCAACTTGCCCGACGGTGAGATTTTGCCGAGTAACAGGTCGACGAGTGCGGGCCCCGCTTCAATGCCAGGATGCCAGGCGTAGAGCAACGCATCGAACTCATCAATAACGGTGCTCAACGTAAGTGGCCTGCCTGCCAGAATCACACCGATCACGGGTTTACCCATGGCGCGTACGGCGCGCAACAACGTCGTCTGAGAACCTGGCAAGTCGATATTCGCGCGGCAATGGGCCTCGCCGGACAAGATGGATTCTTCGCCCAACCCGAGGATCACAACATCGGCTCGCTCGACATCCGCGAGCGCAGCTTCCAGCTCAGGCATGTCGAGCGACCGGGAGTGCTGCATCACCCGGTGATAATCGAGCGCAACGGTGTCCGGTAGCGCAGCCTCGAGTGCATCGCGAAGCGTGATGCTCAGCTCGGGGTCGCCATCGAACACCCACGTACCTAACTGCTGATAGGGCGCATGGGCGAGCGGCCCAAGCAGCGCCACTCGCGAGAGCCCGTCAGGGCGCAGTGGCAATGCTTGCTCGTCGTTCTTCAACATCACGACACTGTTACGGGCAAGTTTCCTTGCGACGGCCCGAAGCTGCGGTTCGTTGAGCGTGGGCACCGTATCGTCGTCAACAAAGGGTCGTTCGAACAAACCCAAACGAAACTTCAACCGCAACACGTTGGCCACGGCTTGATCGATCGTCGACTCAGCAACTTGTCCGTGTTCGACCAACTCGATGAGATGGCCGGGGTAGCACGGTCCGTTCATCTCCATGTCGACACCCGCACCAATCGCTTGTCGAGCTGCGTCGCGGTCATCCGCCGTCAAGCCGTGAATCGATAATTGCGAAACCGAGTCCCAATCGCTGACGACCATGCCGTCGAACTGCCATTCGTCACGCAATACGTCGCGCAGCAGAAAGTCATTGGCACTCGCAGGCACGCCATCGATATCGCTGAACGACGTCATCACTGACGCCACACCGGCGTCTACAGCGGCTTTGAAGGGCGGCAGGTAGACGTTCCTGAGTTCGTTGCGCGGCACGTTGGTCGTGGCGTAATCGCGACCCCCATCGACCGCGCCATAAGCCGCGAAGTGTTTCGCACACGCAGCGACGGCTTCGGGCGCGGCGAGATCGTCCGTTTGGAAGCCGCGCACCATTGCTCGAGCCATTGCGCCCGCGAGCACCGGGTCCTCACCTGGGCTCTCTGCAATCCGCCCCCAGCGTGCATCCCGCGCGATGTCGATCATCGGCGCAAAAGTCCAGTTGATTCCGACGCGCGCAGCTTCGAGTGCTGCACATCGTGCCGCCTGTTCGACCAGCAAAACATCCCAACTCGCCGCCTGACCCAGCGGAATGGGCATGACGTGACGAAATCCATGGATGACGTCGCGACCGACCAACAACGGTATGCCGAGACGGCTTTCCTCGACAGCGATACGCTGCAAGGTATTCACATAATCTCGATTAGCCAGGTTCAGCACCGAACCGAGGTCGCCGGCGCGCAGACGGTCCCCCAGATAGTCGGGGGGATAGCCCCAGCTCGCATCCGCTTGTACCAGTTGACCGACTTTTTCGCGCAGCGTCATGCGCGACAGCAAACCGGCAATGCGCGATTCGATATCGGTTGGGCCGTAAGTTGTGTGTTCTTGGGCGCTGATCTTGGCCCCCTGTAATGCAGCGCTAACGGATCGCTGTTCTAGCAACGTTTGACAGCGCTGTCAAAGACCGTCAGTATCCAGTCGACCTATGCCTTGGCTCGTCGGGGGGATCGACCACATGGCAACTGATCAAGAAC
>JBCAZH010000033.1:0-33400 GCA_038533155.1 Pseudomonadota bacterium | reverse complement strand
CCTACGGAGAGCAGACGTCTAGCGCTCCTATCCGGCGTGTTGCCAACAAGTACAAACAACAGCACAATAGTTGCGATATCGCAATTAAAGGGCTGGCATGTCACAACCTATCGACTTTCTCGACTTCCTCACCTACGCTCGCGATCACATCGCGCCGGACGTTACGGTGCAGCGCTTGCTGGTGTTACTCCATGTCGCACGCTCCGAAGGACTCAGCCAAAATGAACTCGCACAACAGCTGGCTGGCATCAGCACAACGGCGCTGTCGCGTAACCTTGCGGATTTGTCAGCCATGACCAGCCGCAAAACCCCAGGGCCTGCGTTGATTGAGCAACATTTGGACCCAGCGAATCTGCGTAAAAAGCGCATCTATCTTACCGACCGAGGTCATGGATTTATGAAGCGATGGGCCCGTTATCTACCTGATGATTTATGACGATTAGCGTTTTCCATTTGTTCAAGATTGGCATCGGACCGTCGAGCTCTCACACAGTCGGCCCGATGCTCGCCGCGTCGCAATTCACGAATGCACTCGACGACGCCGGCGCACTGCAATCCGTGCATCGCGTGACTGTGCATCTGTTCGGATCGCTCGGCGCCACCGGGCGAGGACACGGAACCCACAAAGCCGTTCAGCTCGGACTGATGGGCGAGCAGCCGGATCGCGTCGATCCGGACACAATCTCCGACACACTCGCAGAAATCGAAGCCAATCGAAGTTTGCTCTTGAACGGTCAGCACACGATTAACTTCGATCCCAAACGCGATCTTAAATTTATGGTGCGCAAACGGCTGCCGTTTCATCCGAACGCGATGCGACTGCGCGCCGACGATGCGGATGGCACGACACTTCTCGAAAGGGCCTACTACTCGATCGGGGGCGGCTTCGTAGTTGATGAAGCGCAGGCCAGCGAGGGCCAGATCGTCGCCGCTTCGGTTGATCAAGAGTATCCGTTCACAACAGCCAGCGAGCTAATGGCGCACTGCGAACAGCACGAACTCAAGATCTCGGACGTTATGCGGGCCAACGAACGCGCTTGGCGCAGCGACGCCGACATCGACAAGGAGCTCGATGCGATCTGGGCTGCGATGCAAGACTGCGTTAGGCGCGGTTGCGATGAGTCTGGCGTGCTACCGGGGCTCAAGGTTCGGCGTCGCGCGGCGGCGATGTACACCCAACTTCGTGAACGGCCTGAAGCAGCCCTCGCAGATCCCTTGTCGATCATGGACTGGGTGAATCTCTACGCGCTTGCTGTCAACGAAGAGAACGCCGCTGGCGGGCGCGTGGTGACTGCACCGACCAATGGCGCAGCAGGCATCGTTCCTGCGGTCTTGCACTACTACCAGCGCTTTTGCCCGGGTGCGACGCAAGATGGTATCCGTCGGTTCTTACTGACCTGTGGCGCCATCGGTATCTTGTTCAAGGAGAACGCGTCGATCAGCGGCGCCGAGGTTGGCTGCCAAGGTGAAGTCGGCTCGGCGTGCTCGATGGCGGCCGGCGCACTGACGGAAGTGCTTGGCGGTACGCCCGCGCAATGCGAGAACGCCGCCGAGATTGCGATGGAACACAACTTAGGCCTCACTTGTGATCCGATCGCAGGTCTCGTTCAAGTGCCGTGCATCGAACGCAATGCGATGGCGTCCGTGAAAGCCATTAACGCGTCAAGGTTGGCGCTGCGCGGCGACGGACAACACATGGTCTCGCTCGACAAAGTGATCGAGACGATGCGAGAGACCGGCCGCGATATGCAGGATAAGTACAAGGAAACCGCGCGTGGCGGGCTAGCGGCGAGCGTCGTTGAGGTACCCGTGAGTTTTGTCGATTGTTAGCTGTTAGGACAGGTACTGCGACAAGAACGGATTCAACATTCGTCCATCCGGATCCATCCGGCGGCGGATTTTCCGAAAGAACTCCAACCGACTGCCCAACGCGACGGCGGTTTGACCCGGCTCCGCACTGCGCGACTGGTTGAGCAAAGGTGAACCGCCCCAACGCTGTGCGAAATCGGCGAGTTCCATGACGAAATCTTCCCAGACCGGATGTGGACTGCTGACAAAACGCAAAGCAAACATCGGTCGATCAAAACTTGGCGACAACAACGCGCTGCGGTCCGTCGGTAAACGGAACCCAACCACTGGCATATCGCAGCGGAATTTGTGCTCGGTGTAGTAGTCCGTCGCGAAAGTCCGGTAGGCAGTCAGCAGCATGCCGACCTCTTCTGCCGGAAAACACCACGTGGTGTACTCGAGCGGTGGACCTGCGAACTTGCCGCTACCTTGATCGCGGAACTCGACCGAATTAAAGCCGCCTGCGGTGAGCGTGCTGGTCAAAAACGACTGCGTCATACCGTGCAACCCATCCACCAGGCTGTATCGCAGGCTTGGGATCGGCACGATACGTCCGAGCTTGCCGCAGATTGAGGGCAAAACCGTCGTCTCGCCCAGCTCTTTGAGTTTCCACGGCAAGTTGCGAACCCGCCGGGTGCCCTCCGGCTCGGATCGCCTAAGCTCTGTGAACACGACATCCTTGAAAGGTAGATAGAAAAACTTCATGCCGAGTGGTTGGTTGATCAACACCCGGGCCGCGCGGCCGAAGGTCTCAACATCCATGCGTCGCTGCTTCAGAACGAACTGTTCTTGCGGTCGTACCCTAAACGTCACCGTGGCGATGATGCCAAGGGTCCCAAAACTGATGCGTACCGCATTCAGTAGATTGTCTTTATCCGAATCGACCTGCATGAGACGCCCATTTGGCAGGACAAGCTCCATAGAAATAGCCTGCGATGCGATGAACGCTGTCGTGCCGTCATGCGATGGACCGAAGCAGCCACTCGCGACCGCGCCACCCACCGTACGATTCATCAAATCCAATGCGCCGGAAATCTCGAGACCTTGCTCAGCGAGGTTATCGGCAAGTTCACGCAGCGTGACTCCCGCATCACAGGTCACCGTGTCGTTTTCGACTCGACCAATGTTCTTGAGACTGGTGGTGTCGACGACAGTGCCACCGACAGCGGCGGTGCAGGCGGTGCAGCTACTGTTGGCACCCATGGGACGTATCGGGGTCGGATACCCGGAAGCCGGATCCAGGATCTGTTGCAGCTCTTTGATCGATTTCGGCGCGACCACCCCGGGTGCAGGCCGTCGGCCCTTGACGCCCTGATTCGCGCTGTGTGATGTCTCTGACTGCCCCTCTCGACTCGGCATATACGAGCTCCTGCTTGTCTGTCCATCGAACAAGACCATGGTCGAGGGCGCACGACACAGCAGCAATAAGGGGTTTCGCTGACGACGGACGAGTAACGCCCTGCCGGCAACCCCGCTGCCTTAGACCTCATGTCCTTAGACCGGTGGTTTTGCGACCCGCGCTTTCACGCGGTGTGCCTTTCGCGATTGACGTTGTCACATGGCGACACTGTGTGTCAACGAGTGTCAGTGTTCCTGCGACAGAGCGCTCGAATTTGATTTGATTATGTCAAAAATGAATGACTGAACGGATGCTCCGGCCAGCGTGCATATGGTCAAAAGCGTCGTTGATTTCATCCAAACCGAGGTCATAGGTCACGAAGGGATCGATTTGGATTTCACCGGACATGTATTTCTCAACGTATCCCGGCAGTTCGGTCCGCCCCCGAACACCACCAAACGCAGTGCCTCGCCATACGCGCCCGGTCACGAGCTGGAAGGGTCGCGTCGAAATCTCCTGTCCTGCACCGGCGACACCGATGATCACCGACTCGCCCCAACCTTTATGGCAACACTCAAGCGCGGCTCGCATCAATTCTGTATTGCCGACGCACTCAAATGAGTAATCGACACCACCCGCGGTGAGATCAACAATGACATCCTGAATCGGCGCATCGTACTCCCGCGGATTCACACAATCGGTGGCACCCAATTGTGTCGCCATTTCAAACTTCTCCGGATTGACGTCGACAGCGATGATTCGGCCCGCGTTGGCCATCACCGCCCCCTGGACAACGCTGAGTCCGATCCCACCCAGACCGAACACGGCGACGCTCGAACCTGCGGTCACTTTTGCTGTGTTCAGCACAGCGCCGATTCCCGTCGTCACACCACAACCCAGCAGGCAAACCTTGTCTAAGGGCGCCGCCTTGTTGATCACCGCAAGCGCGATCTCGGGCACGACGGTGTACTCCGAGAATGTCGACGTGCCCATGTAGTGGGCAATCGAATCGCCATCGAGCGTGAATCTTGAAGTACCGTCGGGCATCAGTCCCTGGCCCTGGGTCTGACGTATCTTCTGGCAAAGATTGGTTTTGCCGGACTCGCAGAAATCGCAGGTGCGACATTCAGGCGTATACAGCGGAATGACGTGATCACCAACACTGACACTGGATACATCAGGACCGATTGCCTCAACGATACCCGCACCCTCATGCCCAAGGATCGCCGGAAAAATGCCTTCTGGGTCATCGCCAGACAGCGTGAATGCGTCGGTGTGGCAAACGCCCGTCGCAACCAGACGAACCAGCACTTCCCCGGACTTCGGCGGTGCGACTTTGACCGTCGCAATCTCCAACGGTTTGCCGGCCGCCACTGCCACTGCTGCACGTGATTCAATCATTGTATCCCCCTACTCATTGCCCCTTTGCGAAGCGCGCATCAAACCCCACGAAAACCGCACGATCTGGACCAGGCTCATAGAATCGCGACCCGAATGCGTTGATGCGCGCATTGGCAGTATACGCCTCATCCAGCGCATTGCTGACTGCGACGAACGGTGCCAGGCGCCATCGCCCAACCTCGAATTGCTTCGAGACTCGCAGCTCAACACGCGTGAAGGATTCGGTTGCCACGCTATTCGCGTTGTTGAGTTCGATAGCGCCAACCCGTGCAACCTCAGCCGAGGCAAACCAACCGGCATCATCTTGGTACTGCAACTGAGCGAAGTATTGGTGTCTCGCCGACCCCGGGATGCGGTTGCCCGAAAAGTCTGTCCCGTCATCGGTTAGGAAGTCCTCGAAAACAAAGTCTGAATAGGTGTAACTCGCAGCCGACGACCAATTGGGGTGCCACGCGAAGCGCCACGACACTTCGACGCCTTGGCGCTGCGAGGCACCGGTGTTTTCAAAGAAGTCTCGTCCAGGGAATGCTTCCAGCTCGAAAGGAATCAGTTCGTCCTCAAGGTCAATCTGATAGATCGCAAGTGTTAGCGTTTGCTGGTCCGTGATCCTGCGCAAGCCGAGCTCGATTTGTTCTGCCCGCTGCGGTTCCAGCGCGGCGTTAAACCCACCCATGCCATCTGGATTCGCAAGCTCCGTCGTTGTCGGCGTTTCAAATGAGCGAGAAAAACTGCCATAGATGGTCGTAGCAGGATCCAATGACCAGCTCAGGCCGAACGACGGTGACCACGCATCGAATTCTAACGATCCGCTATCATCACCGTTGGCGAGCAATCGGTCCGCCACATCGAATTCGATGGCGTCGTAGCGGATGGCCATGTCCGCTGACCACCGATCCGCCGGCTCGAATTGCCACAGCGCGAACAGGCCGTTTGCACTCACCTCCTCTCGCTGATCCAGCGTCAATGCACCGCGAACGCCGGCATCGTTAACGAATCTCTGTCGCGTATCCCTCTGTCGATCGATATCGAGGCCCACGGTAACCGTACCCCATCGATCGCCATCACCCGGATTATGTTGGAGCTGGAGACCACCACCGAAAAACGTGCGATCGACATCAATCGCACCACCGAACCCAAACGGCAACAAACCATCGAATTCGCGCGACGTGACGTACTGCCGCCACACCAGTCTGGTCCGTTCGTTTAGACGCCTTTGATGGCGAAACCCGAAACGGGTTTGTTGCAATGCCTCTCCCGCCTGAAAACGAACGTTGGCATCCCGCGCACTCTGTGGCTGCGCCTGCGCTTGTGCCAGCGTGATACCACCCGGATCGAACGCTTCTGGCTGATCGGTATGGTGCAGGCTGAACAACCAATTGCCACCCCGCCCCGCATCGTGCTCCAAACGCGCACTGGCTTGCTGGTTGCGAGCTGCAGCATGATCACGAAACCCTGTGTAGTCGAGATCGGACAAACTGACTCGATAGTTCCAGCTGCCTCCAGTCCCACCGAGGGATACTTGTTGGCGCCGGTAGCCGTCACTGCCGAGTGCACCACGAATTTGCAAAGTCGGCGTCTCATCGCCAGATGCGGTTTCGACCAACAACACGCCACCGCCGGCGTTGCCGTATCGGGCCCCGACACTGCCTCGAAGCAACTCGATCTTTCCGGTCGCGCCGACATCAATGCCATCCACGCCGCTTTGGCCATCTGGCAGAGTCGCGGGAATACCGTCGATCAAGACTCGTATGCCGCGAATTCCAAACGCAGAACGTGCCCCGAAACCCCGAATTGAAATCCTGAGGTCCTGAGCGAAGTTGAATCGATTCTGCACCAGCAAGCCCGGAACACCTTGCAGCGCCTCATCCAGACCGAGCAATGGCCGTGCGGTTTGAATATCGGCTGTGTCGATCACGTCAATCGCGTAGGGCAGCGCTCGCAGCGGCTGCGTCGTTCGTGATGCCGTAACGACCACCTCGTCCAAGGTTTCGGAAGACTGGGCATTCAGCGCCGTCGGCGTAAGCAACAGGGCGACGGTGGCGCCGAGGAGAACATTCGTAGATCGCATGGCGCGCTATACTAACCAGATGAGTCGATCTATGTTGCACATCCGCTGATACCTGGGAGTTTTATGATGCGTTCGCTGCTAGTTGCCGCCTTATCCGTGCTCGCCCTCACCGCCTGTGGTGGCAACGCCGAATCCGCGGCGACGAGTTCGGCATTGACCCCGGCAGCCGCCCAGTCGAGCTCGACTGGCACGCCTGTCACTGTGCCCGGCAACCCGCCGTTCACAGTAACCGCATTGGCCGCATTTCATGAACCTTGGGCAATGGAGTTCATGCCGGACGGTCGTATGTTGGTCACCGAAAAAGGCGGCAACCTGTTCATCGTTGACGACGCGGGCAACAAATCGACCCCTGTCGAAGGGGTTCCCGCGGTCGACTACGGTGGTCAAGGTGGCTTGGGTGACGTCGTTCTGCACCCCGATTACGCATCCAACAATCTCATCTATTTGAGTTACGCCGAAGCGGGCGACGGAGATACCCGTGGCGCTGCCATCAGCAGAGCGCGGCTCGAATTGACGGCCACCGGCGGCCGCCTCGTCGATGCGGAGATCATCTGGCGTCAGGTCGCAAAGGTCCCCGGCCGTGGACACTATGGTCACCGCATGCTGTTTTCCGACGATGGCTATCTCTGGGTCAGTTCGGGCGAACGACAAAAATTCGACCCGTCGCAGGATATGAACTCCAACATGGGCAAAATCCTTCGACTCAATCCGGATGGCAGCGTCCCAGCGGATAACCCGTTCGCCGCTGAAGGTGGAGTTACGGCCGAGATCTGGAGCTTAGGACACCGCAACCCGCTCGGAATTGCTTTTGACCTCGATGGCAACCTTTGGAACAGCGAAATGGGGCCGCGCCATGGCGACGAGCTGAACTTCGTGCGAGAGAAAGCCAACTACGGCTACCCAATCGTGTCGAATGGCGATCACTACAGCGGCAAGCAGATTCCGGACCATGACACGCGACCTGAGTTTCAGGCACCGGCCGCCTACTGGGTCCCCTCTATTGCACCGTCCAGCCTGATGATTTACCGCGGTGATTTATTTACCGACTGGCGGGGAGACGCGTTTATCGGCGGACTGGTGGCACAGGCGCTGATCCATGTCGAACTCGACGGTACATCCGCCAAAGAAGTCGCACGCTACCCGATGGGCAAACGCATTCGCGATGTCGAACAAGGCCCGGACGGCACCATCTGGCTACTTGAAGATCAGAATGGTGGCCGGCTACTGAGACTCGCACCGACCACCTAGCCCATGGCAAGCATTGCATCTTGGATCGAGTCTGGCCGTATCGCCGACGTCATGCTTTTGGTGATCGCCCTCGAGGTGTTAGTGCTCTCGGTGTACCGCTGGCGCAGCGGGCGTGGCTTAACAATTCCAACCGTTGTCTGCAATGCCGGTGCCGGCGGAAGCCTGATGGTTGCGCTGAAGCTGGTTTGGATCGGCGCGAAGTGGCAATGGATCGCAATGGCTCTGATCGCCTCACTGGTTTTCCATAGCGTTGACCTGGCGCAACGCTGGCGCGCGGCCGCGGCACCTTCCTCTTAACGTCGAATCGCTAAACGCGGATTTGACATCGATCTTTTATTTCTATTATTCTCGAAATATGGAAATAAATGATGCAGTCCAATCCCTGTCAGCACTCGCCCATACTCACAGGCTCGAAGTTTTCCGCCTACTGGTGCGATATGGCGCCGACGGCCTCGCTGCAGGCGAGATCGCCGAGCACATCGGGATCCCGAACAACACGCTGTCCTCCCATCTATCGATCCTGTCGAGAGCAGGTCTGTTGAACGCCGATCGGCGGGGACGGCGCATCATCTATTCGGTCGACTTTCGCGGCATCAAGCAAGTGCTCCAGTTCTTGCTCGAAGACTGCTGCCAGGCGCAGCCCGCACAATCGAATCGAGCGCTAAATCTTGCGATTGGATCTCTATCTGTCGCAAATTCGACCACAGGAGACACGCCATGAAACGCTTCCACGTCAACATCACGGTCGATGAGTTGGAACCCTCTGTACAGTTCTACTCATCTTTGTTCGCAGCCGAACCCACGGTGCTTAAGCCCGACTATGCGAAGTGGATGTTGGATGATCCCCGAGTCAATTTCGCGATCAGCGCGAAGCAATGCGGCGCACCAGGGATCTCGCATCTTGGCATCCAGACCGAATCGGATAAGGAACTCGACGAAGTGTTCGAGCGTCTGGAACAAGCCGGGGGGCCGACGATTGAAGAGCCGTCCGCCAACTGTTGCTACGCGCAGTCGACCAAGAAATGGATCCAGGACCCTCAGGGTGTCGCTTGGGAAACCTTCATCACCCGAGGTGAAACAACGCTGTACGGCGAACATTCGCCGCTCCGCTGAACATGTCGGTCAGACCAAAGCCGCCCTGCGCCGGGTGATTCGATACTGGTGATACAGCAAATACGTTACACCTAGCGTTGTGGGCAAAGCCCATAACGCTGGGTTCAGCGCGTAGGCTGGCAACAGATTCACCGCCCCAAACGCGAGGAACGCGGTGTACACACTGATACCGGCACCCACGAGACCTCGCGAGTGTTGGATCTGCCACTCGTTCGGTTCGGGATGCTCCGTGAAGATGAACTTCAGATTGAGAACTCCGGCCGCCAACCCGACGATCGAAATTCCCATGAGCAAAGGCTGACTGAGCAGCACCCCTTGGGCAAAGCAGTTGGCGGCAGTCACAAACATCAAGCCCTGCAGCACCACTTCAAACGTATTCCGATGCTTGTCATGCGCACGACGAAAGCGTATGCACTGCAAGCCGTACCATGCCAGCGCTAGCGTCATCGTCGCGAGATACAACATCATCCAACCAAACACGCCGCGGATCAGCGGCGCGTTGCCGGTGAACGGGGGTCCGTTGGAAGGATGCGTTGCGAGCGGCGCGATCAACGTGCACAAACTGATACCAATCGCGATGGTCCCTGTCGCCAACAGCGACCACGCAAAGACCTTCCCCCACATTTTGTGCGTTGGACTGCCCTTCCGTCCGGCGATAGGCACCCACAAGGTGATCAGTCCGGCGGTGCCCGTCGCGATATGGGCGACGACGAGCTTGTGGAACCAAAGCGCAGCTATAGCCTCCATCGTACTTCCCCAAAAGCACCGAATATCTGTCCAGTTTATACTACACTGAGTGTAAACAAGACGAGACACATGATGAGTGAAAACCGAGCAATCGTGATCGGCAGCGGATTCGGCGGGCTAGCGGCGGCCGTGCGCCTGGGCGCTCGCGGCTACGACGTAACGGTTCTCGAAAAGCTCGACGCTCCAGGCGGGCGCGCGTATGTGTATCGCCAAGACGGGTTCGTTTTCGATGCCGGCCCGACCATTATCACCGCACCGTTCTTGTTCGAGGAGCTCTGGTCTTTGTGCAACAAGGACATGCATGACTACATCGACCTGAGGGCCATCGACCCGTTCTATCGCATTCGCTTCGACGACGGCACGCATTTCGACTACAGCGGCGACGATGAAGCGATGCGCAATGAGGTCAGCAAATTCTCACCCGACGATGTCGCGGGCTACAAAAAGTTTCTCGCGGCGAGCCGCGAGGTCTACAACGTGGGCTTCGAAGATCTGCTGCACGTATCGTTCGACAAGTTCTGGAGCATGTTGAAAGTGCTGCCGGATCTCGTGCGCGTGCAGTTTTACCGCAGTGTCTACAGCCTAGTCGCGCGCTACATTAAGCACCCCAAACTGCGAATGGTATTCAGTTTCCATCCATTGCTGGTGGGCGGCAATCCGTTTACGACGACAGCCGTCTACACCCTCATTGCCCATCTTGAACGCAGCCATGGTGTGCACTTTGCGATGGGTGGCACCGGAAGCTTGGTTAACGGTTTGGTCGATCTGATCGAAGGACAGGGCAACCGAGTGCGCTGCGATGCAGAAGTCACCCAGATCTTGACTCGCGGACGAAAAGCCTACGGCGTCGAACTCACGAACGGGGAGACGATCGAGGCTGACGTGATCGTCTCAAACGCCGATTCAGC
Organism: Pseudomonadota bacterium; assembly: GCA_038533155.1. GTDB lineage: Bacteria > Pseudomonadota > Gammaproteobacteria > Steroidobacterales > Woeseiaceae > CALBPI01. The sequence continues at coordinate 22,728 of JBCAZH010000033.1, read as the reverse complement.
GAGTACCTACAAGCGCTTACTATCGGGCTCACGACGCCGTCGCTGGACAGACCGGCGACTGAAGCGCGCGAAGTATTCAATGAGTCTGTTCGTTTGGTACTTCGGCACGGATCGGCGTTACGAAGACGTACCACACCATATGATCCTTCTGGGCCGTCGCTATCAGCAGCTGCTCGAAGACATCTTCGACCACAAAGTGCTCGCCAAAGACTTCAGCTTGTACTTGCATCGACCGACCGCAACCGACGAGTCGCTTGCTCCCGAAGGCTGCGATGCGTTCTACGTGCTGTCACCGGTCCCGCATGTAAAGTCAGGGGTTGATTGGTCGAAGATGGCCGAGGTGTATCGCAAAGCCATCGCGGCCAGTTTGGCCGACACAGTGATGCCGGACCTCGAATCGCACATCGCAACCTCGCACATGTTGACGCCCGACGATTTCAACGACCGGCTGAACTCCGAACAAGGCGCCGCGTTCGGCTTGCAACCCATTCTCACCCAGACTGCGTGGTTCCGTCCGCACAACCGCAGCGAAGAGTACGAGAGCCTTTACTTGGTCGGTGCAGGCACCCACCCCGGCGCTGGTCTGCCAGGCGTCATATCTTCCGCCAAGGTATTGGATGAAATAGTGCCGGATGTGCCGATGCACTCCATGCCGCAAACCGAAATGCAGGAAAGCGCAGGCTGATAGATACGCTATCAGCGATCGAGTTTCAGGTCGTACCTAAGGCAAGCCGCCGCTAGTCGGCCGGACATCGCGACCATAGGTACGCCCGCACCGGGGTGGACGCTGCCACCGGTCAAATATAGGCCTTTCAACCGGGCGCGTGCGCCTGGGCGAGAAAACGAACCCATCCACCCGTGCGTTGGCCGCCCATACAGTGCACCGTCGGTTGCCGGGAACAGACCTGCGAAGTCACCGGGCGCGGTTCGCACGCAGTCCGTCGGCGCGTGCTCAAGCACCAAACCTTGAGCTGCACATTGATTCAGCATCGCATCTTCCGCCTGCGCAAGTTCGGACTCCGAAAGCATCCTCGCGGGTGCGTTGATCAAACAAAACACCCGCTCCTCTTCCCAGGCGGAAACGGCATCGTCATGCCTATCCTGCGAACAAATGTAGAGCGTCGGAGAACCTGAAACCTGCTGGCGCTCAAAAATCGCATCGAACTCTTGGCGGTAGTCTGCGCCAAACAGCACGGTGTGATGCGTCAACGGGAAACCACTCACGCGGGCGACCATACTCCAGGTGATCGCTGACAACGAGCGACGATCCTTAGGCAGCTTTGGCACGGCGCGCTGCAACGGCTTGCCGAGCAGTCCATTGGCCAGCGCGGCGACGTCTCCATTGAACACCACAGCATCGGCCATCAGCACCTCACCGTCGGCCAGTGTCACGCCAGTGATCTTGTCGCCATAGTGCAGCATTTGGCGAACGGGCGCGTTGCAACGTACGACACCACCGGCGGCCTCGATCCGCTCCGTGAGTGCCCGCGCTAACGCTTGCATTCCACCATCGACGTACCAAACGCCCGCGCGTTCCGCGTGCGCGATCAATTGCAGAGTGGCGGGCGCTCGAAACGGCGAGGATCCGCAGTAGGTGCTGTAGCGCGCAAAAAGTTGCGTCAGTCGACGATCGACAAACCGTTTTTGCAGATCATCCCAGAGTGACACAAATGGCTTGGTTGCCAGCAGATCCGGGATACCACGAAGTCCAACACGAGCCGCCAACGCCTGCGGCGACGGTCGTTGTGACCGCATGAACGGCAAATCGAGGGTGTTGAATATATCTTCCGCAGCCGCCGCAAATGCACCGTAGCGATCCGCGTCTTGTGCGCCGGAGAACGCCTCGATCGCCGCCTGGCTGCGCTCGACGTCAGCGAACAGATCTAACTGGCTGCCATCCGGCCATGCATGGCGGGCGAGTAGTTCCGACGCTCTCAGGGTCAAGAACTCGTCGAGATTCAGGCCTGCCTCAGAAAACAGATCATCGAAGATCCATCGCATGGTGAACACGGTCGGACCCGAATCAATGCCGCGGCCGTTGATTTCAATCTGCCGCATCTTGCCGCCGGTGGTGGCATGTTGCTCAAGCACGGTGACTTTCACGCCGCGATGAATCAGATCAAATGCGGCCGCCAGTCCGCCGATTCCGGCGCCCACGACGATGACGTGCGGCTCAGACATCGCGGCGCCTCACCTGCACTTGGATTTCTTCGGCGGGCCGAGTGGTGAGTCGTGCCACCGGACGAACCGCATCTGGCTGCACGATTTCGAGATCATACCGACGCACCAGCGCTGCGATGATCAGTGCGCTCTCAATCGTTGCGAACGCGGCGCCGACACAGACCCGGGGGCCAAGCCCGAAGGACATGAACACACCGTCATCCTCTCGCTCGCTATCCGAATGAAAACGCAACGGGTCAAACGATGCGGCATCGCGCCACAGCGCATCGTTCCTGTGTGCGGTCCAAGGCGACAACATGAGCATCGCACCCTTTTTGACCTTGACGCCACCGATGGTCGTCGCTTCTGCAGCGACTCGCGGAATAAAAGTAATCGGAGGATAGAGACGCAGGGTCTCGCGAAAGACGCTCCGGATGATCGGCAGCTGCTTTACATCCTCAAACTGGATGTCCCGATCTCCGATGACCGTATCAATCTCGTCTCTGATGAGCGTTGCGATATCCGGGCGCATGGACACAATGAAGAACACCCAGGTCAATACGCTCGCCGTCGTCTCGTGACCTGCGAGGAAGAACACTCCGATCTGATCGATCAATTCTTCACGAGTGAATCGCTCCCCGGTCTCCGCGTCGGTTGCCGCGGCGATCGCAGCAACGATATCGTCATTCGCGTCCAGATCAGCTAGACGCGGGTCGAGCAATCGACCAATTTGATCTCGGATTCGTTCACACGCGGCCAGTACTTGCGGCGGCTGGCGGACCTCGGCCCAGGGTTTGCCGAAAATCAGCTGGCCTAGATTGACGCTCGCTACCTGCTCTTCGAATTCGCCGAAGGATTCAAACACGTCCCGAGCGACGGCACCCGACAACGGTGTCGAAAAAATGGTTCTGCAGATAATGTCTGCCGTCAGCTCGCTCATTGCGAAGTCGAGTGACACGTTGGTGCCCTCCCGCGCATGGCGGTCCAATTGGTCCGTATAGTCACTCACCGCCGCGCGCATGGCGCCAAACGCGCGGTTGATTCGCATGTGCGTAAATGCGGGATCCACCATCGCTCGCTGACGACGCCAACGCGGACCGCTGGACACGAAGATAGAATCCCCAACCAAAGGGGCCAAAGCACCGACCATCAGATCGTTCTTCGGAAAGATCTCAAGTGGATCGGTCAACACGTCGCGCGCGAGGGCTGGATCATTGATCAACAAAATCGAACGACGCGAATAGCCCAGATGCGTTAGTGGCTTGTGATAGGCATCCCGAGGAACCAGCGATAGAAGATCCCCGTCGCCTTGTCGGATCACGCGCCATAGCGAGCGCAGCGGCGTGAGCGGCAGTGGCGCAGGCGGCTTGTACAACGGTCTGACGATCGACGTTTCCCCATGACGACGGTCTCATCAGCACACAGTATACGACCCCGGTGATCCCGCTGCTCGCTTATACTTTGGTGATGTCGCAACCGCGCCCTACAGTGTTACTGACGCTTGGCCGTCTGCCGCCCGCCATCGACATAGCGCGTGCATTCCGGTCGGCGGGCTGGCGCGTGATCGTCGCCGATCCGTTTCGATTAAATATGGCCCGAACATCGCTCGCGGTCTCGCGCGTCCATCGCGTTGCTGGCCCCACAAAGTCGCCGAATCAATTTCGTCGTGACATTACCGATCTTGTGCGCCGCTACGACGTTCAACTTGTCGTTCCAGTGTCCGAGGAGACACCCTGGGTCAGTGGCCTAAAGCATCAGCTGACGGCCGATGTGTTCTGCGGCGAACAGGATTGCGTTCTCGAGTTGCACTCGAAGCAGCGGTTCATTGAGCTCGCAGAGCGCCTCGAATTGCCAAGTCCACGCACCGCGCGAATCGGGACCGAGGTTGCCCGTTCTATCGCGCTAGCGGACTACGTACTCAAACCGGAGTTCAGTTGCTCCGGTCGAAACGTGTCGCTGCATTCAGCGGGCGACCCCATCCCAGCCGACTCGGCAGATTTGCTGATTCAAGAGCGATTGCTCGGTCAAGAAATCAGTGCCTTCGTTATCGCAAGATCGGGGGTTTGTCAGTTGATGGTCGCGTACAGAGCGCATACTCGGCATGGCAGCGTTGCTGTATGTTTCGAGCGGGTCGATCACGCGTCCGTGCAGTCCTGGGTCAGCGCTTTTGTTGCCGAAATCAACTACACCGGCCTGCTCTCGTTTGATTTCATTATCGATCCCAGCGACGGCACTGCCAGAGCGATCGAGTGCAATCCGCGGGCCACGAGTGGTCTTCACTTCGTGTCACCTTCGGCTTTGGTCGCTGCCATCTGCGGCACAGACGCACCGGCCGACCCGATTCTGAAAGACACAACACTAATGCAGGAGTTTTGGTCGCACTGGACACACTGGTTCAGCGTTTTGGGCGATGCAGAGGAGCGGCGTCGGACCGGACGCGCACTGAGAGCCGCTCGTGATGTGACTTGGTCAATTCGAGATCCCTTCGTCATGCCGCTCGCTACCTTTTCGACGTGGCCAATCGTCTGGCAAGCCATCCGACGGCGCACGACCTTCGCCGAGGTGCTCGCATTAGACATCGAGTGGCGACCCGAGTGAGCGACGTTCTTTGGCAGGATGGCTCTCAGACGATCCGTCTTCATCGTGAGCCAACCGATGGGATCTTACAGTTGGTTGGGGCGACCCGCTTTATCAGCGGCTCGCGCCACTACCGGCGTGTCAATGTGCGGGCGCAACTCGCGCAACTTAAGAATGCGGTTTTCCTTTCTGCGGAACACGCGAGCGAAACGGTAGGAGCGTACGCCATAGACGAGACTGCGCTCTCGGACGGTCAGGCACCGTATATCGGCTTCTATCGCGCGATGCTCTGCGTGGACCCTCACTATCGCGGCCGAGGAATCGGTCAACGACTCATCGACAGCGCAACACAGTGGATGCGCGAGCGCTGTGCTCAAGTGGATCGACCTGGATTGAGTTGGGGCTGCATTGCCGGCGGCAACCGTGCGGCGCGTCAGCTGCTAGCAGGAACCGGCCACACCGAGATCGGTACCCTGTCGGCGGGATTGGAATATCAACAATGGACGAATCCAAGTGCGGCACTGACCGATCTCGATACGCCGAACGCCGAATTGACCCAGGCATGGCATGACGTGACAAAGGCTGCGAGCTGGCGACCCGCCGATCTACCGCAAGGCGCATGGGTCACTCTGGCGGATGGCGAGGATTGGATCGCCTGCCGATATCACGAAACTGTGCTAGATGTGACACCGCTGACCGGTGCTTTCGGTTGGATCGACCGCCACCTGATGTCCCGGTTTCCGCCGGGTAGGCGTCGATTCGATCCGGCGCAGTTCCACTATGTTTCGGTGACGCATCGACTGCATAGCGCCAGAGGTCTGCGACTTTGGAAACCACTCCGCAACGCGCTGATGCATCGCCATCAAACGCACTTCGTAAACGTGATCGAACCCACCCGATCACACGTACCCCGACGCGCCAACCCAGATCTCGTCGTAAGCGCACGCCGGCTCGATGACGATTCCGCGCCGCTAGCGAGCGGCCAGGCGATGCTCTGGCCGCCCGATATGTGAGCTTACGTGCGCGACGCAGTGACGATAGCGTCGATCGATGCATCAAGCGTTGCGTTGAACGCTTCATCCGATTGTTGCGCCGACAAGCCCTCGGAGAGCGCACGCGAGAAACTCGCGATCATGCCAGGCTGTAGCGAAAGTCGACGATTCGCCTCTTCGCGACTGTAACCGCCGGACAACGCCACGACCTTTAAGACTCGGGCATGAGCAACGCAATCGCCGTACAAGTCGTCTGCCTCCGGCAAGGTCAGTTTCAACATCACAAGCTCATCGTCGCCCAACGCGTCGAGGTGCTTCATGATAGATGCCTTCAACATCGCTTCAGCTTCAGCCTTGTCCGGGCAATGAATGTCGACCTCAGGCTCGATAATCGGCACCAAACCTGCCGCGATGATCTGTTTTCCAACCTCGAACTGCTGCGCGACAATGGCTTCAATGCCCTGCTCGTTCGCTTGCTTGATCACCGAACGCATCTTGGTTCCGAAAATACCCTTTTGGTTGGCCTTCTCGAGAAGCGCATCCAGCGCCGGCATGGGTTTCATCAACTGCACCCCATCGACCTCATCAGCAAGTCCCTTGTCAACCTTCAGAATCGGCACGATCGACTTTCGCTCCCACAAGAACGTCGCCGTCGGTACACCCTCAATGTCGCGATCCATCGTGTTTTCGAACAGGATGGCCGCGAGAATGCGTTCGCCATCAAAAGAGGGGCTGGTGATGATGCGGGTGCGCATCTCGTGAACGAGGCCAAACATCTCATCGTCGTTCGACCACGCGTCTGCACTGACCCCATACAGCCCAAGCGCCTTTGGCGTACTACCACCACTTTGGTCCAGTGCGGCAATGAAGCCTTTTCCGTCTCGCATTTCCGCCAGTTGTTGTTGTTTCACACTCATGTCGCTCCCCGCGGTGATTCCAACTTGATGGAGGCGAAGGATAACGGATCGTGCCCCCTGCCACCATTGACAACATCCACGTATGATTCGCAGATGTCTGACCCTGTACGCCCAGATCTGAAGCTACCGGACTTCGGCGAGTTCATTGCCATGATGGCACTCACGATGTCGTTGGTTGCGTTGACCATCGACGCGCTGCTGCCCGCTCACGGTTTGATCGGTACTGCCTATGCCGTTGCGGATGCGAACGAGACACAGCACCTCGTCTATGCCGTATTTTATGGTCTTGGGATATCGCAACTCGCCTTTGGCCCGCTGGCCGATGCCTACGGACGGAAATTTTCCGTCTACCTCGGGCTTGCCATTTTTACGGCAGGCACTGTGTTGTGTGTGTATGCCGCGACCTACGACTGGCTACTCGTAGGCCGGGTCCTGCAGGGCGTCGGCATCGCGGGCCCACGTGCTATGACCGCGGCAATTGTGCGCGATCTGTACGTTGGCCGGCAGATGGCGCGAGTGATGAGTTTCATCCTGTCGTTTTTCGTGCTTGTTCCCGCTATCGCACCTGCCATCGGTCAACTGATGCTCGGCGTGTTCGGTTGGCGCAGCATATTCTGGTTGTACTTAGTCATTGGGGCGATCATCGTCGCTTGGTTCGTCACCCGAATGCCGGAGACGTTAAAGTCGGAGCACAGGCAATCACTGTCACTGCGAAGCGCACTCAGCAACATGCTGGAGGTACTCGCGACACCGATTTCGCTCGGTTACATGGTGGCGGCGACGTTAATCTCAGCGGCGTTCATCGGATTTTTGGGTAGCTCGCAGCAGATTTTTGTCGATCAATATGGACTCGGGGATTTGTTTCCACTGTTTTTCGCTGGCTTAGCGTTGTCCGTCGGCATCAGTACAACGATCAACGGACGAATCGTTGTGCGCGTCGGCATGCGCCCTCTTGCTATGCGCGCTGCGCTTGGATACACCGCGTCCGGCGCTCTCCTGTTCGTGCTGGCGTTGGCGAACGATGGCAGCCCACCCATCTGGCTGACAATGATCTGTCTGTGCCTAGTATTTCTGTTTGTCGGTTTTTTGTTCGGCAATCTCAATGCCTTGGCGATGGAGCCTCTAGGGCATATCGCCGGCACAGCCGCGGCCGTGATCGGGTCTGTCGTGACACTGGCAGCCGGCGTCATCGGCGCTGTGACCGGCAGCTTTTATGACGGCACGATGGTGCCGCTCGGTGGCGCCTTGGTAGTGCTCGGCGGACTAGCAATTCTGACGCTATGGGCGACTGGACGGATCTCAACCAACCCACCCGAGGGCGAGCTCGGCGATGTCGAACCCGCGCCTAGCGAATAGCGACAACCGGCGCTGGGCGCCGGTGTCCGCCGGCTCAAACCTTATCGAACGTCAATCCCGCGTTGGACTTCAAACGGTCTATCAACGCCTGCCCCATGGCAGCGGCAGGTGTCCATATGCCCGCTGATGTCGACGGACAATCCTTGACCAGACACAACGCGGCCTCTGCCAACATTTTGCTGGTAGAGCCGTAACCGGGATCGCGATCACCTGTGACGACTAACTGCAGCGGATCACCATCGCGTTCGGCGACGAACAACACGTCATAGTGACCCGCCTCGCGCTCTTCCTTGCTCGGGCCCTCGCCGGGCTTTGGACCGTCACTCGATGACATGTCATCTCGATCCGCCAGCGCCTTCGCGATTTGCTCGCCTTTCTCGCCAGGCCCAGTCATCAGCATCTCGTCGTAAACAAAGTCCTCGCCGTAGGAGAACCCGGTCAACGCGTTGCTCCGATGCACGTTCCGCGTATTGATGGTCGCCATGATGAACGGCGTCACCCAACTACCGATCACCTCGTCGTACATCGGCTTGGTGCCCGGCGGTTGGTCAGCGCCGGTAAACCCAGGCACCAATGAAAATGGATTGCGTAGCAGCGCCAGAATTTCTGGATCCCGCGCGGCGGCCATTGTGGCCTTAAAACTCGCTGCAGTGCCACCGGAGAATGTGCCCTGCATCTTGCGAACCCGACCTCGGACTCTTGAAGACGGTTTTCCATCGGCTTCTATGCAATGCTGTTGCAACAACCACACACCGCAGTCGAATGGAATTGAATCGAAACCGGCGGAAAAGACGATGCGCGCACCACTCTGTTTCGCGGTGGCTTCATGTGCATCGATCATCTGCCGCATCCACGCAGGCTCTCCGCACAGATCCAAATAGTCGGTACCTGTTTTCGCGCACACTTCGACGAGCAGACTGCCGTACATTTGATACGGTCCAACGGTCGTGATGATGGCCCTCGTTCGGGCTGCCATTGCGTCGAGAGACGCGCGATCTGCACCGTCGGCCGTGATCAGGGGCACGGTGTCGGGTACACCGATTTCGCTCCGGACAGCGGCTAGCTTGTCCGCGTTTCGCCCCGCCATCGCCCAGCGAACATCCCCGTTGTCGCCGTACTGGTTTTGCAAGTACTCCGCCACCAACCGGCCCGTAAACCCGCTGGCGCCGTAGACAACGACGTCAAACTCTTTCTCTTGTGTCATGGATTTTCCCCGTCAGGAAGCTAGTCGATCCGTTTGGTCAGCGGTGCGCTGACCGAGATATTCATCGAGTTTCGCTTGCGCTTGATCACCAAAGAACATCTCGCAAGCCACTCGCAATCCAGGTGCCTCAATCACTTCTTGTTCTCGCACGACCTGTGTGATCTTCGATCGTCTGCGCAAGAAATCATCAAGCCTTGTGACCATCTCCCGGCGTGCGGTGTAATCGATCTCGCAGCGCAGATAGTCAGCGTTTCGCATCAGCGGTTCGGCCATCGCTGGATTTTCACGAATCCGCTCCAACATGCCAATCGCATTCGCGCCGTACCGTCGCCAAAAGCGGCTGGTCAATGGCTCACTCGAATTTGGGTGGGTGTAAGCATCCAAATCCATGAGCTCAGCTTGCCGGGAAAACTCCCGATACGCCTCAGGTCCTGGTTCGCCATACCAGCGACGACCTTGCATCGGTAAGGCCACCCCAAAACTTGCGATCACATCGCACACTTCATCCCCCACATTGAGGCAGTCCGTGAGCTTGCCACCGAAGATCGAAAGCACCTTGCGCTCCGAGTCGATATCGATTGCATGCTTGCGCGACAATTCGAGCCAATCGCCGGTATCGTTGCCAGACTTCACGGCGAGCGGCCGCACACCGCAACGCTCGGCGATGATATCGTCCCGCGTCAGTGGGTCATCCAGTCGTAGCAGCTCGTTCGCATTGTCCAGAACGAACTGTCGATCGTCTTCCGAAACCGCGGTCTCCCAGTGGTCCACTCGCGTATCCGTGGTGCCAATACAGGTACGCGCGCCCATAGGAATCGCGAAGTACAGTCGGCCATCCGACGCAAAAGACGTCAAAATTCGCTTGCTGTCGGTCACACGATCGACGATCAGGTGAATGCCCTTCGAAAACACGTGGCGATGCGCCGTATCCTGTCCTGTCAACGTGTTCAGTGCATCGACCTGTGGACCACACGCGTTCACCAGACTCTTGGTTTGAGTTGAGAATTCCTCGCCGGTCTCCTCGTCGCGGAGGGTCACCGTCCACCCGTCGGCATCGCGTTCCGTTTTAATCACGCGAACGTAGTTCGCCGCAACGGCGCTACTGTCCATTGCGGTCCGAACGAAATTGAAGACAAATCTCGCGTCGTTGTCGTAGAGGTAACAGTCGGAGTACTCCATGCCGCCGTTCGTAAACTCGGCCCGCAATACGGGCTCTCGCCGAATCAGCGCAGCCTCAGATAGGTAATGAGGCATTTGCGTACGGAACCGCCCGAACGCCCAATACAACACCGCACCGAGGTAGAGCACAAACCGGGGCCACCGAAACTTGTTCGGTACCGCCGCAATGAAACGTGCCTCTTTGACAGTGGATGGATATGCGCGCATCAGCTCATTGCGACTAGCGCAAAGGTTCCACACCAGTCCGAATTCCTGATTCTCGAGATATTTAATGCCACCCCAAGCGAGGTTCGATGACTGCGAGCTGGTGCTGCCGGCAAAGTCACCTGCATCGACAATCGCCACCTTGGCGCCTTTGCCGGCAAGCGCGGCCGCGCTGACAGCCCCGTTGATACCCGCCCCGACGATCAAGACGTCGAAGGTCTCATCCCTAAGGCGCTGCAGATTAGTGTTTCTGAGTTGGGAACTCATGGCCTCATTGTAACGAATCCGCTGCGCTTGCGGCGCTTCAAACGCTATTATCGACATAGGCCGGTCGCGCCGTCGCGTGACGCTAGGACAGGAGCGCGTGTTGAGCGAGCAAAAACTGGGCGTTTGCTACTACCCAGAACATTGGCCCGAGTCTGAATGGGCGGATCAAGCGCAGCAGATGCGCGACGCCGGTGTCAGCCTCGTAAGGATTGGTGAGTTCGCTTGGTCGCGCATCGAACCGCAAGCATCGCAGTTCGACTGGGAGTGGCTCGATCGCGCGGTAAAGACGCTGGCGGACGCGGGGCTATCTATCGTGATGGGGACCCCAACTGCCTGCCCACCGCATTGGTTGATTGATCGCTATCCCGATGTGCTTCCGGTCGACGCGCACGGCCGAACCCGCGGCTTTGGCTCGCGACGTCACTACAGTTTCTCGAGTGATCGTTATCGCGAGCTTGCCGCCGAAATCAGCGCGAGAATGGCTGGCCGCTATGGACAGAATCCGGCTGTCGTCGGATGGCAGACCGACAATGAGCTTGGCTGCCACGACACGACGCTGTGCTATTCGGAGCAAGCGTTACAGGCCTTTCATGCGTGGCTGGAACATCAGTACACGGACATCGGCGCATTGAACCGCGCCTGGGGCAACGTGTTTTGGAGTCAGGAATATCGACACTTTTCCGACGTTGGGCTGCCGGTCGCCGTTACAGAGTGCAACCCTGCCCACCATCTTGCGTTTCGTCGGTTCTCGAGCGATCAAGTGGTGCGATTCAACGATGCAATGGTCGCAGCAATCCGGCAGAACTGCCATGAGAACGCGTGGTTCACCCACAACTTCATGGGTAATTTCGTTGACTTCGATCACTTCGATGTCATGAGGTCCCTTGATGTTGCGAGCTGGGATAGCTACCCGCTCGGGTTTCTGGATATCAGCTGGATTGACGCACAGCAGAAAGCAGACTTTCGAAGGTCTGGCCATCCAGACTGGGCGAGCTTCCACCACAGTTTGTATCGTGCAGCGGGTGACGGCCGTTTCGGCGTCATGGAGCAACAACCCGGCCCAGTCAATTGGGCCGCCAACAATGCTGAACCGTATCCCGGCATGGTCCGGCTGTGGGCTTGGGAAGCGTTCGCAGAGGGTGCGGAGTTCGTTAGCGTGTTCCGATGGCGCCAGGCCCCGTTTGCTCAGGAGCAGATGCACGCGGGAATGCAAAATTGGGATGGCACCGCAGCACCGGCGAGTCACGAAGTGCGGCAAGTCGCCGATGAGATGGCCGTAATCGGAGACGTGCAGCCGACACAGGCGCGCGTTGCGTTAGTGTTCGACTATCCGTCGGTCTGGAGTATCGAGACCCAGCCCAACCAGTCAGCGCAGAACGCCTTGCGCATTGCTTTTGAGTACTACAGTGCCGCGCGTGCGTTGGGCGTCGATATCGACATCGTAGCGCCAGGCGTGAATCTAGACGATCGCGATGTTGTATTGCTCCCCGCCATGCCCATCGTCAGTGCGGATGCCCGAGCGGCGATCGAGCACACGAACGCTCATAAAGTGTTTGGACCGCGATATGACAGTCGCGACCACGATCATCTCCAGAAACATCCGGAATTGCCGACAGCGGTGAAGATACGTGCTATCGACGGTATCCGGCCCGGCATCCATCTTGGCGTCAAGGACGCGCCCACCACCTGGTATGTTCGCGACTGGTTGGAGAACTTGGAAACGTCCTTGCCGAGTCGGTTTGAGCTTGAGGACGGCCGCGGGTTGCTCTACGCCGACGACCAGCAAACTTATGTCAATGCCGAGCTCAGCAGCGCCCTGCTGCGCCATGTGCTTTCGGAGACATTCAAGACCTTTGGGATCGAGACTCGAAGGCTGCCGCAGGGCCTTCGCTACCGACAATGCGGCGACGTGACTTTCGCGTTCAACTACGGCCCCGAGCCGGTCGAGCTGCCGACCGGCGAGTTGTTGTTCGGATCATCCACGCTTCGCGCGGGCGAGGTTACCGCCTGGCGCTGATTTGCGACGAGCGCGAAGCGAATCGACACAAAACACAATGACAGCGGACCAAATCAGGGCGAAGCAGACGGCACGGGCCGGAGTTAGAGTCTCGCCGTAGTACCAACCGACGGCGAATTGCAGCGTCGGACCAATGAACTGCAAGAATCCAATGGTCGACAATCGCAACAGTCGCGCACCGATCGCGAAGAACAACAGCGGAACCACCGTCAATGGGCCCGCGATCACGATAAGCGCGAGCAGACCGGCATCAGCCTCGAGATACACCGCGGAACCCTGCAGGGTGAGCCACGCAAGGCCCGCCAAAGCGATCGGCATCAAAAGCAGTGTTTCGACAAACAACCCCGGCATCGCGCCCACAGAAATTTGCTTCCGAATCACACCGTAGATAGTGAACGACACTGCGAGAATCAAAGAGACCCACGGGAACTCCCCGCCGCTGAAAGTCAGCACCAAGACCCCTGCCGTGGCGAGCAACACCGCGAATAGCTGCAGCACGCGCAGCGTCTCGCCGAAAAACACCACCCCGACCAACACATACACGAGCGGATTGATGTAGTAGCCGAGACTCGCCTGAAAAATCTGTTGGTTCTGCACGGCAAGGATGTACACCAACCAATTGACGGCGATGAAAAATGCCGCGAGCGCCAGCCAACCTAGGCGTCTCGGTCGCATCAGCGCGTCTCGAACGTCGGCCCACTGGCTGCGCACGCTGATAATCAACGCGCCGAACGGCACACTCCAGACAATACGATGCATTAACAGCTCTGTAGCGGGCACCGCAATCGTAAAAATGAGATAGACCGGTAGAAAGCCCCAAATCGTGTAAGCAGCAATCGCCGCCAACACGCCTTCCCGGGCCTCAGTCTCAACGGGCTCGGCCAACGCATCGCTCCTGGAATGAATACGGATTCAGAGCCAACACGCCGCGAATCGCGCTAGCATGACCGTGACTATCGGGGGAGTCCTATCACCATGCAAGCGTTTTTGCGTTACTTGGGTCTGTGTTTGTTGTTGGCAGCGCAGACTGCTCATGCAGAATTCGGCCAGTACCAATCGCATACACTCGATGACCAAAGCATTGAAATTGCCACCGACCGAGGGACGATCCGCCTGACACTGGTTCACGCCCTCGCGGTTTACGCGCATTTTTTGGAACCTGGCGTTGAGCAGCTGCCGAGTTTCGCGCTCTCCGGGGAACAAGCCCCCACCGCAGTCGTCGTCAGTGAGACGGATGACACTCTGACGTTTGGCAGCGATCGATTGGTCGCCGTTTTGCAAAAGCGTGATTCGACGTTGAGCTATTTCTTAGATGACCGATCGCTGGTCACCGAGGAACTCGGATACTTTGCGTACCCGACGCAACGCGGTTTCCGTTTCAGTCTAGCCGACGGAGAAGCGGTATTCGGCGGTGGCGAGCGTGTGCTCGGTATGAACCGACGCGGCCACAGCATGCCGCTCTACAATCGCGCGCATTACGGGTACACCACCGAGTCCAATCAGATGTACTACAGCTTGCCGGCGGTCATGTCCTCACGCCGGTACGCCATTGTGTTCGACAACTCGGCGACCGGGCGATTGGATATCGGCCACGACGAGTCGGACGTGCTCCTATTCGAGGCGAAGGCGGGCCGTACCGCCTACCTCGTGGCGGCGAACGACGACTTTCCCGGTTTGGTCGAGTCAGTCACCGGTGCGATCGGACGCCAGCCGCTGCCGCCACGTTGGGCGTTCGGTAATTTCGCATCGCGCTTTGGTTATCACACCGAGGCAGAGACGCGCGACGTCGTTGCGCGGTTTCGTGACAGCGAGATCCCGCTCGATGCAATCGTTCTGGACCTGTACTGGTTCGGCAAAGACATCTTTGACCACATGGGCAACCTGGCATGGGACCGCGAGGCGTTTCCCGACCCGGTACAAATGATCGACGATTTCCTCGACGACGGTGTTCAGACCGTCCTGATCAGTGAACCTTTCGTGCTGACGACCTCGAAACGCTGGGGTGAAGCTGTGGCAGCGGGTGCGATCGCGAAGAATTTTGCAGGTGCGCCACGACTGTTCGATTTCTACTTTGGCAACACAGGGTTGATCGACGTATTCAATGACGACGCACGTGAGTGGCTGTGGGGCATCTATCGAGAACTGGCTCAGCAAGGCGTCGCCGGCATCTGGGGCGATCTCGGTGAACCGGAGGTGCATCCCGACAATACGTTGCACTATCTGAGTGACAGTCAGCAATCGGCGACGGCGGACGAAATCCACAACGCGTTCGGTCACGAGTGGGCGCGCATGGTCTATGAGCGCTACCGACGCGACTTTCCAGACCGACGCCCGTTTATCATGATGCGCTCTGGATTCGCAGGAACGCAGCGCTACGGCATCATCCCTTGGACCGGCGACGTCGATCGCTCCTGGGGTGGCCTGCAATCGCAGGTGGAACTCAGCTTGCAGATGGGCCTGTTTGGACTCGGCTACATCCATTCGGACTTGGGTGGTTTCGCCGGTGGCGCGACCTTCGACCGCGAGCTGTATTTGCGTTGGCTGCAGATGGGTGTGTTCCAACCCGTGTTCCGACCGCACGCACAAGAGCACATCGCTCCGGAACCTGTGTTCCACGATGCCAGGACGCTCAAACTTGCGCGCGAGGCCATCGAACAGCGCTACGCGCTGCTGCCCTATTTGTCGACGCTAGCTTGGGAGAACGCGACGCGCGGTTTTCCCTTCGTGCGACCAGTATTCTTTCTGCCGGAAGCCGGCGATGAGTGGTTGGAGCACACCGAAAGTTTTCTCTTTGGCGACGCATTTTTGGTACGGCCGATCGTACAACCGGACGAAAACATCGTCGCGACACGAATGCCGCCGGGCGTGTGGTTCGACTGGCACCGCGGCACACGGATCGAACAACCAACCTACCAGAGGCGCTACTCGCTGAACGAAATTCCTGTATTCGTAAAGGCGGGCAGTTTCGTACCGCAGGCTGAAGTCGCGCAATCGACCTCGCGCTATGATCCGAGCAGGCTGCGAGTTCACTACTACGACGATGAAACGGTCACGACCGCTTCGGGTCAGTTGTACGAAGACGATGGCAAGTCACCGACCAGCCTTGCCGACGGCGCTTTCAGTCTTTTCGAGTTTCATGCCGAACGGCACGACTCGGGGTTGACGATCCGCATATCGCGTTCTGGCAAGGGGTATGAAGGTATGCCGGATGAACGATCGATTGCCTTGGTGATCGAGAACCATCAGTACGAGCCCGCCGAAGTTGCGATCAACGGTGTCCCGGTATCACCAGCGTCCGAACAACACGTCGTGTTCGATGACGACCAGCAGCTGTTGACCGTTTCGTTTCAGCCAACCGACGACGTAACCACAGTGGAAATCACACGATGAGACGAATTATTTCGTGGCGCCTTCTGGCTGTAATTGCGTTGCTCGGCGCATGCTCGAAAACCGAATCCCCGAGCGTCCCCACGAGTGATGCAGTCGACGAGCGACCCTCACCGAAAGAACGGAGTGAACCCATGAACGGTAAACCCATCGTCTATCAGATGTTCACACGTCTCTTCGGCAACCAGAATGCAACCAACGCGCCTTGGGGCACAATCGAACAAAACGGCGTTGGGAAATTCAGCGACATCAACGAGGCAGCGCTGCGCTCGATCAAGGAACTCGGCGTCACGCATATCTGGTACACCGGCATCCCGCACCACGCCGTGATTCGCGACTACACCGAATTCGGCATCAGCAATGATGATCCCGATGTTGTGAAGGGACGCGCCGGATCGCCCTACGCCGTCAAGGACTATTACAACGTCAATCCCGATTTGGCCGATGATCCAGCACGCCGTCTCGAGGAATTCAATGCGCTGGTTTCGCGAACTCACGCCCACGGCATGAAGGTCATTATCGACATCGTCCCCAACCACGTGGCGCGCCGCTACGAGTCGTTGAGTGCACCCGACGGCGTGGACGACTTCGGAGTCAACGACGACACCAGCGTGGAATACGCCAGAGACAACAATTTCTATTACGTCGTTGGACAGGAATTCGAAGTCCCTGAGCCACAGGACGGCTATCGACCACTCGGCGGCGAAGCGCATCCGCTAGCAGACGGGGCGTTCGACGAGTCGCCAGCGAAATGGACGGGTAACGGTGCACGTTCAGCACAACCTCGGCACGACGACTGGTACGAGACAGTCAAGGTCAACTATGGCGTAAGACCCGATGGCAGCCATGATTTTCCGAGCCTTCCTTCGGAGCTTCGAGGCGCTAGCTGCGAGGCGCATTTAGCGTTCTGGGCGGACAAGTCTCTCCCGGACAGCTGGGGCAAATTTCGAGATATCGGTCTGTATTGGCTGGCACGCGGGGTCGACGGCTTTCGGTTCGATATGGCGGAACTCGTTCCTGTTGAGTTCTGGAGCTTTATGAACTGCAGCCTGAAGGCCGCGAATCCCGACGCGTTCCTGCTGGCCGAGGTCTATGACCCAACCCGATACCGAGACTATTTGCAGCTCGGCAAGATGGACTACCTGTACGACAAAGTCGGCTTCTACGATACGCTGCGCCCCGCGATGTCGGGGACAGCGGGCACCGATCCGTTGGTCGATATCCATGCGACGGTCAGCGACATTGCAGATCACATGCTGCATTTTTTGGAGAACCACGACGAGCAGAGAATCGCGAGCGACGCCTTCGCGGGTGACCCAGCTCCCGGCGTCCCGGGCATGGCGATCTCTGCACTGATCTCGCGCGCACCGACGCTTGTCTATTTCGGTCAGGAGCTCGGGGAGCCAGGCGACGGAGACCTCGGTTTCGGTGATCCGACCCGCACCACCATCTTCGACTATGCCGGCGTACCGACAGTCCAAGCATGGATGAACGGCGGCACATTCGATGGTGCACGTTTGACCAGCGGCCAGCGGTCACTGCGAGCACGTTATGCGGATATTCTAAATATCGCCGGAACGCATCCGACGATCCGGGGTAAGTATGCGGATATTCACGAGCACAACCGGCAAGTGACCGCCGCTTACAACGATCACTTGTTCAGTTTCATACGCTGGACCGACGATAAGGCCCTAGTCGTTGTTGCAAGTCTCGATCCCGATTCGACTCATCAATTGACGTTGAGCGTGCCTGCACAGGCGTTGTCGCTGCCGGAGCTACGCGCAGGCGAGCACGAGGTTACGGACCTTTTGGATGATGACGTCCGTATGCTGAGTTCGGATGGCGAGCGATGGACACTGCCGATCGCGATCGGCCCGCACGCCGCGCAGGCCTGGGAGATCCGGCTGTCAGCCAATTGAGCGCGTTAGCGCGGCGCTGCGTGCTGCCTCCCACGGCAGCTCATCGCCGAACCACCCGACGAGATGATCGATGAACGCACGCACTCGATAAGACAGATGGCGAGTTCGAGGATAGATCGCGTGCGCCGGAATGGTCGGCATCGGAAACGCCTCCAACAGCGGCACTAAAGACCCGCGACGGAGCGATGTTTCAAGCATGAATGTCGGTTGACGAATGATTCCCTGCCCTTGTTCCGCCATGGCGCTCAACAAGTCCCCGTTGCTGGACGACACCCTAGGGTTCAGCGGCACATGCAACGGCGTCGAATCCGGCGCCGTAAACTCCCACGAATTCGGATCCGGCACGTTGGCGTACACCAAGACTTCATGCGCGCTCAACTGAGAGGGCTGCGTCGGCGTCCCCGCACGTGCCAGGTAGTCGGGGCTGGCGCACACCGTCATCGACGCGTCGAACAATTTTCTTGCGATCAACGACGAGTCCTGAAGGTTGCCGATCCGAAGCGCGAGGTCCACGCCTTCAGCCACCAAATCGACCCGCCGATCATTCAAATCGATTTGGCACGTGACCTCGGGATTCGTCTGTAAGAAAGCACTGATCGGCGCTGCCATATGTCGCACACCAAATGACAAGGGCAAGGCGAGACGAAGTGCCCCGGTCAACGTGCCGCCAGAAAGCGCCACCGCCGACTCGGCCTCTGCCAAATCCGACAGCAAGCGTGTCGCTTGTTCATAGAACGCCCGACCCGCAGACGTCAGATCGCTGACCCGAGTGGTGCGATTGATGAGCTGAACGCCCAACCGAGCTTCTAGACTCGAAAGCCTGCGACTAACGGCGCTCTTCGCGACAGACAGGCGCTCCGACGCAGCGGTGATCGACCCTGCCTCAACCACAGCCACAAAGCACTCAAGTTCTTCAAATCGCGACATTGTTCTAATTATAGCAACAATAAGTTCCTGAACGACCTATTTATTCTCTATAGGGAGATAACGATACTCATCGAAACCCTACTTCAAGGAGCCGTGAACAATGAACCCGACACTGAACATTCTGAGCGTGCAAAGCAGTGCACGAGGGCAGGATTCAACGAGTCGCGCATTGACGCGCCAACTGACCGATGCGCTCGCTGCGGACGGATCGACCCACGTTGTCGAGCAAAACGCCGCAGCTGCGACGCCATTGATCGATGCGGCCTGGGTGAAGGCAACATTCACCGATCCGAATGCGCGCGACGACGATGACCGCGCAGCACTCGCCTATTCCGACGCGTTGGTCGCGCAGCTCGAGGCCGCCGATCTTATCGTGCTCGGCGTCCCGATCTATAACTTTGGCGTGCCGGCTGCCCTCAAAGCGTGGTTTGATCAGGTCGCACGTGCGGGACGGACATTTCGCTACACGGCCGAAGGCCCTCAAGGTCTCCTTAACGGCAAGCGCGCGGTCGTTATTGTGAGCTCCGGCGGTGTACCTGTCGATTCACCCGTCGACTTCGCGACACCCCATGTCCGACAGTTTCTGAAGTTTCTCGGCATCGATGACATCACCGTCATCGCGGCCGACCAACTCAATCAGAACGCCGACACGGCAATGGCCAAGGCGAATGCGCAGCTGCTGGAGGTGGTCGAACGCATTGGCACGGCCCGATCCACCAGCGAAGTCGCCTAGACTTTGGTCAGCCAACCATGCACGTCGTCGCGCTGTCCGCTGTGGACCGCTGACAGCGCGGCGCGTAGCTTCAGCGTCGTGGCGTAGTCGCTACCGGGATGCACTTCATAGGATTTCTGCTGGTAGATCATCGTACCAATCGGGGTGAGACTGGCTGCCGTGCCAGACAACGCCGCGTCGTGGTTGCTGATCGCATCCAGCAGTTCCGGAACTGTAAAGTCCTCCAAGATCACATCGAATCCGAGATCCTCCGCGATCTGCAGAATTGATGCTCGTGTGATGCCGTGCAGAAACGAGGAGTCGAGAGGCTTGGTTTGGACGCGATCATCCCCGATCAGGATGAAGTTGGCCGCACCGGTCTCCTGGACATCCGAGCTCGGGCAAAACAGCACCTGATCCACGCCATACTCCGCTTTGGCAGCCAAAGTCGGTCCCAGTGCAGCCGCGTAGTTGCCCCCCGTTTTGGTGCTACCCAGTTGGCGGGTAGAGCGCGCGTTTTGATCATCAATGAGAATTTTCAATGGCCGCATGCCGCCAGCAAAATAGTCGCCAACCGGGGAGGCGAGAACAAACAGCATCGCCTCGGTGCTGGGCGATGCGGCAGCGCCGATGTTCGGCAGCGTGCCGATCAGTGTCGGGCGCAAATACAACGCACCGGGGAGTTCAGGAATCTGATCGCGGCTCGCGTCAACAATCCGCAGCACCATATCCGTCAACAAATCGGCGTCCGGCACAGGCAACATCAAAGAAGCCGCGCTTTTCTGCATCCGCGCTACGTGGTCAGCCAAGCGGAAAACGTGGACCGAACCGTCCGCCCAGCGATAGGCCTTAAACCCTTCAAAACAGGTGCTCGCATAGTGAAACACATGCGAGGCTGGGTGCATCGGGATCGGGGCCAGCGGAACGAGATCGCCACCTTGCCAGCTTTCGCCGTCAAACTGAGCCAATGCAAACTGATCGCAGAATTCTGTCCCAAAAACGCTCATGAGCGGTCATTCCTAATTCGGTGGTGCGCCAGAATACCCGCCGCACTCAAACCGCTCAAGGCACGAGTCCGCAGGAATCCGAACCTGACACTGATACACTCTGCGCCGTGACTTCTGCCTCCCAATCCTCATTCACCGCACTACGTCGTTTGGTGCGATACGCCGCCCCTTTCCGAGGCCGCATCTGGTTCGCCGGCTTCTGCTCGGTAATGAACAAATTGTTCGACGTAATGCCCGAGATTCTCATCGGAATCGCAATCGACGTCGTGGTTCGCCAGCAGGACTCGTTTGTCGCCGCCATGGGCGTGACTGCGCCGCGCGATCAAATGCTGTTGCTCGCCGGCTTAACGTTGCTCATCTGGATCGGTGAATCGGTGTTCGAGTACTTGCTGTTGGTCGGCTGGCGCAACCTCGCCCAGGATTTACAGCACAGCTTGCGAATGGACACCTACAGCCATACGCAACAACTCGATCTGTCTTGGTTCGAGAAAACCCGGGCCGGCAACGTCGTCGCGATCCTAAATGACGATGTCAATCAGCTGGAGCGATTTCTGGATACAGGCGCCAACTCGCTGATCCAAGTCGCCACAACCCTGGTCTCCGTCGGCGGCGTGTTCTTCTTGGTCTCACCTGGGATTGCATTGATCGCATTTACACCGATTCCGGTCATTGTGATCGGCGCATTCTACTTTCAGCGACGTGCCCAACCGCTGTATGCGGGTGTGCGCGAACGCGTGGGTCAGTTGTCCAGCCGGTTGTCTGCAAACATCTCAGCGATCATGACCATCAAGAGCTTCGCGACGGAAAAGCTCGAAGTCGAAAGAATGGACCAAGCATCGCGCGACTACGTCAAAGCAAACCGCAAGGCGATTGCGGTGAGCTCAGCATTCATTCCGGTCATACGCATGGCGATTCTGGCCGGGTTCGTGGCGACGTTTTTGTTCGGCGGTTATAAAGTGCTGAACGGTTCTCTGAACGTTGGCGCGTATGGTGTGCTGGTTTTTCTGACACAACGTTTACTCTGGCCGCTGACCGACCTTGCCAACACGGTGGATCTCTATGAACGCGCGATGGCGTCGACCCGTCGAATCCTGGATCTCCTCGAAGTACCCGTCCAAATTCGGGATCGGGAAGACGCCACGATCCTGGACAACCCGCGTGGTGACATCCGGCTTAAGAACGTTAACTTTTCCTACCGATCCGACGTCCAGGTACTTCACGACATCTGCATGGACATCCGAGCGGGTCAAACCGTCGCGCTGGTCGGGCAAACGGGCTCCGGCAAGAGCACGATCATTAAGTTGTTGCTGCGCTTTTATCAACCGCAAACCGGTCGTATCGAAATTGGCGGACAGAGTATTGAGGAGGTCACCCTCGCCAGCCTCCGGCAACAGATCGGCTTAGTCAGCCAGGACGTATTTCTTTTTCACGGTACGGTGCGGGAGAACATCGCGTACGGCCGCCTGGATGCAACCGACGGTCAGATCATGGCTGCGATCGACGCTGCTGAGGCGCGCGATTTCATCGATGCGCTACCCGAAGGCTTGGATACGCTGGTCGGCGAACAAGGCCAAAAGCTCTCGGGAGGACAACGGCAACGACTATCGATTGCTAGAGCGCTGCTGAAAGATCCACCGGTTTTGATTCTTGATGAGGCAACCTCAGCGGTCGACAACGAAACCGAAGCGGCGATCCAGCGCTCACTGGCGAGATTGTCGCGAACGCGAACAAGTATCGTCATTGCCCACCGGCTGTCCACTGTCGTAGGCGCCGATCAAATTCATGTCATCGACAAAGGTCGGATTGTGGAATCCGGCACGCATGACCAGCTGCTGGATACAGACGGTCTTTACGCCAACCTATGGCGAGTACAAACCGGCATGGCCGCTGACGCGACAAAGAC
>JBCAZH010000032.1:18002-34528 GCA_038533155.1 Pseudomonadota bacterium | reverse complement strand
ACCTGGGACCAAGGGATTATGAGTCCCCTGCTCTAACCAACTGAGCTACAGGCCCGCCCGGCTCGGAATCATAGCAGTTGTCCCGCGCGCTATGTCCCAAAATCCCGCATGGGCAAAAAAATTACGAAATAAAATGCAACCGTTCGTGGTCTCGCTGCATCTAAGTTTTACAGAAGGCCAGATTGGCCGTGGCATTTTGCGCTGGGTTTGGCGCGGGAGACACTCATGAACGTGCAGTTCGATGGAACGACAGTAGTGACACAAGGCATCGCCGGCAGTGCCGGAATCCTAGCCTGGAACACAGGTTTCTTCTTTGTCGCGGCGCTGTGTCTGTTGGTCGGTACCGGTATCGCAATGGCGAAGCCGCGACTGGTCAATCGACGGCTCGTCCTGAACGGCACGCCGGTTATGCTGATGCTCGCAATCATGTTTGTGTCGGCAAGCGGTATGGTGATCGCAGTTGACCAAGTCAGCGACTTGGTGGCGCCTGCTGACGCCGTCGAGACCGCTGAGTGCGACGACGGTGGGTCTGCATTAAGTGGTTTTGTTTCGGCCCCCTAGAGCTGCGTTCGAAATCGATTCCCGAGGGCTCTTCGCTCCCAGCGAATCGGTATACTTGTGTTCATGGTGGATGATCACACGAACTCGCAAGACACGTTACTTGCGTTGACCGACAACATCGAGCACGAACTCAGACGTCTGGACCTGTGGTCGGACACAATGCCCGACACCGCAGCGTTATCGAGTGAGCAGCCGTTTTGCTATGACACGCTCGATTTCTCGCAGTGGATGCAGTGGATTTTCTTACCGCGGATTCGCGAGGTACTGAGTGAGCAACGCCAGATGCCGGGGCAGAGCAACATCCACGCTTATGCCGAAGAGGCGCTCAAAAACACACCGTACGACGGCGATCAGCTTCTGTTTCTGATCAAAACGTTCGATGAGCTGGTCGCCGCGGCGGGCGACCAGTCACCGTTAGCCAGTTAGGTCAGTCTTCCAGCAGGAAGCTGCGCAGCTGGTCTGATCGGCTCGGGTGGCGCAGCTTGCGCAGCGCTTTGGCTTCTATCTGACGAATCCGCTCACGCGTGACGTCAAACTGCTTGCCGACTTCCTCGAGCGTGTGGTCGGTGTTCATATCGATACCGAACCGCATCCGCAAGACTTTGGCTTCACGCGGTGTGAGCCCCGCGAGGACGCCGTGCGTGGTCTCTTTCAGACCCTCGCTGGTTGCGGAATCGATCGGTGAGTGGACCGTCGTGTCCTCGATGAAATCACCAAGATGCGAATCTTCATCGTCACCGATTGGCGTTTCCATGGAGATCGGCTCTTTGGCGATCTTCAGGACCTTGCGCACCTTGTCTTCCGGCATTTCCATGCGTTCTGCCAGTTCTTCTGGCAGCGGTTCGCGACCCATTTCCTGCAGCATCTGGCGCGAAATCCGATTCAATTTGTTGATCGTTTCGATCATATGGACCGGAATTCGAATCGTGCGCGCCTGGTCAGCGATCGAGCGCGTGATCGCCTGACGAATCCACCAGGTGGCATAAGTCGAGAATTTATAACCGCGACGATACTCAAATTTGTCGACCGCTTTCATCAAGCCGATGTTGCCTTCCTGAATCAGATCGAGGAACTGCAAACCACGGTTGGTGTATTTCTTTGCGATCGAGATCACGAGGCGAAGGTTGGCTTCAACCATCTCTTTCTTCGCGCGACGAGCCTTGGCCTCACCAATCGACATCGCCCGGTTAATCTCTTTGATCTGCGCGATCGTCAGTGACGTACGCTCTTCCATCGCCACGAGCTTGCGCTGTGCGCGAAGAATGTCGCTTCTGAGGCGCGACAGGATCGACGAGTGTTTACGCTTGGCGCGGATGTGTTTCTCAATCCACTCCAGGTTGGTTTCGTTCTTCGGAAAGCTCGACAGGAAATCCTTGCGCGGCATGCCGGCCTGACGCACACAGAGGTTCATGATGCCGCGCTCTGAAGTACGGATCGCGTGGATCGACATCCGCAGCGTCGACACCATCGCATCGAACAGCTTCGGCGACATCTTGAGTTCCATCAGTTCGTCGACGAGCTGACGTCGGATCTTGCGCGTGGTCTGGTGCGGTGCACCGTACTTTTCGATGTTCGCCAGGACTTTCTTGTGCAATTTGCCAATCGACTTCAAGCGTCGATCCACTTCTTCTGGGTCCGGGCCGGTGTCTGCGGGCTCGTCATCGTCGTCGTCGGATGCCCGCGCGCCGGGTGCTGGGATCTCATCGGGTTCGTTCGGGTCGATGAACCCAACCACGAAGTCCTGCATCCGAGTGTCACCGGCAGCGACGGCTTCGTAGGTGTTGAGAACTTGCTCCACCGCTGGTGGGAATCCACCCAGCGCGGCTTTAACGTCGTTGAGGCCTTCTTCGATGCGTTTGGCGATTTCGATTTCGCCCTCACGCGTTAACAGCTCGACCGAGCCCATCTCACGCATGTACATCCGCACGGGGTCGGTGGTTCGACCAAACTCAGCGTCGACGGAGGCAAGGGCTTCCTCGGCTTCCTCCGACGCTTCGTCGTCGTTGGAGACTGCAGAGTCGGACAACAGAAGCGACTCGGCGTCCGGCGCTTTTTCATGGACGGTAATGCCCATGTCATTAATCATGTTTACGATATCTTCGATCTGTTCGGGATCGACAATACCGCTCGGAAGATGATCGTTGACCTCAGCGTAGGTCAGATAGCCCTGTTCCTTGCCACGGGCGATCAGGGATTTCAGTTGTGACTGCTGGTCGTTGGGAAGTGCGCGTTTTTCGCTCAAGACTGCCACCTGCTACTAACGGACCCCGCCAAAAGGCCGGCCCTTTTTGAATATTTGTCGACGAGTGTGAGACCAGCGAGAGGCGGCTTTTGCCACATGCCCCGCTCATTTGTTGAGCTGTGTTGGGCCGTGTAGTGCCGGTCAAACCCTAAAGTCTAACACAATCTCTGGGCTTTTTTGGGGTTTTCAAGCCCTTATGTTGCGTGCCTCTGGCTCAAAAGCGCTCTCAGTTCGTCCCGTTCATCGGAGCTCAACTGGCCATCAGCTGATTTCGCTCTCAATGTTTCGACCCGATCGCTGCGCGCCAGTTCCTGAAGTTGAAGGAGACAACCTTCCAGTTCGGCGGCCAGGTTGATCGTTTGGTCGCTCTCGGGCATCGCACTCGCCAACGACTGAAGATGCCGATAGTGCGGATGCGGTCGAAATCGCTCGAGCAGCACTGACGGCAAAATACCCGGGGATTCATGGATGGTCGTCACCAGATCCCGCAGCAGCGGCGTGCCGGGTCGCTCAAGATTCGCAATCCGATCCAGATCAAATCCGGCGACGCCATCGGGTTGGTTCAGAATCAGCGTAATCGCCCGCCGCATCACGTTTTGGCGCGGCTGATTGGTCCGGCGCTGCCTTGGCGCTTCCTTGTTAACCGGGGCTTTGGCATCTCCAAGCATCGTTGAAAGCCGGTTGGGCGGCAGTCCGACCGCCTCAGCCAGCGCTTGAATAATGAGCTCGCGGAACACACCGCCTTGCATTTTTTCGATCAGCGGTCGTGCCAGCTCGACCATTTTGGCGCGTCCCTCGGCGCTGTCGTCATCGACCTGGGCTCGAAGCTCGTGCAACAGAAAATCGGAAAGGGGCAGGGCGTTGTCCAGGGCCTGCTCGAAGGCGCCGACCCCCTCGGCAGCGACGAGAGAATCGGGATCATGCCCGTCTGGCATAAACGCGAAGCGCAGCACCCGTCCGTCAGATAGCCGCGGGAGGGCATTTTCCATTGCGCGCCAGGCGGCTTTGCGGCCGGCACGATCGCCATCGAAGGAAAACACGACTTGATCGGTCAGGCGAAAGAGCCGGTCAATATGATCGGCGGTGGTTGCCGTGCCGAGCGTGGCGACGGAAAAGCGTACCCCGTGTCGCGCGAGCCCTACGACGTCCATGTAGCCCTCGACAACGACCAATCTTGGGATATCGCGCAGTTTCTTGCGCGCCTCAAACAAGCCGTAGAGTTCGCGGCCTTTGTGGAACAAAGCGGTTTCCGGCGAGTTCAGATATTTTGGTTCGCCATCGCCGATCACGCGGCCGCCAAACCCGATAATCCGGCCGCGAGCATCGCGAATGGGAAACATCAGCCGGTCTCGAAACCGGTCGTAGTGCCCGCCATTGTCTCTCGCGATGATCAGACCTGCGGCCATCAGTAACTCGATCTCCCTCGGTCCACTGCCGATCTCTTTCAGCAGCGTATCCCACGCATTCGGCGCGTAACCTAATCGAAATTCGGCTGCGGTCTGTCCGTCGATACCGCGCCGCTTCAGGTAGTCGATGGCCGGTTGATGATGCTTTAGTGATTGCGCGAATAGCGTCGCAACGCGATCGAGCAGCTCATGCAGGTGATCGAGGCGACTGTCTCGCGGCGCACTCCCGGCTTCGCGCGGCACTTCGATCGACATCATGCTCGCCAGCTCTTCAACGGCCTCGACGAAACTGAGGTGATCGTGCTCCATCAGAAAGCCGAGCGCGGTGCCGTGTGCGCCGCAGCCGAAGCAGTGGTAGAAGCCTTTATCGGGACTGACGGTGAATGACGGCGTCTTCTCGCCGTGGAAAGGGCACAGCGCTTTATATTCCCGGCCTGCCTTGCGCAGCTCGATCCGCGAGCCGAGCACCTCAATGATGTCGGCCCGCGCGACGAGATCGTCAATGAACGATTGCGGGATGCGGCCGGCCATTCAGCCGAGGCGTGCCTTCACTGCGGCCGAAACCTTGCCCATGTCCGCGCGGCCTTGTGCGGCCGACTTGATCTTGCCGATGACCTTGCCCATGTCACGCATCGTCGTGGCGCCAGTTTCGCTAATCGCCGTATCGATCAGCGCGGCTACTTCGGCCTCCGACAGCGGCTCCGGCAGATAGCGCTGCAACACGTCGATCTCGGCCTGCTCGACGGCTGCCAGTTCCGGTCGCCCGCCTTTTTCGTACTGACTGATGGATTCGCGCCGTTGCTTAACCATCTTTTCAATGACACCGAGTGTTTCGGTGTCGTCCAACGTCTTCTGGCCGTCGACCTCTAGCTGTTTAACGGCTGCCATCGCCATTCGAATCACGCCGAGCACCTGCTTGTCGCCCGCACGCATCGCCGTTTTCATGTCTTCTGTGATTTTGTCTTTCAGCATGGTTGTCTCTGTGTCACTCGCCCACCTCAATCTCGTTCAGATATGAGGGCGAGTATTCCGTTATACAAACAAAAACGGCCGCCAATGGCGACCGTCTTTTTGCTCGCCGCTATGCTCAGCGGTGAGAGGCGTCTCGCCCGACCTCAGTACAAGCGTACCCGGCGGTTATTCTCACGCGAGAGCTTTTTCAGGTGGCGTTTCACGGCAGCCGCTTTCTTGCGCTTGCGTTCCTGAGTCGGCTTTTCGTAATACTCGCGGCGGCGGAGCTCGGTGAGCACGCCGGCTTTCTCGCAAGCGCGCTTGAAGCGTCGCAATGCGGCATCGAAGTATTCGTTATCTCTGACTTTCACGCTGGGCATGTAATCGCCTATCCTTTTGACTCAATTGGTAAAATTTGTGATCCAACGGTTTTTCCTGCGCGAACGCAGGCCCTTTGCCGCTGGACAAAGACGCACAAATATATAGGTTTTTGCGCAGTCTGCAAATGTTTTGAGGCTTTTTGATGCGAGTTTTGGGAATCGAGACCAGTTGCGACGAGACCGGTGTTGCCGTCTATGACACCGATGTCGGGTTGTTGGGCCATCAGCTCTACAGCCAAGTCGCGCGCCACGCCAAGCATGGTGGCGTTGTGCCGGAGCTCGCGTCTCGCGACCACCTGGCGAAGCTGGCGCCTTTGGTCACGGCTTGTCTCGACGAGGCGGATACCGATATGGAGGCGTTGGATGCGATTGCGTACACCGCGGGCCCCGGTTTGATCGGCGCGCTGTTGGTCGGTGCGAGTTTCGCATCCGGCCTCGCACAGACGCTCGGGAAGCCCTTGATCCCGGTCCATCACATGGAAGCGCACTTGCTCGCACCGATGTTGGGTGACGCGGCGCTGGCGTTCCCGTTCGTCGCGCTGCTGGTATCCGGAGGTCATTCGATGTTGGTCGACGTGCGCGGCCTTGGTGAATATGAAGTCATCGGCAACACGTTGGACGATGCAGCAGGTGAAGCATTCGACAAAACCGCGAAGTTGTTGGGACTGCCTTACCCAGGAGGACCCGCGTTGGCGGCATTGGCAGAGGAGGGCGACGATTCGCGATTCGATTTGCCGCGACCGATGTTGTCGCGACCGGGTTTGGATTTCAGTTTCTCAGGCCTAAAAACTGCGGTGTTGATGGTTGTTAGAGACCTGCAGGGTGTTGCGCGAAATGAACCGCCGAGACCGGGTGAGACTCTTACCCCACAGGACCGCGCCGATCTGGCGGCGTCGTTCCAACGCGCCATCGTAGATACACTGGCGGAGAAGTGCCGCCGTGCGCTCGAACACACGGGGCACTCGAGAATCATCGTTGCGGGTGGCGTAGGTGCCAATCGACTACTGCGGGAGACCTTGAAGGAGAATTGTGAAGCACAGGGTTCAGAAGCGATTTATCCCGCGATGCGCTATTGCACAGACAACGGCGCGATGATTGCCTTGGCGGGTGCTTTGCGTGCGGACCTTGCGACGAACGATTACACGATTCAGGCGACGCCGCGCTGGCCGCTCGGAGCACCGTTGTCATGAGTATCCGCGCCGACCGAGTTTTGATTGCAGACCTCGCGGTTTCCGCCGTGATCGGCGTGTGGGATTGGGAGCGCGAGATTGAGCAAAAACTATTGATCGATCTTACGATGGAAACCGATGTCCGCGCGGCCGCGAGATCCGACGCGTTGGAAGATGCGCTGAACTACCAAGCCGTCGGCGAGTCTGTGACGGAGTATGTGCGCGCTGCGAAGCCGAAGCTCATTGAAGTTTTGGCGGAGGGCATCGCCGAATTGGTGCTCGCACGGCCGGAGGTGACTGCGGTGGGCGTCACGGTTAAGAAGCCCGGAGCTTTGCCTGCAGCCGGTCATGTAGCTGTCTCTGTTTGGCGTCAGTCGAAGGCGTGATCGGCGTCCCAGAACACGGGTGCAAGCCCCATCAGCGCAGCGAAAAACGCTATGATTTCTTTAACTTCACATCGCCACTCGAGGCCTCGCTATGAAGCAGCAATGGTTTAAAACCCTGACCGTCTTGACCACAGCCTTAGGCGTTGTCGCCTGCGGCGGCGGGGGTGGTGGCACGATCGGTGGCGGTGGCAATGTCGGCGGCGGTGGCGGCACGGAAGACTGTACGGTCACAGGGCAAAACACGTTCGTATTGACGGCGATGCAGGACGTCTATCTCTACGATGACCAGCTGCCGGCGCTGGATGTCGCAAATTTCACTTCACCCGAAGCACTGCTTGCAGATCTCATCGACGAGGTCGACGTCACGCCAGATGACGCCGACTTTGTTCCCGATACTTTTAGCTTCATCGACTCGGCAGAAGCTGACGCTGCGTTTTTCGGTGAAGGTCAGTTTGTTGGGTTCGGTTTCTCATCCACGCAGGTCGCACCGAACGATATTCGAATCACCCGAGTATTCACTGGTAGTCCTGCGGCCAACGCGGCGATCCAGCGCGGTCAGCAGTTGATTGCGGTCGATGGCCGGAGTGTCGCTGAGATCCAGGCAGCCGAAGGTTTGGGTGTCGCCTTTGGTCCAGCTGAAGAGGGTGTGATGCGCACGCTCACATTCCGGACGCTGAACAACACCGAATTCGATGCCATGCTGACGAAGGCCGTGGTCACCATTGACCCTGTGCCGCAAACGCGCATTTTCCAGAACAATGGGACCAACTTCGGCTACTTGGAGCTCGCGACATTCATCAGCACGGCGGAGCCTCGATTGGAGGAAGCGTTCCAGCAATTCAACGATGCGAACGTTACAGATTTGATTCTTGATTTGAGATACAACGGAGGTGGTCTGGTTCGTATCGCAGATCTGCTGGGTGACTACCTTGGCGGTGCGGTCGCTGAGAGCCTCGTTTTCTCGGATACCCGGTTCAATGACAACAATGCCGCGAGCAACGTGATTGAGCTTTTTGAACGGCTCAACAACTCGATGAGCTTGTCACGCTTGGTTGTGATCACAACACAAGGCACAGCGTCCGCGAGTGAGTTGGTGATCAACAGCCTGCAACCGCATGTCCAAGTCCAGTTGGTGGGTGATCGAACCTTTGGCAAGCCTGTCGGCCAAATTGGTGCGGTGTTCTGCGACAAAATTCTTCGGCCCACCGCATTCGAAACGTTGAATAGTCTCGGTGAGGGCCGTTACTTTGCTGGGATCCCCGTCGACTGCGCTGCCGAGGATGATCTCGTGCAACCCGTTGGCGATCCTCAGGAGGCCTCGACGGCTGCCGCGATTTCCTTGCTCGCAACGGGCAACTGTCCGAGCGCTACGGTGACGGGGCCCCAACGTGCTTCGGTTGTCGCGCCTTTCAACCCGCCTCGTGCTCAGACCCGAGCGCAACGAGAAGCGTACGCCTGGTAGCTTTATGACGACGCCATCGGCGAACCTCGGTTTGCCGTCCCCCGATCCAGATTCGCTGGCGCACTCGCAGCGGGTTCAGAAAGCGCTCGTGGAGTTGATCGGCGCGTACCCGAACGGCATTCCGTTCTCGGCGTACATGCAGTGGGTGTTGTACGAGCCGGGTCTCGGCTACTACAGCGCCGGCAATACCAAGCTTGGCGCTGCCGGCGATTTTGTCACTGCACCTGAAGTCTCGCCTTTGTTCGGAGGGGTTATTGCTCGCCAGTGCGAGCAGGTATTGGATCAGCTTGGCGGCGGCACGATCGTTGAGTTCGGGGCGGGCACGGGCGTATTGGCTGAGATGGTCTTGAGCGGTCTGAGGTCAATCGATCAGCTTGAACGCTATGTCATTGTCGAGGTGAGTGCTGACCTGAAGGAACGCCAGAAGGCAAGGCTACAGTCATTGCCCGCGGCGCTGCTCGACAAGGTCGAATGGGCTAGTGATCCTGCTGCATTGCAAGTCGACGGCGTTCTCATTGCCAATGAGGTGCTGGACGCACTGGCAACCGAGCGGTTTCGAATCGGGCCTGACGGCGAGGCACTGCAGCAATACATCGTCTTGGACGATGGTGGTGCGCTAGCGACTGTTTGGCGAACTGCTGATCCGTCTTTGGCGAGCGCCGTTACCGACCTACGTTCCAAGCTTGGGTACGACTTACCTGTCGGTTACACGAGCGAATGGTGTGCCTCGCTCGAGGGTGTGCTCGACGCGATGTCGGCTGTCGTCAAACGCGGGGCGGTACTGCTCGCCGACTATGGTTATGGTCGTCGTACGTATTACGCGCCGGATCGAGTGGACGGGACATTGACCTGCCATTTTCGCCACCATGTGCACGGTGATCCGCTGGTCTATCCCGGTATCCAAGACCTCACCGCTTGGGTCGATTTTAGTCGCGTAGCCGAACGGCTGGATGAGCGTGGGATGCGCTATTGCGGGTTTACGACACAGGCCGAGTTCTTGCTGCGCGGCGGACTACCGGAACTGCTGCTGGATGCAGGCCCCGAGTCGCAGGCCGAATTGTCGCGCGGCGTCAAAACGCTTACGCTGCCCGGCGAAATGGGTGAGCGATTCAAGTTTATTGGCTTCCAGCGCGACTGCGACGTTCAGTTAAGCGGTTTTTCGGGGCGTGATTTCGGCAGGCTGTTATGAGTCTCATTGAGATTATTGTGCTGGCAATCGTGCAGGGCATGACCGAGTTCCTGCCGGTCTCCAGCAGCGGCCATTTGATTTTGGTGCCGGCGATTCTCGGCTGGGAAGACCAAGGCTTGGCGTTCGATGTCGCTGTGCACGTCGGGACACTGCTGGCGGTGATGTTGTATTTCCGAGCCGAGCTAATCGGCATGGCGTCGGCGGTGTTGAAACTCGGTCGTGGTGGGCCGGAGGTTGCGTCGGATTATCGACTGGCTTGGTTGATTGTGTTGGCGACAGTCCCTGTGGGTTTAGTCGGTCTTTTGGCGCGGGATTTTATTGAGGCGCACCTCAGGAGCCCGATGGTGATCGCGTTAACGACGGCCGTGTTCGGCGTTGCGCTGTGGCTCGCTGCGAAATTCCTTGCTGGCGATCGTCGCGTTCAAGAGGTTCGATGGGTGGATGCGGCATTGATCGGTGCAGCGCAGGCGCTTGCACTGGTGCCGGGAACCTCGCGATCTGGCATCACGATGACCATGGGCATGGCACGCGGTCTATCGGCTGAGGCGTCCGCGCGCTTTTCGTTCTTAATGTCGATTCCCGTCATCGTGTTGGCCGGTGGTCTGGAGACCGTAAAGTTAGCGCAGCAAAACACGCCGATCGACGTTACCGCGTTAGCGGTCGGCACGTTGGTATCGGGCGTCTTCGCTTACGCCACCATCGCATTTTTCCTC
The DNA here is from genome assembly GCA_038533155.1 of Pseudomonadota bacterium. Lineage (GTDB taxonomy): Bacteria > Pseudomonadota > Gammaproteobacteria > Steroidobacterales > Woeseiaceae > CALBPI01. The sequence continues at coordinate 24,069 of JBCAZH010000032.1, read as the reverse complement.
GCCGTCTTGAAACGGATCGGGATGTTTGGATTCATGATCTACCGCCTGCTGCTGGCGGTTGCGATCACCGCACTGCTCACTTAGACGGTGTCGCGAAACGCATCGAGCGCGCGCAATCGCGCTTTGTGCAAAGCCTCCCCAAACGCAGCGCCGGTGACGCCCGTCGCGGCGATCGCCGAGTTGTCGACCGATAGCACCGCCTGCAACGCGCCTTGCAGATACTCCGCCTGCGGATACTCGCGTCGGTCCAAGCCCGTGCGTCCGCGAGCGTCGGCAATGCAGGCTTCCAAGAAATGCGTCAGGGTATCTGGCTCGCGCATCGCGCCGATGGCTTTGAACATTTTCAGTAAGGTCTTGCTCTTCAGGGCCTTCGCGGTATGGCTATGCAGGTGGTAGCGCGCGACGCTAACGGCCAGGCTCTGCCAGCGCTTCGGTGTACGCAAACGTGCGCCAACACGCTCGACCAATTCCGCGCTGCTCTTTTCGTGTCCATGATGTGCGGGCAGTAGTTCCTCGGGGGTGAGCGCTTTGCCAAGGTCATGCATCAACACGGCATACCGAACCGGCCCTGAGTAACCTTGTGACGCTGCGTAATCCAGCGCCAGGAGGATGTGCAGACCGGTGTCGATCTCGGGATGCCATTTCTCTGGCTGCGGTACGCCAAACAATGCATCGACCTCGGGCAGGATCACTTTCAGCGCACCGCACTGCCGCAGCGTTTCCACGAACACTGAAGGTCGCTTCGACATCAATGCGCGGCTTAGCTCACTCCAAACGCGTTCGGGGGATAGCGTCTCCAATTCACCGCTAGCGGCGATCTCTTGCATCAACGCGAGCGTAGGCTCAGCGATCGTGAATCCGAGATGCGCCAATCGCGCCGCGAATCGCGCCACTCGAAGTACGCGCAGAGGATCTTCCGTGAACGGCTCCCCGATGTGCCGCAACACGCGGTTCTCGAGATCTTGGTGCCCGCCGCAGGGGTCAACCAGCGTCCCATCGGGCCGCTCGGCGATCGCATTGATTGTCAGGTCGCGCCGAGTGAGATCGTCCTCTAATGTGACGCTGGGGTCGGTATTGAACTCGAAGGCTTGGTGACCGCTGCCAGTTTTCCGCTCAGTGCGCGCCAAAGCATATTCCTCGCCAGTATCGGGGTGGAGGAACACGGGGAAGTCATTGCCCACTTGTTTAAACCCACGGTCGAGCATCTGGTCCGGCGTTGCGCCGACGACTACCCAGTCTCGTTCCACCACGGGTTCGCCGAGCAGGCGATCGCGAACGGCGCCGCCGACTAGGAAACACTGTAGGTCGTCTGTTGCTGACATCGGTGCAGTGTACCGAAGTGCCGCGCTGGCGTTCACGCTACACTGAGTCGATGGCAATCCAACGACGATTCCGCTGCTTGAAACTCTGCGCCTTGTTCGCCTCGATCGCAGCGCTGCAGGGTTGCTACTACCTACAGGCGGCCAAAGGTCAGTGGTCGTTGCTTCGATCGGCCGAACCGATCAGCGAGGTAATCGAGGATCCGGATACCGAGTCCGCGCTGCGCGAGCGCTTGGTGCTCACACAAGATGCGCTTGCGTTCGCGCATGAGACCTTGGGCTTGCCCGATAACGGTAGCTATCGCCGCTATGCCAGTTTGGATCGGGATTTTCTGGTGATGAATGTCTTCGCCGCGCCTGAATTCTCATTGCGGCCCCATACCTGGTGCTATCCGATCGTCGGTTGCGTTGCCTATCGAGGTTACTTCAACGCAGAGTCTGCTGAAGCGTATGCGGCGCGCATGCGCGAACGGGGTTTTGATGTGCACCTCGGAAAGACGGCCGCGTACTCCACGCTCGGGAAGTTTGATGACCCGGTCATTAGCACGATGTTGAAACGATCCGACTACAGTCTGATTTGGCTGTTGTTCCATGAGTTAACGCATCAGGTGATCTACGTCGATGGCGCCACGGCGTTCAACGAGGCGTTCGCATCCGCAGTGGCGGACGAGGGCGTGATGCGATGGTTTGCCCAACGAGGTGGCGGGCCTAGCGAGGCCTCAATGGCGCGGTTTCGCGCGCGGGGTGTTGCGATGCGTGAGCTGCTGAAGGGGGCGCGCGCCGAACTCGCAAGCCTCTATGAGGCACAAACATCTGAGCGCGAGAAACGGGTTGCAAAGCAGGCGATTTTCGACGCACTCGCGACGGATTGGGCTACCGCTGAGCTCCGCGGAACAGCGCCGGTGAACAATGCCGCCTTGGTCGCGATCGCGTTATACGACGATCTAACGCCGGCATTCGCACACCTGCTGAAGGACGAGTGCGACGGTCAATTGCCGTGTCTATTCGATCGAGTTCGCGAGCTGGGCGCGTTGGAAGCGGACGCGCGAGACGTGGCGATCCGCGCGTACCTACCGTCTGCTCAGTGATTCCGTCTCAGGCTAGTCAGACGACCTTTATCGTTTCGGCCTTGCAGATACGTCGGCACGATGGTCTCCATCGGCGTCGGCGCAATGCCGAGCGCGTCCAGCCCGTTGTCGTCGCAAATGCTGTGCACCATCAGTGAGCGTAGATTGTCGGTCGACAGCGGTTTTCCGGGCACAAAATCGAAAATCCGAGCCTGAATTCGCGCAAGCGGATCAGGCAGACCCACGATCCAACGACGCATACCGAGTTGGTCTTTCACGTACGTTACAAGCTCGCGAAGCGAATACACTTTGGGTCCGCAAAGCTGGTAGGTCTGACCGATCGTGCTGTCGTCATCCATCGCCTTCATAAACGCACGGGCGACATCTTCGACGTAGACCGGCGCGAAGCGCGCCGCGGGGCGCGCCAGCGGGAGAAACGGTGAAATCTTAAGGAGCTGCGCGAAACGATTAATGAACGAATCGCCGCGGCCGAAAATCACCGACGGTTGGAAAATCGTCCACGCCGGTCCGCCTTCTTCCTGGCGAATGGCATCTTCCGCCAGGCCCTTGCTCTTCAGATAGTCGGACGGACCTTTTTTTGAATCCGCTTTTAACGCACTCATGTGCAGCAGTCGGCCGACTTTGGCGTTCTTTGCTGCCTTCAATACATTGGCTGTGAGTTCTTGGTGAGCCACATAAAAGCCACGTCCGCCGTGGTGTCCTTGCTCGTTCAGAATACCCACAAGGTTGACCACAACATCGGCATTCTGGATCAGCTGACCCAGCGTATCGGCGTCATGCACATCGGCCGTGACAATCTTCACTCGGGGCGTGACCGCCATATTGCGAGCTCGCTCGAGATTGCGGGTCGGGACCACGACGTTGTAGCCGCGCTCTGCCATTCGCGCGACCAGCGATCTCCCGACAAAGCCCGTTCCACCGAGCACTACGCACTTTGTTTCGTTCACCATTGATTCCAGTAGCGGCAGGTTCCGCGAGATTATAAGCGAGCGGCTTCAGCAACGCGCGCTTGACGTGGGAGAGGCTTTAAGTAGCGGGACAATCGGTCGACCGATCGCTCCGAGCGCCACTGAAAGACGATATCGGCAAACAGCACCTTTTGCACGTAGTCGCGAGTCTCATCGTAGGGAATCAATTCGATCCACACGAGCGGGTCACGAACGTCGGACTCCGTCCAGCGGCTGATTCGGTGGGCGCCTGCATTGTAGGCGGCGGTGGTGAGCGCACGATGTTGGAACCGAGCTTCCAGTTCGGCGAGGTGGGCTGTACCCAATGCGATGTTCGTCGCGGGATCGTGCAAGGCGTCATCGTTGGGTAGTGCAAGGCCAATTTCGCGCGCGGTTTGACGTGCCGTTGACGGAATCAGTTGCATCACGCCGCGCGCCCCAGCAGAGGATCGGACCGATGGGTCAAAGAGGCTCTCACTGCGCGCAAGCGCCATAACCCAGGTGTCCGACAAGCCTCGTCGCGAAGCTTGTGGGCCAAAATGCTGTGTGTGTGCGAGCGGAAAGCGGATTTCCAAGTCATCAAGGTGCGATGCTTCGGCCACCAAACGAATCGCCTCGTGATGCCATCCGAGCTCGTTCGTCAGTGCGCTCAGCGCCATCAAATCGGCTGTGCCGAGCGATCGACTTAAGGACGACAATTCCGCCCGCGCGCGCGCGACCTGCCCGACGCGATACAGCTCCTCGACGCGACGCCAATCAAACCGGTCGCGGTAGGTGGCCACGATGGTCTCATCCACCGGCATCGGGCGGTGATCGAAGCGGTAGGGTTGGTCGACGAAATCGGCGGCGAGGAAACCGTAGTAGCTCCGGTCTTGCGCTAAATCGGACATCAACGACAAGCCGGCCTCTCGTTGACCACTTTGAATCAACGCTGTTGCTTCCCAGAAGCGCCAGCGAGGTTTCACCGATTGCGGCATCGGCATTCGCGCGACTGCGCGAATCACGTCCGGCCAGTCCTGCGCCCGAAGTGCGGCGCGCGCGTGCCATGCATGAAATTTTTCGTCTTGTGCCGTGCCCGGGACATCATCGAACCAGTCTTTCGCGGCAACCAGTCCATCCTGCGCGCCAGCCAGGGCAAGATACCGCAGCACATCGGCGCGCAGTGTGTCGTCCATCGCGCGCGTACGTCGTGTCGCGGCATGCCAAATATCGTGCGCTTTTTTCGGATCACTCAACGAAAGCCGGCGCACGGCGTACGCGAATTGCGCGTCGGACAGCGCATCGCGTTTGGTCGGATTCAGCAAAGTGTTTCGCGTCGAACGCCGAACATCACGCCAACGGCTAGCGTCGATGCGCGTCGCCTCGTCGATATTGCGTGCAAGGTAGCCTGCCAACGAAAAGTTCTTCGCATTGATCGCCAGCGCGTATCGCTCGCGATAGGCAGCCGCGTCGAGAGTGCCGCTGCGCTTTAGTCGAGCGAATGCCGGATCGCAGGCATCGTTTTGGCTGCGGCCCAAGAGCCAGAGCTTTCTCGCGAGCGCGGATACTTCTTTCGCGTTCCAGCTGCTCTTGCCATCGATTGCTGCTGTGAGGGCTCGGCAGGCAAGTGCCGCGTCTCGATGATCGGAGTAGTGCGCCGAGTAAACCGCGAAAAACTCCTTCCAACGGTTTTCATTGGCTAGCGCCGTGGCGTAGCGATAGCGCAAGCGCCGGACGGGCGGCAGGTCGGGCGCAGCATGTTGAAACTTCGCAGCATTATCAAACGAGCCGGACTTCAGCTCCGCAGAGTGTTTCGCGGCGAGTAGATCGATCCAAAGCGGGTAGGTTCTGAGTGTTTCGATCTCGGCGTTGGTGAAAGACCATTCGCCATCGACCACCGCATCCCATGATCGCTCGAACAAGGCCCGAGCAGAGGACTCGGAATCGCAGTGTGCGGCGACGGGCAGGGTAGCCAGGACGATCGCAAGCGCAAAGCTTGCGTGGCTACCCCCCCTGAGTACGCCGCGCCGGGAGGTCAACGTCTGAGAGACAACAGTCGGCGGCGACCATTGCGCTCGATCTCAACGAAGATGCGGGCGTTGTTGGTCGCGGTGGCTAGGTTCAGAAGTGACTCAACATTGGTGACTCTTTGCCGGTTCACGCTCGTGATGACATCGCCCGCTCGGAGTCCGTTCAGTGCTGCGCGTGAGTTAGCGGTAACGCTGCTAACCACAACGCCATCACGGTCGCTGCTGTCGGCGAGTTGCGCGCCATCCAGGCCGGGGTGCAGGGCTGAGGCGTCAGCAACTCGACCGCTGTTCAAATCATCGAGCGTCGCATCGAAGCGCAGTGTTTTACCTTCACGAACCGCTGTGATTTCGACTTTGTCCTCCGCGCGCATCAACCCGATCGTATTGCGCAGTTCCGCAGCGCCGTCGATTTTTTGGCCGTTCACTTCCGTGATGATGTCATTAACTTCGATGCCTGCGCGTTCTGCCGCGGAACCGGGGTTGACCGAGGACACAATCGCGCCGGTAATGTCGAGACCCATGGCTTGGGCATCGTTGGAATTGATGCTGTCGATCGAGACGCCGAGCAAGCCGCGACGCACGTCGCCGAACTCGAGGATCTGACTCATGATGCTTTTGGCCATGTTCGACGGAATGGCGAAACCGATACCCACGTTGCCGCCGGAACGCGAAATGATGGCGGAGTTGATGCCCACCAACTCTCC
>JBCAZH010000032.1:0-17902 GCA_038533155.1 Pseudomonadota bacterium | reverse complement strand
GTTGCCACGGATATTGCAAACAAGGCTGCGATAGCGAGGTGTTTCATGCTCGGTATCCTGTATTCATGTAAAAACTCATCGTATTCGGGCCAAACCCAAGCGTTGGCCCATCGTCGCACCTGCCACGGGCCGGCGCCAGCGGTTCTGACCGGTGTTTTGATCAGGAGTTCTCCGCCCGACACCTCTCGAATAGGGTGGCAACACGACTATTTCAAGAGACATCAGGTATTTGCAGGTCAAATCTGACCAAACACAACATGTTGTAGGTGCCGACTTATGTCACTTGTCGAAATTTCGACAAAAAAATTCGACGCCGATTGGGTGCGTTTCGTATAAGTATATGAAAAATATCGAATTACCAATTGGTCAGATCAGTTAGTCAATGCTTGACACAAACCGGTGCGAGGCATAATCTTACAGCCCTCGGACACAACATCTTGTGTCCAGAGAAGCATAAAAAGGCAGTGGCCAGTCGAGTCAAAGCTAAGACCGGCCAGGGAAACTATTGCTTTGAGCTTTGGTTCCGGGGGTGGTGACAAAAAGCCACATAACCATGGTCGACTGGGATTTTCATGAGTCGGCGTGACATTTTTTGTTCAGGGGGTTCAATAACCAATGAGTATCGCTACGGACGCTGGGTCGACGGAAATGGCAACAGTGACAAGCGTTAAAGACATCCCGTTGCAGGACACATCACGGGATATCTGGGAAACGAAATACCGCCTCACCTCGAAAGCGGGTGAGATTCTGGATAACGACGTCGACCAGACGTATCAGCGTGTTGCACGCGCGCTTGCGAACGTCGAGCGAAGTCCGGAGGAGTGGTACGAGAAGTTTCTTTGGGCGCTTCGTTCGGGTGCGATCCCTGCGGGCAGAATTACCTCCAACGCTGGTGCGCAAGCGCACAAGCCTGCGACTTCGACCATCAACTGCACGGTCTCCGGGACGATTGCAGATTCGATGGACAACATTCTCGGGAAGGTGCACGAAGCAGGTCTGACCCTGAAAGCGGGGTGTGGCATCGGCTACGAGTTCTCCACGTTGCGCCCTAAAGGCGCCTACGTGTCCGGCGCAGGTGCATACACGTCGGGGCCGCTGTCGTTCATGGATATCTACGACAAGATGTGTTTCACGGTGTCGTCCGCTGGTGGTCGCCGCGGTGCGCAGATGGGCACGTTCGACGTTGGTCATCCCGACGCACCCGAGTTCATCCGTGCAAAACGCGAAGACGGCCGTCTGCGTCAGTTCAACTTGTCGCTTCTGATCACCGACGCGTTCATGCGCGCGGTTAAGAACGACGATCCGTGGGAGCTTGCGTTCCCGATCACCGAGAAGGAGTTGGCGGAAGACGACATCGATGTCGCAGCGGTCCGCACCGGCGATATTGAAGGGTACACGTGGCGTGAGTGGCCGGGCGACGGCGACTTTGTGAAAAACGACAGTGGCCAAGTCGCCTGCAAAGTCTACAAAACACTGCCCGCGCGCCGTTTGTGGGACATGATCATGTCCTCGACCTACGACTTCGCGGAGCCAGGTTTTGTGTTGATCGACGCGGTCAACGAAATGAACAACAACTGGTGGTGCGAGAACATTCGAGCGACCAACCCATGTGGTGAGCAACCGCTGCCGCCGTACGGCTCTTGCTTGCTGGGATCAGTCAATCTGACTCGGTTCGTTGAGAAGCCGTTCAGTGATGACGCTGCGTTCGACTGGCGCGGTTTCCGTGAAGTTGTGAAGATCTTCACTCGTATGCTCGATAACGTGGTCGAAGTGAATGGCTTGCCGTTGCCGCAACAGCGCAACGAAATCACACGCAAACGCCGCCACGGCATGGGCTTTTTGGGGCTCGGTTCGACGATCACGATGCTGCGTATGCGCTATGGCGAGGAAGCCGCGGTCGAGTTCACCGAAAAAGTGGCGCGTGAGTTGGCCGTGGCCGGATGGGAGACCGCGTTGGAGCTGTCGCGTGAGAAAGGCGCGGCGCCCATCATGGACGAAGACTTCGAGGTCACCGCAGAGATGCTGCACAAGCGTCCGGAGATGGTTGAAGATGGCTACCAAGTCGGTGACCGTGTGCCGGGACGAATTCTGCACGCGCGTTACAGTCGCTACATGCAGCGTATCGCGGAAGTTGCGCCTGAATTGGTTGCCGAACTCGCCGAAGAAGGTGCCCGCTTCACGCACCACAGCTCGATTGCACCGACTGGCACGATTTCATTGTCGCTGGCGAACAATGCGTCGAACGGCATCGAGCCGAGCTTTGCGCACCACTATTTCCGCAACGTGATTCGCGAAGGCAAGAAGACGAAAGAGAAAGTGGATGTCTTCTCGTTTGAGCTCCTCGCCTATCGCGCTTTGATGAATCCTGCGGCGATGCCGTTCTCGGAGGACGAGCACGCGAAACTGCCGGAGTACTTCATCACCGCCGATGACGTCACGCCGCAACAGCACGTCGACATCCAGGCCGCGGCGCAGAAGTGGGTAGATTCGTCCATTTCGAAAACTGCGAATGTGCCGACGGATTATCCGTATGAAGACTTTAAGGACATCTATTTGTATGCCTACGACAAAGGGTTGAAAGGTTGCACGACTTTCCGCTTTAACCCCGAAGCGTTCCAGGGTGTATTGGTCAAGGAGACCGACCTTCAGAACACGACCTACGTGTTCGAATTGGACGACGGCTCAACGGTCGAAGTCCGTGGTGATGAAGAGATTGAATACGATGGCGAGACACATACAGCCGCCAATCTCTTTGACGCTATGAAAGAAGGTTACTACGGGAAATTCTGATGAAAATTGAAAGCAAGATTGTCGGTTTCTCCGTCAAGAAACCGGAGGACGAAAAACCTCAAGAGCAGGCACCGGCGGCGATCGTCGAGAAACCGTCAGCGAAAGTGATCCGCATGACCGAGAAGGTCGAGCGTCCGGAGATGCTGATTGGCTCGACGTATAAAGTGAAGACCCCGGTGTCCGACCACGCGATGTACGTCACGATCAACGACATCATTCTGAATGAAGGCACCGAGCACGAACACAGGCGCCCGTTTGAGATCTTCATCAACTCGAAGAACCTCGATCACTATCAGTGGATCGTGGCGTTGACGCGGATTATCTCGGCGGTGTTCAGGAAGGGCGGCGACGTCACGTTCCTCGTCGATGAACTCAAAGCGGTGTTCGATCCTCGCGGTGGCTACTGGCAGCCGGGTGGCAAGTTCATGCCTTCGATCATCGCCGAGCTCGGCCACATCGTTGAGAAGCATCTGATCTCAATCGGCATGCTGCGTGATGTCGGTCTTGACGAAGCGCAACAGGAACTGATTCGCCAGAAGCGCGAGGAGTACAACGCGCGTCAGGCGCAAAAGAGCTTGATCGACAATGAGCCGGAATCCGAGCCGGTCGCTGAGGGTCAATACCCGGCTGGTGCGAGCCTGTGCACGAAGTGCAACACAGCCGCCGTCGTCATGATGGACGGATGCATGACCTGTCTTGCCTGCGGGGACTCCAAGTGCGGGTAGGTTAGGGCGCGCAGTCGCACAGCGACAAAGCGAGTGAAAGAAAGGCGATCCATGTGGGTCGCCTTTTTTCTTTCTGGAAGCGTCGCGACGTCGGTCCTACCAGCAAACCTATCGCCGAGTCATTACGCGACGATGTCGACGTACTCCGACGCCCGCATCCGATGATACGTCGCACCGTCATAGCCGATATCGACCGGATTGGGATCTACGATCTCTACAAGCAAGCGCTTTGTCATCGCCACCTGCACAGCGGCCTTTTCGCCGATGTTCAGCAGCGCGCCGATCGAAACTCTGTCCCTCGCATTCATGGCATCACGAGAATTCATCAGGTAAATCCGAATAATAAATTCGGAAATATCGAATAAATCTGTTTGCTTATGTCACACGCCCATCTCATTTTATATGGGAAAAGTGAAACACCTACATCTGATTGTGTGCGTCAGATGGTCATTTCGGGGATGGAGGGCAGATTTATGGCTTTAGTCAGATCGTCTCTAGCGCACAAACTCGTTGAAATGAATGGCTGGTGCCGCGCGCGTCCTCCGCGCTACCGGACTAGCCCAATTCGACCGAGTTGCTCCCTACGCCTCAGGTTGAACGGCGCAATGCTCCCGGCTCGGAATAGATGTCCCACGGCTCGTCCCGTGCCGCAGTCCAGTAAGTCTTTTTCCTCCACGTTTCAACTTCCGTCGGACCGGATCCTTGAGGGTCGTATGCATCACGCTTCGCGATTCGGTTCGAATCACCCAGAAGGACTCTAAATCATGTGCAATACAAACCGGTCCCGAATTGTCTCGGCTACGTTGTTGCTGATGAGTGCATTGTGCGCAGAGGTTTCCGTCGCTCAGGTGGTCTTCCAGCACACGGACGCCGACGTGAATCACCTGGCTAGGGATGAGGTGTCGCAACGACTCACACCTCTTGGTCTTGATCTGATGGGAGACTCGATCGACAACTACACCGGAACGCTGGTGTTCCGACAGGTAGATGTCTCGCTTCCAGGCAATTCCAATTTAGAAGTGGCAATACGCAGAATTGCGACAACCAGTCATATGACTAATCACAAAGAGGGTTTCTTCGGCGATTGGATTCTCGATGTGCCGAACATCTCTTCGTTGTCGGCAAGGAACTCCGCGAATGGATACTTCAGCTGCGTTGGCGAAATGTACGAGGATGAAGAGTCGGCACGTATTATCACCAGTTCCGGAGTGATGTATCTGCACAACTCCTCCTATTGGGATGGCATGAAGCTCAACATCCCCGGCGGTGGCTCGAAGAAACTTCTGGGAAGTAGCGCGTCCGAGTACTACTTCAGGAACGCATCGTGGGAGCCGTTTGGCTTGCCTCCGTATAACGGAGGCAGCTACTCGGAGAATGCAATCGGACGTGTCACGAAAGACCACTGGGTTGTGACCTGCATCAATCCTCGCTACGCCGGAGACCCCTCAGTCGACTACTGGAATGCGGAGGCAGACAACCATCGGTTTGATGGTTTCGTCGCAACATCGCCTGATGGTACGAAGTATCGAATGGACAAGTTTGTCGAGATGGAAGCGAACGACTACGAGGTGCTCGGTGTTGGTGCGCAGGAGTCGCTCGAACGAAACATCGGTCGTTTCTATGCGACAGAGGTTACGGACGTTAACGGCAATTGGGTTCGCTACGACTGGTCAAACGACGGGAAGCTGCAACGTATACACAGCAATGATGGCCGAGAAATAACGATCGCCTATCATGCGGGAACCAAACGAATCGCCTCAGTCACTGCGAACGGCCGGACCTGGACGTATCAGTACCAGGCACTGACCAATACGACGTTGGGTGAGACATTTGACCACTCGCTGTATCGCGTTACACAACCGGACGGAAAGTACTGGGAGTATCGGCTGGAGTATCTGCTGCTTTCTCCACCATCGAGTCGCTACAGTAACTCCAGTGGCGGTGCGCCGCTAAGCTATCTGAACACCTATGTCAAACATCCCTACGGCGCGCGTGCTGACTATGAGTTTGGACTTGTGAGGCACGTCCGTAAGGATCTGCCGGCCGGACCCGGCCCTTCTTATTCGTATCGAAGAACACACTCGGTATTGTCGAAGACACTATCTGGCGCATCGATTCCGACCTCAACCTGGGACTATGAGTACGAAGAATTCAATTCTGGTGTTCCTTACTCTGGCGCGGATACAAAAACGACGACCGTGACACGACCCGACGGCAGCAAGCAGGTCATACATTTTTATCGCGACTCGGCCGATCCGCTTATGACAAGCCCCTTGTACGGGGAGGTCGCAAAAGAAGAGGTGTTCTCAAGCACAAATACACTTCTCCAACGTACCGAGAACACCTACGTCATTGGCGATCAGATGGGTCGCGAAAATGTACTTGAATGGAATAATCCAAACTACCAGATCAACAAGAAAGCCTACCGGACGCTCCGAACTATTTGGCGCGATGGCGATACCTACACGACCGAGTACACCTACCAAACTGACCAGGATTCGGCGTCGTACAGTTATCACAAGCCAACGCGTGTCAGGACCTACAGTAATATTTCTACAACACCTCGCGACTCGGTGACCACACTCACACACTCGAAACCCAATTGGATTTTAGGACTCGTCGATGAGATTCGGGTGAACGGGCGGTTAACGTCGTCCTACGACTACGACAGTTTAGGCCGAGTAATCCGGCGGTACCGCTACGGCGCATTAGTCGAAACACTGGGGTACCACAATAACTCTTCGTATCGAGGTGCGCTGTATACCGTTAGAGACGCACTAAATCGCACCACGTACCTGCTGAATTACAACGCCGGTGTTCCGCGCAACATTCGACGGCCCGACAATTCACAGGACGAGCGCATCGTGGATGCAAATGGTTGGGTACAAAGTCATCGCGATCATCGCGGCTACATTACAACCTACGACCACGATAATATGGGTCGTCTCACTCGCGTGATACGCGATCAAAGCCTACGAACGTGGCGTGAAACGAAAATTCGATACACGTTTGGCGCGTCCAGCATAGTGCAGCATATCTCCGATCCGGATGAAGAGGACTATCGGGAGGTCATCACCTACGATCAATTGTTTCGTCCGATCCTTGAACTTCGTGAGGACTGGTATACCGAGTGGCGGTCCTACGTGAATCGGAGATACAACGCGTTTGGACAGATGGAGTTTGAGTCTCAGCCTTCGACCAGTTCTACCGAAACAAAAGGCGTCAATTACACGTTCGATGGACTCGGACGACAACGCACAGAGACGGAGACTGTCAGTCCATACGCGCAGACTCGTATCGATTATTTCAGTAACCATTTGCGCCGCGTTACCAATCCTAACGGAAATGCGACGACCTATCGCTACTCGGGCTACAACGGTCCGGGCGAAGGAGAAGTAACCCACATCTATCAGCCTATGGGCGTGACCACCTACCTCAATAGAAATGTCCATGACCAGGTGACTTATGTTCGCCAATACGGCTCGCACAACGGTTACAACGTCAATACATACAATTACTACTATTACGATAGTCGTCAGAGACTGTGTCGTTATCGAACACCTGAAGGTGGTGACATGGTGACGTGGTACGACAACGCAAACAGGGTTGTGTGGCAAGCCCAAGGGCAATCAAGCAGCAGCTCCTGCAATCAGTCTGCGGTCCCAAGTAACCAGCGGGTTGCCTATACCTACGATTCATTAGACCGCGTTACGTTGATCAACTATCCGGATAGCAGTCCTGATGTGTATACAACATACGACGCAAACGGAAACGTCCTGACAAAGAATCGCGGTGGAGCAAACTGGACTTACACCTACAATGAATTGAACAAATTGACGGGTGAAAGTCTGTCCATCGATGGGCGTACTTACGCGACTACCTACGACTACAATTACGCTGGATACGTGTACCGCCAAACGACACCGTTCGGCACCGCAATCCATTTCAATTCAGACAGTTTCGGGCATGTCTCGAGTATTCGTACGGGTTCTACCAATCACGTGAATGAGGCGATCTATTATCCGAATGGAACGCTGAAAAGTATGGAATTCGGAAATGGCTTCTACCACGACGTGATATTGAACTCGCGTCAACTTCCGTATCGCTTGTACACACGAAAAGGCAGCACTCGAGCTCTGCTGCTTTACTACAGTTACGATGCAAATCGGAATACCACACAGACCCTCGACTACTCCGATACGTCCAGAACTTATCATCGGTACTTCGGTTACGATGCGCTCGATCGATTGGTGACGGCGAACTCGTCGAACGGGTGGGGGAACGGTACTTTCAGGTATGACCCGCACGGAAACTTGCGTCAGAAAGTACTTGGTGGTCGTACCGTCAACGTTTATTACAACTCGCTCAATCGAGTGAGTAGCGTCAATGACGCGGGTTCAAGTCGGAGCTTTAGTTACGATGCCCGAGGAAACGTCGTTCACAACGGCGAACGTAGCTTCACCTATGATCAAAGCAATCAGCCGACATACATAAGCGGTGCCGGCACTTATCGCTACGACGGCAACATGAAGCGGGTGAAGTCGGTTGTCGGGGGTGAGACGATCTATTCGATCTATGGCCTAAACGGCAACCTGCTCTACAGAGACAACGTTTCTACCAGTAACCATTCGGAGTACATCGATTTTGACGGTGGGACTGTCGTTCGTCTCGAGAATGGAGTCGCAAGTTACAACCACAACGACCTGTTGGGTAGTGCATTGAGTTCGACAACCTCGAGCGGCGCAATAGATTGGCGTGAGCAGTACACGCCCTATGGTGAGAAGTTGCTTGACCCATCGGCGAATCGAGATGATGTCGGGTTCACTGGTCACGTTGACGACGCGAGTACGGGTCTAACGTACATGCAGGCGCGTTACTACGATCCAGACATTGGGCGGTTCCTTAGCACTGACCCCGTTACGTTCTTTAGTGCTAGTGATGACCCCCGGTTCTTTAATCGTTACTCATACGCGTTTAACAGTCCGACCCGGTACGTAGATCCATTTGGCGAAGCGCCTGGCGACGAGTTTGAGTCGATTGAGGATCTTGCTGAAGACTGGTTGGAATGGGTTCAGTCAGAACAGGGCGTTGACAAAGATGGTAAGAAGATTGAGCTAGAGAAAGCTGAGTATGGAAGCATCATATCGCAGAGTGTTGACGCGGAAGGGAACGTGACATTTTCCTACAACGCGCCGTGGACGAGCGGATCGCAGAAAACAGTGCCTTACGGAGGAACGAGGTCGCAGTTGGACAATGCTGTCGGTAACATTCATAACCACAACACCGGTTCAACGAAGCCCTCGTTCATCGAGGCTCCGACGGGCAGCAAGATCAAGAGAGGCAACGGTACCCGCGGTGCGTCTGACCATAACGCCGCGATGGTGCTTGCAGATAGGTCCAAAGTTGTGGATAGGCGAAATTTTGTGTCAGTCGTTGCCGGTCCTCGGAGCGGTGATGGATCCAGGGACTTAGGGTTCTATAGATTCACCTTCTCAGGACCAAAGAAGATTACTAGAGAGAAAAAATGACTTGGCTGTCCGTTTGGAAAGCGTTTTCAGTGGCGTCCTGCATCGTGTTCCTGGGGGCAACCGAGAGTAGAGCTGGAGAAGAGCAAGTGTTTCAGGTTGGTGACTCGGACCTTACAACTGTCCTTCCTAGCAGGGCAAGAATGTCGTTTGAGTCCGTCCTGTTTACTCAGCGATCGATCAGTGTCGAGTTCGATGGTAAGACACGGTCGATCAGAGTTTTCAGCAACGGTGTTGAAGTTGCGGTGGAAGACGAGGTTTTCCACACCCTGAGATTCGTGCCGTTCTTTCTGCTGAGAGAAAGCTACCGGCATTTGGGGACGGAAGATCCGCCTTTGGAGTGTCAAACGCTTGAGTTTCAAGTCGAAGGTCATGACAGCATCGAGGGCGGAGGCTTTGAGATGTGTGAGAAACAAGCGACCAGGCTAGTTCTGTGGAGTGGTGCGTGTAGCCCCAATAACGAGACTGTTGTCATTTATGACTCTGCAATTTCCAACGAACTGCAGCCCGAGGGGTTTTGGAAGGAAATTGGGAAAGAGTCTGAAATTCCGAACTGAGGAGTGAGTGCTCTCAGCGTTTTCAGTGTTTTTGCAGGTCTAAGGAAAAACTCTACAGAGGACGCTTAATACTCGATCGTAATGTACTCCGACGCCCGCATCCGATGGTACGTCGCACTGTCATAGCCGATATCGACCGGATTTGGATCCACGATTTCGACCGGTAGGCGCTTTGCCATTGCCACCTGCAACGCCATCTGTGTGATGTTGACGCTGAACGATGTGCCCATGAAAACGATTCGGTCCGCATTCATCATGCGTCTTTGCGCTTCCTCGATTCGATACAGCTCAGTGTAGAACTCGTCAAACAACAACACGTAAGGTTTAAGCGATACATCCAACTCGGGTGTGCCATCGACTCGGAACAACTCAAGTAGTGACTCCGCCACATTGGATTCATCGACCTCGTTCCACGGCGTGGCGACCGGCGTGATCTCTGCCGCGCGGTCCTGGTCGTGGAAGACTGTCATCTGATCGATTCGACCATGAATGCTGATGTAATCGGTGTTTCCCGCTTTGCCGTCGAGCCCGTCGATGTTTTGCGTGATCAGATTCTTGTCAGCCAGCCAATGGTGGACCGCGTTCGGCCCATGGTGTCGGTAGGTCGCGAAGCGGTGGTAGTACCAGCTCAAGAACTCCACCGGTTGATGCTGATACATCGCACGAGTTGCCATTTCTTGGGGCGTGTAATTCTTGCTACCGACGGTCCAGTAGCCGTCTTCACCGCGAAAAGTAGGAATGCCGCTTTCGGCGCTGACGCCCGCGCCGGTGATGTACAAAGTGTCCATGTCGATAAGCGTACCGCGAGCGTGGGATGAAAACTTATCGTTGGCTTTGCGACGCATAGCTAATGCTCACGAAGACACTGACTCGCGAAAGACATCAACGATTTTGAGCAGCGAAAGCGCAAGGCAACATCTTGCTCCGTTAGGCTGGATGCCGGCTCGCGATTCCCTCTGGTCGACCAGTATCGTGTGCAGGGAGGCTTTCCGCACCGCTCAAAAAGAAGCGTTTTGGTCTACGTGCATAGGGTGAACGCGATCTCGCTGATAGCCTTGGCACGTCTGACATAACGGCGATTTCACGTCGGGTTGCTTTCTCCGTGTCGACAGACACATAATAGCTCACCGGTCTTACCAGCCGGTGCGAACGTTTTCGTAAATTGGTCAGACCAATAGAAAGCGTTGAACGGGGACCAGCAAGACGCTGCTAGTGGCTTGCTTGAATACGCAAACGGGGGGGATCCAAGATGCGTAACAACCAGGTCGAGGCCTGTGCTCTGTCTGAGCCGCAGACCGCTATGGTTACGCCCATCTCTCTCCTCGCTATGCTGACGGCACGCCGTCACTCTGTTCCCACCGACTTAACTGTTTCTCGCATGCTGCGCCGCCGTGGTCAGGACGCTGCATGCCGAGCGACACCGACAACGAAGCCATAACAATTATTACGACACGCGGCTGTGAATGCAGCGAGTGATCAGAGAGGGGAGTTTAGGGTCATGAATCACAGAGTCATTTTTTGGGCCGTGCTGCTCACTCTATTCGCAGGTTGTAGCACCGATAGGGACAGCGTTCCGCTGGTAGCGGCGTCTAACGGGACCGCGACGATCAGCGGTGATGCGGTCGTTGGTGGCACAGTCACCGCATCCGCCTCAGACCCGGACGGCGTGCAGGCAGGCACTGAGAGCTACCAGTGGTACTCCAATGGCGATGCGATCGCTGGGGCGACGTCCGCGTCGTACACACTGACCTCGGCAGAGGGCGGCGAGGCTGTGACTGTCGTGATTCGGTATACGGATTCACCAGGCCTTCGCGAGACAGTCGAATCTACACCGCTGGATATCCAGGCGGCGTTCGCGCTCGGCGCGCTATACGTTCACGGACTTGTCGACGGCGCCTCGTGCGAGATTGCTGCCATTGACGCCATGGGCATGGTTGGCGCAGCGCTTGGCACAGGCGACTCGACCATGGGATCGGTGAGCTTTGGTGATCTGGTGCCGGTCGATGGCGCTGCGTTGATCTCGTGCACCGGGGGTACCTATGTCGACGAGGCAACCGGCAATGTGCTCGATGCGCCGGATACTCGCGCTGTCGTGAACGTCGGTGCCGACGCAGTGTTCACGGTCTCGCCCTTAACCGAGATCGCGGTTCAACTAGCCGAGCTCGCGGGTGACCTTAACTCTGCGATTACGACTTACAACGAATCGGTGGGTATCAACTTCGCCGTTACGACAAACATCACCGAGACAGTCCCAACGGACTTGACCACCACAGCTGCTGCGAACGATGACGCCGGCCGTTACGCGACCGCCCTTGCATTGATATCGCAGTTGGATGCGAACGACATGATGGCTTCTGCCGGTCAGATCATCGCGGATCTCAGCATGGATTTGTTCGATGGGACCTTTTCGCAAGCGGCACTCGACAATTTCGGGCAGGCGATCATGGACATCGCGGGCTCGCCCATTGCGGGGAACTTGAATGCCGATGCTCTGATGACGGTGGAAGGCGCGATCAACAATGTCCCAGAGCCGGCAGAGTTTGATGGCTTGAGCGCTTCCATTCCGAATGATCAAACCGACCCAGCGACGGGCAGGGTCATCGTCACCGACGTGAACTTCGGTGAGGACATCGTTGTTGCACAAACCGACGTACAGACCACGTACGGTACGTTCAGCATTGTCGAGAGTGGCGAGTGGACCTACGTGTTGAATGTCGCAGACCCTGACGTCATCGGTCTCGATGTCGGTGAGTCCGTGACTGACATCATTCCGTTGATGTCGGCTGACGGCACTGAGGCGAACCTTGCGATTCGCATCACAGCACTGACTCAGGTTGCGGAGATTCGCAACACGATCAACGGCGACACCGGCGAACTCCGCTACAACCTCGACCCGCATCAGCTGCAGGGTAGAGTCTCATTCTCCTTCCTGAAGACCGAAGCGATTGCTGACGACGGCAACGATAAAGACGCGTACGTCGCGCTCTACGGCTCTTCGGGTAGTGTCTCGGAATCACTGGTGGATCTTCGTATCCAGGGCGTTGCAATGAACGACGACGGCACCATGCGTGCGCCGCGGTTCTTGGTTCGCAACACCGACAGTGACGCCTACCCCGGCGGCATTATCGAAGCGCCGTTTACACCTAACGAGTGGTACGACATCGACATCCTGTGGGATATGTCCGAGGAGAATCAGATCACGATTCTCATCAATGGCGAGCCGTTGGGCGGTGGACCGTTCTCGACGGCTGCCGTTGTAGACCCCGACTTTATCGATTTGAACCAGTGGTTTAGTGAGGGTGTCGAACGCATCCAGTGGCGCTTCGGCGACAACGGCACCGTGATTCCGTTCGGATCCTACTTCATCGACAACGTTGAGTTGTTCGACGATACCGCGGGCACAAACCTTGTCTTCATGGATGACTTCGAGGACTTTGAGGTCGGCGCTTCCTTCACCGGTTCGATGAACTATCCGGATTCTGTGGATACGACTGTGTCGGTGTTCGATCGAAGTGCGGGGGGCGGCAATACACCGGCTGCATTCTTCAATTTGGTCGGCGCGGTTAACAGCGACGTCGCAGATCCGATCATGGATATGATCACGATCGTAGATCCCGATGCGGGTGAAGACGTGTTCATGGAGCAAACGGACACGCTAACGACCTATGGCACCTTCTCGTTGCTTGCATCGGGAGCATGGGAATACACACTCGACACAACGAATCCGACGATTGTGGCACTCGTGCAGGGCGACCGGATCACCGACGAGATCGACGTGACTTCCGCCGATGGCACGACCGGCGTCTTGATCATTACGATCAACGGTGTCGGTGGTGAGTCGAATGCCGGGACAACGAATGTCGCTGTAATCGTCGACACACTCAGCACCGACACCGGTGAGTTGCGCTACGCGCTGGGTGATGCCGGTCCGTTGGCCGAAGGTCGTGTCGAGCTGAAAATCAAACGGTTGGACGATGAGCTTGGCAGCGGAGACGCGTTTATCACGCTCTTCAATTCAGCAACCAATAACGATGGTGCGATTCTTGACCTGAGAATCCGAGACGACAGCTTTGGTGTTCGTAGTCCGAGCAACATCGATACTTCAACGCTGCCGTTCGTCCTTGACGAGTTCATGGATGTTCGAATCACGTGGGAGTACCCGAATGGTTCAACATCTGTGAATCCGCTAGTAACGATCTCTGTCGACGGCGTGAGCATTCCGTCGTTCACTCCAGACAACAATTCGTTTGGCGGCGTCACGCATGTCTCGGTTCGTTTCGGCGACAACGGCGAAGTTCGCCCGCCGGAGGCGCAAGTCACCGTCGACGACCTCGCGATCTACGCGGACACCGCCGGTTTCGTCGAAGTGTTCTCCGATGACTTTGAGTCTTACCAGCCGGGTGACTCGCTGGATACGGACAACGCAGCGTCTCCGTACAACTCCAGCACATCGGAAGCAACGGTTGCGGAAATTGATGGTTCCGGAGGTCCTGGAACGCCGGGCAATCAGTTGGCTGAAATCATCGACACCTTATCTACCGACACTGGCGAGCTGCGTTATGCGCTCGGCGATAGCGGCCCGCTTGCAGAGGGTCGATTGGAAGTCGCGGTGAAACGACTCGACGATGAGCTGGGTAACGGTGATGCGTTCATTACCTTGTTCAATGCCGATACGAACAACGCGGGCGCTATCCTGGATCTGCGGATTAGAGATAACAACTTCGAAGTGAGAAGCCCTAGCTCTGTAGATACCTCGTCGTTGCCGTTCGTTTTGGACGAGTTCATGAACGTCATTGTTACCTGGGAGTACCCTGGCGGTGACACAGGCCTTTTGCCGGAGGTTACGCTGTCCGTCGATGGCGTTGCGCTGCCATCGTTCACGCCCGAAAACTCGGCACTAGGCGGCGTAACCCATGTGTCCTTCCGCTTCGGTGACAACGGTCAGGTTCGTGAGCCGACCGGTATCTTCAGTGTCGACGAACTGGGGATTTACTCAGACACTGATGGCCTGACCAATGTGTTCACCGACGATTTCGAGTCGTATCTGGTGGGTGACTCACTCGACACAGACAATGCGGCATCGCCATACAACTCAAGCACGTCGGAAGCGACTGTGGGTGAGGAAGCGGGCGCTGAGGGCGGACCGGGAACACCAGGTAATCAGATCGCTGAAATCACCGATTCGATTAACACGGACACCGGCGAATTGCGTTACGCACTGGGTGATGCAGGCCCCTTGGCTGCGGGTCGACTGAATGTCTTTGTGAAGCGAGTAGATGATGCCTTGGGCGATGGTGATGCCTTCATCACTTTGTTCAACGCGGATACGAATAACTCGGGTGCCATTTTGGACTTGCGTATCCGTGACGATAGCTTCGGGGTTCGATCGCCCAGTTCGATCGATACGTCAACACTACCGTTTGCGCTCGACACGTTCATGGAGGTTTCGATTTCATGGGAGTACCCGGGCGGCGATACCGCTCAGTTGCCATCCGTGACGATTACCGTCGACGGCGTCAGCCTTGCACCATTCACTACGGACAATTCGGCGTTTGGCGGGGTTACGCACGTGGCTTTCCGAATCGGAGACAACAATCGCGTTCTCGAACCAACAGGCATTTTCAGTGTGGATGAAATTGAAATCTTCTCCGACACGGCCGGCACGACGTCGGTCTTTAGTGACGATTTTGAATCCTATGTAGACGGAGATTCACTCGACACGGATAACGCGGCCTCACCGTACAACTCGAGCACGTCCGAGGCGACGGTAGGCGTGGAGGAGTGAGCATGGACAAGTTCAACCGGTTCAGAAAGTCCGTTCAAAACAACAACACTTTGGGATCAAGCATGTTTAGAGCAAAAGTTTGGAAGACGCTGTTGTTGGCGGGCGTCGCAGGGCTCACCAGCATGACCGCATCGGCTCAGGACGATGGGTCAACGGATGACGATGACGCGATCGATGAAATTACCGTGACCGGTATTCGCGGCACGGTCCAAAGTACGATCGATATCAAGCGCAGCTCAGTGCAGATCGTCGATGGTTTGTCCGCGGATCAGATTGGTGACATCCCCGCGTTATCCGTGGGTGACGCGCTTGAGACCATCACAGGTGCGACGTCGCACCAAGAGAACGGCACTGCGACCGAGCTTTCCGTTCGAGGCTTGGGGCCGTTCCTTGGCACGACCGTCGTCAACGGTCGCGAAGCGACCAATGGTGGCGGCAACCGCGCGGTCAACTTCAGTATCTTCCCGTCTGAGATGTTCAATAAGATTGCGATTCACAAGTCGCAGTCTGCCGAATACATCGAAGGGGCGGTGAGTGGTCAGGTGCACCTGGATACCAAGAAACCGTTGGTGTTCGGTAAGCGGTTCTTCCAGGTAGACGTTAAGGCTGCGCATAGCCCAGATGAAGCGGATATCACGGGCGGGCAGGATTTTGGCTCACGCGCCACGTTGGCGTACATCGATCAATTCGACTTCAACAGCGGAGCGCGGCTTGGAGTCTCCCTGGGCGTGCAGGTGCGGGATGAATCGAACCCCGAGCAGGAATATACGACGACGTCCGGTCAGGGGCGGCTCGAAGCTTGCCAGCTAGAATCATTTTCTTCTAACGCGCTTCCATTGATCAGCGACCTGAACCGCTCGCGTCGGTGTGATGACATCAGGCTACCCGCTAACGGGGCAGGCGGAATCTCGTCCGATGTCAGTAATGATGAGATCCAGGATTTGATTGCGTCTAATCCAAACTACAACTCGGTCGACGACATCCCGTTCGCGTACATCGCGCGGGATCACCGCTATCGCCAAAACACCACCAATGACGAGCGGGAGGCACTGTTTGGTGCGATCCAGTTCCAGCCGAATGATCGTATGGACATCATGCTGGACTTCCAATATTCCGAACGGGATCAGCGCGAGCTTCGCAAGGATCTGCAGTGGGGAACTACGCAGGAGGATATTTCGTTTTTGCGCTCTAACCCAGAGACAGGGGTCATATCGTCTTCAATCTCTGAGACCGTGATTCATTCGTTCACGACGGATTTTCAACGGCTGGAGGACTACCGAGGTGCGGGTATCAACCTGGACTACGCGATCACCGACAACCTGACGCTAAATCTGGACTACGCGTTTTCCGATACGAAACGGACGGAGACGGATTACGAATTGCGCTTGGGTGCGACGCACGACAATCTCGAGGGTGGCAACCGCGATGACTTTACCGTGCGGTTGGATCGCGATGGTGTAGCGGGCGTCATGCTCGGTACGATTTTGGATAACGGTGGCAACGGTTTCGAAGTCACCGACCCAAGCTACTTTAACGCTCGGGATCGCGCGCGGCTGCGTGCGCGCCAAATCACCCGCGAAAACACGTTGGATGCGTTTCGAGCAGATCTGACATGGCTTCCGGACTCCAGGATTATTCGCAACGTAAAAGCAGGTGTCCGACTGTCGAGTCTTGAATACACCGAGGTCGGAGGGTTGCGGAACGCTCCGGGTCTGAGTGTGTTTGAAGATGAAGATCTCGTCTCGCCTGATGGCGGCGCTGACGACGCGCTGACCGATGCAACGCTCGCCAATGTCCTGGCTTGCGCGGATGGACGATTCCCTGAATCGGGCTTCCTCTCCAATGTCACGAATGGTGATCTCATTACCAATGCAGCGACCGGAACCGCTGTTAACGGGTTCGCAACGTTCAACTTTGAATGTGCGGCGAATGCCTGGTTAGCGAACTACGGTGGACTGTCTGGCATTCAGTTACAAAACGGCATCACCTCGGGGACCAACGACGTGACGGAGGATACGTTTGCGATTTACCTGCAAGCGGATTTTGACTCCAAGTTTGGCGATATTCCGGTTCGCGGGAACTTCGGCGTGCGCTTGGTAGATACCGAAATCACGTCGGTGGGTTACCGCGGACCGATTACTGTCGAGGAGATAGACGGCGTCGGTTTCGTCGTGACAGAGGGCGATCCGAGCGTCCTCGGTTTCGAAACGGATACGCAGAAGAGTAGCTACCTGCAACTCTTGCCGAGTCTGACCGTCGTTGCCGACCTAAACGATAACCTCGTGCTGCGCACGGGCTACTTCCGAGGCATGTCGCGCCCGGACCCAAGTGCGTACGGTAACGGTCGTGCGATTCAGGACAACACCGAAGACAACGCATATGCAACACTGTCGGAGGCGATCAACGGTATCAGCGCCACGGGTAATCCGTTCCTCGAGCCAATTTTGTCGGACAACGTTGATCTAGGCCTCGAGTGGTATCCGAATGAGAGCACGATTCTTGCGGGTATTCTGTACTGGA
>JBCAZH010000031.1:0-34563 GCA_038533155.1 Pseudomonadota bacterium | reverse complement strand
TCAGGTTCGACCAATCGCGATAGCGATTGGCGACGAGCAGCTTTGCTGCGAAGCCGACGGACGCCCCGCGAGGAGAGCGCCCGCCGGTCGTCATCTACTTCGAGTTGGCTGCAAGCCGTCGCAACATACCGACCAGCGCCAGTCCAAGCAGCATCACTATGCCGATAGAGCCGCCACCACCGCCGCCCGTGCTCGGACGCGGTTGTGTGTACATGGGTTGCGCTGCATCCGCGCGTCGGCTAACCGGGCCGCGCTCGGCGCGTTTCGCGCGGGCTTGGCGTTCATTGGTTACCCGATCGCGGTTCTTGCGTTCAATGTTCATCGCATCGAACACGTCATCGCGCAGTACGATCATTGAGGTGTAGTCTGTGACCAGACCGTACTCGATGGCCAGATCCTGGATTGCGACTTTCACATCGGCGTCTTCGCCGAAGTAGTCGATCTGGCTCTGGAGAGACTCGATGGTGCGATAGCCCCACAAGCGCTCGAGCTCGGGGTTGTCCGTGGCAATGTCGGGTATTTGGACTTCTGTCTGGTAGCTGACGTTCTTACCCGCGACGTCTGCGGTCACCTGGATCGATGCTGTACCGCCTTTCCAGTAATGCCCCATGAGCACCATCTGTTCGCCATGGTAAACGGTACCCAGTCGTTGAGGCTGCAGGTCGGAGACGCGAACTCCATCGATGTCGATATCGACGTCGTTCATGCTGTGGTGAACCAGCTTGCCAATGGCGAGCCTCAATCGACCGACGATATCGTCGCTGTTGGAAACCGATACGGCGAAACCATCGGAAACCTCAGTCATCGCTTCGAGCAGCGGGCGGTTGGCGCTGTTGCCCATGATGAACGTGAACAGGCGGACGTCATGGTCTTCCAGCAGTTCTAGAAAATCCCGTTTCTGCGTCACACCGACGTTGGCCACACCGTCGGTCACGAGGACAACGCCATTCGGACGATCATCGTCGAGCCTCTTGAGCGCAGCTTGCAAACCGTCGTGCAAGTTGGTGCCGCCTCCGGCGGTCAATGCCCGTACCTGATTGATGTGTTGTTGGACCGCGTTTGGCGTTGCGCTGATGAATTTAGTGGTCATTGCGTGGACGTCGTTGTTGAACGTGAAGATACGGAAACGATCGTTCTCTCGGAGTTCCCCGAGTGCGCGTTCAACGCCCTCGGCAAGCGTTGAGAATTTACCTTGCATGGAGCCAGAGGTATCGAGGACGAAAGTCCAGTCACGACCGGTTGTGATGACCGGTAAATCGTCCCCGGGTGTCAGTGTCAGCATAAACGTGCCGCGACTGTCTGCGTCAGGTTTGTAGGTGACGAGGTCGACGGAGCCCGGCAGGTCTGGGGTGTGTCGCCAGTAGACCACCACGTCCGTGTCGAGTCTGACTTCACGCGTCACAGGCACGGGCGCTTCCGCCTCGATCGCTGCGATTTGTTCGTCGAGATCGGCAGCGGTGCCATCGCGTGATCCCAGCGCCACGCGCCAGTGTCCGGCGTCTAACTGCATGGTTGCAGCACCGGGTTGGTCGGGCACCCGAACCGCATCAACGGGGTACGAGGACTTCAGTTCAAGATCAAAGGAGAACGTCCCGTTGACCGTGTCCCTCATATCCCAAAACGAGCTCTGGACTTCGTCGACGCCGCCCTCTGCGAGCGGATAGACGTATCGGCCAACGCCGGTGTCGGTGTGCGCGGTTTGCAAGTAAACGAGTCGCGTGCGGACATCTTGTCCCGCACGAACCGGGTAGACAGAAATCTCGAAAGTCTTGTACTCGTTCTTCTCTACCAATGCCGTTTCTCGTCCCGCGGACTTTTCGGCTTCATAGATATCGCGCGCCTGTTGTCGTTCGACGACCTCGCCGGTGACTGGCTGACCGTCGATCCAGTAGGTGAATTCGCCCACCGAGGCGTGCTCGGGCACAGGGAAGGAGTAGATGGCCTCGAGGTCGCGACCACCTTCGTTTACGAAGGTCTGTTCGACCTCGGTGACGACATAGCCGTCTTCAACGACAACTTGCACCAAGTGATCCTGGATAGCCAGAGGCGTGTTCTGGCCGACCGGGGTCAGCAAGCCTGCAGCATGGGCCGATCCGAGGGTGAAGAAGGTAAGCATGCCGCCGATCGCGACGTGCCAAACCGATGATTTTCTAGCGTTACTCATGATGCCACTCCAGTTTATTAAACGACGTTCAATTACAGGTCAAAAAAAAGAGGTAAATAATTAAACGCCGTTTAATAAAACTATCAAAAAATTAAACAGCGTTCAAATATCTGGTAAGCTCCTATTTTGATTTGGAAAAACAGACGATGGGCCGGCGAAGCGACCACAGCCGCGACGAATTGCGCGATATGAGCCTCCGAGCAGCTCGGGCGATCATCCGCGGGAAGGGCGTGCAGGCGCTATCGGCACGCGCCGTCGCCAAACGGATCGGCTATACGCCCGGTACGCTCTATCAGCTGTTCGATAGCTTCGACCATCTGATCCTGGCTGTGAACGTCGGCACCGTCGCGGAGATCCGGCAGCGTATGGACCGCGCGACGAAAGACCTGACAGATGCTGTGGACAAACTCAAGGCAGTCGCGCGCGTTTACACCGAGTATGCGATGGCGCATCCCGGGCTCTGGCGACTCGCGTTCGAGCACACCATGCCCGATTCCGATAAACCGGCTGGTGCATTGACCGATCAAACCGATGCGATCTTTTTATGGATATCGGAGCTACTCAGTCAGGCGACCGACTCACCGCGTGCTGAAGTGTCAGCCGCCGCGCTATGGGCAGGCGTTCACGGAGTGTGCCACCTCGGTGTTACGGGAAAACTCAGCCTGTCGGGTTCTGATGCGGCGATCCAGGTAACCGAACATGTGGTTCAGAATGTGATCGCCGGCATGCAGAGGGAAAACTAACTCAATCGGAAACTTTCGCGCGGGCTTCGGCCGCCTCGGCATCAATGGCCCACTGCGGTTTTGCCCAAAGGCGACGGGCATACTTGAAAGTGATGTAGGCGAGGCCGCCCAGAATGGCTGCGCTGAAAAAACCTGAGCTCATCGCACCGGCGCCTGCATAGTTGCCCTGACCGAACGCCTCAAACGTCAAAGGCAGCAAGAGCATTGCTTTGGTAAGACCGTTTAAGGCAAACAGAGCGAACAATGCCCCAAGCAAAAACAGCGGTATTGCGAGTGATAACGCGAGCGTGCGTGATATGGCGTAGTCTTTGTCCATTATTTTTCTAGCTCCCAGAGCGTCCCCGTGTCCCGCATCGACTATACCCACGCTACTGGTTCGATGACAACGCACGAGTTTTTTGACGACCGCTGACTCGAATCGTCACCGTTGGCTACATGCTCATTGGCGCCGTATAGTCGATGGTGTCGGCAACGAATACACAAACACGCTACGTAAAGAATGCGATTGTCGCCGATGGTTTTTGGGGATAACCAATGATTAAACGCTTAAGTCTCGTGTGCCTGTTTTTTGCAGCCTCTGCCTTCGCACAGGATTTCGACATCGAGGTCACCGTTCTGGATGACTATGAAGCTGCCTCACGATTGGCGAACGCAGGTAAACACCAAGAAGCGTTGGCCGTGTTCGAGGAGTGCGTTGCTGAAGGGAATGTACGTTGCTACTTCGGACTAGGGACGTACTACTATTTTGGCGATGGCGGCATTGAGCAAGACTACGATAAGGCCTTCGAGCTTATTCGGTCCGGCGCCGAGGGTGACTATGGGCCAGCTGAGTACTTGATGGCACGAATGCTGTTCGATGGACAGGGTGCTGAAGCAGACCCAGACACCGCGCTGACCTATTTAGAGCGTGCGGCCTACAAATGCATTGCGTATGCCCAAGAGGAACTTGCGCAGCAATACTTGTCAGCTGGATCCGACGACGGGATACGTGATGCGGCAGTGTGGCTACAGTTGGCTTCGGCCAACGGCAGTGACAACGCCGCGATGGCGTACAACGAGTTGTTTGCTGCCGCACCCGAGCTTTTCAATGAAGAGGTGGCGATGCGAAAGCGGGCGATCGAGGCTGACATTGCGTGCCAGGAGTTCTAGCAGTGACTCCACCCAACGCATTAAGGCACGGTTCAGCTAATCATCGATAACCTTGCGGTTTTGCGCGGAATCCTCATGAGTATTACTTCGAAAGCCCTAGCGACCATGATCGCGTCGCTTGTTCTCAGCATCGCTGCGGCTTGGGCCGACGAAGACAGTTGCGACTACCTCGAGTCGGCGATCAGCGGGATCGACCGGAGCTCAAGCTTGGCTGTCGACAACGTTGCCCGAATGGACATGATGCAATTTGTGGTGACGTCGGATATTCAGAGCGAAGAGGATCGCTACTGTGTGTTTAAGCGCGCACAACTCATCAACGCGAATGCACTGACGATATTGCAGTCGTTCGGACCCAGTGTGGAACTCATCCGGCGTACTTTCGATGAGTGTAAATCGGCAGTCGAAGCCGGCGCCGATAACCAGTTCAGCGAGGAGTTAACTCAGTTTGTTCAGATGAACGATCAATCCCAAGCGATTGATGCGATGAAGCAACGCTTCGGACAGGCCCAAACCGATGCGATCGTGGCACAGGGACAATTGACGCCGGCACTGCTCGCATTCACCGATGAATATCCATCGGTTTTGGATCCGGGGCGTGTCGTTGATTGCGCTGGTCGGTTTGAGAAAGTTCAAGCCCAGCTTGAGCGATCGGTGACCGAGGGATACACGGTGCGTCGTCTCGGAGAATTCAACTACTCGGATCTCTCGCCGAATACAGGCAGCGCGTGTGCGGCGCTGCCCGAAAAGATCTACAAGAAGATCGACTCGACGCACTATCCGCGGATCAGTGTGTCCCACTATGAGTTTGATCGCTGGATCGGCACCGAGCACGACTATTTCGCAATCGAAGGCGGCAGACTGTTCTGGCATAAAGACAAAGATCATTTCTTCTCACTCGAGGGTCTGCATTTCTATCTAGAAACAGGATTTACGATGAGAGAAGCGCTCGGCTTCTTGAGAAAGAACCCGATCAAAGATCCCAACAATCCGCCGACGGAGCGTCAGAAAAAACTGATGGCTGCGTATCACCGATACGCGGCAGTGACTGCGGATGCGTCGTACGAAAGTGTCGGTCTCGACACGCCTATGCTGTGTGGTGACGGCACCGAACCGCCTCGATACGAGTCTTGGAACGCACGGTTGCACGGTTTGAATGCCGAGCTCAGTCTTGGCAAAGACTTGCGCAACGTCTCTCAGGTGTTTCGACGATAAGCCTCAGGTCGATTGGCGTCCCTTCGCCGCTTCACGCCACCAGTGTGCCTAACGGTTGTCTCAAGTCCTTCGACGATCCGCCGCTAGCCCAGCATGACATAAGACGTTGGACCGGCGCGGCACTGTTGCACGCCTGGGCGACACACTGGAGCGATCGTCGATGCAAATCAAAGACTTAACCAGCGGACTCTATCTGAAGCCGACCTTTGCAGCGGCGCCGGACAAGCTCCCAACAAAGGCAAATTCAAACGCTGAGGTTTCGCAAACCAATGCGACAGAGCAGGCCAGGTCGCTGGATGTGTTGCGTCAAGAGTTGCGAGCAGCACTCGATCTGAGGTTCACCGCGAAGTCCATTCCGAATGCGTTCCAATCGTCCGCGTACAACCTCCCGGCAACCGCCGACGGTATCCAGGCCGAAACGATTGGACGCGCCAGAGGGCTTGCCAACGCAGAGCCTGGCCAAGCTTCAAAGATCGTCGTACGCTTCAGAGCGCAAGTTTCAGAAACCGCCTCACTTCTGAGCAACACCTTGAGAGGTCGAGCGGATGTCGGCCGGATCGGTGATGTCGCCGCTGGCATTGACTCGGCCTTGCAGGCATTGGGTTCCGAGTTCGATAGTAATCGCGTGGCTTCGACCGAAGTGCTCAGCGTTGATAGAAACTATCGCGCGTCCGCGAATATCCGAATCAAGACTCAAGAGGGTGATGTTGTTCGCATTTACGCGGCGAACCGCACGAAGCTTGATGCAGAACAAGGTTTGAGCGTCAATGACACTGGTGCTGCCAGCACGACCGAATTGAACTTCCGGGAGAAGAACGCGCTTTTTCTTTCGGTTCAGGGTGATCTGAGCAAAGCGGAGTTTGCCGCGATAGAGAACGTCTTCAATCAGGCGGTCGGCATCGCCGATGAGTTTTTCGCCGGTGATATTGCTGGGGCTTTGTCGGCTGCCAATACGTTTGCGTTCGATGCCGATGAGCTGGAAAAAGTCAGTCTGAACTTCCGTGAGTTCGAGAGCCAGACCGTGCGCTACGAGCGTGAAAAGGTGACGTCACCTGAGCCCACGGCGCCTGCGTTCAAGCCGATTGACCCGGGTTCGCTCGCGCCGATCATTAACCGTCCCATCGTGCAGCCACCAGCGACTGAACCTTCTCGACCGTCTGTGGGTGAGGTCGTGACACCCACCTTCGAACGCGATGCAGTACAGGCCCCTGTAGAAGTGAACGAATCAGAGGCTGTCGAAAATGACCCTGCACCGTCCGAATCGGGCGGAGTGGCGCCCGAACAAACGGCGGCGGATCCGCGCGAGGCACTCTTTCGTTTGATCGGTGATTTTCTGAGTGACTCACAGTCGGAGTTCGCGGGTTTCGAAGGAAGCGAGCAGAGGCAGTTTTTCTTGTCGCAGACGTTCCGGCTCAAGATATTGAGCGAGACGATTCGTGTGCAAGCGCCTGCAGAACTAAGTGATGCCGCTGACACGATTGCAGATGCCGTGTCCGGGGCCGCGTCGCCGGACGTGGAGCCCAAGTCAGCAGTCGCCTAACAGCGCCTACAACGAACGCGTGAGCTCCAGCAGCGTTAGGATCTTGCGCGCCGAGTAGCCGGTATCATCGAACCAAACGATCGTTCCTGTTCGGTCCAATACAAGTATCCGAGCATTACGTCCGTTTTCCGTTCCGGTCAACTGCGCGATGGGCTTGGCGGCGCCGCCATACATCGTCACCACGAGTTTCCAATCCTCCCGCGGGATACCCGAACGCATGCCGTCATCGATAAACCCGGATGCAAAACTTGCGACAGCGCCGGGAATGGTTGGGACTTCGAGCACCCGCGTTGTAACACCGCCTTGGAGCATTCCGAGTAACCAGCGGTCAATATCGAACTGCGTGTCTTGCAGGTAGCCTACGAGCAAAATCACAGGTTCGCCGGCGAGATCGTCCGGAAGTGTCACCTGTTCCTCTTCCAAGGACTGACCGGTGACAGTGGGGAACACTTCGCCGGTGGGATTGCGGTTCGGCAGCGTGCTGGAACAAGCGGTCGTCACCGCGAGGAGCATGCAGCAGACAAACGGGATTGAGGTTCGCATAAGCATCCTTCAGCTAGGGCATCGGCGCGCCGCGTGCAGCGCTCATGATGGCATACCATTCGCTTCGATCCAGGTCGCTGGATGCAGCGGTGGCCGCTTCGATGATGCGTTCGGGTTTCATCGAGCCGACGATTGGCATCAACCGAGGCAAATTCAGAAGAAACGACAACGCAATCTGAGTCACGCTGCGTGCCTTGTGTTCAGCAATTTGCTTGAGCTTTGGGAGTACGCGGTCGCGAACGGGATCATCCGCGTCGTTAAAGAGGCGACCACCGGCGAGGGGTGACCAAGCCATCCCCTGCAAGTCGAGGGCTTGGATTTGATCGAGCGTACCATCTTGGATGGGATCGATATGCAGCGTGGAGCATTCCACTTGGTGGGCGAACAACGGCGCTTCGAGATGCGCTTTAACAGCGTCGACTTGAGTCGGCGTAAAGTTGGAAACGCCGATCCTGCGCACTTTGCCGTCCGATACCAAGTGATCCAGCGAGTCGGCGAGGTCGCGCCACGCGGTGAGCAAGTCCGGGCGATGAATGAGGTACACATCCAGCGTGTCATCTCCCAACGCTTGTCTTGACGTCTCGCACTCCGTCATCAGTCTCGCGTGACTGCTGTCGTAAGGTACCGGCAGGTCCAGTCCCGCTTTGGTTACTACAACGAAATGCTGACGCAATTCAGGTCGCTTGTTGAATGCATGCCCGAGCATCCGCTCTGCATGTCCTGCGCCGAAACGAGAGCCATAGCCGTACACCGGCGCGGTATCGATGACTTGAATGCCGTGTTCGTGGCAAACCTCCAACAGTGCGATGAGGCGACCAACATCGTCGTCCTCGAGTCTCCAGCAACCCCAAGCGATGGTTCCAGGCAAGGCGTTCATTCAGCGAGTCTCCACAAATACCAACAACCGACGGTGCGATAAGGCCGCCAGATTTCACAGCGTGCCAGGAATGCCTCAGTGTCGGGTCGCTCTTGCAGGCCGTCGAGCGCTTGCATCCCTTTTTGCAGTCCAAGGTCGCCGGGTGCCGCAACATCGGATCTCAGCAAACCGAACATCAAAAACATCTGGGCCGTCCATTCTCCGATGCCGGGAAGCGCTGTCAGTCGCTCGATCACATCGCCATCAGACTGCCTTGCAAGGCTTCGAAAGTTTAGTTCGCCGCTACAAACGGACGCTGCGAGCGCCAGTAGGTAGCGGGTCTTCGCGTTCGACAGCCCCGCCGCGCGGAGTGCGTCATGTGGGGTGCTCGCGACGAGCGGCGCGCGTAACGGACGAGAACCGGTCAACGTCTCTACGCGCTTCAGGATGCTGGCGGCAGCCTTGGTGGACAGTTGTTGTCCCACAATCGCATTCGCAAGGCTCGCGAAGGCCGGGCGCCGGTTTCGATGGAGCTCGCAGGTTCGCAACGCGCCCAAGTGTTTTCCCAACACTGGGTCGACTTTGCGCAGATGACGATGCGCTTTGCGCATCTGTTCCGCCGTCAATTTCACGTGCGCTGGATCCTCATGGGTCCGGACTATACAGGACTTGCTTTTGCCAACTCGGCTCCCCCACAATCGCCGACCCGTACGACTGCCCGATCTGAGCTTATGTGGTTCAAAAACCTGCGTGCCTATCGCCTGACTTATGACACCGGCTTAACCGCCGACGCACTGGATGAGGCGTTGACGGAAAATGAGTTTGTGCCCTGCGGAAAAATCGATAAAGAGCGCGCAGGCTGGGTGCCGCCCATCGCCGCCGGCGGCACGATGCTGACCCACACGGTGGGCGATTGCACGATGATCTGTCTTCGGAAGCAGGAGAAGGTGTTACCGCCCGCGGCGATTAACGAGCAGTTGGAGGTCAAGATTTCTGAGCTTGAGTCCCGCGAAGGTCGACGCGCGGCGCGACGGGAGCGGTTGTCGCTGAAGGACGAGGTGATGATGGATTTGTTGCCTCGCGCCTTGACCCGTTCGGAGCGCATCTACGCATACTTCGATTTTCGTCGGCAGTATCTTCTGATTGACGCTGCGAGCGCCGGCAAAGCGGAGTTGGTCATCGACTACCTCAGAGCGGTGCTGAAGGTGTTGCCCGTAGTCCCGTTGGACTCCCATGCTGATGCGGCCGATGTCATGACACGCTGGATCAAAGGTCGCATGCCGGATGGTTTCGCACTCAATTTGGACGTAGAGCTGCAAAACACACGCGAATCACGCAACGTTGTGCGTTGCCGACACCAGGAAATCGACAGCAAAGAGGTGCTGAGTCATATCGATGCCGGCAAGCGCGTGACTGCGCTGGCCATGAACTGGCGCGAAGCGATTCACTTCATGTTGCATGCCGACTTCGCGATCAAACGGTTGCGGTTCGATGATCACATTGTCGATCACGGAGATGCCAGCAGCGATGACGCCGCGGAAGCTTTCGACCAGGACTTCGCGGTGATGATCGTACAGCTCGGTCGCCTGTTGGACGAGTTGATCGAGGCGTGCGGCGGACCGGAGAAAATCTGATGAGCAAACGGGTGGTGTTTCTGTCACAAGACTCTATGGAGGGGTATGTTTGTGACGATGACCAAGCGCTCGATGCATTCGCCGCGCGCGGCTTAGAGGTCGAGACCATCAGCTGGCGCGCAGAGGTCGACTGGTCACAGTTCGATGCCGTCATCGTGCGCTCGCCGTGGGATTACATGAACGCGCCCGAGCAATTTCTGGACGCGCTTGATCGTATCGCTGGTCAAACCCGATTGGCGAACTCAGCGGGGATCATGCGTTGGAATCTCGACAAGCGGTATCTTGGCGAGCTGCGCGATCAGGGTGTTGCGGTTGTCCCCACCGAATACGGCGAGTCACTGACTGAGGCGCAATTCGATACGCTGCTTGCGGCGTATCCCGAAGGCGCTGTCATCAAGCCTGTCATCAGTGCCGGATCGAAGAATACATTCGCACTCAAGCCACCCATTGATGACACCACTCGTGCGGCGGTACTGAAGGCGCACGCGAGTGATGTCTTTATGTGGCAACCGTTTGTTCGTTCGGTGGTCGAGGAGGGCGAGTACTCGCTGTTCTTCTTCTCGGGCCAATTTAGTCATTGCATCGTTAAGCGACCCAAATCGGGCGATTTTCGGGTGCAGGAGGAGTTCGGTGGGCAGATCGTCGCCACTGAGGCGACCGCCGATCAATTGCAGGTGGCGGAGTCCGTACTCGCTGCGATTCCGGAGTCTCTGTTGTACGCCCGCGTCGACCTCGTGCGCGGCCCAGCCGATGAATGGTGGCTCATTGAACTCGAGATCATAGAACCATCGTTGTACTTACGCTGTGACGCAATGGCCCCCGAACGTTTCGCCGATGCGACGGCAGCCTGGCTGCAGACCTAGCGAATCAGGTGCCACTCGGTTTGCCGGCCGGCGAGATAGATCACGTCGTCGCCGTTGAACACAGCGCTCTGCTCAAGCTTCATTTGAATCGGTTGATCGTCGTACTCCGGCACTGTCGTCTTGATGTTGCCTTCGATCGCATATCCGGTCATTGGATACAGCGGCCAATCGCCGCGTACCGGGGTTGGGCCTTGATCGTCCCACATGCCGATGGTTGGTCCCGGCGCGTGGCCGAAAACGCCCAGCGGATGGGTGTAAATGCTGTCATCGATGCGAGCGCGGTCTGTCGACTGATGGGCCGCCGCGAGAATCTCATTGCCGGTACGGCCGGTCTTGAATTCTGCCGTTAGGAGATCTTGCCAACGGTTGCCCAGCGCCATGGCCTCCACCAATCCTGCTGGTGGTGCGGATTCATTCAGTTTGAGGACGTAGCCCATCTCTTGCGTGTCGGTGCAAAGCCCGAGATAGCACAGCCCAACATCGGTGTGCAGGATGTCGCCACGTTCGATGACGAGGTCCTGATCGTATTGCCCAAAGAATGGCGCGTCGGCGGCGTAGGTGAGGCCTTCCCGCTGTAGATTCATATCCGGATGGAACCAGGGCTCCAAACCATGCTTCTCAAACTCGCTGCGCATGAACCACGCGACATCTCCCAAGGTTGTGACACCAGGCGTGATCACCTCGCTGGAGAACGCGCGTGCGATCGTCTGACGCGCGAGGCCGACCGCGCGTTGCCACACTTCAATCTCGGCCTCGGTGCGAGTCTCCATCCAGCGAATCACCAGTGGGGCAGCCGACACGAGACGTTCGCGCAACGCACCGGTCAGCGCCGCCTCGAGTTTTAGATACAGGCCATGGCTCAACCCGTCTGCCACCGGCCAGTCATCGCTGACATTGATCGCAATGCGTTGTGGGTCACGTTCGGCAATCACCTCGCCCAAGCGCATCCATTGCGCATCGAGATTGCCACCCTCCCAAGCCGTTTCGTATAGCGATCCGAGCGGATAGCGGCTTACCGTGAGACGCTCTACGCCTTCGTCGCCGCCGCGGTCGAAGAATACGAGCATCGTGGTGCGGCGCGCTGTGAAGCGCGGCTTCGGCACCAGCGACAGGTACACCGGATCGTCGTTGTATTCGCGAGCAATCACGACCCACATATCGATGTTCTGCTCTCGCATCAACCGAGGTAGAAGTTGATTTAGGCGAGTCTCAAGCAGTCGGTTCATCACGGTCGGGCGATCGCGAAAATCGGCAACGGCTAGCTCCTGGCCGCTTGCGTTGGCGCAGCAGAGCGTGATCATCAAAGCGAAAAACAACGTACGCATAGGGGTTCTCTTGAATCAACGTTTTCCGAAGTCTACCGATTGCGCTCTCACGTGGGTAATGCGGGTTATACTCCGACGCATGCATAGTCCTTCCCGGATCGCCCAAATCATGGTTGGGCTTGTAACCCTCTCGTTTGCAGGATGCGGCGCCGATGCGCCACAAACCACAGCCAACCCACAGACTCTGGATCAGTTGGCACGCGACTATCTTGTCTTGGAGTTGGCGATGGGGCAGATAGATGCTGCCCACGTCGACGCCTATTTCGGGCCTGATGCGCTGCTGGAGCAAGCGCGATCCAATGGTTGGACCCTGGCTCAGATTGATCGTGGGGCCGCCGAGCTGAATGGTTCTCTTCGGTCGGTTCGTAATGAGAACAACAGGCTACGGGTCGATGGGCTACTCGGTCGCATCGCAGCGCTTCGAATGCGATACCAGATTCTGACCGACCAAAATCCAGACTTTGACGAAGAGTCCGAGGCGTTGTTCGGCGCGGTCGCACCCGATCGAGACGCGACCTATTACGATGCGGTTCTCGATGAGATAGACACCTTGTTGCCGGGCGAGGCGGCGTTGGCGGAGCGTGTTGATGCTTTCCGGCAGCAGTTCACGATCCCACCGGATAAGCTTGACGCCGTGTTTCGTGCCGCTATGGCCGAATGCCGCGCGCGCACATTACAGCGAATCGAATTGCCGGAAAACGAACGGTTCCGAATTGAGTACGTCACGGATAAACCCTGGTCGGGCTATAACTGGTACAAAGGCGACTCCGAGAGTCTGATTCAATTCAACACGGATTTGCCGACATCGATCGATCGTGCTGTCGATCTTGGTTGTCACGAGGGCTACCCCGGCCACCACACCTTCAATGCGCTAGTCGAGCAGGAGTTGGTCAAGAAACGCGGCTGGATCGAGTACTCTCTGTATCCGTTATTCAGCCCCCAGTCGTTGGTTGCGGAAGGCACCGGTAACTACGGAATTCAACTGGCGTTTCCGGCAGCCGAACGTGTGTCGTTCGAGCGGGAAGTCTTGTTCCCACTGGCCGGCCTCGATATCAGTGAGGCGGACCGGTACTACGCGTTGCTGGATTTGCTCAGCGCGCTGAACTTTGCCGGTAACGAGGCGGCGCGCGATTATCTGAATGGCGATTTTTCGCAAGAGGAGGCGGTCGATTGGTTGCAGCGTTATTCGCTGAGTTCCAGGGCTCGTGCGGAGCAACGCCTCCGGTTTATCGAGACCTATCGCAGCTACGTGATCAACTACAATCTCGGTCAGGCTCTAGTTGCCGAGCGGGTGTCGGCGGATGGCGCGTCCGCGGAACAGCGTTGGCGCAGATTTTCTGAACTTTTGGTCCAGCCCGTCGTACCCGGGTCACTCGGTCGAACGCTGGCGGAGACGATCTGATGCGGGTAGCGTTTCTCGGGCTGGGCGTGATGGGTTACCCAATGGCGGGCCACCTCGCTCGCGCAGGTCACGAAGTCACCGTGTACAACCGCACGAGAACGACAGCGGATCGCTGGTGTGAAGCGCACAACGGCACGCAAGGAGCGACGCCGGCCGAAGCGGCGATCGACGCCGATATTGTGTTTGCTTGTGTCGGCAACGATTCGGATATCCAAGAAGTGGCACTTGGGCAGTATGGTGCGATTCCCGCGATGGCGCCGGGCACCATCTTTGTCGACCACACGACCACGTCTGCCGATCAAGCCCGACGTCTAGATGCAGCCGCTCGGCAGCACGGCGTTGGCTTCGTCGACGCACCAGTATCAGGCGGGCAGTCCGGCGCTGAGGCGGGTCGTCTCACCGTGATGTGCGGCGGGACGATCGAACACTGCGAACGCGTGGCGCCGGTGGCGGATGCGTACTCAGCACGCTGGGCTAGGCTCGGTCCTGCAGGCGCCGGCCAACTCACGAAGATGGTCAATCAGATTTGCATCGGCGGACTGTTGCAGGCGTTGTCCGAAGGCGTGCAGTTTGCGCAGCTCGCGGGGCTAGATCCGGAAGCGGTGTTTGCAACGATCGGTGGCGGCGCGGCGCAGTCCTGGCAGATGGACAATCGAGCGACCACGATGGCGAAGCGCGAGTTTGATTTTGGATTTGCCGTCGAGTGGATGCAAAAGGACCTGGGCTTCGCGTTGGCGGAAGCCAAGCGTAACGGTGCGAGCTTGCCGGTAACAGAAATGGTCACGGCGTTTTACGACGAGGTGGCAAGCGCCGGCGGTCACCGCTGGGACACATCCAGTCTGATTACGCGCTTCGATACGGAGTCCAGCGACGATGGTTGAATGGTTGACGCCGGAAATCGTAACGTTGGCGATGACCGCGGCGACGATCGGTCTGGTACACACCGCAATCGGTCCCGACCACTACCTGCCGTTCGTGGTGTTGGGCAAGGCGCGGCAATGGAGCATCGCGAAGACGGCGGCGATCACGCTAGTCTGTGGGTTGGTCCATGTGGCCGGCTCGGTACTGCTCGGTGCGATCGGCGTTGCAGCCGGTCTGGCGCTGCGCCAGCTGGAGTGGTTCGAGGGCGTGCGCGGCGACCTTGCGGCCTGGGGGCTGTTGACCTTTGGGTTGGTTTATCTTGTGTGGGCAATTCGCCGCGGTCAGCGCGCTCACGTTCACACCCATGCGCATGTCCATGCAGATGGGCAAATCCATACCCACGAGCACGATCACCACAAAGAACACTTGCACGTGCACGAGAGTGACCAGCAGCGCTTGGTCCCCTGGGCGCTGTTTCTGATTTTTGCGTTTGGGCCCTGCGAAGCGCTGATTCCCTTGCTCATGTATCCCGCCGCCGCTGCGAACTGGCCGGGCGCCGTGTTTGTCACCGGCGTGTTTGCGGTAAGCACTGTGCTCACGATGTTGGTACTCGTGCTGCTCGCGGCGTGGGGCGTCGGTAAGTTGGCACGCGGCCAGAAGACGGTCTCGTTCATGTCTCGTCATTCGCACGCGTTTGCCGGTGCTGCAATAATGCTGTGCGCGACGCTGATGCTGGTGGGGCTATAACCACAACACTGCGCTGAAGTTTGGGGAGAGAGGAATGGCACGTTTTCGTATGCCACACACGCTGACGTTGTTGTTCAGCCTGATTGTCATCGCATGGGTGGCGACCTGGATCGTGCCCGCCGGGCAGTTTGAGACCGCAACCAACTCGCACGACCGCGAGGTAGTCGTACCCGGTACCTTTCAATATCTGGAGGATGCGCAACCGCCGTCCGCACTGAACATTCTGCTGGTCATTCCGCGTGCGCTGGGTGAAGCCCAAGGCATCATCTTTTTCTTGTTCATCGTTGGCGGTGCGTTGTCGATCTTGCGGGCGAGCGGGGCTCTGGACGCCGGCATGGGGGGATTGCTCCGGAGTACCGGTAGTCGACCGGCGGTGCTCATTCTGATCGGAATGCTCGCGTTCACGGTTGGCTCTTCGACCATCGGAATGGCGGAGGAGTACATTCCGTTGACCGCGGTGTTAATGACGTTGTGTGTTGCGATGCGGATGGACGTCGTTGCCGCAATCGGCATTATGGTCGTCGGGTATTCCGTGGGCTTCGGCGCCGCTGCACTGAATCCCTTTACGGTGCTTGTGGCACAAGAAGTTGCGGGGCTGGAACCCACTAGTGGCGCCGGTTTTCGAATGGCTATGACCGTGCCGTTTTTTATCCTCGGCTATTGGCACGTCTACCGCTACGCCGGCCGAGTGCGCGCCGACGCGAGCGCGTCGTTGGTGGCGGACGTACCCGCCGCGCAGCCGCCCCAGCCGAGCGATGCTGTGCCGATGACCGGCACACGCCGCGTCATTCTATTGTTAACGCTGGCGACGCTTGGACTGTTGGTGTGGGGGATCAAGTCCCATGGTTGGTATTTCACCGAGCTGGGTGCCGCATTTGTTGGGTTTGCTCTGGTGGTCGGACTGGTCGCGCGAATGCCGATTGACGATATCGCTAAGCGGTTTATCGAAGGCGCGTCGGAACTCACCGGTACGGCGCTGTTGATCGGCTTTGCCCGGGGCATCGAATTGATGCTGAGTGACGGTCAGGTTCTGCATACGATCGTCAACGCCTTGGCCCAGCCGCTGGGCGAACTTGGCAGTATGTTCTCGGCTGTCGCTATGCTGTTCATTCAGAGCCTGTTGAACCTGTTTGTTCCGTCGGGTTCTGGGCAAGCGTACGTGACGATGCCGATTATGGGTCCGATAGGTGACCTCGTCGGTGTGTCTCGCCAAGTGGCCGTACTGGCCTACCAGATGGGTGATGGCTTCATGAATGCGATCGTTCCGACCAACGCGGTTCTGATGGGCATTCTCGGCATCGCCGGCATTCCGTACAGCCGATGGTTCCGATTTATCGCACCGCTGATGCTGCAATTTCTTGCGATGGGCTGTGCGGTGTTGATGATTGCGGTTGCTATCGGATACTGACGCACTGCGGCGCGAAGTGCGGTACGCTACGCGCTCACCGGGGGTGGCCTTGGCCTGAGATGCGGTAGCTGCCGCGAACCCTTAAGACCTGATCCGGGTAATGCCGGCGTAGGGAGTGCTGTCATGCATCCACTTTATCTGCGCGCCTTTAGCGCGATTCTTGCTTTGGCGTGTGCGCATGCCATGGCGCAATCCACAACCAACGAAGTCGTACCGCTCGACGAGATCGTCGTTGCCGGCTCATTGACGCAAAAGACGCTCGATGAGATTCCCACCAGCATCGCCGTGATCGGCCGCGATGCGATTGAGCGATCTACCGCGACTCACTTCGAACAACTGGGTTTGCAGGTGGCTAACCTCAATTTCGCAGGTGGCAGCAACCGTGCAAGGTACTTTCAGATTCGTGGGATCGGGGAGCGCAGTCAGTACGAGGGTGCACCGAATCCATCGGTGGGGTTCATTATCGATGATGTCGATTTTTCCGCGATCGGTGGTGTCTCGTCGACCTGGGATCTGGAGCGTGTCGAAGTTCTGCGTGGACCGCAGGCGACTCGGTATGGCGCCAATGCGCTGGCAGGTCTCGTCTATCTCGAGAGCGTGGCACCCAGCGACGTTTTCGAGAGTCGGGTACGGCTGCAAACCGGCAACGATGGACTGACCGATATCGCCGCGGCAGCGGGTGGGCCGTTGACAGAAGAGATCGGCTATCGCGTGTCGCTACACCGCACAGAACAAGACGGGTTCCGCGACAATGTCTTTCTCGGTCGAGACGACACCAACGGCCGAGATGAAACCAGTGCTCGTTTACGATTGCGCTGGACGCCGTCCGATGTAACCACGGTAGATGCAACGCTGTGGTATGCGGACTTCGATAACGGCTACGACGCATTCGCATTGGACAATGGCTTTACGACGTTTTCTGACTCGCCGGGACGGGATGCGCAGCGTACTCGTGCGCTGAGTTTGCGCGCGAACCACGCGGTCACTCCGGCGGTAACTGTCACCAGTGTAACGGGATATGCTCGCTCCAACATCGAGTTCAGTTTCGACGCGGACTGGGGCAACCAAGCGTATTGGGAGAATTTTTTTGCGCCGCCAGATGATGCGCCTTTTGCGGCGGACTATGACTTCTTCTCACGTCGCGATCGCGTTCGCGAGACGATCAATCAGGAGATACGTCTACAGTCTGGAGAAGACGGTCGATGGTTCTCTGGTACGACGGAGTGGATCGTTGGTGTCTACGCGCTTCACTTGAGAGAGTCGCTGGATACGTTCGATCGCGGTGTGTTTACGGACGGGAGTTTTGCGCCTTCGCTCGACGTGCGAACCTCATCGAGTGACTATGCGGCGACGAGTGTGTCCGGCTTCGGTGAACTGAACGTGTCGCTGTCTTCGCGCGATACGCTATCTTTTGGCGCGCGTCTGGAACGTCGCGAGATTGACTACTCTGACAGCGCAGGTCTTGATGTGTCGCCGGATGAGTCCGCGATCGGTGGACACATCCGCTGGCTGCATACGTTCGACGATACTTGGTCTGGATACGTTGGTCTGTCGCGCGGTTTCCGGCTTGGCGGCTTCAACCTTGGCGAAGTCCCGGCGGGACGTCGGGAGTTCGACGCGGAGTTCCTTTGGAACCTAGAGGGCGGAGTACGCCGATCCAGTGAAACGTTGAGCTGGGGTCTGTCGGTGTTCTATGCCGAACGCGACGATCAACAAGTCGACACATCATTCCAGCTAGACCCGACCGATCCATCAACCTTCGTGTTTTTCGTCGACAATGCCGCAAGTGGTCGCAACTTCGGTCTTGAGTTCGACGCGCGGTGGCAACTGAATCGAAATTGGTCTGCGTTCAGTACGCTCGGTCTATTGCGTGCCGAGTTCGACGACTTCGTTTCACCCGAAGTAGACTTGTCAGGGCGCGACCAGGCGCATGCACCTCGGTATACCGCAGCAGTGGGTGCCGAATGGCGGTCGGATAACGGCTGGTTCGCGCGTGGTGATGTCACAGCAAAAGACGATTTCTTTTTCTCCAACAGCCACGATCAACGTGCTCGATCTCAGTCGATCGCCAACGCCCAAGTTGGGTACGCGGCAGAGCAGTGGCAGGTGACGCTGTGGTCACGCAATCTGTTTGATGAGCGCTATGCGACGCGCGGTTTCTTTTTCGGTAACGAACCTCCGGATTTCGCGGCAACCGAGTACCGTCGGTTGGGCGATCCGCGCCAGTATGGTTTGACTTTCGAGTGGTACTACGAATGACGAAGCTAAGGGCCCGTGTGGATGTTTCGCTTTATCCGTTGAAGGACGATTACATTCCCCCAATCGACGCGGTCATTGCGCGTTTTCGAAGCTATGACGACATTGAAGTCGAGACCAACCGAATGAGTACGCAGCTAACCGGTGACTATGACCGTGTCATGGAGGCATTGACCAACGAAATGCGATCCTCGTTGATCGCGGGCAAAGCGGTGTTCGTACTCAAAGTCCTTTCAGTGCCATAGGCGCGGAGTCA
The DNA here is from genome assembly GCA_038533155.1 of Pseudomonadota bacterium. Taxonomy (GTDB): domain Bacteria; phylum Pseudomonadota; class Gammaproteobacteria; order Steroidobacterales; family Woeseiaceae; genus CALBPI01. The sequence goes on along the minus strand of JBCAZH010000031.1, from coordinate 15,604 downwards.
ATCTTGAATGATCCGTCCGAAAGCGCGGCAAGCGTGATGAGCTGGATGGCGTCTTTGCTCGATCAGATCATGGCAACCTCCTTGCTGGAGTACGTCGCGGTGGCCTTAGCGATTGCCTACCTGATACTGGCGATTCGCCAGTCGATTTGGTGTTGGCCGTGTGCGCTCGTGAGTACGGCGATCTACGTTCATTTGTTTTACGACGTTGCGTTGCTTTCGGAAAGCGCACTAAACGTGTTTTATCTTGTGATGGCAGTCTACGGTTGGTGGCAATGGCAGCAGGGCGGGAATGATCGGTCGCCCGGTCTGCCAATCTCTCGTCTTCACCCGAAATGGCATGTCGTTGCAGTGCTGAGTATCGCAGCGCTGGTGTGGGTAACAGGCTCACAAATGAGTCAGAAAACTGAAGCGGTCTTCCCGTACCTTGATGCAGCGACAACGTGGTCGGCAGTTTGGGCGACTTGGCTGACCGCGCGTAAGATCCTCGAAAACTGGTACTACTGGTTGATCATCGATCTGGTGTCGATCGGACTGTATGCGACGAAAGGCCTCGCGTTAACCGCTGTTCTGTTCGCACTCTACGTCGTGTTAGTTTTTGTCGGACTGCGGGAGTGGACGAAGCGTTATCGAATGCAGGTGGCATGACCGAGCACGATGAATATCCGCAGGAACTTGTTGACTCGCTACTGGGTGCCTTAACCTGTGTCACGGCACGCCTGAAGTCACAACGCAACTCAGTGTGGCGCATCCGCAGTGCTGGCGATGACCTCGTCGTCCGCCTGTCCGGTGTGCGTCCTCCGCGGCCTATTGTCGATTTCGAACGCGAGGTGGCACTGCAAGCGGCTGCTGCAGCGCAAGGACTTGCGCCGGACGTCATTGCCTTCGACGTTGATCGTGAGCTTTTGATTAGTGAGTACGTTGATGCCTCATCGGAGCTTCCACTCGCAGATCCACTAGAGTTTGTAGTTCCGACTTTGCAAGCGCTGCATGCCGTACCAGTGGATGGCTTGCCTACGGGTCCAACCGACCTGCAGTTGTTCGAAGGCTACGGCGTGAGCTCCGACGCGTTAGCGCCTGAAATCAGACCGTTGGGAGTGTCGAGCGACAGCGCGCGAGTGATTTGTCATCACGATGTGCACTTGGGTAACGTGCGGCACGGACAGCGTACGCTACTGATCGATTGGGAATACGCCCGTTGCGCCGAACCGCTGCATGAGCTTGCCGTGTGCGCCGAAAATTTCGAGTTGTCCGAGCTTGAAGCTTGCGCGTTGCTTGAACGCTACTTTGATTCGCCGATCGACGCGCTACTGCACGAGCGCTTCACAGTTTATCGAAAGCGCGCTCGACTTTGGTTTGCACTATGGCGCGAGCGCTACCAATGATTGCGAAGTTCACGCAGCTTTAGAAATACCTGTTTTGGGCTGGGCTTGGCTGGCAGATCTGGGTACCGCTCCCGCAGTCTGTGAATCACAGTCGGTTCCTCCAGCCGCAAGAACGTGTTGATGGCGCGTTCCTGGCCTAAGGTCAGTACCATGTCCGGTGCTGCGGTTTGCGCCTCCGCCGACTCAACGAGTGCCGCTGCCGCTCGATTGTCGGGTTCACGATCCAGCGTAAATTTCAGATTGCCACTCAGGTATTCGTGACCGGGATACAGGCGCGTGTCATTCGAGAGTTGTGAGATCTGTTGATCGAACGTTTCGTACAGTGTCTGCACGTCGCCACCGTTGTGGCAATTGCCAGCGCCGGCGTTGAACAGCGTATCGCCACTAAACAGCGCCGGCGTGTCGGTATGTGACAACAAACACAAGTGGCACATCGTGTGTCCGGGTGTGTCCAAACACTCAAGCTCAACCGTCTTCCCGACGCGCACAACATCCCCGGCACCCAGTCCAACATCGATGCCACGAATCTTTTTGCCGGCAGCACGATGGGCCAAGAGTTTTGCGCCAGTCGCCGAGATCAAGCCCTTGTTGCCGCCGATATGGTCTGGATGTTCGTGGGTGTTCAATACTTGCGTGATCGACCAGCCGCGTTGCTCCGCGACAGACAGACACTGTCGAAAATCGAGCGGATCGATGGCGAGCGCTTCGCCCGTCTCAGGGCATGCGACCAGATAGTTGAAGTTGCGATAGTCGTTGGCGACCCACACTTGTTCGACGTGCACTGAAGTTACTCCGCGGCGTAGACCTGTCTCCCGCCCACCCAGGTTTCCAGCGTCTTGATCTGCCAGATCTCTTCGCTGGGAATTTCAAAGTAGTCGCGGTCGATGATGATGAAGTCGGCATGCATACCTGGTGTCAGCTGGCCGATACGATCGCCCTGTCCAACGGATCGACTTGCCCAGATCGTGAACGCCGCAAGTGTTTGTTCCCGGCTGAGCGCCTGGTCGGGGAACCAGCCATTGTTCGGTTTACCGTTCTTGTCTTGGCGGGTGACCGCTGCAAACAGACCGTCGAACATCTCGGGTTTCTCGACCGGAAAGTCCGAACCAGCGGCCATTTTTACGCCACTGCCAAGCATCCGTTGCCAGGCATAGGCACCGAGAATGCGATCGCCACCAACCCGATCCTCAGCCATGTTCATGTCGCTGGTGGCATGGGTCGGTTGAAAGGAAGCGACCACATCCAACGACTTGAATCGCGGGATGTCCTGCAGGGTGACAACCTGTGCGTGTTCTATGCGATCGTTAAATCCCGTTTCACCTTTTTCTCTCACGGACTCGAAGGCGTCGAGAACCGTCTTGTTTGCGGCATCCCCAATTGCATGAATGTTTGCGGCAAAACCTTTCTTATGTGCCGAGCTAATGTAGCCTGCCATGGTCTGTGTATCTGCGAACAACAGCCCGAGGTTGTCTGGGTCGTCGGTGTAGGGATCGATCATCGCGGCACCGCGACTGCCGAGTGCGCCGTCGGCATATAACTTGACGCTAGTGACTTCGAACAAGTCGTCCGCGTAGCCACGAATCGGCGCGTTGAAGTCTTCAAGTACTGGAATACCGCCGAGCATTGCCGAAACTCGAATTGGCATTTCCCCGGCATCGGCTAAGTCTTGGTACAGCGCGACTTCCAGCGTCGTCACACCAGCGTCATGGACGCCGGTAATCCCAAGGCTGGCAAGTTCTTGCATGGCGGTTTTCAAGTAATCGCGTTGAACGGACTCTGCGGGTTCCGGCACAACGGCGTTCACGATGCCCATCGCAGAATCCACCAGGACGCCGGTGGCTGAGCCGGATTCATCTCTGACGATTACGCCACCCATCGGATTCGGCGTGTCGTCGTCGATGCCAGCGAGTTCCAACGCTTTGCTGTTGGCCCACGCGGCATGGCCGTCAATGCGGTTCAAAAACACTGGCCGGTCTTTGACCACGACGTCGATGTCTTGCCGAGTGGGGAACCGGTTCTCCTCCCAGAGCACCTGATTCCAGCCGCGACCGAGTAGCCACTGAGACTCATTGTCGAGCGTGGATTCGAATGCGGCGATTCGACTCAGCGTGCCGTCCAAGCTCGCGACGCCGGCAACATCCAGCGTCTTGCGCAGTTTGCCAAGGCTGGATACGTGACCGTGCGCGTCGATAAGTCCAGGCAGGAGTGTCTTCCCAGCCACATCTAGCGTTTGCTCGCTTTGGTACTGCATCGCCAACTCGGCTGACCCAATAGCCACGACTCTGCCTTCGTTGATGACAAGCGTGTCAAAGCTGACCAATCGCTCATCATCGATGGTGTAGCCGTTGGCATTGACCACCACGAGATCAACGCTCTGAAGGTTTGACTCGCTACCTTGTTGACAGGCAGCCACGGTCAAGGCGATGACGAAAAGGAGTGTTAGGCGCTGTATCACTCTGGCACCCGTGTCGCTTGCCATGCTACAGCACGCCATTGCTCACCTTGCAGTTGAAACGTGCCGGTATTTAGGTAGTAGCTGGGCGCTGCATTCTCGTCGCTTTGAGGCGTCGCTACAAGGACGAAAGCGACGACAGCGATGTCGCCATACAAACGGATGTCCACATCGTCGGCGCTGTACACAATGGTCGGCGCGGCTTCGGCGGGTGCCTCATCCATCGAGCCTAGAATGGCTGATTTATTGGTGCGCGTTCCGGCAGACGAGGTATAGACGAGGTCGTCGTCCCAAAACCGCTCATGAACTTGTCGATCGCCGCGACTCGCACCGGCAAGAAAGGTGTCCAGAAGATCGGTTAGTGCCGCGGTTTTTTCTGCATCCGTTGGATCGGCATGAGTAGGTATCGAGACGACCAAAAGAACGACCGTCGGCAAAAGGAATCGCGACCAGCGTCTGAACATTAATGCTCTCCAAAGTTGACCCTATAGAGCATACACTGTGTCGCTATGAGTACTCTGTATCTTGTGCGTCACGGTCAAGCGCGCTTTCTCACTGATGACTATGATCGCCTGTCTGAGGTTGGTCACGAACAGGCGAAACTCGTTGGCGAACACTTCGTCAAAGAAGACATCGTTCCGTCACATGTTTGGCACGGCACGCTTAAGCGCCAGAGAGATACGGCCGCCGGCGCGCTCGCGATACTTTCCGCCGCTGGAATCGCTGCGCCGGATTCCTCGGTGCTGCCGGGCTTGGACGAGTATCCGGCGGATGAGTTGATGACGTTTTTGTTGCCGCTAGTTCGGACATCCGACGAGACCGTGGATCGAGAAGCGACCGAGCTATCCAATTGCACTGATGAGCGGCAACGATACCGACTGATTCATCGGCTACTAGAGGCGGTCATGCGCAGTTGGATCGATGCGCAGCACGACGTCAGCGTCGCGGGGATCCCCACCTGGGCGGAGTGGAGCGGCAACGTGCGGGCGGCCCTTAAGGCTTGCATGGAAGTGCCGAGCGGCTCGACGGTGGCGGTGTTCACTTCTGGTGGTCCTGTCGGTGTTGCGGTTCAAACGATGCTCGCTGCCCCGGATGTCCAAGCGGCTGAGCTGAATTGGCGAGTATTCAACGCTTCAGTTTCTCGTGTAACGTTCTCGCGTTCCCGCGTGACATTGGATTCGTTTAATGAGACGGGCCACTTGCCGCACGGCTTGAGGACGCACCGGTAGCCGTCCTAGAGCCGCAGCCCGTCTAGGTTTGGACGGTTTGTCGAAGAAAAAAGGCCATTTGTATAAAAAAATTGGCTATTAATGTTTGACAAGCTTGGTCGTCTAAGGCAATGTGTATCCCGCGAGTTAGTCATCGTCCCCACAGCTATGCTGGTTGACTAACTTCGTTGTCCCCAATAGTCTCTTCTCCTCGCATTGGAAGAGACGTCTGGGCCGGCCTCTCTTCTGACGCCGGCCTTTTTTAATTGGGCTGTGCGAATTCAGACACTAATGGACATGGAGTAATTGCGATGACAGACAGTGTGAAAGGAAAGACATCTCGCCGAGGCTTTGTAAAAGGCGCGGTTGGCCTGGTCGCCGCAGTGCCTGCGGCAGCGCTGTTGTCAGGTCGGCGAGCTTACGCTGAGGAAATGCCAAAGCTGAGTGAGGACGATGCGCAAGCAGTTGCTTTGAGCTATAAGCACAATGCTGCAGACGCGGCGAACGCCGGCGAAGGCCAACAGTGCTCTACCTGCCAGCTGTTTGCAGGTGGTGACGCTGAGTGGGGCCCATGCTCCATTTTCCCAGGCAAAGCGGTCAGCTCGAAAGGCTGGTGCGCCACGTGGGTTCAGAAAGCGGGCTAACCGCCGCTAGCTAAAACAGCGCAAGCGCGCTGGACTAAAAAAGACGGGGATCTGTCCGCATTGCGGTCAGGTCCTTTTTTTTTCTAAACGTGTGGGGGGCTTCGAGCGTCCAATCAAGCAAGAGCGCGCAGATGCTTGTTTGATTGGGGGCGAAAAACCAGGAGATCATCGATGCAACCGAAATGGATCCTCACCGCCGTAGCCACCGCAACCGTGTTAGTCGGCTGTGCAACCCCAATGGATGAGCTCGTGCTCAGAGCGAACGAAACTGGCGACTGGAGCGCGGTCGAAAGACGTATGGCGGCACAAGCGCGTCGCGAGGCTCAGCAAAAAGCGCGCGAGAATCCATGCCCTTCAGGGCAAATTCCGGTCATCGTTCGGGGTGGTATGCCCGAATGCACCGACGCGCAAGCCATGGCTAGGGCGTTAGAGCGATCGCAATATCCGTTCTACTGATCGTCGATCAGTCTCAAGCGGATAGGGCCCTTAGCTCTTGATGGGTCGACCCGGCGTCCGTTTTGGAGGATTTCGATCCGCCCTTGGGATTCGAGTCGACGAGCGGCGCAACGAATCGCCTCCATTTTCTCTCGCCAGTTGTCAGGGAACTGAGCTCGAGCGATCTCGCTCGGACAGGCGCTGGCGCCCCGAGCGCGGGTCGACAACAGCGATAGGATGGCCTGCTCGAGTTGACCGTCAGCGTCCCGCACGCCTCGTTTCCGACAAGCGGCGGAGCAGTAGCGGACGGACGCCCAGTTGTTTGCCCAGCGTTTTCGCCAGACCATTTCGCGACCGCAGGCCACGCAAGTTTTCGAAGGCCTGTTTTTTGTCACGATGAGATGGATTGAGCGCGCAAGACATGGCCGCAGAGTGCGGCTCCGCTGAGCCAAGCAGACTCGATGCGTGCGTTGCCCCCAAGCCAATCGCCCGCGATGCCCAAGCGAGTTAAAGGATCGAAGGCAGCTTCGATCAGCGCGGGATTACGAACCCGTGCGTAGCGCCAACGGTGTGCCACGGTAGCCGCTCGGTCGATAGGCAACCCTGTTTCCATTTGTACCGCGTCAGCGAGCATATCCGCGACCGACTCCGCATCGCTCTCTAAGTGCTGCTGAGACCACGCAGGGCTCGCATGGGCCACGCAGGTTGCCGAATCCTCCGCGGCGCTTCGTAGGCTAATCCAGTCGACGGGCTGTCCTGATCCAAACGCACCGCGCCAAGCAGGTAAATCGGTGGCATCGACAACCGTCATCATCGCCCAGCACGGGTCGTAATCGATGGACGCGGCGAGCTCAGCGAATTCAGGATGAACTTCACTGAGCAACTGATGGGTTTGTGGGGCCGGCGCGGTGATGATAAGCGTATCGAAGACGCGATCTCGGTCCGGCAGTTCGCCGTGCTCGCTGTCGATGATCCACTGGTCATCCTGACGACGAATTTGGGTGATCCGACATTGGCGCTTGATGTCGAGGCTTTCAGCCAGGTGTCGGCAGATTTGATTCATGCCGCCGGTACCGTGCCAACGCGCCTTCTCCGAAACCGACCGACTGTCCTGGAGTGACACAATGGCTCCGTCCCATGGCCGGATCACTTTCGCTTCGTGCCAAAGCCGTGTCTGTCGAACGAAACGTGGATCGGTTGCCGTGAAGTACTGAGCGCCGTGATCGAATTGGTAGGGGTCTCTTCGACGCGTGGCCGTCCGTCCGCCCGGGCCACGGGATTTTTCAAACACGCTAACGTCGTGGTTGTGATCGTGAAGAGCGCGCGCGACGGTCAAGCCGGAAATGCCAGCGCCGATGACGGCGATCCTGCGGCGCTGGCCTTGGGTTCTACCGATGTGTTGTCGATACTGTGGAACGTCCATGCGTTTCGCGTGCGCATCCACCGAGCGCGGCCGAACGGTGCCCAGCACCGGTTGCGGCGGGTCGAAAGGTCGGTCAAACAACCCGAGGGCCCACAACAGACCACCATATGAGGACGGGTCATTGCCATCCAGTGCGTAGCGGTGGTTGAGGTCGAGCAGTGCTGCTAGTGCCTCGGATGGTGACGCGCGCCATTCGCCGATTGCCTTCGCCCACGTCATTCTGAGGTTGTTATGCAGCTCGCCGTGCACCAGCAATGACCGCTGCGCGAGATTCCACAACTCGCTGTGCGTTGAGCCGCGCTGCAGTGCGGTCAACGGGTAGGTATGTTCGCGGTGATCTTCAGCATGCTCGCGCAACGTTTTCTGTGCCCAGCTCGGCAACGCCGCCAGCGAGTCCGGGTCGTCACAGTGGGCACAAAAGTGATGCGCAAGCTCGCGCCAGATGGTCAGCTCCTCCAGGAACTTTCCGCTACCGCCTAGGTTTGCGCTTTCAGTTTGTTTCGCGATGCGGAATGGCGAAACCATCCCGTAATGCAAGTACGGTGACAGTCGACTCACACCCTGCGGCCAGCGAAGCGCGGCGTCGTTGCGCTTCTTGTGATAGCTCGCGAGGCCTTGGTCTAAAAAAGTCTGCCAGCGTTGGTAGCCTGCGGTGCTGCCACCCGGCGTGTCGATCACAGGTCCAATCGTGTGGTCTATAGGTTGACTGGCAATCAAGGTGTGTAAGTCTGAATCGCTTAGCGTGGCGATCGGCAGCGACTCAAAGACGTCGTGCACTTGGGTAGTATCGGTATGCACTTCCAGTGCGGTTGCCGGCCAGCCAGCCGCGATCCTCTGTCGATATTCATGCTTGGTCTTGTCGCGATAGCGAAATGCGCGGTCCGGCGCTTGGTTCAGCAAGGTCATCGGCACGATACACCGCGCATCCACCCGTACCACCGTTGTTGTGGCGCGTGACACGAGTTTGGCTTGCCAGCGAGGGAACGGAGCGACGGGCATCTGTTCCATCACGAGCGCAGCGGCGCGAGAGACGATGGTCGGCAGAGGGGAGCGGGCGTGGTCCCGAGGCAGCCAAAATCGATAGTCGATGCCTGCCTCGTTGAGCTCACGAGCAACGTCATGCGCGCCTTGCAAGATAAACCAGTGACTGCGATCCGAATCGTACGCATGTTGGCCGCCGAGCCCTTGGTAGACCATTAGCGGTTTGCGCAGCGAATTTGCAAACGTTATCGCAACCTCCAAAGCGGGATTGTCGTGGCCGCGCATCGCGTGATGCATCCAATAGACGACCCAGTCGCCGTCGGGGTTCGGCGGTTCGGTGCCGATAACGTCGCATCGCTCGGCGAGATGAATGGGTAATGCCGCAGTAAGTGCGTTGACGTCTATGTTTTGCATAAGAAGAATCGAGAAATTGTTTAGTAATTCTATAGACATATGCCCCCGCGAAGGTCTGTATTTCTGTACAGTTTCGCTATGCCGGATTCCCCGTTAACCGTCGTTTGGTTCAAGCGCGACTTGCGAGTCGCCGATCACGCGCCGCTGGTCCAAGCGGCCGCCCGCGGTCGCGTGCTGCCCTTGTACATCGCTGAGCCGGACGTTTGGTCTAACGGTGACTTGGATGCAATGCACTGGGAGTTTGTTGCCGAAGCCGTGGCCGATTTACGCGCCGAGTTGGCTGCGTTGGGTCAACCGCTGGTCGTTCGCTTAGGATCTGCCGTCGAGGTGTTTTCTGCGCTCCGCACGAGCGTCAATTTCGACACGATCTACGCGCACGAAGAGACTGGAAACCAATGCACGTTCCAGCGTGACATTGCGGTCGGTCGATGGGCGCGCGAGGTTGGCGTCGAGTTTCGAGAATGGCCGACCAATGGTGTCGTTCGACGTCTTGCCAGTCGCGATGGCTGGGCTCGGATCTGGTCGGGGAGGATGCAACAGGAGTGCTTAGAGACGCCTCGGCATGTTGCTGGTTGCGGGGTGTTAGACCCGGGCGAGATTCCGGCTGCCAGCCAACTCGGCGTCGCGCACTGGCATCCCGCCGTTGAGTCACGACAGCAGAGTCAGCTTGCGACCTGTGACGCGGCAGAGGCGACGTTGGAGAGCTTTCTGTCCGGTCGCGGCGAGCAGTATGCCACCAGCTTGTCTGCGCCCGTCAGCGCGTCAAAGGCATGTTCGCGATTGAGCCCGTATCTGGCTTGGGGTTTGCTATCACTCCGGCAGGTGGTGCACGCAGTAGAACACAGCGACCTGGCTGCACGTTCTCGTAGGGCATTCTTATCGCGTCTGCACTGGCGTTGTCACTTCGTGCAAAAACTCGAAAGCGAGCCGGCGATAGAGTTTCGGTGTTTCAACGGTGCATACGAGTCGCTTCGCACAGACCCACAGCCCGATCGGTTGACGGCGTGGCAGGAAGGAAAGACGGGATTTCCTTTTGTTGATGCCTGTATCCGATCGTTGCAACACACGGGTTGGATCAACTTTCGTATGCGCGCGATGCTCGTCAGTTTCGCCGCCTACGATCTGTGGCTCGATTGGCGTGAGATCCGAGATTTTCTCGGACGACAGTTCATCGATTACGAGCCCGGCATCCACTACTCCCAGTTGCAAATGCAAAGCGGTACCACCGGCATCAATACGCCGAGAATGTACAACCCGATCAAACAGGGCTACGACCAAGACCCAGAGGGTCATTTCGTCCGACGCTGGGTGCCGGAGCTTCGATCGCTACCGTCGCTTTTTGTGCACGAGCCTTGGCGCTTATCGCCGATTGAACGTGCGTCAATCAATTTCGACCCAGGCGTCGATTATCCAGAAACCATTGTGGATCACGCGTTGGCGATTCGTGAGGCCAGACGCGAAATTGCTGCGATCCGCCAGCGACCGGACCATCGCATCCGCGCTGCCGAGGTGTTCGATCGGCATGGGAGTCGTCGTAAACCTGCCGACAGAACTACATCGCGCGAGTATCGCGAACGGCGTTCGTCGGGCAGCGATGCGGCGCGGTTCGACGCGCCCGATGCGTCACACAGCCAACTGAGTCTATTTGACTAACTTCCGCGCTAGCGTACTCTTCCCGCATGCGTGTGATGAGCTTTAGCGCCGACGGCCGGCAGTCTTATGGGGTGGTCAGTGCGGCCGGTGTTATCGATGCCGGTAGTCGACTGTCGGAGTTTGCGGACTTAAGGGCGCTGCTTGCAGCGGACGGTCTGGATCTGCTGCGAACTTTGGCCAGTGAGCACACCGCGGACTACGCATTGAGCGACGTCACCTTTGAGCCAGTGATTCCTCAGCCAAACAAAATTCTGTGCGTTGGAATCAACTATAAACCGCATGTCATCGAGACCGGGCGGGACATGCCGGATCATCCAGTCCTGTTTGTGCGGTTTCCCGATAGTCAGGTCGGCCACGATGTGCCGCTGGTCGCCCCATCGTTGTCACATCACTTCGACTTTGAAGGTGAGCTCGCGGTCATTATTGGGCGTCCGGGGCGGCACATTCCGGCGCACGGTGCGCTGCGGCACGTCGCGGGATACAGCTGCTTCAACGATGGGTCGGTGCGAGACTTTCAGCGTCACTCTTCGCAGTTTACGCCGGGCAAAAATTTTGCTCGTAGTGGCAGTTTCGGACCTTGGCTTGTGACGGCAGACGAGGTCGGCGATCCGGCGCAGCTGTCGCTCGAGACGCGACTGAATGGCGAGGTCATGCAAAGTGCAAGTTGCTCAGAGTTGATCTTCGATGTGCCGAATCTGATCGCCTATATTTCATCGTTTGCGGAATTGCTTCCAGGTGATGTCATCGTTACGGGTACGCCGGGCGGTGTTGGGTTTGCGCGCAAGCCACCGGTTTACATGAAGGCCGGCGATACTATTGAGGTGGATATCTCCGGAATCGGCGTACTGCGTAATTCGGTCACTTCCGAGGTGGATACGCTCCGAACGCGGTCGCTGGAAGCCGCAAATGAGTGAGCGTTTGGTTGCGGGATGGCGCGAGTGGGTCAGCCTGCCGAATCTTGGTTTGAACGCGATCAAAGCGAAACTCGATACTGGTGCCCGTACGTCCGCATTGCACGCTTGGGACATCGAACCGTTCACGCGAGACGGCGAGCCTTGGGTCTCGTTTCATGTCCATCCGATTCACCGCGATCAAAACGAAGTGAAAAGATGCGAGGCAATGTTGGTCGATCAGCGCACGATCAAGAGCTCATCTGGGACGACCACGCATCGTTGTGTCATACGCTCGACGTTGCGTCTTGGAGCGCGCGACTGGCCGATTGAACTGACACTCGTGAACCGTAAGCAGATGTTGTTTCGATTGCTTCTTGGGAGAACGGCGCTGCGCGATCACGCCCTGGTAGATCCGAAGATGTCTTACCTTTTGAGCGGCAAGCGGCCACGAAGGGACAAAAGTCAATGAAAATAGGGATTCTCTCGCGCAACGGAAACCTCTATTCGACCCGTCGATTAAAAGAGGCGTGTGTCGAACGCGGGCACGAGGTCCGAGTCATCGATCACCTTCGTTGCTACATGAATATCGCCTCGCACAAGCCCGCGGTGCATTACAAGGGCGAAGCACTCGCAGGATTCGATGCCATCATCCCGCGAATCGGCAGCTCGGTGACTTTCTACGGTACGGCGGTCGTCAGGCAGTTTGAAATGATGGGCGTGTTTCCGCTCAACGAGTCAGTGGCAATTAGCCGCTCGCGCGACAAGTTGCGATCTCTGCAGCTGATGTCTCGAAAGGGGATCGGCATGCCGGTCACTGGCTTCGCGCACTCGCCAGACGACACCGATGATCTGCTTCGGTTGACTGGGGGCGCGCCTGTCGTCATCAAGCTTCTCGAAGGTACCCAAGGGGTGGGCGTCGTGCTTGCTGAGACGCAAAAAGCGGCAGCGAGCGTAATTGAGGCATTCCGAGGGATCAATGCGAACATCCTGGTGCAGGAGTTCATCAAGGAAGCTGGTGGTGCGGATATTCGCTGTTTCGTTATTGGCGGCAAAGTGGTCGCATCAATGAAACGTCAAGCGCGGGAGGGAGAGTTTCGCTCCAACCTGCATCGCGGGGGTACCGCGTCTCTAGTGCGAATCACGCCGGAGGAACGTTCCACCGTGACGCGTGCGGCAAAAATTATGGGACTGAACGTTGCGGGGGTCGATATTTTGCGATCCAACCATGGGCCTGTCGTCATGGAGGTGAACTCGAGTCCAGGCCTGGAGGGAATTGAGGCCGCGACGGGCAAAGATGTTGCTGGGCAAATCGTAGAATTCATTGAAAAAAACGCACGACATGGCCGAACAAAAACCAAAGGCACAGGCTAAGGCCAAAGCCGAGCGGAACCAGCGCGTCATCGAAGTGGGTGACGCGGTTATTGCGCCCGGGAATCGAGGGTCGGTGGAGTTGCCGATCACCGACCTCTATACCCATACGCAAATGTCGATGCCGGTTGAGGTCGTCAACGGCAAGCGCGCGGGACCTGTGTTAGTCGTATGCGCTGCGATCCATGGTGATGAGATCAATGGTGTTGAGATCGTTCGTCGACTTTTGACGTCACCATCACTGAACCGATTGCGCGGTTCGTTGATCGCCGTGCCGATCGTTAATGTTCTTGGCTTTCTCAACTTGTCGCGGTACTTGCCTGATCGTCGCGATCTGAATCGGTGTTTTCCTGGCAGCGCAACTGGGTCCTCGGCGTCTCGGCTGGCGAACCGTTTCTGCCGCGAAATTCTTCGCCAAGCCGATGTGGCGATCGACCTGCACACGGCGGCTGTGCATCGCACTAACCTTCCACAGATCCGAGTGACTCAAGGTGATCGCAAAGCGCTCGAATTGGCCGAGGTGTTCGCCGCGCCGGTCGTGGTCGCGTCAGAGGTTCGTGAGGGCTCTTTGCGCGAGGTCGCTCTAAAGCAGGAAGTGCCGATCATTGTCTATGAGGCCGGTGAAGCTTTGCGATTTGATGAGCCGGCGATTCGCGCCGGCGTTCGTGGCGTACAGCGCGTCATGCGCAAATTGGGAATGCTGCCGGGACGACCGCCAAAGTCTTTCGGCTCACCGGTGCATGCGAACGACAGCGCGTGGGTTCGCGCGCCAAGAAGTGGGATTCTCGCGCGCACGGCGCCGCTTGGCGCGCGCGTTAAACGGGGTGATCTCGTTGCGACCATATCTGACCCGGTCGGTGCAGAGCAGACGGATGTTGTGTCGCCGCACAACGGTATCATCATCGGCAGGGTGCAACTGCCTTTGGTGCATGCAGGAGATGCGTTGTGTCATATCGCCGAGTTTGAGCACCCTCGAGTCGCTGAGCGCACGGTCGCGGCATTTGTTGAGCATCAAAATGTCGATAAGGACAGCGCACCCGTCTAGACGCTTGTGTCTTGTTCGGCGTAACCTCGCGCGTCGTTTATCCACCGGCCCATCTCTGCCAGCAGCGTAGGCCAATTTGACGTAGGAAACGAGCCGCTCCTCCTGCATGGTATGAGTCTCCTTGGTCCCGTGCCCACAGATGCAGCATTGATCGAATTCGCTGACAGATTCTCATAAGAAACACGACAGCAACGTCTGGAAGGTCCTGGAGTGATCAGCTACTCTCTCGCCATGATCAGACGGCGATTGTGCGTGTTTGCCGTGTTGGGGTTGGCGTTTGTGTGCTGCCAACTTCCAGCTCTTGCCCAAGTGGACTGGGCGGACTCGGAGGCCTTGGAAGGCATGCCGATCGATGAATTGGTCCCGGCGGTAAGGGCTGACGTTTCGTCTGCAGACAATGCTTTTTTGGCGGCGGCTAAACTGGCATTGGATCGCGTGAAAGCAGAGCGCCGTACGGCTTTGTTCGTCGATGCCTGCATGGGACTGGTGCGCGCTCACTACCGACGCAGCGAAGGCGGTGCGGCCTTAGCGGTCGCTCAGGAATGTGTGGCAGCTCCAGCCGCCAAAACTGAGACTAGCGGCTACGTTCAGCTTCGTATGACCGAAGCGACCCTGCTGATGCTCGAGGGCGAGACCGAACGTGCACTTGCTGACCTGCGCGGAATTCTCAACGAGGACCTCAGCGGTGTCGATCCAGCCGTCGTACGTGGTGTGCAAGCAAACTATGCCAGTGCACTGAAACTGTCCGGTGACACCCTAATGTCGTTGTCCGTGTTGAGTGACACACTGAGCGAGGCCATCAAACACGGCGAAGCGATCGAGCAGGTCAGACTCGGCAACAATTTGGTGGTGATGCTGGAGGAATTGCAGCTTTATCAGGATGCCGCGAGTTGGATCGAACGACTGGAGCCGGCGATTCAGCAAGTCCCGGGTGCATTTCCCTCGCGATCGTTGAGACTCCACGCGATTCAGCTTCACGGTATTTTGAACGACCGAGATGAGGCCATAGGACGGTTTCGCACATACATCGATGACATGCCGCGCGAGTCACCGGTGATGGTCGGGAGTGCGTACGAATATCTCGCCGATGCTTTGTTTGCGGCAGGAGAATATTCGCAAGCAGCAGATGCCTCGCGCGAGGCCATCCAGTTCCTAGAAACCAGTCCGATTGAGCAGGCGGATGCCAACTTAGCATTGGCGCGAGCATTGATTGCGTTGGGTGACTTCGATACGGCTCAAAACGCCATCGATCGTGCTCGGCAGACGAATGTCCAGCAGGGTGAGAGTCTTGAGGCTATGAACGAGTTGGTCTTAAAGCTCGGTCTTGCTCGGCTGGGAGAGCAGGAGTTGCTCAACACTTTGGACGACATGATCGATCTCCAGCAGTCGAGAGAGCGAGTCAGAGAACAACAACACACTCGATACTTCGATGCGAAAATCGAGGCGGCTGCGCAGG
This sequence comes from Pseudomonadota bacterium, assembly GCA_038533155.1. Taxonomy (GTDB): domain Bacteria; phylum Pseudomonadota; class Gammaproteobacteria; order Steroidobacterales; family Woeseiaceae; genus CALBPI01. Next base: position 250 of record JBCAZH010000031.1, on the reverse strand, counting down.
CGACGAGAGTTGAAGAAATGGAGCAGCAGCAGGCGTTGCTGCAGGCGCAAGCCGCAACCAGTGCTGCTCGGGTTCAGTCCGCGAGGCAAACCCGCAACCTGACGTTCGTTAGCGCGACCTCGGTGGTATTGCTGTTCGGGCTACTCGCCTACCTGTGGAGTCAGCGCCGATTCGAGCGCGAGTTTCGGACGAGACAAGAAGCGCTGACGGCGGAGCTCGAAGGGGAAGTTGAAGTTCAATCGCAGGCCTT
>JBCAZH010000030.1:0-34836 GCA_038533155.1 Pseudomonadota bacterium | reverse complement strand
CGCTCGACCGAGAAGCCGTTTAGCTGGCCGATAGTCAGTGAAGGGCGGTAATGCCAAGTCGTAAGGTTGTCGCGAAAGAACTCGGCGCGCTTCTAAAGGTCATGTCACACCCCGACCGGATTCTCCTGGTCCATGCGTTATCGAGTCGTGCGCCCTATTCCGTCAATCAGCTTGCAAGGCTAGTCGGTATTACGTCGACGCGTGTATCGCAACACTTGGCGCTGCTAAGAGCGTTCCGAGTGGTGGAAGAACGGAGCGAAGGACGGCGTAGAATCTATCGTCTGGCACAAATCGATATGCCCGATTGGTTACTCGATGGCATAGACTTCGTCGCGGACCGGATTGGTGAGGTCAACAGCGATGCGACGGACGAAGCGCGTCGCCTGTGGCGAGAACAACAGCAGCTCGACCCGACGCCGGAAGAATCAACCAGCAATTAGTGTGAGCGCTGGCCTCGTAACATCGTCAAACGGCAAGCTCGCTCGAAGCTGACGTGGGCTGCGACCGACCCGAGCCGCGACCGCCTCGAAAAACTCTCGACGCGGCAGCACGATCACCGTTGAACCAAAGCGCCGTGAACAACTGCGGCAACACCGCTGCGTTTTCTGTTGCACCGGGACAAGCCGATACGTCCAACGCAGCGACATCGGCCATCTGTATGCCGCCAGGAGTGACGATTTGACTGACATTTTCGATACCGAATCGGGCCTGGAGATTACGCACGAAGCGGCCGGTCGGTAGACGATCACCGGCAGCGCTAGTTACAACGACTAACTCCAGGGATGCGGCCAATGCACGGCAGACCCCTCGTAGGCCCCGAATACGCGACAACCGGAGCCCAACGGGTAGGCCAGCATTGGCGCGGCTGACAGCGATGCTCGGATGTTCCGAAGGGCGCCCCAGACCCAGTTGCAGGCTGGCTCCTGACGCTTGTACCAATGTATTGAGGCGAGCTAGCCATGCTTCGGCGTCGGCCGCATGTGCCGTGAAATGCGGCTGCGCATGGCTGCTATGGTCATCGATGACGCTGAGCGCACTCGGATTCGAGACCATCTTTTCACCTGAATTGCGTGGGGACGTTCAAATCATAGTCCCAAGATCAGTTCTACTAAATTCAATTTACTAAACCTATCAATCGATAAAATGGAACTGGAAATGACTTAAGTGATACCTCATTCAGACGCTAGCTGGGCAAGGACGAGCACCCCGCGATAAGGAGATCACGAGTCATGCGAAAACTGCCCAAGGTAAGTTTGGGGACACAGGCGCTATTGATCTTGCTGCTGCCGTTGGCCGGGCTTGCATGGTTCACCGTGGATTCGGTATCAAGCGCGACCACAAGCAAAAGTCTTGCAGAGCAGCAACTCCTTTTTACGCAAATCGCCGCTGCCGCCGGCGCCGTAGTCCATGAAACGCAAAAAGAGCGTGGTCTGTCCTCGGGAGCGCTTGGGGCAAACGGTGCGGAGTTTCTCGCAAAGCTGCCCGACCAATGGGACACCAGAAGCGAAGCCCTGGCCGCTCTAAAAGAGCTCATTGCACAGATCGACACGTCCACGCTCTCGCCTGAAATCGCGACCGTTCTCGAACAAGCGCTTTCCTACACGCAACAAATCAGCGATATGCGCGAGCGTGTTAAGACTGGCTCGGTTTCGCAAAGTGAAGTCGTTGCGTTCTACACGCGTGTGATCAGCACGTATCTCGGGCTCGTGAGTAACATGCCTCGCCTCAGCGGCGATCGCGAAATCACAGCACTGGGCGAAGCGTACAATGCACTACTCCGAATAAAGGAGGCATCCGGGCTAGAGCGAGCGCTGCTGAGTAACGTATTCGGGCTTGATGCGATGGATCGAGCAGCGCGTGACCGACTGCTGGATCTCGTCTCTGTGCAGGAGAGTTACCGCAAAGAGGTCACGTCGCGATTGCAGGGTGAGTTCAAGACGGACATCGAGAAAGCGCTGAACGCGCCGGCCATTGCCGGTGCTGAGAACATGCGGAAGCTCGCCCTAGACTCTTCAAGCGCTCGGGACTTTGGAATCGCACCTATCGCCTGGTTCACGATTCAATCCGAGAAGCTCAACCATCTGAAATCACTGGAGGCGCGGTTCATAGACCAGCTTGCAGCAGCATCTGAGCGTAAACGCATAGCCGCAGCACAAGGACTACAGAAAGCGCTGACAGTCGGTCTGCTGGCGTTGCTGACGGTCGTATTCGCGATTGCCTGGAACTCCTACAGATTCCGCGGACTACAGCGTGACCTCGGCGAGGACCCGAATTTCCTCAACGAAGTTTTGGATGCTCTGGGACGAGGCGATTTTTCGATGGATCTGTCACGCGACAAGCCGGCAACAGGCGTGTTCGCCGGTCTACAGTCGATGAAGTCGAAACTCCAGGAACAAGTTGAAAAAGACCAGAAATCGCTGGTCGAATCTAATCGTATTCGCCAAGCGCTGGACAATGTTGATAGCGCCGTAGTGATCGCCAACAACGAGATGGAGATCGTCTTTGTTAACCGCTCAGCGGGCGCGCTTTTTGATCAACTCGCGAACGATACCGCCTATCAAGGTACCCAGGGATCAGCCTACGACCGCGAGGGGTCCTCTATCATTGATCTACCCGGCTGCTCCGCGGCAACCGAGTCGACGCTTCGGGCGCTACAGAGTACGCACGCTGTTGATATGAACATTGGTTCAAGAACATTACACGTAGTCTCGAATCCCGTGATTGCTCCGGATGGCGCACGCCTCGGGGCGATCATGATTTGGAACGATCGCACTGCAGAAGTCAGCATTGAAAACAAAGTCGATTCGGTGGTTCGAGCCGCGCAGGCAGGGGACCTCACCAAGCGCATCGACGATGGTGGACTGAACGGTTTCTACGCCAGCTTGTCGGTAGGTGTTAATAGTCTCGTCGAAGTTGCCGAACAGGTGATCGGCGACACGTTGCGCGTGTTTGGTGCGATCGCGAAGGGCGATCTGCGCGAGACTATTGATCGGGATTACCAAGGCAGCTACGACGCTTTGAAAGGGGATGCCAACGAGACAATCTCGAAACTGACAGAAGTCATCGGCAGCATTCAAGAGTCCGCTTCTTCGGTGAAAGGCGGCTCGCATGAGATCGCATTGGCCAATGCAGACTTACAACAACGCACCGAAGAACAAGCGTCGGGGTTGGAGAAAACTGCCCAAACGATGAAGGAATTGACCGATATCGTTAAGCAGAGTGCGACGAATGCATCGGCCGCCAACGATATGGCGCAAGGCGCACGTGACAAAGCCCAAAAAGGTGGCAAGGCCGTCAACAATACAGTTGAAGCGATGCAAGAGATCAACGCAGCCAGCCGGCGGATCGCGGACATCATCGCTGTCATCGACGAGATCGCATTCCAAACCAACTTGCTTGCGCTAAACGCTGCGGTCGAAGCGGCGCGTGCAGGAGAACAAGGCCGTGGCTTCGCCGTGGTCGCCACCGAAGTCAGGAACTTGGCAGGTCGTTCAGCGAGTGCTGCAAAAGAGATCAAGTCGCTGATTCAAGACAGCGGCAAGAAGGTAGAGGAAGGCACGCGTCTCGTCGACGAGTCGGGGGGAACGCTCGAGGAAATCGTGGCCGAAGTGCAGCAGCTCTCCGAGACTGTCGAAGAAATCGCCAAGTCTAGCCAGAAGCAGTATGAAGGCATCGATGAGGTCAACGCGACGATATCCCAACTTGACGCGTTCACGCAGCAGAACGCCGCGATGGTCGAGGAAGCATCGGCCGCCAGCGAGTCCTTGGGCGAGCAAGCCGCGCGAATGGATGGCCTAACCGCTTTCTTCCAAACCCACCGAGACACCTCAGAACGTGAGGCGATCGACTCTCTCGGCGAGCGCGCGGCCGGAGAGGAACGTCGCAGCTCCGACCGACCTTGGGCCAGACAGGTCGCGTCGTAGTGTACGTTGCAACGTGACGAATTCACGTCACGGTTGGAGGCCTCTAACCTGCTAGACTCGAACCCAGCCCGAGGGGTTTGGAGAATCGAGAAGAATGAGTACGGGATTGCTGGCGCTGCTGGACGACGTCGCTGCAATTACAAAAGTCGCTGCCACGACGTTAGATGACGTCACGGCACAAGCGCTGAAGGCAGGCACAAAATCGGCAGGTGTCGTCATCGACGATGCAGCCGTCACGCCTCGATATGTTGTCGGTTTTGCAGCCGAGCGCGAGTTGCCCATCGTCAAGCGCATCGCGATCGGCTCGCTGAAGAACAAGCTTGTCATCCTACTACCCGCCGCGCTGGCGTTGAGTTTCTTCTTACCGAGCGTCATCACGCCCTTGTTAATGGCGGGTGGATTGTTCCTTTGCTATGAAGGCGCCGAGAAAGTCTACGAGATGATAGCGCCTCACAATGCGCACCAGCATGAAGCCGAGATTCACGCCACCGACGGCTCGACGCCATCGCTAGAGGAACAGCGCGTGGCTGGCGCCATCCGAACCGATTTCATCTTGTCCGCTGAAATCATGGCGATTGCTCTTGCGGAAATACCCGCAAGCTCTCTTGGAACACAGGCCCTGGTGCTCGCCATTGTTGGCGTTGGTATCACCTTTGGGGTGTACGGCGTTGTGGCACTGATCGTTAAGGCCGACGATGCTGGCGTGGCCATGGCAGCTAGCACGCGCGAAGGCGCTGCGGCCAGATTGTGGCGAGCAATGGGACGCAGCCTAGTCGTCGGAATGCCATGGTTTCTAAAAGCTTTGTCGATCGCAGGCACCATCGCGATGGCGATGGTGGGCGGCGGAATCCTGCTCCACGGACTCGCACATTACGGCGTCAGTGGTCCGGAGCACTGGGTCGCACATACCGCCGAGCACATTGCGCACCTTGCGCCGATGGCTCAAGGCTTTGTCGGCTGGTTGGCCGACGCGCTCGGTAAGACGCTGTTTGGCCTGATCGCCGGTGCCGTCACGATACCCTTGGTGTCCTTCGTCGTCGCACCGCTATGGCACCGATTGTCCGAGCTTTTGCCAAGCCGTAGTCCGGCATCGGAAACATCCGACTAGCAACAGATTTGTCTTAGGTTTTTCGCGAATCCGACGCTACCACGGCATTGGAGTAATAGTCGTGGCAGTCCGATGTACGGGTTAGTGAATCAAGGCGTTAGAGATATGGTGATCGAGGCCGGAGGCGAGAGTCTTTGGCGCATTGTGCGCGACAGTGCCGGCGTCGAACTTGACGAGTTTTCCAGCATGACACCCTACGACGATAGCCTCACGATGGCACTCGTCGGCGCAGCATCGAGCGTACTGCAGACACCTGCTGAGGATCTGCTGCGTGGATTCGGGCGTCACTGGATCGACTTCACACATAAGACCGGTTACGGGCCGTTAATGTCCGTCTCCGGAGACAGCGTTCGCGAGTTTCTCGGCAATCTCGACCAAATGCACGCACGAATCAAGATTTCAATGCCGGACTTGGATCCGCCGGGTTTCGACTGCGAGACACGTGACGATGGTGTGATTGAGGTTTCCTACTATTCAAGCCGAGAAGGACTGGTACCAATGGTCATCGGCCTGATCGAAGGCTTGGCCGAACGTTTCGGCGAGTCTGTCGCGATTGAGCACACGGTGGCGAAGGCCAATGTCGAGGATCCCGATGTTCTGGAAGTGACGATTCTCGAAGGTCGGTAACACATAATGGGTAAACACCTACGACTGATTCGCGAGGTCTTTCCCTTCCACGTAAAGACCGACGCTCAGTTGCGCATCGCAAGTCTCGGGAGTTCGGCGACCAAACTGCTCAGCGAGACTTGTATCGGCACGTCGCTAATGGACTGCATGACGATGGTCAGTCCAAGAGCCCCGCTGACCGTCGAGAAAATCGAACGCTACCGCAACACGACCCTGCTATGTCGAGTCAACAACAACGACGTTCTACTGCGAGGTCAGCTCTACCCACTTCAGAGCGAGGATAGTATCTACTTCCTTTGGTCGCCTTGGCTCGATAACCCGGAGCAACTTGTTCAGCTTCAACTCAAGGAAACCGACTTCTCCGCCTTCGATTCATCAATCGAGCACATGTATTTGATGTTCACGCGTTCGGAACAGCTCAAGGAGTTGCAAACCGCAAATGAGCAGTTGAAGGCAACACTGAAACGAACCGAAGAGCTGGCTTCAGCCGAAGCAGCACTCAGTCGTGATCTCGAGGTGGCCGCAGATATTCGTTTGCATGTCAGGGACGGCGCGTTGGCAACCGTACAAATCAACTCGTCGGCGCTCGAAGGTCTTTGCGCGATGCTGCCGGAGGCCACGCCGCTTGATCAGTGCCCAGACTGGCTACACGAGGCGTCCGGGCTGGCAACCGATTCCTCTGCTACCGAACCACTCGCATCTCGGATTACGGTACCCATTGATGGGGTACTGAAGTCGCTGGACTTACGGGTTTCCAGAATCTCACCGAGTGAGTTCATTCTTGTCGGTCGAGATATCACCGAAGAGCAGACCGAGCACATGCTGTTGCTCAAGACGCTCGAACAGGCGATGGAGGCTGTGGTGATCATCGACGAGAGCCATCGCATCACCTTTTTCAATCGCGCCGCGCAGACGCTGTTCCAATACCCGGTAGAAGAAGCGCTCGGTCAGCACGTTGATCTTCTCTCCCAGAAGGGTATGTCGCCCAGACAGGATGCAAGCCCAGGGTCCGGATGGATGCTGCGAGATCAGCAACAATCTGATCGTGGCGAAACCACGTTGTTCCGAAAAGACGGCTCCGCAATGTTGTGTAGCTATTCGATTTCCGAAGTCAGTGTTGGTCGGCAACGAATCCTCGCCGCCTTTATCCAAGACGTGACACTGGAGCGTGAGGCGGAACAACGCATTAGTTTTCAGGCCAACCATGACCCGTTAACCGGACTTGTGAACAGGCGCCGGTTTCTCGAACAGCTCAACGAGCTCCTGGCGCTCGACGGAGGGTCCGATGTTGCCGTGGCACTGATCGACATGGATAACTTCAAGACGATCAATGATCTCCTCGGCCACAGTGCGGGAGACATGTTCTTAAAGTCGATGGCGCAGCGCATCTCGGACTGCATTCGTGATGGCGATATCGCCTGTCGTCTCGGTGGCGACGAGTTTGCCCTTGCACTGGCAGGAGTTAGTAATCGAGCCGAGGTTGAGGTGGTTGTGACGCGCCTCACCGAGAGTCTTCGATCACCGATGGTGATCGATGATGTGAATTGGGAGCCAAGCGCCAGCATCGGAATCGCGGAAGGAAAAAGACGCAGCACCAGCTCCGACTTGTTGCGTAACGCAGACCTTGCGATGTACGAGGCCAAAGCACTCGGCAAGGGTAGATCGCACTTCTACTCGGAGACGCTGACCAAAAGAGCGACCGCACGCATCGAGAAACAAAAACAATTGGAGCGCGCGCTTGCCGACGGCGCCATTGAAGCTTTTTTCCAACCCATTGTGGAAATGGAATTCGGGCAACCAAAGAGCTTCGAAGCACTCGCGCGCTGGGCGCTGGATGACGGCACAATGATCCCGCCGGTTGAGTTTATTCCGATCGCGGAAGCGAGCGATTTGATCATCGAGATCGAAGACCGAATCGTGATGCAGGCATTGACGCTCGCAAAGCGACTCCGACAGCAATATCTTGAGCAATCGGGGATTAGCATTAGCGTGAACGTATCAGCGCGTCACTTCAGCAACCCCAGGCTCACACCGATGCTGCAGCAACAGCTAATCAACTTTGACCTACCGGGCGATGCGCTGACGTTGGAACTCACGGAGAGTATCTTGCTGAATGAATCAAATGTCGTTCAGAGCCAGTTCGGCGCACTACGCGAACTCGGCGTGCGAATCGCGCTCGATGATTTTGGTACGGGGTATTCGTCGCTCTCCTACCTCGATCGTTACCGTTTCGATCTGATCAAGATTGATCGCTCCTTCGTGCAAGACTTATCGGCAAAGCGGGTACGTAAGCGTCTATTAGAGATTATGATCGCAGTCGGTCGCGTCATGGACGTGGACGTTGTTGCAGAAGGCATCGAGTCCCGAGAAGACGAAGGTTCCTTGCGCGATATGCAGTGCCGTTACGGACAAGGGTATCTGTACGCCAAACCGATGCCAGCGAGCCAAGTCGACCTGTACTTACTGGAAGATGTGACGTCCGGTCATCGGCTGTCGGTCAACGAGAGCTGACTTAGAACGAGTTCGCGTTACCGCCTCGATAGTTAGCCTCTACCTCACTCGCCATCGCAGACGCTTCTTTGGTCATAAAAAACAATGGCCCCGAAGAGGGGCCATTGTGTTGAGGTTTGCTCGACAATCCTAGACCGTGATGATGTTGCCTTCGAAGCCGCGGAACGTAAAACCGTCGAACGACTCGTTGTAGGTCCGTTTGATGTCGCGCAGCACGCCGATGGTAACTTGCTCGCCGACCAGCAGGCCCTCTGTACCGTCGGTGCGCCAGTGAACACCGGCAATATCGCGACCCAAGGCGATGTTGTTGGCCAGTTTGTTGAGCTCTCCACCAATCGTCAGCGGCCCACCGGTGTAAGGGTCTAGGTTGAGGCCATCCGGAGACGACACGACCGGGTTCGGCACGGGCAACTCCTCGTCGAACATCGCTTTCATCAATGTTGTGCAAGCGCCGGCGATGGTTGCATGGCCCGCAGGATAGGCGGGATGCGTCGGGCTACCTTCTGGGTACGCCATCGGTAGCAAAAAGGTGCCTGTACGAGAGAAGGTTTCGTCGAAGACGCGAACCTTGTTAATCGCGCCGTTGATCGGATACTCACGCACGCCCGTCAGGTGGTTGTGAATTCGTCCGCCGAACGTTTCCGGCCGCAGCCGCAAATGAACCTGCCACTTGTGGAACCACGCCGCCTTCAACGCCTCGTGTGCAACCTTCGCGATCAGACTGAGAATGTCCGCTGCGCCCAGCGTCACAAAACGACCCTGAGTCGCCGAAAAATCATACGGAAGTCTTGGATCCCACGGATTCAGTCCGAGACCACCCAGAATGATGTTCGCGGCATTCAGGTACGCTTGGTAGGTGAAGTCGACATGCACATAGCTACCGAGACGACGCCCATCGGAAATCAGTCTTGGCATCGGATCAAAGACCGACGCATTGGGCACGTTGCCCCGCTGAACCTCTAACCATTCGGAGTAGCCCGTCATGAATTCCAGTCCGGCGATATCGACGTTGTAGCGCTGTTGCATCGTTGCAGCACCGAACGGTACATCTTTCAGCAAGAACTGTGAGATGTAGGGTCCGACCAAGTCTCCGGGCGTCTCGCCCCGGAACAAGTTGGCGGGTGTTACTGGCCCACCGTAACGCTTACGGAAGTATGAGAACTTATTCAGATCATCCACAGCTGCCGCAACGGTAGGATGAGTGTCGTACTCGGTGAACGGCACATCTCGCAACAGCGCGTGCCAATACACCTCAACGATCTCCGCAATCTCGTCCTTATCAGCAAACGCAGGAGCGGCGGGCATTGTCGTACAGTGGGAATCTACACCTTCTATCGAGTACGCGTAGGTTGCTTGTGGGTTCGCCAATCGGCGCGCGCCACCTAGGGGAATATTCTCGAAGCGTGCCTCATCGCGACTGCGCAAGGCACGTTTGAACTTGCGATAGGCACGACGATCAACCTCGCCGAATTGGTCGTGCGGGAGACTCTTGGTGAACGATCCGATTTTGCTTTCGTAGGCCGCTTCGTCACCGTTGTCCGGATGATTGGGAATCGGCTGCGACCACTGCTCCCGCGCCGCCTCGACCCGAATCCGCAACGATTTGTTGCGCCGCAGCCGGCCATTGCGTTCGATGACAGCTGCTTGGGCTTGCTCCGGCAAAGTTGCCGCGACGGGTAGTGCCACAGCGGCACCCGCTGCGATGGCTGATTTGCCAAAGAACGCTCTTCGTTCCTTCGATTCGAGTCCGTTTTCTTCAGTCTTGGCTTCCGTTGGTCTGTGCTTATCCATGGTTACCCCATATGTTGTTGTGAGACGCCGGATTATTGTTGTCACATCCGATGCGCATGATGCCGGTCATCAATGTCCGGTTTTGTCACTGAAACTACCGACAGCAGAGGTCGATTAGTAAAACCTCTTGTGCTCGAAACTGTTGGCAGTGGATTTATTATCCCGGCAGCTTAACGGCTCGGCGCATCACTGCGTGCGCGGCTTTACATATTTCTCTCGGAATTTACCGCTGTCACGAACTCCCTACGTCATCGCTCGACTGAAGCGGTCAACGGACGGTTAATCAACGAGTTACACGCGCGGCTGGGTCAAAGATAGACCTGTTCAATGCCCATCCAACTCGCCGGAATTGCTGCCGTCGCGGCTGTCGACCTAAAGCGTTCGAAAACACCGATGAAAGGCAACCAAAGAATGATCGAGCAAAATTGACAACGCGAGACATTTCGTTATCTTTAGGCAGGGGGACACGCAAAAAAGACGGGGAAAACTATGCGATCAATTTTTCGGGCATGTTCGGCGCTTGCCGGCCTTGTTGTGCTCGGGTGCGCCTCGCCAACGGCTCCAGAGGATGCCCAAGCGATCCCGCAAACCCAAAATCCCCAAGACGTTTGGCCGACCCTGAGCTCGACCCGTACGCTGGATCCAGAGATTGAGCGTCGTATCGACGAAATTCTTGCGAATCTCACGGTCGAAGAAAAAGTCGGGCAGCTGATTCAGGCAGATATCAACTCAATCACGCCAGCGGATCTTCTGGACTATCCGTTAGGGTCGATTCTGAACGGCGGCAACTCCGCGCCCGAGGGCAACGTGAGAATCGACGCGACCGCGTGGTTAGCGCTCGCCGACGAGTTTTACGAAGCGGCAAATCAGCGCAGTGGCGGCACCTACATTCCTCTGATCTGGGGCACCGACGCGGTCCATGGTCACAACAATGTTGTCGGTGCGACGATTTTTCCGCACAACATCGGGCTCGGCGCAACGGGCGACCCAGAGCTGTTACAGCGAATTGGCGAAGTGACTGCGTTAGAGACGGTAATTACCGGGCAGGACTGGAGTTTTGCGCCAACACTCGCGGTTGCACGAAACGATCGATGGGGACGCACCTACGAGAGCTTCTCCGAAGACCCAGAGATCGTCGCAGCCTACGCGGGACGGATCGTTGAGGGTTTGCAGGGCGGTCGTGATGCGCCGGATCGCTTGCGCAATGGCCGAGTTCTGTCGAGCGCAAAGCACTTCCTCGGTGACGGTGGCACCAACGCTGGAATCGACCAAGGCGATACCACGAGCGACGAAGCAGAGCTCGCGCGCGTTCATGGTGCAGGCTATGTCACCGCGATCGAGGCTGGCGTAGAAATCGTCATGGCATCGTTCAACAGCTGGCATGGCAAGAAGTTGCACGGTCACAAGTACCTACTGACCGATGTGCTCAAGACGCACTGGGGTTTCGATGGTTTCGTCGTGGGAGACTGGAATGGCCACGGCCAGGTGGCCGGTTGTTCCCCGGTTGAGTGTCCGGCCGCGATCATGGCAGGGCTCGATATGTTCATGGCGCCCGATAGCTGGCGTGGCCTCTACCACAACACACTCGACAACGTGCGCAATGGCGAAATTACCGAAGCTCGGCTCGACGACGCTGTGCGCCGTATTCTCAGAGTGAAAATTCGTGCAGGCCTATTCGAGAAGCCAAAACCATCACAACGACGCTACGCTGGCGCGTTTGATCACCTAGGCGGGCCTGCCCATCGCGCGGTGGCGCGCGAAGCGGTTCGGAAGTCGCTGGTCCTACTTAAGAACGAGGCCGGCGTGCTGCCAATCAACGGCAACGCCAGAGTCCTTGTCACCGGCGCCGGCGCGCACGACATGGGCGTACAAACCGGCGGGTGGACCCTTTCCTGGCAAGGCTCCGGCAATAGTCGCGATGATTTCCCCAACGCTGAGACTATTTGGGAGGGGCTTCGGCACGCGATCACCAAGCGGGGCGGCACTGCCATCCTGAGTCCGAGCGGTGACTACAGCGCACAACCGGATGTCGCGATCGTCGTTTACGGCGAACCGCCCTACGCCGAGTTCCAAGGCGACCGAGGTGATATCGCGTTCCGCGATCCAGACGACCACCTTGACTTACTGGAACGTTTTCGTGAGGCCGGGATCCCGACAGTCAGTGTTTTCCTGTCGGGACGTCCGATGTGGGCAAATCGTCTGATCAATGCCAGCGATTCGTTTGTTGCAGCGTGGCTGCCAGGTAGTGAGGGCGGTGGGATCGCCGACGTTCTGATCGGTGATCCAGATGGCACCACGCAGTTCGATTTCGAAGGTCGTCTATCGTTTTCGTGGCCCGACCATCCGGATCACGCGGAACTTCACAGCGGTCAAGGCACGCCCTTATTCGCCATCGGATACGGGCTCGACTATGACTCCGGGCAGACCGTCGGGATGCTCGACCCAATGGCCAGTTACGACCTCAGCATGCAAACCGGGACCGGACAATTGCTGGAGCGTGGACGCCCCATCACACCGTGGCGCGTGGTGCTTGAGTCAGATGGAATGACTCACGACATTACCGGCACGATGCGTCACAGTGGGACCAAGGTTGCGGTCGACCGACTCGATTATCACGCGCAAGAGGACGCTATGACTGTCGCGTGGCAAGACGCTGCATCCGTCAGCGTTTCTGGCCCATCCGTCGATTGGACGCGAGCGGCAAATGCCGACCTGTCCTTGGTGCTAGAGGCCTGGGTCGATCATGATCAGATGGGCGATTTAGCATTGAGCATCGGCTGCAGCGGGAATGAGTGCGGCCAGTCCGTTCAACTCGCGAATTTGATGGAACCCGGCGCAAGCGCTGGCTGGCACAGACTCGCGGTACCGCTTAAGTGCATGACGGAAGACACCGAGCTGTTTGCTGCTACAGATCAACCCGTCGTTCTGTCTGCAACCGAGCCCGCACAAATTGCTCTGTATGCGGCCCACCTCGCGCCCACGGAGGGCGTTGCGGAATGCGCGCAGCAATGACAGCGACGGGCACTCATGAGAGGATAAAAGCTGGTTGAACGCGGCGAATTCTTGACAAATGGCATCACGAGCGAACCCGGTACCGACAATGCGTAAAGCGACCATCAGCGATGTCGCGGACCATGCGGGTGTGTCGATCAAGACAGTTTCGCGAGTGCTGAATCGAGAACCCAAGGTCCGCGAATCAACGAAACTTCGCGTCGAAGCGGCAATGAAAACGCTTCGCTACAGACCCAACTCGCCGGGCCGAATGCTTGCTAGCAGTCGTACCTATCTGATGGGCCTGATCTACAACGACGCATCGAGCTACATCAATCGAGTGCAAAGCGGCGTGCTGCAAACCTGCCGCGACGAGCACTATGATCTGCTGATTCACCCTTGCGAATTTACCGACCCTGCGCTGCTCGATGAAATCCGAGACCTTGTTACGGCGCCTCGCATCGACGGACTGATACTGGTGCCGCCGTTGTCGGATATGCCCGAAGTAAAGGCCCTTGTCGAAGAGTTGCAGGTCGCGACCGTGACGCTATCCAGCGACTCTGAAGCAGAGGATGCCGATACCGTTCGCACCAACGACCGTGAGAGCCTGCACGAGCTCGTACGCTACCTCACGCGATTAGGGCATCGCCGCCTCGCTTATGTCGATGGCCGCCCCGAGCACAAAGCGATGGCGAAGCGCTTTTTGGGATTCCAGGATGGTCTTAGGGATGCCGGTATCGAACTCAACCCAGACTGGGTAGTACAAGGCGACAACACGTTTGACTCAGCCATCGAGTGCGGCAAACAGCTCTTGCATGGCAAAAACCGACCGACCGCCATCTGCTGCGCCAATGATCACATGGCTGCCGCTGTGATGAAGGTCGCGCATGAATCGGGGCTTCGAGTGCCTGCGGATGTCTCGATTACGGGATTCGATGACGATCCGACCGCAAGCCAAGTGTGGCCTTCTCTAACGACGATTCGCCAGCCACTGACCAAGATGGCGCGACACGCGGCGAAATTGTTGCTGGATGGACTTAGGGGACTGGAGCCGGAGACCCGCAATCGGGTCGTCGACGCCGACATGGTAATCCGTGATTCGACAGGACCCGCACCGACCCGTCTCTAATCGCGTGCGGCCTAAAGGTACAACGTGAGACGAATCAATCGAAGGCAGGCGATCCGCTACACGAGCGCCGCCATCACGGCGTGTCTGACTGGCTGTAGCGCCAGCCGACCAAACACGAGCCAACGCACCCCGGTAGAGACCCACGGCCAGCTCGGGATACAAGGCGGTCGGGTTGTGGATCGCAACGGAGTTCCATTCTCAGTAGCAGGTCCCAGCCTCTTTTGGCACAACCAGGGCTGGGCTCACAACGGCGGGTTAGAACCTGGCGCTTATTACAATGCACGCGTTGTCGCCGGTGTGCGCAAGCTGTGGCGCGCCTCGATCATTCGCGCCGCCATCGGAGCCGAGACTCGGGGCGGCTATATCGAAAACCCCGAATATGCCTGGAGCCGGCTGACCGCGGTGGCCGATGCGGCAATCGCAGAAGGTATGTATTGCATCATTGACTGGCACACCCACCACGGCGAGGATCACATCGACGCGGCTATCGCTTTTTTCGCGCGCGTGGCAGAGCGCTATGCCGGGCATCCCAATATCATCTACGAAATCTACAATGAGCCGCTGCCAGCGGCCGAATGGCGTAGCGTTATCAAACCCTATGCGGCGGACGTAATTGCCACGATTAGAGCGCGAGATGCTAAGAACCTGATCGTCGTCGGCACATCGACCTGGTCACAAGACGTTGATCTTGCAGCGGAGGACCCGATTTTGGGAGATCCTGCCCTCGCCTACACACTGCACTTTTACGCGGGGACGCACCGTGAGGCGCTGCGCGATAAGGCACGCCTTGCGATCGCTCGCGGGTTACCTCTGATGGTTACGGAATGGGGTGCGGTGGCAGCGAACGGAGATGGTGCGGCAGACAAGGACGAAACACTTCGTTGGATGGATTTCTTGCGCGAGCAGAAGCTTTCCCATTGCGTCTGGTCGCTCCACAGCAAGGACGAAGGGGCTTCGATACTCAAGCCCAACACGCCCCCCAACGGCGAATGGGGTGCCAAAGCGTTGACCGAAACGGGCAGTCTTACGACCGGCATCATCCGCGGCTGGTAACCCAGTACACCAACCGAAGCTAAAAAAAAACGAACCACCCATCCGTGAGTGGTTCGTTTGGTGTCCAGGGTGTGCTGGACCTCGCCCTTGGGGGGGGGAGTCGGTATCGAGCGCTACCAGCGCCCTCTTAAGATGACGGCGTAACGACGATCGTTCCTGAAGAAAGATCGCGGCGCTTGATCCAGGTTCTCGGTATACACCGCCCGAGTCTCCGTGATGGCATCAGTTAAGTTGACGCCCTGCACACCGATCTCGATGGAGTCGTTGATCCGGTAGAAGAACGATGCATCAAGCTGACCGATATCGTCGTGAACGATGGGTGTAAACGGGAAGATCACATCGCGAACAGTGAGTGTGTACTCAGAGCGATAGTTGTATGCCAGACGGGCACTGAACTTGTCGTTCTCCCAGAAGCCGACTACGTTGAAAGTGTCTTCTGATAATCCAGGCAACGACAATCCAGTGACGTCGAAGTTGGGCGCCGTCGATGTTCCGTTGGCGCTCGTGTTGTTCGCACCAATGTTGGGAACACCCTCGGTGTCGATTCGCGTGTAGTTTGCCTGCACGCCCAACCCGGACCAGAGACCCGGCAGCATATCGAACGTCTGTTGATAGGCGATTTCAAAGCCTCGGATCTCGCCGCTGTCGCCAGCGTTGCCGACACCATCGACGCGTACGTCGAAAGTCTCGCCGTTGTTGGTGAAGCTACGAACGGTCGTCGCGGGAACGATGTAGTTGTCCAAATCCTTGTGGAACAACGATAGAGTCAACGAACCGACGTCATCGAAGTACCATTCATACGACAGGTCGAGCTGGTTTGACTCGATCGGATCGAGCCGTACGTTCGCCGTCGATGCGTTAGGTCCGAGCCATTCGCCGGTCACCGGGTCGTCGCCACCGAAATTCAGCGTGAAGAAGCTCTTCAACAGGCCGAAGTCCGGTCGGCTAATCGCCTGCGACCAGCCGAAGCGGATGATCATCTCATCGTTGAGGCCCCATTTAAGGTTGAGGCTAGGCAACACGTTGTCGTAGTCGTAGCTGTCTTCAAGCGGGGTGCTCGCGCCATCCGCCCAACGCAGGTATGCCTCTTGAGTTGCCGGGTCTACGGCACAGAAGCCTGGAACCGGCTCGCCTGGCGCATTTGGTTCACAGCGTGCTGCGATATTCACGTCGGAATCGAGAAACTGCTGAACATTCGGGAAGTTGATGCCACCGCTGGCGCTTTGGTCAGTCGTGACGTAACGCACACCGACGTTGCCGTCGAGGGTCATACCGTTGCTGAACTCGCTGCCGAAATCAAAGCGAACGTAAGCGGCGGTGGTCTCTTGTCGAGCAATGTTGATCTCGCCCGGGAGGAAAGAGGTCCCTTCAACAACCCCACCACGGTCCTCAAGAGGTACCCAACTGGCCACCGAGGAAGTTGCTGCGAAGTCACGCAAGGCATCAGGGTTGAATGCACCGTTGTAAAACAACGCACCGTCCGCACCGGTCACGCTGCCGCGTTGATAGTTGTCGAAATTGAATGCCGTAAAGGTGCCAGCGGGTGCACTGGACTCGCTGATCAGCAACGGATCGTTCCAGGTCGCACTCATGTTGCCCCAGTTGAATGTCGAAGCGCGAACTGTCTGATCGCGTTCGGCGTAGCGTGCACCAAACCGAATCGACTTCGCCCAGCTGTCTCCCTCAAAGTCGAACTCAAAGTCGGCACGTACTGCGGTTTCGTCGCCCTCGTTGTCCTGAAGGTGATCCATGATCGAGCGAGTGTAGAAAGCTTGTTCACTGGACAAATAGTCGTCCGGCGTCCCAGTCGGCGCGAGATACGTCACCGACGGTACGTCGCCACCCAACGTAATCTCTGTATCTGTGAAGAACGCGTTGTGAACGGTGTAGTCCTCAACCTCTACCGTCGAGCGAATGTGCTGCACATCAAACTGCGCACGCATACGATCGGTTGGCGCCCATTTCAAGTTAAAGCTGTATTCGTTCGTAACCGGGTTATCGACACGAGACCGGGTCAACGCAAGGTTGCGCACGCCGTTCAGTGGCAGCGCTGCATCGTTCGAACGCCAACCGACGTTCTGAGACACGACACCGCTTTCGAACAACCCGTTGTTGCCGAAGGTGAAACTTGTGCCGGGCCGCGCAGAGATGCCAGGTGCATCGTCGATACTCGGCTCGATCGCACGCTCATTCCAAGCGTTGTCGTAGGCTGAATGGAAGAATTGCGTTGTGGCCTCAAGGGTGCCGTCCGCGCTTGCCCATTGCAGAGCACCCGAAACACCCAATCGCTCGCGGTCAAAAAACTGCGAGCGGATACCGCCACCGCTTGGTGTGAATTGGCCCGTGCCATCACGGTCCAGCCAGTCGGCGATCAACGTACCATCTGCGCGGGAGGACAACTCAGAGTACGCAGCGCCAATCAATCCACCGATTTCACCACCACCAGGCAGATCCCAGCGAGAAGACCACAGGGCTGAGAGCGTCGGTGCCCACTCCTCGCGAAGATCGGAGTAGTTTGATTCAGCGGAAAACGCAAACGTATTGGCTTCGCTGTCGAATGGACGACGCGTAACCAGGTTCACGGTGCCGCCGATACCGCCTTCGATCATATCCGCTGACTGGTTCTTGAAGACCTCAACGGACTGCATCAATTCGGGGGTCACATTTTGGAAACCCAATGCTTGGCCCGCATCCGCGGTAAACACATCGCGACCGTTCAGTTCGCTTCGAACGAAGTTGAGGCCGCGCACGACGGTGCCGGAGCCTTCAACGGAGAAGTGGTCGGGATCGTCCGCACCCGCAAATCGAGTGATGGATACGCCCGGCACACGCTGTAGCACCTCAGTAATCGACCGATCAGGAAGTGCGTTGATGTCCGTTGCGGTTACCGCATCGACGAACACGTCGGAGTCACGTTTCAGCGCCTGGGCGTTACGCAGACTGTCGCGTACGCCACGAACGATGATCTCTTCCAGCGCATCGCCAGGCTCGCGCTCATCCTGTTGCTCTTCCTGCGCCACAGCCCCGCCGGACAGTGCAGAAGCACCCAGTCCGAGCAATGCCAGCTTTACGTGATAAGACAACGAACCCTTGCGTGGTCGTTCTATAGCGTCCTGCGCCATTTGGTGCCCCCTCGTTTTTCTCGGCGGGTGGCAATCCCCCGATTGCCTGCATCCCGCCAACATTTTCAAACCTTGTATCAAAAATGGCTTGCGTTGTCATTTCTGACTGGGCCAGAATAGCGAAAACGACGAACAAGTCAACGGTTATGGGACAACCTAGACACAAAGTAGTCGTGGTTGGTGGGGGGACAGCCGGCTGGATGACAGCGGCAGCCATTACGACGGCAATACCGTCAACACTCGCATCGGTCACGTTAATCGAATCCGAAGCCATCGGGATTATTGGCGTCGGAGAGGCGACCTTGCCCCACCTAAAGCGCTTCAATGACAACCTTGGCATCGACGAAGCCAGTTTCATGAAAGCGACGTCGGCTACATTCAAGCTCGGCATCGAGTTTCGCAATTGGGGGCAGCGCGGCGACGCCTACTTCCACCCTTTTGGCGATTATGGCGTTGAGAATCAAAGCATTGGATTCCATCACTTCTGGCGACGCTTGGCGCACGACAGCGAAGTCGGTGACTTTAGCCGCTACTCCGTCCCTGTCATGGCGGCAGCGGCTAGCAAGTTTCGACACCCCGACGAGACCGGCGATCGGCTCGCCAACAGCTATGGCTACGCCTACCAATTGGATGCGACCCGCTACGCGCCGTTTCTCAGAAGCGTGGCGGAAGCGCGTGGCGCAACACGAGTCGAAGGGTTCGTAGCGCAAACGCATCGCAACGGCGAAACCGGCGACATCGAATCGGTGGCGCTCGATGATGGCCGTGTGATCGACGGCACGCTATTTGTCGACTGCAGCGGATTCAACGGCTTGTTGATCGAACAAGCCTTACAAGCGGGCTATACCAATTGGCAAAACTGGTTGCCGTGCGACCGTGCGGTCGCCATGCCAAGCGAATCCCGTGGGGCGACGTTGCCCTACACACAGGCCATCGCCGAGGCCAGTGGCTGGCGTTGGCGGATTCCGCTACAGCACCGTATGGGCAATGGTCTCGTCTACTGCAGCCAATTTATGGATGCGGACGATGCCACATCGTGTTTGTTGGGTGCGGTGCCCGAGCCTGAGCTATCGGCGCCGCGTCAACTGCGGTTTACGACCGGCAAACGAAACCGTATGTGGCACCACAATTGTGTTGCTATCGGTTTGTCGGGTGGGTTCCTGGAGCCGCTGGAATCCACCAGCATTTATTTGATTCAGGCAGCGGTGGAGCAGTTGATCGCACACTTCCCGCTTGACGCGGACTACGCCGTCGAACGTGAAGCATTTAATCGCCTGCTCGACCTTGAGTTTGTTCGTGTTCGCGATTTTCTGGTGTTGCATTACGTCGCGACCGAACGCAACGACAGTGAGTTTTGGCGCTACATGCGACACTTGCAACTGCCCGACTCTCTGCGCGAGCGTATCGAGCTGTTCTCGCATTCCGGACATTTTAACGAGTACCAGCAAGGACTATTCCTGCGGCCGAGTTGGCTCGCGGTGATGTTAGGGCAAGGTATTGTTCCTGATCACTACGACGTTCGAGTCGACACCATAGATCCAGGTCAACTGAAACAAAGACTGTGCGAATTGCGCTCCAAAATTGAAACTGCGGTTGACGGTATGCCAGACCACGACGCGTACCTGCGCGCCTATTGCCGGGAGCGTGCCGCGTGAGATCAGCCAGAACGCGAAGCTTGCAGACCATTGCGATCGTCGGAGCTGGATTCGAGGGCACGCTCGCGGCGTTGTGGCTGGGCCAAGCTTGTCGCGGGACAGGCATTCGAATCGTTCTCGCGCCTTGCCCGGGTGCAGAGGCTTGCGACTTTGCTTACGCCACCTTACCGGCGCGACCCGATGATTTACTCGGCGCACTGGGAATTTCCGATCTGACTTTGTTGCAGGCGTGCAGCGCGAGTTTCGCACTCGGTGTCGCGTTGGGAGACCATACGTTGCCGTTTGGCTCGGTGGGGATGGACTTCGCCGGCGCCGATTTCCACCACCATTGGCTCCTCACCGATCGACAAGAATCCTATTTCGCGTACTCACCGGCTTGGCAAGCCATGCAAGGCGCGCAGTTTGCGCCACCCGTTGCTCGCAACGCCATCGGGTCGCTGCAGCACGAGTTTACGCGCCTCGTGGATGTTCCAGCGCTGGTGGATCTATTGAGTCGGCAATTCGAGTCACGAGGGATTCGCGTCACGGCGCCCATCGATTCGAACCAATGGTCCCCGACGCACAATGCCCACAAACTCGTGTTCACCGACAGCGAATCGCTTGACGCCGATATCGTAATTGATGCCAGTGGGTCTCGATCCGACGGCGAATCGCCGTGGCTGCACGCGCAGTCTGAAGACACGGTCGCACCGCTTCCGACCTACAAGGTGGAAGACGAAGGACCCGCATGGCTGCGGGTTACACCCCTTGCAGATCGAACCATCCTGACACGTTTCGATCACACGCGGTCGAGCGCCAGTCGAACTCCATGGGAAGGCAATGTCGTGCGCATCGGCGCGGCCGCCCATGCTCTGCCTCCGTTGCTACCCTGGTACTCGAGCCTACTGATGCGTTCGATTCGACGCCTGGCAGAATGGTTGCCACCATCCCGTGATCTGGACCACCATCGACGTGCGTTCAACCGCCAGTTCGCTGCTGATGTCGATCTGCTTGCCTCCGCCAACGCGCTGGTCGAAACGGCGCTCGGCAGGCCGTCCGATGCGACTCCGGAGGCAGCGCTTAGCCTTTGGTGCAAACGGGGCGCATGGCATGACCCGGATAGCGATTTGCTGAATCGATGGGATTGGATCGGTCTCTTAATGGCACTGAATCACTACCCACAGAACCATGACCCACTGGCGGAACGGCTTCCAGCGAAGTCGCGAACGCAACACTGCGCGCGGTTGCGCGCTGAGATCGTTCGGATCACGTCTGGGTTCCCCAAGCTCACCGACTATCTCGCGGCTGCGCAACAGGCGGGGCAGTAGCGTTGGGTTGCGCACCTCAGAGATTGGTCATTGCCGGAGGCGGCACTGCGGGTTGGATGACCGCCGCCGCGCTGTCCCGCTTCGCCCCAAAAACGACAACCGTCACACTCGTTGAGTCAGAGCAGATCGGAACCGTCGGGGTCGGTGAGGCGACAATTCCACCGTTAGCTGATTTCAATCACATGCTCGGTATTGACGAACACGAGTTCCTTTCAGCGACTGGCGGCACATATAAGCTCGGGATCGATTTCATTAACTGGGGGCAACGCGGCTCGCGTTATTTCCACCCCTTCAGCGCGTTCGGTTTTGACATCGACGGGCTTGGATTCCATCAGATATGGCATTGGTTAGGCGAACCGACCGCCCTCGACACGTTTTCCATCGGCGCGCAGGCTGCGGCTCGCGCCCGCTTCATGCAACCGCGTATGGACGCGGCGAACTCCCCGCTCAGCCAGTTGCGACATGCTTATCATATCGATGCCGGTCTTTACGCCAACTTCCTGAGATCGTACGCCGAGCAACGCGGGGTTCAACGGATCGAAGGTAAGATCACCGACGTCGTGCGAGATGGCGGTAGTGGCGATATCCGAAGCTTGTCGCTCGACGATGGTCGAACCATCGGTGGCGATTTTTTTGTCGATTGCAGCGGTTTTAGAGCATTGCTCCTCGAGCAAACCCTCAATGCAGATTGGCAGGACTGGTCGCACTGGTTGCCTTGTGATCGCGCGTTCGCCATCCCTAGTCAGTCAGCGCCCCGTCTCGAATCCAGTACACGTTCGACGGCGCATGACTGTGGTTGGCAATGGCGCATCCCGCTGCAACATCGCACCGGCAACGGCCACGTGTATTGCAGCGCGTTCACAACCGACGAAGCAGCGAGCCGGACACTGCTGGAGCACCTTGACACACAACCAACCGACGAACCGCGTGGGCTGCGCTTCAAGACTGGGCGACACAGCCAATTCTGGTCGCACAACTGCGTGGCGATTGGCCTATCCGCCGGGTTCTTGGAACCCCTTGAGTCGACCAGCATTCACTTGATTCAAGAAGGCATTAGCAAGCTGCTCGCACTGTTCCCAGGCACCGATGACCACGCACCGAGTCGGCGTCAATACAACCAATTGATGTCGAGACTCTTCGACGATGTGCGCGACTTCGTCATCCTGCACTACCACGCATCTGTGCGCGACGATTCTCCATTCTGGCGGGCAGTTGCTGAAGCGCCAATACCCGACTCTTTGGCAGAACGGATCAACGGGTTTCTACACCGCGGACAGTGGTTCGCGCACCGCGCGGACCTGTTTACTGAAACCAGTTGGGTGGCGGTGATGCTAGGCCAGGGCCTGAGACCGAAATCGCATCACCCTCTGATCGCGTCGCTGAACGCCGCTCGGGTCCGGCAGCAAATCCAGGAGATGGCAAGTGTCTACAGCGCAGCCGCCGAACACATGCCGCCACACGCGGCTTACCTCAAGCGCTTTTGCGAACCGAAATCACCGATGGAACAAATCGCATGACGGCTAACGACACCCCCATTCGCGAAGTTGTGATACTCGGTGGCGGCACCGCTGGCTGGATGGCCGCGGCGGCATTAGCGCGTCTGATGATACCCGCCGGCGTCAACGTCAAGCTCGTCGAATCCGAAACGATCGGTACGGTCGGGGTTGGTGAGGCAACCATCCCTCAGATCACCCTGTTCAACCGATTGCTCGATCTCGATGAAGATCAGTTCGTCCGAGAAACACAAGCTACCTACAAGCTTGGCATTGAGTTCACCGATTGGCGCCGCAAGGGACATAGCTATTTTCATCCGTTCGGCAACTACGGCGCGGATATGGAAGGGGTTGCGTTCCACCATTTCTGGTTGCACCAAGCGCAGCGGTCCACCGCGCCGCCACTGGGCGAGTTTTGCCTTCAAGAGCTAGCGGCCAAAGCGGGCCGCTTCATGCGCCCCGACAAGCGTCAGGGCAACTCACCGTTAGCGTTTATTGCGTATGCATTCCAGTTTGATGCGGCGAGCTACGCGGCATTCCTGCGCCGGTATGCCGAATCGCGAGGCGTCGAACGCATTGAGGGCCGAGTGCGCAATGTCGACGTCGATCCGGAGAGCGGCCGCGTGACTCAATTGATGTTGGAATCAGGGCTAACGGTCGCCGGAGAGTTTTTCATCGATTGCTCTGGCTTCCGCGGCGTGCTGATCGAGCAGACGCTGAAAGCGGGTTATGACGATTGGTCGAACTCATTGCCTTGCAACCGCGCCGTCGCCGTCGGCTGCGAACGGCCGAAAGCACCAGAACCTTTCACACGGTCAACTGCCCGCGATGCCGGATGGCAATGGCGAATTCCGCTGCAACACCGCACCGGCAACGGTCATGTATTCTGCGACGGGTTCACGACCGAAGATGAAGCCACAGCGATGCTGATGGAAAATCTTGAGGGCCCACCAATCGGTGATCCTCGCCCGCTGCGATTTACGACGGGCATCCGTCGGTCCGTGTGGAAACACAATGTATTGGCACTGGGCCTGGCGGCCGGGTTTCTCGAACCGCTCGAATCTACCAGCATCCATTTGATCCAGACCGGTATCGCACGCCTGATGACGCTGTTTCCCACCCGCGAGATTGCCGCCGCAGACATCGAAGAGTACAACCGGGCGACGCGCGCGGAGTATGAATACGTGCGCGATTTTCTCGTGCTGCACTACCGCCAAACGGAGCGCGACGACACCGAATTCTGGCGGCACTGCCAGAATTTGCCAATGAGCGATCACCTGCGCCGCAAGATCGACCTGTATGCGGCAAACGGTCGAATCATCCGTGAACGCGACGAGCTCTTTACCGAGACCAGTTGGCTGGCCGTCCTGCATGGCCAAGGCGTCGAACCCCGCGGGCATCATCCTGTCGTGAGCGGATTGGGATCCCAAGAAGTGAGCGCGCGGCTCAGCCAGATGCATGCGGTCATCGCTAACTCATTGCAAACCATGCCCAGTCACGAGGCGTTTTTGGCAGGTCTCCAACAACATGTGGGTGCTGCTTGAGCACACGCCAACTCAAGATCCCGAATCACGAGAAGGTGGGTTACGGCGTCGGTGACTTTGGGTTCAACTTGTATTGGACCACCCTAGGGTCGTTTCTGGCCGCGTTCTACACCGACGTCTTCGGCCTAGGCGCGGCCGCCGCCGGCACCATGTTGCTGGTGACCAAAATCGTCGATGCATTTACCGACCCGGTCATGGGCGCCGTCGCTGACCGGACGAAGACGCGATTCGGCAAGTTTCGTCCCTATCTGTTGTTTGGCGGACTTCCCTTGGCTTTTGCAGGTGTGTTTACGTTCACCACCCCCGACATGGGAGACGGGGGCAAGCTGGTGTGGGCGTACGTTACCTACACATTGCTGATGCTGTGCTACACGGTCGTCAATACACCGTACTCCGCGTTGTCGGGCGTTATGACCGCCGACAGCCAGACGCGAACAACCTTGATCACGACCCGCTTTATCTTCGCATTCGCCTGTGGCGCGGTAGTGAACAAGTACACGCTGCCTCTGGTCGAATATTTCGGACAAGGGGATGCCGCAAAAGGTTGGCAACTCACCATGGCATTGTACGGTGCCATTGCGGTGAGCCTGTTTTGGGTGAGCTTTGCCACATCAAAAGAACGTATCCAACCGCCAGCGCGGCAACAGAGCCATCCGAGCCAGGACATTCGTGATCTCCTACGTAACAAGCCGTGGTTAATCTTGTTCGCTTTGTCGATGCTCGTCATGATGACGGTCACGATGCGCGGCGGCTCGGCGTATTACTACTTCACTTACTATGTCGATCGAAGCGACTTGCTAGGCAACTATTTGCTGAGCCAATCGTTGGCGTACGCCGCGGGTGCGGTTTTGGCACCTTTTCTCACACAGTATTTTGATAAAGCACGCTTGTTGATGTGGCTACTGGGTATCGTCGGGGTACTGTCGGTCGCTTTTTGCTTCGTGCCCGCAGATCAAATCGAATTGATCTTCGCCCTCAACATTGGAATCAGTCTTGCGCTCGGACCCAAATCGCCAATCACTTGGTCGATGTATGCCGATACGGCGGACTATTGCGAGTGGCAGCATGGCCGGCGCGCCACAGCAATGACCTTCGCGGCCGCCACGTTCGCGCAGAAGTTGGGCTCATCCATCGGTGCCGCCGCGATGCTCTGGATATTGGCGGCCCTTGGCTATGTGGCCAACCAAGCCCAAACCGATGCATCGCAACAAGGCATCAACTTATTGCAAACGCTTGCGCCGGGCGTCTTCGCCTTGATTGCTATGTTGGCTGTCAGTCAATACAGCCTGACGCGCGAGCGACTGGCTGGCATTCAGCACGACTTGGAGCTGCGCGATGCCCGTTAAGCCCGGCTCTTCAACACTCCAGAATCCGGATCGCCCTTTGGTCGATCACTCCGATGAAGGCGCGCGGATCCACCTCAGTTGCCCTCGAACAATGCCGCACGCCAGCGGCTTTTTGTGGAACGACCAACTATTGGCTCGCTTCACCTGCCGCGGGTATGCGCAAGTCCAATTCATGCAACCAGAGCCCACCAGCTATTCAAAAGGGCCGGTGCTAGAAGCGACGACGTTCCTGCAGCCCGAGTTGGGGCACTACGCCCATCATCCTGGACGATTCGTCTATGTACGTGATGATCGCAGTCGCGAGTGTTTTTCGATTCCCTACGAACCGGTACGCAAGCCAGCCGAGCATTTCGAGTTTACCGTCACGGATCAGAGCATTGAATGGCACGTTGAGCACAACGGCCTCACTATCGACTGGTCGGTTCGCTTAGCGGACGATGACGCGCTGGAACTCTGGACGTTGACCGTTTGTAACACGTCGCCCGTCGTACGCGAGTTGTCGATTTATCCGGTGTTCTCCATTGGTTATCTCAGTTGGTTGAGTCAGGACGCTACTTACAGCGCCGAGCATCGAGCCATCGTCGCGCGCGCCGTGCCCCCTTATCAAAAGCTGGCGGACTATCCGAGTGTTCGCGATCAGAAGGCGTGGACATTTTTGGCCGCGGACACCGAGCCCCAAGCATACGAGACGGTACAAGCGTTGTTTGAAGGTGAAGGGGGTCTCATGGACCCGGACGCGCTTAAGGCTGATCGACTCGCAGGTCACGACGCTACCTACGAAACCCCAATCGCGGCGATGCAGTTCCAACGCGAATTGGAACCACAGCAACGCGCGACAATAACATTCGCCTTCGGCGCGACCGAGTCGTACTCCGGGCTAGAAGCGCTGCGCCGAAAACATCTGGATTCATCATCGCGTTTGATTCGCCCGAGTAGTGTGCGACGCAGCGCCGTGTCCCGGCAGAAAACACCGACCGATCGACTCGACCGCTTTGTGAATCACTGGCTGCCGAGACAGGTTAGCTACCACGGTGAGTTGCAACGTTTAACGACAGACCCACAGACCAGAAACTTCCTGCAAGACGCGCTCGGACAACTATTTATCGAACCGAGTCGGACTGAACACGCAATCCGAACGACGCTGTCACAGCAAAACCCCGATGGCAGCCTGCCGGACGGCGTGCTCCTATCACCGGACGCAACACTGAAGTACATCAACCAAGTGCCTCACACCGATCATTCGGTTTGGCTCCCTCTGACTGTTGAAGCGTACGTCCGTGAGACCAACAACACGGCTTTTTTGGACGAAGTGATCCAGACACAATATGGCCGACAAACTGTCATGGAGCGCGTCGACGCAGCGCTTGATTGGTTGCTCTGTAATTTGGATGCGCGTCATCTCAGTCTGATTGCACAAGGCGATTGGTGCGACCCAATGAACATGGTCGGGCACAAAGGTCGAGGCGTTTCCGGTTGGCTGTCCATGGCGACCGTGTACGCCATCAACCTCTGGCGGAACCTGTGCGGCTTGTTGGGTCATGTTGAGCGGTCTGAAGTCTTGGCTGCACACGCACGGCGTGTCAGCGCCGCAATCAACGAGCACCTTTGGGCGGAGAATCGTTACGCGCGGGGAATTACAGACGGCGGGCGACGTTTCGGCACCTCGGCAGACAGCGAAGGTCAGGTGTTTCTGAACACACAAAGTTGGGCATTACTCGCCGACGTTGCGGACACGAACCAAACGGAACAATTGGTCGAGACCGTCGAGCGTGACCTGCAGACCGCATTCGGCCCGATGATGCTAGCACCACCGTACACTCGGATGGTGGAAGACATAGGACGACTCACTCAAAAACACCCTGGTTACGCCGAAAATGGGTCGGTCTACAACCATGCAGCGATGTTCTACATCTACGCGCTCTACCAGATTCGTCGCAGTGGTCTTGCGTTCGCGACCTTAATGAAAGCAATCCCTGGGATCGATGAAGAGGACTTAATACGTCGCGGCCAACTCCCTACGTTTATTCCCAACTATTATCGCGGTGCGGTTGATCTGCACCCGCGAACGGCTGGGCGGTCCAGTCAACTGATTAACACCGGTGCCGCGAGCTGGTGCTACAGAATCGTCATCGAGTGCTTGTTTGGTTTGCGGGGTGCCCATGAGGGGCTCGTGGTCGATCCGCAGCTCCCGCCGCATTGGGACACAGCCACCGTGACACGAGCGTTCCGGGGTGCGGTGTTTGACTTCGAATTCATTCGCCATTCGGCTGGTCTTGCCATCGAAGTGGATGGCACCGAGATGCTATCCAATACCATTCAGACGGTCGAATCGGGACACCGGTATGCGGTGACTGTATGGCTTCCGGAAGGCCCATAATGGGTACACCGTTGCTGGTCGTTTGCATGGGAGTGAGCGGTTCTGGAAAGAGCACGCTCAGCCGTGCATTGGCAACTGAGATGAATTGGCCATTTGTTGAAGCGGACGACTTTCACAGCGACGAGAGTCGCGCACAGATGCGCTCGGGACAGCCGCTCAGTGACAGTGACCGCGAGCCCTGGATGTTCGCTATCGTCGAACAGCTTCGCGAGCTCGCCGCACGAAACCAATCCTGCGTGATGGCGCATAGCGCCCTGCGCCGTGTGCATCGCGACATGCTCAGGAACGCGGGCATGTCCACCCAGTTTCTTTTCCTGGACTGCAGTTCCGACATGATCGCAGAGCGACTCCAGCTGCGAGAAAATCACTTCATGCCGGTCGACCTGCTATCAAGCCAATACCGAGCACTCGAGCCGCCTATCGATGAACCGGATGTGGTGCGGTTGAACGCCGCCGACACACCACAAACCCTTCTGACGGTCGCACTGACCACTCTGAACCAAGTTAAAAAGGTCTCTCATGCATAAAGTCCCCGTCGTCTTCGTTGCGAGTCTCTTGGTCGCATGCGCCAACGCCTACGAGGTGCCGTACGCCAAGGGACAACCGCCTACCATCGACGGAAAAATCGACCCGATGCTATGGGACGCTGCGATGTGGCGCCCAATCGATCAAGTGATGATCGGAGACTCACCCGCCGCGGAAGACTTCAGTGGACGGTTCAAACTTTTGTGGCGCGAAGATGCGCTCTTCCTTCTCGCAGAGCTGCAAGATGATGTGCTGATTGACGCACGGCCCGATCCACTGGTGGCTTACTGGGATGACGATGCGCTGGAAATCTTTGTGGATGCGGACGGCGAAACTGGCCCACATCAAAATGATTTTCGGGCATTTGCCTACCACGTTGCGCTCGACAATCAGTCGGTCGATATCGCACCGGACGGTCCTGCTGTATTTCCGGATCACGTGGAGTCGTACTGGCAGAGAAGGAATGGCGACGACAACCGCATCGTTTGGGAAGCCAAGATCCGAATCGCCACACACGATGGCAGCGGCCGTGAACTGACCGGGTTCCGGCAGCTACACAACGGCGAGACCATTCGATTCATGCTCGCCTACTGCGACGCCGATGACCCCAACGGCCGCCAGCACTTCATGGGCGACCAGGACATCACACCTATCGATGGCGATAAAAACCTCGGCTACAAGACCAGTGATGTGTTCGGCTCGATCACTTTGACCAAGCCGACAGCACACTAACGGAGATAATAATAATGACGCTTGCCACGCTGGACCTAGTCGTCTTCGCTACCTACGCCATTGGCCTTTTGATCATCGCGCAGATTGTCAGTCGACAACCTGCCGACACAACCAAGAATGCCAGTGATTACTTCCTCGCTAGTCGTGCACTACCATGGTGGGCAATCGGTGCCTCTTTGATTGCGGCCAATATCTCGGCCGAGCAGATCATCGGCATGTCCGGCTCCGCATGGGAGATGGGAATCGCGATAGGCGTCTATGAGTGGACGGCAGCGATAGCGCTCATCATCGTCGGTAAGTTTCTGCTGCCGGTGTTCCTGCAGCGAAAAATCTACACGATGCCGCAGTTTTTGGAACAACGGTTCGATCACCGTGTCCGCAACGTCATGGCGGTCTTTTGGATCGTCGTTTACGTGTTCGTCAATCTGACGTCGATCTTGTGGTTGGGCGCGCTCGCTGTACAAACGGTCGCCGGCCTCGATTTGACGCTCGGCATGATTGGGCTCGGCGCTTTCGCCCTGGCCTACTCGCTATACGGTGGACTACGCGCGGTCGCAATGACCGATATCATTCAAGTGGTCTTACTGATCGTCGGTGGTCTGTTCATCGTCGCAATTGCGCTGGACCAAGTGTCCGGTAATCAAGGCGCCATCGCCGGTTTCACGACCTTGCTTGATCGTGTGCCGGAGAAGTTCGACCTCATCTTTACGAAGGACTCGCCGTACTACGCGCTATTGCCCGGGATCTCAGTTTTGATCGGGGGCATGTGGGTCATGCACTTTTCGTACTGGGGATTCAATCAGTACATTATCCAACGCGCGTTGGCTGCAAAGAGCCCCGCCGAAGCACAGAAAGGCATTCTGTTCGCAGCATTTTTGAAGATGCTGACACCGATCATTGTCGTATTGCCCGGCGTTGCCGCGATCGTACTGGCGCCAGAACTGTCTCGACCCGATCAAGCGTATCCGACGATGATGAACCTGCTACCGGCTGGGCTTCTCGGTCTGGTCTTCGCGGCGTTGATCGGTGCGATCATCTCGTCGCTAGCTTCGATGCTGAACTCCATTTCGACGATCTTCACGATGGATCTGTACCGTCATTCGATCGGCGGTAACGCGAGTGAAACACAGCTTGTGACGATCGGTCGTGTTGTCAGTGTTTCTGCGATGGCAATCGCGATGGTCGTTGCCAAACCTTTGCTCGGCCAATTCACACAGGCCTTTCAGTTCATTCAAGACTTCACAGGCTTCTTCACGCCCGGCGTCTGCGCACTGTTCGGACTCGGTATATTCTGGTCACGCACTACGGCCAACGGCGCTCTTGCCATGGCACTGGGGTCGTTCGCCTTTTCGCTCGCGTTCTACCTCTTGTGGCCCGAGTTACCTTTCATCGATCGGGTGGGACTCGTGTTCGTGATGTGCGTAACTGTCGGGGTCATCGTGTCATTGATGGGAACACCCGAATCTAGCGATGACCACAGTCAGACGCCCGTTGATACAAGCACCAGCGCTATCTTCAATTTCGGCAGCCTTGCGGTACTCGGTATGTTGATCGCGCTCTATGCGACTTGGTGGTGAATCGGCGACCGCTCGCCTCTAATGCTCGTTCGCGAGCAGGGATGCTCCGACTTGCTGGCTGAGCAGTAACTCAATGTCATCGATAAGATAACGGACGGATGCATCGCTAAGCCCATTGTAGACGCCGCGAATCCTTCGCTGTGTATCGATCAAGAGTAAATTCTCGGTATGCAGAAATCGCTCGAGACTCGAGGCCTCACCGAGATCCTCATCGGCGAAATAGGAGGTTTTCGCCAATCGATAGATCACATCCCGTGGACCGGTCAGCAGATGCCAGTTTGGACTATCGATCGAGTTGCGCGTCGCATACGCCCGAAGTACTTCCGGCGTATCGTTTGATGGTCGGATCGAATGCGAGAGTATCAGCAATCGCTCATCACCCCGAAAACGATCTTGTACACGAGACAGTTGCGATTTGAGCGTGGGGCAGATACCGGGACAAGAACTAAAGAAAAAACTGACGACATACAGACGCCCTTGAGTCGTTTCGTCGCTGACTGTATCGCCGTGTTGATCGGTCAGCGAGAACGGTGCAATCGAGTGCATGCTCTCGAGGCGACTGTCGTCGGCGTCCAACCAGACCGGAGTGAAATCCGCCGAGTCATAGTACGGCAACTCGTCCGACGCGACGACTATGGCGGAAACCGCGCAACCCAAAAACCACGCTAACCACCGAATACTAGATGTCGGTTTGCGCAAACCATTGTTCATTTTCAAGCTCCACACAGAGATTGGAGTTTCGCAAGCCGTATACGCGACCGTTGCGATACTCGAAGTTGCTAAAGAGTTTGCCGTTGCGACGCCACCCTTTTTGAAGGCCGATCGGCTTTCCGCGATCGTATTGTGCACGTTGGAACTTCTGTCCTGTGCTGTACCAATACCAGACCACGCCATCTGGCTGATCTTCGACGTACACTGTCCGCGATCGCATCTGACCGTTGCTCCACCAGCTGGTGGTGACGCCATGACGCCTTCCACGTCGATAGTGTGAGTCGAAAGCGAGCGCACCAGAGGGAAACCAACGACGCAACACACCGTGTCGGCGACCGTCCAAGAATCGCTCCTCGCTCGCTAGCTGCCCATCCGGGTACCTACTGAGTGCGACGCCGCTGAAAACCGTGCCGTCCACGACCCGCAAGCCACTAGGTCGGTCAATGCTCACCTCAGCCAGGTCGACCCTCTGAACAGTCGCTTTCGACAACACTGTGGTCCACGCCAAGAGCACGTTGTCGGACGTGACCAAAAAGACTAGAAAGCACGCGATTAGCGCGATGACGATCGGCGTTCGGTAGGAACGGGTGTCACTCTCAGGCATGGCAGTTCAGGTTCCGATATTGCTCGGTGTTCCTTGGTAGTCACCTGGGAAGAGCAAGTAATAGGCCCCGAGATAGAACTCATTTTGGATGTGGTAGTGGTAGACCTCATCACCAGGCTCGGTGCCAGAATGTTGTGTAAACCCAATATGACCCCCGGATTCATCAAGGTCGGTCGGGTAGTCCCCTGTCATGTAGTCGCGCCGGCCATAGAGGAAGAAACCGTCCGCCATGACGCCGACTAACTCATAGTCATCATTCGTGATCAGCTTCGGCTCCAAGTGATAGTGATATGTCGATGGGCCGGTGTGCGCACCACTCCGATCGAACCCACTAATCACGCCTGTGTTTAACGCGATGTTCGGTCCTTCCTGATCGTTGAAAATCGGCGCGCCGCTCACAGCGATCCCGACGGGACCCAGTGAGGTTGCCGAAGGCGTCGAGGCGAGCTGGGGCTCAACGGGAACTCGCAATGTGAACAAGTTGTTGTATTCCTCGATGAAGCCAGGTGACATTCGCGCCACCGTGGTGATCGTCGGATCGCACTCCACATACAAACCACTCGCATTGCTTGGATCCCAG
The DNA here is from genome assembly GCA_038533155.1 of Pseudomonadota bacterium. GTDB lineage: Bacteria > Pseudomonadota > Gammaproteobacteria > Steroidobacterales > Woeseiaceae > CALBPI01. The sequence goes on along the minus strand of JBCAZH010000030.1, from coordinate 2,130 downwards.
TAGCAGGATTCGTGATCGGGTCGGCCGGTGGCTTCAATGACGACCTCGTTTCCATCCTGGGCGATCGTGACATTTTGACCAAACCAAAGGTATGCATCGCTGAGCTCAGCGACCTCGTCGCCGTTGTCGTTGCCCGTGTCGTCGCCAGTATCATCGTTGGCACTTTCATTGACGGAACTGCTCCCACAACCGGCAAACAGCACAAAAATCGGCAGTAGCAGGTAGTTTTGATATCGCATTGTTAGCTCCATGGTGTCTGACGCGATCAATACACCACCGTGCCGTGCAGCAAATATGGAGAAATTGTGGAAGTCGATGGAATCAACGCAGGACTTGTTATCCTGGACTCATGCGTACGGGTATAGGTCAGCGGGTTTTCTTGCACTCGCTTCTAATTAGCGTGTTGGTTCTGGTGTTCAGCGCAATTGCGATGCGCTGGAGTTTCAATCGCGGCTTTCTGGAGTATGTGGCAGCTCACGAAGTCGACGCGACCCGCAATGCCGTCACCGAACTCGCCGATATCTACGCACGCGATGGTGATTGGTCATTACTTAGGGACAACCCGAGGCGTTGGTTTGAACTCCTCGCGCAGCGTGGCCCTGGCGGTCGCGGTGGCCCTCCACGTCGCGGTCCCGGACCCGACCAACCGTTGCGCAGCCCAAGACCCGCTCCGGAATCACTCGACGCGGGACACGTAGCGCTTCTCGACGCTGACAAGACCATCATCATACCCGCACCGTTACGAAACGAGAGACATCGGTTGGTTCCCGTCGAATTGAACGGCGAAACCGTTGGGTTCTTGGAGATTTCAGTGCGCGCAGTATTGAGCAACGCGACTGACCAAGCTTTTTCCGACCAGCAAAAACGCGCCATCGTCATCAGCGCCATCGCCGCGCTGGCGCTAGCAGCCCTCTTGAGCGTCCCGCTGATGCGTCGGATCACCAAACCGATCCAACGTTTGGTCAAGGGTGCAGATGCGGTTGCCGCAGGAAATCTTGAGACGCGGATTTCCGCGTCGGGCGACGACGAGTTCACCAACTTAGCGCAATCATTTAATCGATTGGCGAAAACGCTTGAGAAGAACCGAGATGCACGTCAGCGCTGGGTTGCCGACATCGCGCACGAGCTGCGCACGCCGCTTGCGATATTGCGCGGTGAGCTGGATGCGCTCGAGGACGGCGTACGTGACTTCAGCGATACAACTCGACGATCACTGCAAGCGGAAGTGGCGCGCCTAAGTCAGCTGGTGGACGACCTACACACGTTATCGATTTATGACGACGGGACGCCACAGTATCAACACATACCGATCAATCTATCCGATACGCTGTTGCGGACTCTCACCGATACCGAACCGCGACTGGCAGCCGCGCAAATTCACCTTGAGACTGCGATTGAGCCCGACGTATTCGTCTCAGCGGATGACGGTCGACTTGGACAGGTGTTCACGAACCTAATCGAAAACACCCTTCGTTACACGGATCCACCAGGCACTCTGCGAGTGGTTCTATCCGCAAACGAAAGTCACGCAAGTCTATCGTTCTCGGACTCGCCGCCCGGGGTGCCCGACCGGGCACTCAAGCATTTGTTCGATCGGTTGTTCCGCGCCGACCAGTCTCGCAGTCGCGAATCGGGCGGCTCGGGCTTAGGCCTGTCCATCTGTAAATCGATAATTGAGTCGCACGATGGGACGATAAATGCCATGCATTCGCCACTTGGGGGATTGGAAGTTAGCATTGCACTACCGATCACAGGTGAGACCAATGAGTGATGAAGCGCCGCTAGTCTTCATTGTCGAAGATGAGCCGAAAATTTCATCGCTACTCGATGATTACCTACGACGAGATCACTTTCGGACCCATTGCTTGGACCGAGGGGACGCTGTCCTCAGTGCATTCGACGATCTTGAACCTAACCTGATCCTACTTGATCTGATGTTACCTGGAATGGATGGTCTCGCCGTGTGCCGCGCCGTGAGGGCGCGGTCGGAAGTCCCCATCATCATGTTGACGGCTCGTGTCGACGAAATCGATCGTCTACTCGGTCTCGAGCTAGGCGCTGATGATTACGTCTGTAAGCCCTTCAGTCCGCGGGAAGTTGTTGCGCGGGTCAAAGCAGTATTGCGCCGCG
>JBCAZH010000029.1:33630-36655 GCA_038533155.1 Pseudomonadota bacterium | reverse complement strand
ATCGCCAAGGTGGCACGTAGCCAAGCGCCTGTGCACATCCGCGGCGAATCCGGCACGGGTAAGGAACTCGTTGCCCGGATGATCCATGAGGCCAGCGGGCGTCGGGAGCGCGAGTTCGTGCCAGTGAACTGTGGCGCGATTCCGCCAGACCTCATGGAGAGTGAGTTTTTCGGTCACAAACGGGGAAGCTTCACGGGCGCGGTGAGTGACAAACAGGGCCTATTTCAGTCGGCCGAGGGCGGCACGCTGTTCCTGGACGAGATCGCAGAGCTACCGCTGGCGATGCAGGTCAAGCTGTTGCGTGTGATTCAGGAAAAGACGGTACGTCCGGTGGGTTCCGCGAAAGAAACGCCGGTCGACGTGCGGATTTTGAGTGCCACCCATCAGGACCTAGGCGCGCTCGCCAAATCCCAGGACTTTCGAGAAGACTTGTATTACCGAGTGAATGTTATCGAGTTGCCGGTACCGCCGCTCAGGGCCCGTGGGGACGATGTGCTGCTGCTTGCAGATACTTTCCTTCAGAGATTTGCGAAGCAACGCGAAGGCTCGAGCAAAACGCTGACCGAAGCGGCGCGACAAGCGCTCAAAGACTATGGCTTTCCGGGAAACGTGCGAGAACTTGAGAACGCCATCGAGCGAGCCGTGACGCTCTGTCCGGCGTCGACGATAGATGTCGGTGATTTGCAACTCGGCCCAGTCGCATCGACACAACGACCGGAGACGGCGAAACGCGATATTCGGGAAATTGCGACAGGGCCGCTGACCCCGCAATTGGAAGATATGGAGCGCCAAGCCATTGTCGAAGCGCTTGAAAAGACTCGCTATAACAAGACCGCAGCGGCCAAACTGCTGGGATTGACGTTCCGCCAACTGCGCTATCGCATCAAGAAATTCAACATCGACTGATTGCCGGCCGGCAATAAACGACAGTTTGTGACAATTCCTGTCACATCGTGACAATCGCCACCCTGGTTTTCGCAGGCTCTAAACGACTCAATCAATGTGAACCAGCGCACATTTTTTGAAAATTTCACTTCTATTTCAATGTGTTATAACTGTTTTGCGAAAACTGGCACGCAGCTTGCTCCAGTGTCTGCGAGGGGCGAATGCGCCCTTGGAAACGACACAGTCAACACATTTTTTTAACTTCGCGTGTCTAGGGAGACAGCAATGAAAAAAATCCAACAGGGTTTCACCCTTATCGAACTCATGATCGTTGTCGCGATCATCGGTATCTTGGCAGCCATCGCTATTCCGGCTTACCAGGACTACACCATCCGTACGCAAGTATCGGAAGGTCTGAACCTGGCTGCTGCTGCGAAAACCGCTATCGCTGAAACGTTCCTCGTCACCGGTGTTGCTCCGGTTGATCGCGCTGCTGCTGGTATGTCAGCTGCTGCAACGGACACCAGCGGTAAGTACGTAACGCAAATCCTCGTGACCAACGGCACGCTGGAAATCACCTACGGCAACGACGTCAACGCTGACGTTGCAACTCAGACTCTCGGTATTCAGCCGTTCGTTACGCCTGAAGACACGATCAGCTGGGTATGCGGTGGTGCTGCAGCTCCGGCTGGCACGGTCGCTATGCCGGGCTCGGCTGCTGGCGCAACCACGGTTGCTCCTCAGTACCTGCCTTCTACCTGCCGTTAATCGGTTGGTGAGAGATTCTTGAATCTCGGGCCTGCTCCAGCCGAGTGCTGGGGCAGGCTTTTTTATGCCCGCACCAAGTGGACGTAATCACGGACGGGCGTCGCAGAAATTTTTAACAATTCTGGTAATCTGACATGGTGCGAAAACAAACAAGAAGGCTAGCTCGGAGCCAACAATCCGGGTTCACGCTGATCGAACTTATGATCGTTGTCGCCATTATCGGCATTCTCGCGTCACTCGCGATCACGGCGTACCAAACGTATACCGTGCGCGCGCAAGTCGCAGAGGGTATCCGATTGGCAACGACCGCGAAGACCAGCATCGTCGATGCATTCCTGAACGACGGCGAAGCTCCGGCGACCCGTGTCGATGCAGGTATGAGTGCAGCGTCTACAGATACGGCTGGCAAGTTCGTCACGGCAGTCGACGTCGTCAACGGCCGGGTCGGGGTAACTTTCGGCAACGACGCGAATATTCAAATCGCAACGCTCGAGTTGTTCCTCACGCCCTACGAGACGGCGGAGCGCACGGTTGTGTGGCGCTGCGGTAGCGCGGCCCAGCCGGCGGGCACCAACCCAATGGGAACCGGTGGCGGTGGGAACACGGCCGTTTACGCCGCATCCACAGTCGAGGATCGCTACCTTCCGTCCAGTTGCCGATAGCACGCGAACCAGCGCACAGTTTCTTGATGTGCTGGGGTTTTTTGTGACTTGGCACACACTCTTCGGTTGATCCACTAGGCCGGATCGGTGAGACTAGTGTTTGGACATATTCCAAGCTATCTGGGCAGCTGATTCATGGCAGCAACTGCGTCGCAAAACGTACTCTCCGGTCTTCCTCGCCGACTCGTTCAAGATGGGATCATCGCAGAGAGTGCCGTGCAGGAAGCACTCACTGAATCGCGCGCCAAAAAGCGACCTCTGGTTGCCTACATCGTCGAACAGGAACTCGCTGATCCGAGAGCGGTCGCTGTTGCGGCCGCCCATGAATTCGGCGTGCCACTCATGGATCTGGACGCCATGGAGTTGGATCTCGATGTAGTCCGGTCGGTCGATCAAAATCTCATCAACAAGCACACGGTCTTGCCGCTCGCACTGCGCGGCAAGCGTTTGTTCTTGGCAGTTTCCGACCCCACCAATTTGCAGGCCATCGACGAGATCAAGTTCCAGTCGACATACCGAGTGGATCCGGTTGTCGTCGAACAGGACAAACTCGAAGAGCGAGTATCGAAAACACTCGAAGCGATCGACACCAGCATGTCGAGTTTCGACGATGACGACTTCGACTTGGAGAATCTCGATGTCTCGTCCGGTGAAGTCGAGCAAGACGACGTCACCAAGGACGATGTTGATGATGCGCCTGTCGTTCGGTT
>JBCAZH010000029.1:0-33530 GCA_038533155.1 Pseudomonadota bacterium | reverse complement strand
TCGAGCAAGACGACGTCACCAAGGACGATGTTGATGATGCGCCTGTCGTTCGGTTCGTGAACAAGGTGCTGTTGGACGCGATTCAACGCGGTGCGTCGGATATCCACTTCGAACCGTATGAAAAATACTTTCGGGTTCGCACACGATTGGACGGCGTGCTCAATGAGGTCGCTCAACCACCGGCCGCGCTCGCCGGAAAAGTCTCCGCACGACTAAAGGTGATGTCACGACTCGACATTGCGGAACGGCGGATTCCACAAGATGGTCGCATCAAAATGCGTCTTTCGAAAAACCGTGCGATCGACTTCCGGGTCAACACGTGCCCGACACTTTTCGGTGAGAAAATTGTGCTGCGGATCTTGGATCCGAGCAGTGCAAAGTTGGGCATCGATGCGCTCGGCTACGAGGAGCAGCAAAAGAACCTTTACATGAAGCATCTTGCCAAACCGTACGGCATGATTCTTGTGACAGGTCCGACCGGTAGCGGTAAGACGGTGTCGCTGTACACCGGCTTGAATATTCTCAATACGGCCGACCGAAACATTTCGACGGCCGAAGACCCGGCTGAGATCAATCTGCCAGGGATCAACCAAGTCAACGTCAACCCGAAAGTTGGGTTGACCTTCGCATCGGCACTCAAAGCGTTCCTCCGCCAGGATCCGGACATCATCATGGTCGGTGAGATTCGTGACCTAGAGACGGCGGAGATCGCGATCAAGGCAGCTCAGACCGGTCACCTTGTGCTCTCGACGTTGCATACGAACGATGCGCCGAAAACCCTGACGCGTCTCGTCGACATGGGTGTCAAACCCTATGCGATCGCAACTTCGGTCAGCCTGATTATCGCGCAGCGCTTGGCGCGTCGACTCTGCGAGAAATGCAAAGAGGAACGAGACATTCCTCGCGAAGCGTTGCTGAAGGAAGGATTCACAGAAGCGATGCTCGATAGCGGCGTCACAATCTTCGGTCCGGTCGGCTGCAAGAGTTGCAACGAAGGCTACAAAGGCCGGGTCGGCATCTTCCAGGTCATGGAAGTGAGCGAAGACATGGGTCGCATCATCATGGAAGGCGGCAACGCAATGCAGATCGCCGGACAGGCCGAGCAAGAAGGCGTGTGGGATTTACGACGTGCCGCTTTGCAAAAAGTTATGGACGGGCATACCAGCCTTGAGGAAATCAATCGGGTAACGGTCGACTGATCGTTGCGAGGAACAGACGATGGCAGCAGCAACCAAAGAAGCACCGTATACCTGGGAAGGCGTCGACAGCCGTGGACAACGCGTCAAAGGCAAGCAGACCGCGACCAGCGAGGCGGAAGTTCGCGCCGCACTGCGTCGGCAAGGTGTCGTACCGAACAAGATTCGGAAACAATCCACACTGTTCGCCGGAAGCGAGAAAATCACCACCGGCGACATTGCGATTTTCTCGCGGCAGCTGGCTACGATGATGACTGCGGGCATTCCGCTCGTCCAAGCATTCGACATTGTCGGCAATGGACACGACAACAAGGCCATGCAGAAACTGATCCTCGACATTAAAGCCAACGTCGAGGGTGGTAGCTCATTGAAAGAGGCACTAGCAAAACATCCGCTCCACTTCGACGATCTGTTTGTGAACTTGGTGGAAGCCGGCGAGCAAGCCGGTGCGTTGGAGACGCTGCTTGACAAGATCGCAACCTACAAAGAGAAAACGGAAGCGATCAAAAAGAAAATTAAAAAAGCGCTGACTTATCCGGCGGCCGTACTCGTCGTCGCGATCATCGTCACAGTCATCCTGCTGATCTTTGTGATCCCGTCGTTTGAAGATTTGTTCCAAGGGTTCGGTGCCGACTTGCCGACGTTCACGCGAATGGTGGTCGATCTTTCGTATTTCGTTAGAACCAAAGGCTGGGTGATCTTGGTTGGCGCGATCGCGGGCGGGTTCACGTTTTTCTACTTCAAGAAGCGATCAAAGAAGATGCGGGAGAACCTCGACCGCATGACGCTGAAGCTACCCATCATTGGCGGCATCATTGAGAAGTCGGCAATCGCACGCTACGCGCGGACATTGTCGACCATGTTCTCCGCCGGTGTGCCTTTGGTTGAAGCGTTGGAGTCTGTCGCTGGCGCAACCGGCAACATCGTTTACGAAAACGGTGTGATGGAGATGCGAGATGAAGTCGCCACCGGTCAGCGCTTACAAATGGCGATGGAAAATACCGATCTGTTTCCGAACATGGTGATCCAGATGATTGCAGTTGGCGAAGAGTCAGGTCAGCTGGATGAAATGTCAGCGAAAGTCGCAGATTTCTATGAAGAAGATGTCGACAACGCGGTGGACAACATGTCGAGTTTGATCGAGCCGCTGATCATGGCGATTCTCGGTGTCTTGGTTGGTGGTCTCGTCGTCGCGATGTATCTACCGATCTTTAAGATGGGTGCTGTCGTCTGACGCATCACATCGCCTGACCCAAGTTCAATCGACGACGGTTCCATGGAGATTCTGTTCGACATGCCCCCGTGGCTGTTCGTCACGAGCGCCCTCGTTTTTGGGCTAGTCGTTGGTAGCTTTCTGAATGTGGTAATCCATCGACTGCCGATCATGCTGGAGCGCGGTTGGACGTTGGAACTCGCCGAACTTGCAGAACAGCGCGGCACACCACTAAACCTGCCTAAAGAACTCAACGAAACCTATAATCTGGCCAAACCTGATTCCGCTTGCCCACACTGTGGGCACAAAATCACCGCACTCGAGAACATTCCGATCCTGTCGTGGCTGGTGCTTGGCGGCAAGTGCAGTAATTGCAGCGCGCCAATCAGTGTCCGTTATCCTGCGGTCGAGTTGCTGACTGGTCTTGCCACAGCATTCGTCGCGTGGCGACTCGGGCCGAGCTGGGAGGCGCTCGCGGGCATCTTGTTCACTTGGTATCTGATCCCGCTTGCCGCGATCGACATCGACCATCAAATTCTGCCCGATATCATGACACTTCCGTTGCTCTGGATCGGTCTCACGCTGTCGCTCTTCTCACCGCAACCGGCGCAGATGCTTTTCGTCGCTCCGACTACTGCCATCGTCGGTGCCTTGGCCGGCTACCTTTCGCTGTGGAGCATCTACCAAGCATTCCGATTGCTGACCGGAAAAGAAGGCATGGGCTACGGTGACTTCAAACTCTTGGCAGCGCTCGGCGCTTGGCTCGGATGGCAGGTGTTACCGATGCTGGTCCTGCTGGCAGCTGCAACCGGCACCGTGTTCGCTGTCGTCCAAATGCTGCTGCGCCGTCAGGAACGTGGCCAACCCATGCCATTTGGTCAATGGCTCGCAGCCGCAGGCTGGATCATCCTTGTCGGTGGTCAATCGCTGCAAACAGCCTATCAGCGTTTGCTCGGTTTGTGAGACGATACATGCATGCTCAACGTGGGTCTGACAGGCGGGATCGCCAGCGGTAAAACCCAAGTCTCCGACCAACTCTTGGCACTTGGCGCCAGCGTCGTCGACACGGACGTCATCGCCCGAGACGTCGTTGCACCTGGCAGTACAGGCCTCGAACAAATTGTCGCGACCTTCGGTGTTGAGTTTCTGACGGCAGACGGGACACTCGACCGAGGCGCGGTGCGGCGTATGGTCTTCGCTGATCCAAGCGCACGCAAGAAGCTTGAATCCATCACGCATCCGCTGATCGGGGCTCGCGTGATGACCGAGATTGCGGCAGCCGAAGGCGACTACACGCTCATCGTCGTCCCGTTGCTCGTAGGCAGTCAATTGACTGCGGTGATGGACCGAATCTTGGTCGTCGACTGCGGCCCGGGCTTGCAAATGCGTCGCTTGCTGGCGCGCGATGGCGTATCGCCACAACTCGCATTATCCATGCTAGCTGCGCAGTCGGATCGCGAATCGCGGCTCGCTATTGGTGACGATGTTGTTACCAACAGCCAGAGCCTTGCAGATCTCGGCACGCGATGCCGGCAACTACACCAGTTTTATTGTCAACTGTCGGCAGCTGCAGACGCTTCATAAGGCGCCGAAATCTCGGTTCATTTGCGCTACTGTCTCCGTCAAGCGCAAAATAGACGAGTTTTCTAGTCTTTGCGATTTCATGGTCTCAGCTGCAGAACAAACTGGCCAACACCGCAACGCGGCTGTGGCGACTTATGAGCAACCGCTCAACGAGCGGATGCGCACATTTTTGCGGTTGGAATTCCTGTATCGGCAGACCGAGTATCACGTCGCCGATAATTCGGATACCGCATCGCGCAAAGCGATTGATGGACTACTTGAGATCATTGCAATCCTGACCCGCGGTGACGCTCGGAGTGAAATTCTGAAGGAGCTCGAGCGTCAGATCGACCAGCTCGAGACTTTCGCCCAAAGTCCCGATGTTGATCGCAGTCGATTGCAAGCCACGATCGATGAGGTGACGCGCGTTCGCAACGCTGTCGCGAGTATCGGGTCGCATTATCTTCAACCGTTGCGCGACAGCGAATTCCTCAGCGCCATCAAACACCGCAGTGCAATTCCTGGTGGCACGTGCGAATTCGATCTTCCGGTCTTCAGTCACTGGTTGCGACGACCTTACGAAGCGCGTCGCGAAGACATCGATGCTTGGCTAAAAGATTTGCGCCCACTGTGCGGCGCCGTTAAGCACATTATGTGGCTGATCCGACAGAGCGCTGCCCCGCTAGATTGCGTCGCTGAGTCCGGTATGTACCAACACGTCATCGCAAAAGAATCGAAGTGTCGGATGCTGCGCGTGCAACTCGCCGGTGCGAACGGACTGTTTCCTGAAGTCAGTGGCAGCCCACAGCGATTCACGATTCGATTTATGCTGTGGCGCGATGTCGATCATCGTCCAAGTCAAACGACAGATGATGTGTCGTTTCGGCTTTTCATTTGTTGATGTTGCCGCAGTAACGTCGACTACGCCGACGTAAACTCAAGTCAACGCGCCATCGTTTTTCAAACGTGCTACCACTTCCCGATTGGCGGGAAGAAACTCGACAGCGTCGATATCGTTCAACGACACCCAGCGAATTTGCTGTTGTTCACAAGCGCGCGGAACACCCTGCCAATCGAGTACTCGTTGAAAATTCAGTCGAACAGAGCGCTCCGCATAGTCGTGTTCGATGACACAGAGATCAGCGGTGTCGCCGATATCGATGCCCAGCTCTTCCAGTAGCTCGCGTTGAAGCGCCGCAGTCGCCGATTCACCGTCTTCGACCTTGCCGCCAGGAAACTCCCAGAAACCTGCGCCGTGTTTTCCCTCCGGCCTCTGCGCCACCAGAACCTCCTGATCGCGTTGCAGAATCCCGGCGACTACTTGCAGACGTGGCTGCTTTTGGCGGTCAATCAGGACAATGCACCATGACAGTGTTTGTACTTCTTGCCGGAACCACATGGGCAGGGTTGATTGCGTCCGACCTTCGGTTGATCGCGACGGAATGTCTCAGCAGCGGCAGGTTCGGCCGCCTCCGGGGCCGGCTGTTGACCACCAAGACCAGGGGCGGCTGCGTGTTGGAACTTCAGCGCTTCTGCGGCGCGACGCTCTTGTTCAAGCTTTTCGATTTCCTCTTCGCTGCGAATACGCATGCGTGCGATCTTCGAGACCGCCTCACGTTTCACCGTATCGAGCATCGAAGCAAACATCTCAAACGCTTCACGCTTGTATTCCTGCTTCGGGTTTTTCTGGCCATACCCTCTGAGACCAATGCCTTGTCGCAGATAGTCCAGAGACGCAAGGTGCTCTTTCCAGTCGAAGTCGAGCTGCTGCAACATGACCGCCTTCTCAAGCTGTCGCAGCATCTCCGAACCGATCTCTTTTTCGCGCGCGTCAAAAGTCTCTTCGACCACTTTATGCACGCGATCTCGTATGCCGTCTGCATTGAGCGAACTATCTGCACGCAGCCATGCTTGTACATCGGCCGGCGTACCGAACTCGGCAGCCAAAGTTTGCTGCAACCCAGCGGGATCCCACTGTTCTTCGATGCTGTTGGGAGGAATGAACTCGTCGATGACGTTGTCGATGACCTCAGCGCGGATCTCTTTGACCGACTCACCGATCTCATCGGCAGCCATGAGTTCGGAACGCTGGTGGTAGATGACTTTGCGCTGCTCATTCGCAACATCATCGTACTCGAGCAGGTTCTTGCGAATGTCGAAGTTATGACCTTCAACCTTGCGTTGGGCATTCGCGATCTGTCGGGTCAATAGCGAGCTCTCGATCGCCTCGCCTTCGCGCATACCAACGCGCTGCAATAAGGCCTTGGTTCGATCCGGGTCACCGAAGATCCGCATGAGGTTGTCTTCCATCGATAGGAAGAAGCGACTCGATCCCGGGTCGCCTTGGCGGCCGGAGCGGCCGCGCAATTGGTTGTCGATCCGACGAGATTCGTGACGCTCGGTGCCGATGATATGCAAGCCGCCTGATTCAAGAACCGCATCATGCCGTTTTTGCCAATCAGCGCGTAACGCGTCGCGCTCAGACTCTGGCGCGTCCTCGCCCAAGGCCTCAAGTTCGGTCTCCAAGCTTCCGCCGAGCACGATATCGGTTCCGCGGCCGGCCATGTTGGTCGCGATGGTCACCGCACCGGGTCGGCCCGCCTGAGCCACGATACCCGCCTCACGTTCGTGTTGCTTCGCGTTCAATACCTCGTGCTTGATCCCCTTGCTTTTCAAGGCACGACTGAGCAACTCCGACATTTCAATCGACGTGGTACCGACTAGCGCAGGCTGGCTGCGCTGTCGACAATCGTCGATGTCTTCCACAATCGCTTCAAACTTGTCTTTCTGCGTCAGAAAGACAAGATCCGGTCTATCGTCGCGCACCATCGGTCGATGGGTTGGGATGACAACCACTTCAAGACCGTAAATCTGCTGGAACTCGAATGCTTCGGTGTCGGCGGTCCCCGTCATCCCGGACAGCTTGTTGTACAGCCGGAAGAAATTCTGGAACGTAATCGACGCGACAGTCTGATTCTCAGCTTTGACCAACACGCCTTCTTTGGCTTCGACGGCTTGATGCAATCCATCAGACCATCGTCGACCTGGCATCGTGCGACCAGTGAACTCATCAACAATCACGATCTCGTCGTTCTGCACGATGTACTCGACATCACGCTGGTAGAGATGATGCGCTCGAATCGCGGCAGTCAGGTGGTGCATGAGCTTGATGTTTGCGGCGTCGTACAAGCTTTCGCCTTGACCGATCAAACCCGCCTCGGTCATGAGCTGCTCTGCACGCTCGTGCCCTTGTTCGGTCATGTAAGCTTGACGAGACTTCCTGTCGATCGTGAAATCACCACGTGCGTCTTCCGAGATTTCTTCGACTGGACCTTTGAGTCCGAGCTTATCCGGGAGCTGTTCTTCGACTTCCTGCAGCTTGAGCTTGGGTACGAGTCGATTGATTCGCTCGTAGAGATCGGTGCGTTGCTCGGAAGGCCCGGAAATGATCAATGGTGTGCGCGCCTCGTCGATCAGGATCGAGTCCACCTCATCGACGATCGCAAAGTTCAGTTCTTTTTGAACGCGATCTTCCAACCGATACGCCAGGTTATCGCGCAAGTAATCGAACCCAAGCTCATTGTTGGTGGCATAGGTGATGTCTGCAGCGTAGGCCGCGCGCTTGTCTTCGATCGCCATGCCGCTTCGGACAACCGCGACGGTCAAGCCCAGCAATTCGTAAACCGGGCGCATCCACTCAGCGTCTCGGGCTGCGAGGTATTCGTTAACGGTGACGATATGCACGCCAGCGCCGCTGAGCGCATTGAGATATGCCGCCAGCGTCGCCATCAGGGTTTTACCTTCCCCAGTGCGCATTTCGCTGATGTCGCCGTTGTGCAGCACCATGGCGCCGATCATCTGAACATCGTAGTGGCGCATGCCGAGCGTGCGATCCGCCGACTCCCTGACCAGCGCGAAGGCCTCTGGCAGCAAATCGTCCAGGGATTCTCCACCCTGCGCCCGCTGGCGAAGATCCTCGCTACGTTCGCGCAGCTGAGTCTCGGTCAGTTGTTTCAGTTCGTCGGCCTTTCCGTTAATTCGGTTGACGACTTTTTGATATGACTTGACGAGGCGCTGGTTGCGGCTGCCAAAAATGCGCGAAAACACGGCCGTTAGGGCTCCTTCACAAGTGGGACGCTTATTCTAGGCGCAAGCGCGATCCGCACCAATGCCTGTTCTCAATCTATCGACTGAAGATTGGCGCTAGCACGGCAGATTCAAGAGGTTCAGACAGAAAAAACCGTAGTCGGTTCAGGGTGTCTTGCCACGAATATATGGCACAGGATTCTGTGTCTTGCCGTCTTTCAAGACTTCAAAATGCAAATTCGGGCCCGTTGCGCGTCCGGTAGAGCCCATCAGAGCAATGACTTGCCCTTTGGTCACCTCATCGCCAACGCTGACATGGTTTTCGGCGTTGTGCGCATACCGCGTGACGTAGCCATCACCATGATCGAGTTCGACCATCGTGCCGTAGCCATAACGATTGCCGGAGTACGTCACGACACCCGACGCTACCGCGCGAATCTCAGCCCCCGCTCGCGCGGCGATGTCGACACCTTTGTGGCGTGCCTGCTTACCGGTGAACGGATCTGTGCGCGTACCGTAGTGCGACGATATCCAGCCATCCACTACCGGACGCCCGCGCGGCATGATCTGCTCGCCCAGGCTGCGCGTTAGCAACATGCTTTCAAGGACGCCCAGCTGTTTCGCTCGATCTTCCATTTGCACGCCCAAGCTCGCCAGTTGAGTCGCCAGCGAACCTTCGTCCATATCCTTAAGGATTTCAGTATCTTCCGGACCACCTATCGGCGGTACGGATTCAAAATCGAATTCGCCGCCTTCAAGCCCCGCCATTTCGGTCAGCCGTTGGCCGAGCGCATCCAAGCGAACCACATGCGCATTCATTTGGCCCACACGTATCGCCAACGCATCCAAAGTGTCTTGCGCATCGCGCTTTGCGTCTTGGAGTTCCTGGTGTTGCTGGAGGAGCTCAGCGCGCAAGGCCTGCATTTCTTCCTGATCCACCGCGCCCGAGTGGTGGAGTGCCATGCTGTAGCCGCCCGCGAATACAACGAGCGCGGTGATCGCCAGCACAGCGCAAGTAGCAGCGACGAATCCAAAAGAGGTCAGGCGAAATTGTTTCGGCCCGCGGGACCCGTTGCTGAAAATGACTACATTCATGGATGCGTGTGACGTGTTGGGAGCGAAATCGCCCGTTGTTGTACCAAAAAACCTGCGGCTTTGCAGTGCCTTGCCTCGATAACGAACTATGCCGCTCGAACTTTAAGCAAACCACCGACCTCGTCTCAAAGTGATAGCATCCTCAATCAAGTCTGCGACTTACGTCACACATTTTTGACCGAATGACTACTCGCCACCTCAAAGATCTACTCAATAAAGACGCCGGGGACCTCGCCAAACTCACGCGCCTTGCGCGCCAAATGGCCGAATTGTCCGACGCCGTTCGCGACGCACTGCCCGAGCCGCTCCGGCCCGCGATGCACAGTGCAACCTGCACGGATGATCAAACCCTGATCGTTCTGACCGATAGCAGCGCCATCGGGGCTAGATTCCGCTACCACACCGACGACATGCTCAGTGCGGCGCGCCGTCACGGCGTCCGAGCCGCGCGATGCAAAGTACGTGTTCGGCCTCAGGCAAACGCAGGTGACGGATAGCTCACCGGCGCATGATCCGCGACATCGAACGTCGCAATGTCATAACAGGACACATCGTCCAGAATCGCCCGAACCAAGCGATTGTTGAGGTCGTGCCCCGATTTGTAGGCGGAGTACTCACCAATGAGGCTATGGCCTAACAGATACAAGTCCCCAACCGCGTCGAGCACTTTGTGTTTGACGAACTCGTCTTCGTAACGCAGGCCGTCTTCATTCAAAATTCGGTAGTCATCGAGGACGATCGCATTATCCATGCTGCCGCCCAACGTCAAGCCCAACTCGCGCAACGCTTCAATGTCGCGCATGAATCCGAAGGTCCGCGCCCTACTCACATCACGCAGGAAAGCTGTTGACGACAAGTCCAGACTGATTTGTTGGCGCTGTTTGTTGATCACGGGGTGATTGAACGAGATTCCGAAGTTGATACGGAACCCATCATACGGCTTCAATTCAGCCCACTTGTCGCCATCTTCGACGCGGATCTTGCGTTTGATTCGAATGAGCTTCTTAGGCGCGTCCTGCTCTTCGATCCCAGCAGACTGGAGCAAAAACACGAAAGGCGCGGCGCTGCCGTCCATGATCGGCACTTCCGGCGCGGTCACGTCGACGTATAGATTGTCGACGCCCAGCGCACAAACGGCCGAGAGCAAGTGCTCCACCGTGCCTACTTTGTGCTCGCCTTCGAACAGATTGGTGCCGAGCATCGTCTCGCGTACCCGCCGACCATCTGCAGGTATATCCACAGGATCAGCGAGATCGGTTCGGCGAAAAACAATACCCGTATTCACAGCCGCAGGGCGCAACGTCATCAGAACCTTGTCGCCTGTGTGCAAGCCCACACCGGTCGCTCGTATCGCCGTTTTAAGAGTTCTTTGTCGCAGCATCACCACACGCCTCGCTGGCACCTGCACAAAATCGCACGACCTGTCATTCGACCGATCGATGCAATGCAAGTCTTTGTTTACACAAAATTACCACGCCATCCTGGCACGGCAAGCCCCCCGCCCTCGGAATCCTCTCGATATCCGTCAATTATCTGACTGTTGCATTTTTGCCAAGTTCCCAGCGTGCGCCCAAGCAGACTAAAAACCGGCTTCGCCCTGCAAAATCAATAAGTTGAGGGTAGATAGTAATGAAATCTTCACAGAACGCAAGCAAACCGTAACAAACCTACGTCACTGATCGGCGACACCCGTTGCAGGCGCCGAATGGCCACTTCCAAGGCCAACACCATCGGGCCACAGCGGTGAGCGGCTGTGACCCGATGGCAGGTTGGCGGTCTTAGTCGGCCTGGCGACGCAAGAATGCCGGTATATCCAACAAGTCCTCTTGCAACATACCGTCACCGAAACCATCCCCTACGGCTCGCTTGGCCTTGCTGCGACCGACGGCTGGCTTGTCGAACTCATTGTAGTCCGGCGCGCTTGGAGCCGGTGCCGTCGGTGACTCGGTCGGCGATGCAACCGCCGGCTGCGGTTCGCGACGAACCACACGCATCGGCGCTTTTTGCACCTGGCCTTGGCCCAGACCCGTCGCAACAACGGTGACTCGGATGCTGTTGCTCATATCGGGATCGATGACCGTACCCACGACCACCGTCGCCTCGTCAGACGCAAATGCTTTGATCGTTTCACCGACCTCTTGGAACTCACCGATCGACAGATCCATACCCGCCGTGACATTGACGAGTATGCCGTTGGCGCCGGCCAGATTGATGTCCTCAAGCAACGGACTGGATACTGCTTTCTCGGCCGCCTCACGCGCGCGGTCCTCACCGGAGGCCATACCCGATCCCATCATTGCCATACCCATTTCCGCCATAACCGTGCGGACATCGGCAAAGTCAACGTTGATCAAGCCTGGTCGTGTGATCAGCTCGGCGATGCCTTGCACCGCGCCCTGCAACACTTCGTTAGCCGAACCGAACGCATCGAGCAACGTGGTCTGTGCACCCAGCACCGACAGCAACTTTTCGTTTGGAATCGTGATCAGTGAATCGACGTACTTACCGAGCTCCGCGATACCCTGGTCGGCAATGCTGGCACGCTTGACGCCTTCCATTGAAAACGGCTTGGTCACAACGGCAACCGTAAGAATTCCCATCTCTTTCGCGACTTGCGCCACGACGGGTGCCGCGCCGGTACCGGTACCGCCGCCCATGCCCGCCGTAATAAACAGCATATCCGCACCTTCAATCACTTCCTGGATTCGATCGCGATCCTCCATAGCCGCCTGTCGGCCCACTTCAGGATTCGCACCCGCACCTAGCCCTTTCGTGATGTTGCAACCGATCTGAATACCGGTACGTACCTGCACGTTTTTCAATGCCTGCGCATCGGTGTTCGCGCACACGAAGTCGACACCTTCGATTCCCGAATCCACCATGTAGGAGACTGCATTTCCGCCGCCACCTCCGACGCCGATTACTTTGATCACGGCCGTTTGGCTGTGTGCATCCATCAATTCAAACATTTCGCTCACCTCTGTCTTTTTGACAACTCAAATTCAATATTCCATCGGGCTGATGCCCGCATCGTTTCCTTCGTTCAGTCGCGCTACCAACCGCCACTGAACCAACTCTTCATTCGCGCCAAGATCTCTCCGAGTTTGCCGCTGACCGGCCCGGCAAATTCCGCCTGCTGGAGGTTCTCATTGCCGTACAACAACAAACCGACGCCCGTTGCGTGAATCGGGTTACGAACGACATCCGACAACCCGCTGACGTGTTGTGGAACGCCGAGTCGAACGGGCATGTGAAATACCTCCTCCGCCAGCTCCACCGCGCCTTCCATCTTCGCGCTACCACCGGTGATCACGAGACCTGCGGCGATTAATTCTTCGAAACCGCTGCGCCGAAGCTCATCGCGAATCAACGTAAACAACTCCTCGTAGCGCGGTTCGACGACCTCCGCCAGCGTTTGACGCGCCAGGCGTCGCGGCGGTCGATCACCGACACTCGGCACTTCAATGGTTTCGTCTGCGTTCGCTAGCTGCGACAAAGCGCACGCGTACTTGATCTTGATTTCCTCGGCGTACTGCGTCGGTGTTCGCATCGAAACAGCGATGTCGTTCGTCACCTGATCACCCGCGATGGGAATCACAGCGGTATGCTGAATGGCACCGCCCAGAAAAACCGAGATGTCGGTTGTGCCGCCGCCGATGTCCACGATGCAGGAGCCGAGCTCTTTCTCGTCTTCGGTCAGGACCGAATAGCTCGAGGCCAACTGCTCAAGCACGATTCCATCGACCTCAAGACCACAGCGCTGGACGCACTTGACGATGTTCTGAGCCGCACTCTCCGCGCCCGTCACCATGTGGACTTTCGCTTCCAAGCGCACACCGGACATTCCTACCGGTTCGCGAATGCCTTCCTGGTTGTCGATGATGAATTCCTGAGGAAGGATATGAAGAATCTTCTGATCCGCAGGAATGGCGACCGCCTTGGCCGCATCGATCACCTGATTAACATCGACCTGACTTACTTCCTTATCGCTAATCGCGACAATTCCATGCGAGTTCAAACTGCGGATATGGCTGCCGGCTATCCCCGTATAGACTGAGGCAATTTCGCAGCCCGCCATTAATTCCGCCTCTTCGACAGCCCGTTGGATGGAATGCACCGTCGATTCAATATTGACGACCACACCCTTCTTCAGACCTCTCGACGGGTGGCTGCCGATACCGATCACTTCGATGGCGCCGTCGTCTGCGACTTCCCCAACGATGGCGACCACCTTGGACGTGCCAATATCAAGACCGACAATCAGATTTTGTTCCGACTTGCGTGACATCTAACGCATCTCCGCTGATTCGCGCGCCATCGCGGACGCTTCAACCAGTGCCTGTTGTTTGTGTTGTTGTGAGGACCATCCGATGGCGAACCCGTTGGTATAGCGCATGTCGACATAGCGAATTTGATCCGCCTTGCGAACCAGCAGTGGCGTCACTGAACTCAAGAAACGCTCAACTCGAGCGTCCACGTCGCGGCGGCCCAGTCGGACCTCGATACCGTTGTGCAAAATCAAATGCCACGATCCACGGTCTTCCAATCGAAGCGCCTTCAGCCCGCCGAGCCCTGCCTCAATGGTTGGGCCGTTCAACGCGAGATACTTGGAGGCTACTTCCGTCACTCGGGAGTTCGGCCCTGACAGTCGCGGCAACTCCGCGAACTCATGTCGGGCATGCTCAACGAACAGCTCTCCTCGTACGTTAAGCAACCCATGCTCCCCCCATCGTGCAGCGGGGACCTGCTCTCTAATCGAGATGTGCAGTTGGTCCGGCCAGACCCGGCGGACGCTCGCCTTGTCGACCCATTCCAACGCCTCGATTCTCGAGCGCATTGAGGACAAGTCGGTGCTCAGGAAACCTTCCTCATCCATGCTGCCGACCGCTTGACTGATTTGCGACGTCGTCACTCGGTTGAACGGCGCGTCGACGGTGATCTGTTCGATAGGTCGATCCAGCGACACGCCAAGAATTAGTGCAACCGCCGCCATTGCTGTCACGGTGGTCACGATCGTCAGTAGACGACGCGCGAGAACACGTGACATCTTCAACACCGCCCGCGGTGCAGGCTTGCGCCGCTTCTGACGTTTCGCTTGACGCGCCATCAGTGTGCACCTCCAGAGAAACTGGTATCGAGGATCGCGAGACACAGCGATTCAAAATCGATCCCAGCGACACCCGCGGCGTGCGGAAACAGACTGTGCGATGTCATACCTGGGACGGTATTGACCTCAAGTACGTAAGGCGTACCGCTCTCGTCCAAAAGAAAGTCGACGCGCCCCCAACCACTGCAGCCAAGTGCTCCAAAAGCAGCGAGGCTCTGAGCGGCGAGTCGTTGTGCGTCGGCGCTACCCGGTTCGAATGCCGGACAAGTGAACCGAGTCGCTTCCGACTCGTACTTCGCGTCGTAGTCGTAGAACACGTTAGTCGCGTCGATGCGAATCACCGGCAAAGTGTCCTGGCCGAGCACGCCGACGGTGTATTCCGGGCCTGGTAACAGTGGCTCGATCAAAGCAACATCGTCCAACGCGTGAGCCGCCGCCACTGCATCATTCAGTTCTGACACATCGCTGACAGGCCGCGCACCGAGACTCGAACCACCGTTCGACGGTTTGACGAATACGGGGTAGCGAATATCTGACGGCAAGGCCGCACCGCGCTGCACCGCATGACCGCCGACCGTTCTGACGCCGCGCGCACTCAACACCGCCTTGCTTCTCGCCTTGTCCATCGCCAGCGCACTACCGAGCACGCCACTACCAGTGCACGGCAGACCGAGCATCGCCAGTGCGCCTTGGACTGTGCCATCTTCGCCTGCACCGCCATGCAGCGCATTCCACACGCGACTCACGCCGTCGCGCCGCAACTCGGCAAGATCCCGGTCAGCGGGATCGAATGCCACGGCATCAACACCCGCCGACTGCAACGCGGCAAGCACCGCAGCGCCACTGTCGAGCGACACTTCGCGCTCGCCTGAGCGCCCACCCAACAGCACAGCGACACGCCCGTAACGATCCGCTGCCGGCGTCATGACGCCACCTCGCCGAGAAATCGAACTTCGTGCCGTAGATGGACACCGTGTTCTTGCGCAACCTGTGATGCCACATGATCAATGAGCGACTCGATATCGGCCGCACTGGCATCACCGGTATTAATAATGAAGTTGGCGTGTTTAGGCGAGACTTCAGCACCACCCAAGCGATACCCCTTCAAACCGGTAGCCTCGATCAAGCGGGCACTATGGTCGCCTTGCGGGTTCGCGAACACGGAACCGCAACTGGGCAAACCAATAGGCTGTGTCGCATGGCGCCGCGCTTGCAACTCACGCAACTTCGCAAGGCTCGGCACATACGTCTCATCGAACTGTAAATGAGCACCAACAAACCATGCACCTTGGAGTCCGACGACGCTTCGGTACCCGACTTCAAAGGAGTCTGCAGAACGTTCTATCACGTTGCCCGTGCGATCAATGACGCGCACACGGCTGACCGCATCCCACGTCTCGGTACCGTGCGCACCGGCATTCATCGTCAAAGCGCCACCGAATGACCCGGGAATACCGGCGAAAAACTCCGACGGCCCCATACCCCAACGCACGAGACTGCGCGCCAGCGTCGCGCACGGCAGACTCGCGCTCGCATAGACCGCATATTCACCTTCACGCTCGGTGATCCGCTGCATCTTCCGACTGGTGATCACAAGGCCGCTCACGCCGCCGTCGCGCACGAGCAGATTGCTACCCAAACCCACCCAATGAACCGGCAGTTCGATCGGTAGCATCGACAAGAGCGCCGCCAATTCGTGTTCCGTCTCCGGTTGAAAGAACAACTCAGCAGGCCCGCCCACTCGCCAAGTCGTGTGTCTGGCCATCGGTTCGTTCACACGCAAGTGCTCGCCGAAGCGATCGAGCAACGCATCAAGCAGCTGTGGTTCGATCACGCGAGTCACGCTTGCTTCCTCGTGCTCAACGCGATGCGCAGTTGATCCGGCAGTGCGTTGGCCAATGCACCGACGTTGCCGGCACCCATGGTCAGCAGCAAATCGTCGGGCTGCAGCAACCGGCTGACTGTCTCAGCCAACGCTTGCGCATCCTCGACGAACACAGGTTCAACTCCGCCCCGACTTCTCACTGCTCGGGCGACCGCTCGGCCATCCGCGTTGGCGATCGGCGGCTCGCCCGCGGAATAGACTTCGAGCAGCACCAGCACATCGACGGCACTTAACACCTGCGCAAAGTCGTCGAGTAGATCGCGGGTGCGCGAATACCGGTGCGGCTGGAACACGAGTACCAATCGACGGTTCGGCCATCCAGCACGCGCCGCGTCGATCGTCGCGGCCAACTCCGTCGGGTGGTGACCGTAGTCATCGATCAGCAGTGCGTCACCGCCGGGCACATCGATACGCCCCAGTTGTTGGAAACGACGATCGATGCCCGAGAAACTGTTCAGTGCGGCCGCGATCGCAGTGTCAGCAACCTCGAAATCGGTTGCAACGGCGATCGCCGCAAGCGCGTTTCGTACGTTGTGCAATCCCGGCAAATTCAAAGTGACCGTAAGATCCTCACGTTGCTCGCGCACAACGGTAAACGTTGACCGATGCCCTTCCATCGCAATGTCGATCGCTCGAACATCGGCATCTTCGCTCAAGCCGTAGGTGAGTTGAGAGCGTGGCACCGCCGCACGAATGGCCCGAACCCCTTCGTCGTCAATGCACAGGACGGCGACGCCATAGAAAGGCAGGTTGTGGAGGAACTCAACGAAAGCATCGTGCAGTCGCTGCAAATCATGGTCGTAGGTGCTGAGATGATCCGCATCGATGTTGGTCACGATCGCCGCCAACGGCTGGAGGTGATGGAAAGAAGCATCACTCTCATCCGCCTCGGCGACGAGATATTGGCTCTCACCCAAGCGTGCGTTTCGATTCGCCCCTTTTAGGCGCCCACCAATAATGTAGGTAGGATCTACGCCCGCCTCAGCAAGTACAGCCGCGACCAGGCTCGTCGTTGTGGTTTTTCCGTGCGTTCCGGCAACCGCGACCGAGCGGCGCGAAAACCGCATCAACTCGCCTAACATCTCCGCCCGTGCCACCACCGGAATACGGCGCTCATGCGCCGCTACGATTTCTTCGTTGTCAGCAGGTACCGCGGTAGAGCTCACAACCACGTCCGCCTCGCCGAGGTTGGCGGCGGCATGTCCCAGCAGAATGGTCGCACCGAGGTTGCGCAGTCTCGTGGTCGCCGCGGACTCCGCCAGGTCCGAACCCTGAACGTCGTAGCCTTGCGTCAGCAACACTTCAGCAATCCCGCACATTCCGGCGCCACCGATCCCGACGAAGTGGATGCAGTGAATTTTGCGCATACGCAGATTCATGCTGCAGCCTCCAGAGTTGGGTCACTCAACACTTCCGCGCACTCACCGATCACCGATGCTACGGCGTCTGCGCCGCGCAAGGCGCGCGCGCGCTGCGCGCGCTCGAGGAGGCGCTCTCGGGACAGACCGAGATCGGCGATCGCGTCGGAAAGCATCGCGTCATCCATGCCGGGTTGTTGCAGACACACGGCCGCATCGGTATCGACGAGAGACTGGGCATTGCGCGTCTGATGATCATCCACCGCGGTTGGCAACGGGACGAACACTGCGGCGAGCCCAACGTTGATGACTTCGCTGACCGTCAGAGCGCCGGCGCGACAAACGATCAAGTCTGCCCAAGCGAGTGCTTGCGCCATATCATCGATGTAGGCGGTGACCTCAGCACGGATGCGCAACCCGGCGTAGCTGTCCTGCGCCGTCTCTAAGGTCGCGGGCCCTGCCTGGTGTCTAATCTCGAAGTCGATACCGCGCTCAATCAGTCGGTTCACGGCGGGTGCAACCCATCGATTGAGTGCAAGTGCCCCTTGGCTACCACCGACGACAAGCAATCGCAGCGGACCTTCACGTCCCTCGAATCGCGTCGCTGGCGGCGCGATAGCCCGAATGTCTGCCCGGACCGGGTTACCGACTTGATGCGCCCCAGGAATCGCGCCCGAGAATGCCACCAGCACGCGTGTTGCAATCCGGGAAAGCAAACGATTGGTCAACCCCGCAGCCGCGTTTTGCTCATGGATGATGAGTGGGGTGCGCATCAGCTTGGCAGCAACACCGCCAGGACCACTGACGTATCCGCCCATACCCAACACCAGCCTTGGCCTTACGCGGCGAATCACACTGACGGCGCGCATCACTGCGAAACCGACACTGAACGGCGCAAGCAGCCATCCCAGCAGTCCGCGCCGACGCAAACCGCTGACGCGCAGCCACTCTATCGGAATACCTTGAGCCACTACGACACGTGATTCGAGGCCGTGCTGGGTACCCAGCCAAACCACAGGTTGACCGCGTGAAAGCAATGCATCCGCAATCGCCAGCGCGGGATAAACATGCCCACCTGTGCCACCAGCCATAATCAATATCGGCGCACGGTTCATTTGCGCCTCCGCTTCCGGGGTTTCGGCGCGAGCTCCGCACACCGATTCTCATGGTGGACACGAAAGACGAACCCGAGTGCTGCGAGCACGATGATGATGCTGCTGCGCCCATAACTGATCAACGGCAACGTCAGACCCTTCGTGGGCAATAGCCCCAAGTTGACGCCGAGATTGATGAACGACTGCAAACCCAGCCAAACGCCGATGCCGAGTACCGCGTAGGCGACAAACCAACGTTCGGCCTCAGCAGCTTGTTTAGCGATGCGCAGAACGCGTAGCACCATCATCAGAATCAGCACGGAGAGCACTACAACGCCGATCAGTCCGAACTCCTCCGCAAACACAGCGAACACAAAATCGGTATGTGCCTCCGGGAGGTAGAATAGCTTCTGGACGCTGTTGCCAAGACCGACACCAAACCACTCGCCGCGGCCGATCGCGATCAGCGATTGCGTCAATTGGAAACCATCGTCGTAAGGCGTTGCCCATGGGTCGAGGAAACCGGTCAACCGCCTAAGTCGATAATCGCTGGTTAGGGCAAGCGCAATGAACGCCGCGGCAGCAAGAACGACAAACACTGCGAAGTCACGCAATCGAGCGCCGGCGCAAAACAAAAGGATCATCGCCGTCGCCATCAACACGGTTGCCGCACCAAGATCCGGTTCGGCAAGTAGCAGTGCACCCGCAATCGTCAATACAACAATCGGCTTGGCAAGTCCGATAAAAGTGGTCTCCAACGCGTGCTGCTGGCGAACGGCGTAACCCGCGATGTAGAAAATTAGCGCCAGGCGCGCGGGTTCGGAAACTTGGATTCGAATACCCGCGAGACTGACCCAGCGTTGCCCGCCGTTGACGATCGTGCCGACGCCGGGGATCAAAACCAGTGCGAGCAGTGCGAGCGCAAACAGCAACAACAGCGGACTTAGTTTTAGCCAGGTGTCACTCGGCACCGCGAGCATAAACGCGAAACCAAGACCGGCGATCAACAACGCTTGTAGCTGGCGATTCAGATAGAAAAACGGATTGCCGTAATCATCTGCCGATACGCCGAGCGACGCCGATGTGAGTACGACCAGTCCTGTTGCCAGTAGGATCAATACGAGCAGCAGTAACCGGATATCCCAATGGAACGGCGTCAGCGCCTTGATCGGCAACGAGATGTTCAGCGTAGAGACTTGAGCGCGACTCATGACTTGATCGCCTCCACCAGGGTTCGGAAGTGGCAACCGCGTTCAATGTAATTCCGATAGGCGTCCTGACTGGCAGCAGCCGGCGCCAATAGCACCGTGTCGCCTGTGCTCGACACACGCGTTGCGGCATCGACAGCCGCATCCAGGGAATCCACACCACTGAACGATCGATCGTACTTGCGAAGCGCAGCCTGCAACGTCGACGCCAACGCGCCGTACGCGACTACATGAATGACATTGGCTGGCAACGCAGCGACGAACGCATCGTAGTCCTCGCCCTTGCCGAGACCACCAGCGAGCAGCACGACCGGCCCCGAGACGGCCGATGCCGAGGCCAACGCAGCCGCACAGTTGGTGGCTTTGGAATCGTCCACATAGCGGATTCCATCGAGATTGGCGACGAGTTGGTGACGGTGGTCAAGCCCCGGGAAACTCCGTATCGCAGCCGTCATTGCGGACAGCGGCAAGTCAATACTGCTACCGATCGCCAACGCAGCAGCAACGTTCAGCACGTTATGCTCACCGACCAGCGCGGCCTCGTCGACCGCCAGTACCGGCTCCTCGCCCGCGCACCAAAACCGCTTACCGTTGTGTTCAACCACACCGACACTGCGTCGATCACGCGGCGGCGTGTCTCCGAAGGTCATCTGAACGGCATCCGGGTCAATCCTATCGACGGGCCACTCGATGTCCGCGGGGATCACCGCGTACGCGCAGTTGCGGTAGATCGACAGTTTCGCATCGCGATACGCATCGAAGCTGCCGTGCCAATCCAAGTGATCTGGTTCAACGTTGAGAACGCACGCACACTGCAACTCCAAATTGCGCGTTCTCGCAAGCTGAAAACTGGACAGCTCAAGCAAGTAGACGCCATCGTCGGCGAGCGCCGGCAAATCGAGGGCAGGTGTACCAAGGTTACCGCCTGCGGCAAAGTTCACATCCGCCTGACGGCACATGTGAGCCAGCAGACTAACGACGGTGCTCTTGCCGTTCGTCCCGGTAATCGCGACGATCGGCGCCATCGCCTCGCTCGCGAAAATCGCGATATCCGAATACATCGGAATGCCGCGCGCTTTGCCAGCTGCCACCAGCGGCTCGTGATCCGCGATACCCGGCGACACAATGATCTCAGACTTGCCGTCGAGCACGTCTGGGCCGGCCTCGGTCACCACCTCTACGTCCGGTAGCGCCGCACGAATACCAGTGACATCCACGCGGCTGCGCGTGTCCGCGAATACGGCACGTCGCCCGTGACGATGCAGCCAACGCGCGACCGACATTCCGGTCGCTCCGGCGCCCAACACCAGCGTCTGATCTCCCATGCTGTCGCGTAGTGGACTCATCGGATTTTCAAACTCGCTAAGCCAACCAGTACGAGGATGACGGTGATGATCCAGAAGCGAACGATGACTTTTGGTTCCGGCCAGCCTTTCAGCTCGTAGTGGTGATGCAGCGGCGCCATTCGAAAGACGCGCTTACCCGTCAGTTTGAAGGAGGCCACCTGAATGATGACGCTTAACGTTTCGATCACGAAAACGCCGCCCATGATGACCAACACCAACTCTTGGCGCACGATGACGGCAATGACGCCGAGCGCCGCACCGAGCGCGAGCGCACCCACATCACCCATGAATACTTGCGCCGGATAGGTGTTGAACCATAGGAACCCAAGGCCGGCTCCCGCAATCGCCGCGCAGAACACGAGGACCTCTCCGGCGCCTGCCACGTAAGGCACCCCGAGATACTCCGAAAAGTTGACGTTGCCCGCCACATACGCGAAAACGCCGAGCGCACCGCCCACCAAAACGGCTGGCATGATCGCAAGGCCGTCCAGGCCATCCGTCAGATTCACGGCGTTGGAAAATCCGACAATCATGAATGTCGCGAACGCCACTTGTAGCGCGCCGAGTGGCAACACCACGTTCTTAAAGAACGGCACAATCAATTGACTCTCGACCGGACTCGTCGCCGTTTGAAACAGCACAATCGCGGCAATCAAACCGAACACGGTTTGCCACATGAGCTTGTATCGACCAGCAAGTCCAGCGCTATCTTTGAGCACTAGTTTTTTCCAGTCGTCGTAAAAGCCAATCGCACCAAAAGCTAAGGTGACCAAGACCACGACCCACACGAACCGGTTGGCAAGATCGCCCCACAGCAACGTGCTGATGGCAACTGCTGTCAGAATCAGTGCGCCGCCCATAGTCGGCGTGCCCGCTTTTTGCAGATGGGATTGGGGTCCATCGTCTCTGACCGTCTGACCGATCTGTTTTAGCGCAAGCCGATTGATCATCATCGGACCCACGACGAACGAAATCACCAACGCCGTCAAAGCGCCGAGGATGGCGCGCATCGTCAGGTAACCGAAAACGTTAAAACCGCTTTCGAACTGAGTTAAATATTCAGCGATCCACAGAAGCATTTCAGAACCGCTCCTTCAGAAACTCGACAACGCGCTCCATGCGGGTACTTCGAGACCCCTTGACGCTGATGGTCGTGCCCGGCTCAAGGTCTTCCAACAACGCCACGTTCAACGCATCGATATCGTCGAATGCGTGGCCGTTGGCACCGAATCCTTCACAAAGCGCAGATGCAAACCCTCCGAATGCGAATAGGCGCTGCACGCCGGCGTTCCGGCAATACGTACCGAGTTCACGGTGCGCCTCCTCAGCAGTATCGCCGAGCTCCAACATGTCACCTAACACCGCCCATGGTCGCTCAGCGCTCGCCACTAACGAGTCGATGGCAGCGCGCATGGACGCGGGGTTCGCGTTGTAACTGTCATCGATCACTTCCACGTCGGAATGTAGCGCCACACGACGCAGTCGGCCGTCGACCGGCCGTACCTGCGACAAGCGCTCACCGAATACTGACCACTCGACACCTGCCGCCAACGCAGCCGCGCAGGCCGCCGCACAGTTCATAGCGTTGTGCTCGCCCTCCAGTTGCAGCTGAACATCGAATGCATCGGATCCGTGATGGAGCGAGAAGACGCCACCGCACTCGACTGGACGGTAGTCGCTGTACCACACGTCCGCGGCATCGGTACTGCCAAAGGTCAACACCCGAGCCGGCGCTGCGCGTCCGAGCCAGTAGTCGTAGTAGCGATCGTCGCGATTGATGATCGCAGTCGCGTTCGCACCTAGCGCCTCGAACATCTCGCCCTTGCCCTGCGCGACCCCGTCGAGAGAACCAAAACCTTCCAGGTGCGCCGGACCGGCGTTGGTCACCACACCAATATCGGGTTTGGCTAGTGCCGCTAAAGCAGCAATTTCACCGATATGATTCGCGCCCATCTCGATGACGGCATGGCGATGCGAGGGCCTTAGGCCGAACAAGACCAAGGGCACACCGAGATGGTTGTTGAGATTGCCGGTTGTCGCATGCGACTCCCGACCACACAGCGCCTGTATCAACGAGCGCAAGGTCGTTTTGCCGTTGCTACCCGTAATACCGATCGTCGTCAGTTTGTCGAATCGCTTACGCCATGCGGTCGCTAACTGGTGCAACGCATGAATCGTATCTTCGACCACCAGCTGCGGCAGTCGGGTTTCGACATGCCGCATGGCGATCGCCGCATGAGCGCCTTGCGCGCCTGCCGCCCCAATATAGTCCGCACCATCAAAATTCGGGCCCTGGATCGCGACAAACAAATCCCCGCTGTCGACCGTTCGCGAGTCGATCGATACGCCATGACAGACGACCTCAGAGTCTGTGGTAGCCAATCCAAGAACGGCCGCGATATCTTTCAACGACCAGTTCATCGAACGACCTCCGCGCGCACCGAGAGACGGGTCCGCGCAACCAGGCGGTCATCGAAATCACGAACTTCGTTGCCGATGACCTGATACTGCTCATGACCTTTGCCCGCGATGAGTATGGTGTCGTTGTCAGCCGCTTCGTCGATAGCGAACGCGATCGCGTCAGCGCGATCCTCGATAATGCGATAGCGGTCATGACTCAGACCGCTTCGCATCTGTTCGATAATCGATAGCGGTGACTCGCTACGCGGGTTGTCGCTCGTCAATACCAACCGGTCGGCTGCGCTCGCCGCTTCTGCCATCTGAGGTCGCTTGCCGCGATCTCGATCGCCGCCGCATCCGAATACACACCACAATTCACCCTCAGTGTGAGGCCGGAGTGCGTCTATCGCCGCCGTTAACGCTGCCGGGGTATGCGCGTAGTCTACGATCACAGTCGGCGCATTCTCGCTGGCGCGCTCAAGGCGCCCCGGCGGCGCCGACGCATCGCTCACAGCCTCCAAGGCGCGCTGCAGCGGCACCCCTACCGACAACAATGCCGCCAGTGACACAGCGAGGTTTTGTACATTGAACGGCCCGATGAGTGCGCTTCGGATCACACCATCCCCCAAGGGGGTTGCGACCTGGATTTGCACACCGCTGGCCGAGTAGTCGACCGCAGCTACCTGCACCGATCGAGCGCGCTCCGCTCGTGCAGGCGCACCGACCAACCAGGCGTCCGGGTAGCGCTTCGCGAGCTTTGCCCCCCAATCGTCATCGACCGCGACAATGCGATGCGAAAGACCGGGCCAATCGAACAGTTGCGCCTTGGCCTCGAAATACTCTTCCATCGACCCGTGGTAGTCCAGGTGATCGCGAGTCAGATTGGTGAACACAGCGACATCGAGATTCGTACCGCTGAGGCGAAATTGATCGAGCGCGTGCGAGGACGCCTCCAGCGCTAGAACATCGCAGCCGTCATCACACAGCTGCGCGGCCTGCCGCTGCAGCGTCAACGCGTCGGGCGTTGTCAAACGACTTGGGCGCAACGCGGTCAGCGCACCCCAGCCCAAAGTTCCCATCAACGCGGGACGACGACCGAGCCCTGCCATCGACTGACCGATCAACCACGACACACTGCTCTTACCGTTCGTTCCAGTGACAGCGATGACGTCCATCGATGCGGTCGGTGCACCGAAGAATCTCGCGCCGATCACGCCATCGAGACCTTCGCGTTCCGGAATCGATATCACAGGCACGCCGTTGACGGCCAACGCGCGGGGGTCACGGGCCGGTAGGTCAGTGACCACTGCAACCGCGCCTCGCTCAGTAGCTTCGGCAGCGTATTCGATGCCGTGCTGGGCCGTTCCTGCAAGCGCCAGGAACACGCTGCCTGGCGTCGCCCGACGGCTGTCACGCACGACGTCAGTAATTGGTAAGTCTGGCGCACTCGCGAGCCCTTCCAACAAGCGCGCAAGTGTCGCAAGACGGTCTGACTGCAGTGCCATCACGGTTGCACCTCGTCGCTTAGTCCCGCCATCAATCCGGGCGCCGCATCAGGGGCCACCGCTAACGTGCGCAACGCCTCACCCATCACCGCCGAGAACACCGGAGCTGCGACGTCACCGCCGTAAAACTCCTTCTTGCTCGGCTCGTCGATCACAACAACTGCGGCTAACCGCGGGTTCGACGCCGGCACCAATCCTGCGAAGAAAGACAAGTACTTCTCTTCGTTGTAGTCGCCGTTTCCGCTGTACTTCCAAGCGGTGCCGGTTTTACCCGCAACTCGATAGCCGGGGATCGCCGCTCGAGTCCCAGTACCACCGGCCTGAACAACGCGCTCCATCAAGCTGACGACATGATTGGCGACGTCTTCCGATACCGCTCGCGTACCCGGCGGTGGCGTATCGACGCGCAGCAACGACACCGGCATTAGCAAACCTCCGTTGCCGATCGCTGCGTAAGCACGTGCGAGCTGCAGTGGCGTCACAGAAAGACCGTAGCCATAGCTAATGGTCGCCTGGGAGATTTTTTGCCAGTCTCGATAGTGCGGCAGTAACCCCTGCGACTCGCCGGGAAACCCGCTGGCGGTCAGCGAGCCGAAGCCGAAGCGCGTCAGCGTTTCCCAAAACTGTTCCGACTCCATGCGCATGCCGACCATCGTGGTCGCGACGTTGCTCGATCGCGCGAGCAGGGTTTCCAAATCGATCGCACCCAAAGCGTGGTGATCTTTGATCTCTTTGATCCCAACCTGGATCGAACCATCGCCCGTGTCGATGATGCTGTTGGCTTCGATAACGCCGGACTCGAGCGCCGCAGCCAGCGTGATTGGCTTGATGCTCGACCCCGGATCGTAAATATCGGTGATCGCGCGATTGCGCGACCGCTCGCCTGAGTACTGCGCCCGATTGTTGGGGTTGTATCCGGGACGGTTAACGATCGCGAGCACTTCGCCGGTTTGGATATCGAGCACGACCACCGAACCAGCTTGCGCGTCATGGATTTCCATCGCGCGAGTCAATTCGCGATAGGCGAAATACTGAATCCTCAAATCGATACTGGTCACCAGATCAATGCCGTGACGGACCGGAGAAATACTTCGCACGTCGTCAACCGCACGACCCAGCCTGTCTTGCAGAACCAGTTTTGCACCGGCTTCGCCGGCCAACGCGTGGTTATGGGCTAGCTCAAGCCCTTCCTGACCGGTGTCATCGATATCGGTCAGCCCAACCAAATGACTGGTGACCTCGCCTGCGGGAAAGAAACGCCGATACTCGCGACGAACATTCACGCCGGGTAGCGCCAAGTCACTGATTGCCGCAACCTGACCCGGCATCGCGTGGCGGTGGAGCCACAAAAACTCCTTGCCGATGTTCCTATTCAACGACTTCAAAAGCTGACTGTGATCGCGGCCGATAATTCGCGCGAGTTGCGGAATCGCATCGGTCTCGGGTAGCAGCTGTTTCGGGTTGGCCCAAACGCTGTCGACCGGTGAGGAGATTGCCAGCGGCTCGCCGTTACGATCGGTGATGGAGCCTCGGTGTGATGCAATCGTGCGGCGCTTGACGTGACGCGCGTCTGCTTCACTCAACAAAAATTCTCGCTCAATCACCTGCAGGTGCGCGCTGCGTCCGACGACGATTAGCGCACACAGTGCGAACATGCCGACGAGCATCAAGCTGCGAACTCGGAATCGGCGATGGGCAATCTGCCGTTGCTCGGCGCGCCGCTTCATCGACCCTGCTCCTCGGCCGCATCATCAACATCGGCCTGTGCGGCGGCCAATTGCGCAGCGAGCGCCTCGGTCATCGGCGCAAGACCGGTGAACCAATAGCGACCATCACTACCGATGAGATAGACCTCTTCCGGCGACGGCGCGTGCAGACCCAACTCGGTAGGCGCTCGCTCCTCGAGCCGGTTGTACGCCGCGTGTGCACCCTGCTCCAATTGCAAGGACTGGTACTGCGTGTTCAACGCATCGCGCTCGCGAGAAAGCTCTTGCAGCTCAATAAACAACTGCCGAGACTGGTGACGGGTGTAGACCAGCGCGATAGCGGAGATTGCCAACGCGAATAGCAACGCCGCTGCAAGAGTCAGCCCGCGGCGAACCGGCAGCCCTCTCATCACACTCATCGGAGTCGCTCCCCTACCCGCAGCCGCGCACTGCGCGCTCTTGGATTTCGATCCAACTCCGCATCGTTTGCGACGCGAGGCTTGCCGACAGTACGAAGCCGCGGCTTGGCGGACTCAGGCATGTCGGGCAACCCTCGGTACACAGGATCTTCAGCACTCGCGTCGCGCAGAAAACGCTTAACCGGTCGATCTTCCAACGAATGGAACGTGAGAAACGCCACGCGACCGCCGATGCGCAAAACATCGAGAACCGCAGCAAGCGCCGCATCCAACTGCTGCAACTCCTCATTGATCTGCATGCGGATGGCCTGAAATGTTCGTGTTGCCGGATGGATGCGACTGCGCTCACGAACGCGCGCTGGGACGGCGTTTTCGACAATCGACGCCAGTTGCAAGGTTCGCTCTAGCGGTGCTTCGGCTCTCGCTGTAACGATTGCCCGTGCGATCTTCGCGGCCAGGCGCTCCTCGCCATACTTCGCGATCACTCTGCGAAGTTCGGATTCTGTGACCCTCGCAAGATACGCGGCAGCCGTCTCACCCTGGCTCTGATTCATCCGCATATCTAAAGGACCGTCACGCAGGAAGCTAAACCCACGCTCCGACTCGTCGAGCTGCGGAGATGACACGCCGAGATCGAACATCAATCCATCGACTTGACCGAGTACGTTCAGCTCCGCCAACACTTCGGCGAGTGCGCTAAATGCCCGATGGACGATTGTGAAGCGCGCATCCCCAGAGTGGTGTTGCGCGGCCGCTGCGACAGCATCCGCATCGCGATCGAAGGCGATCAAACGCCCTTGTGTACCGAGTCGCGCGAGCAACGCACCACTATGACCACCGCGCCCGTACGTCGCATCGACGTAGCAACCGTCGGCACGCACGTCCAGACTCTCTAGCATCTGGTCGAGCATTACAGGTTCGTGCGCCGACATCAGAGGGACAGTGTTTCCAGCTCGGCCGATAGCTCGAGCGAATCATCGTCGTCGGCGAGCCACTCATCGCGTCGCTCTAACCACCGCGCTTCATCCCAGAGTTCAAACTTGCGCCCCTGGCCGACAAGCATCGCGTGCTTCTGTATGCCCGCGAATTCACGCAACTCTCTTGGCATCAATACTCTGCCGTGCCCATCGAGCTCCATCTCGCTCGCGTGACCGATCATCAGCCGTTGAAGCCGGCGCGCTTGCTTTTGCAAGCTAGGGAGACGTTCGAGCTTGCGTTCGATATCCTCCCAGTCAGGTAATGGATAAATGAGGAGGCAGTAGTCCCGATCAACAGTCGCGATCAACTGGTTTGCACAACGCGCAGCAATCCGCTCCCGGTAACGGGTCGGAATGGCCAATCTGCCTTTGGCATCCAATGTGACTTTGGTGGCACCGCGAAACATGCTTTAACCGTCGAGAAAACCCAGAATTTCCCACTTCCCCCCACTTCTCGACACTATAGGTAGGGCCTTTTTTTGCGTCAACACCAAAACGTGATTAATCCATTAAAGACAGGCACTTAGAGGGTGTTTTGGGCATCTAGGTAGACCCATCAGACGCTCAGAACGAACGAAATATCAGAGCGTTACGCTCGATAGCTAACCCACGGGTGAGCTGCGCGTCGCGTATTGGCGACTCGGCGCCGCACGGGGAGAAAAGTGGGAGGCTTGCGCAAGGTGGTTGGGAGCCGGCC
Source organism: Pseudomonadota bacterium (assembly GCA_038533155.1). Classification (GTDB taxonomy): domain Bacteria; phylum Pseudomonadota; class Gammaproteobacteria; order Steroidobacterales; family Woeseiaceae; genus CALBPI01. The sequence goes on along the minus strand of JBCAZH010000029.1, from coordinate 4,675 downwards.
TGTAAGCCGGGTTCTGTCGAGGGCGATCATTCATCTGCGTGGGCCGTCACCGACCCACTGTAGCGACCTACCCGGAAGCACGTTCGGCACCGACGTAGCTGCTTCCCTATTTGGTCTTGCTCCGGACGGGGTTTACCCTGCCAGCACTGTTACCAACGCCGCGGTGCGCTCTTACCGCACCATTTCACCCTTACCACGATCGTGGCGGTATATTTTCTGTGGCACTTTCCGTGGGCTTGCGCCCCCCAGGCGTTACCTGGCGTCCTGTCCGATGGAGCCCGGACTTTCCTCCACGCACAGCGCAGCGATCACCTGGCCGACTCCCGCGTGCACGATAGGCAAACGGCGCCCAAGGAGCAAGCTACTCTGGGGCCGCCAAGGCAGCACGGTACAACTCATTGCGTGCAGCACCCGTCGCTTGCGCAACCGCCTTGGCGGCGACTTTGGTCGCGATGCCTTCTGCGACCAAGGTACGCACGAGATTCACAGGCTCGATCTCCCGCGTTGTCGCCACCTCGGTCTGGCCCGCGATGAGCAAAACAAATTCACCTTTCGCGACGATCACTCCCGTGTCGAGTTGCTCTTTTAGGGATGCGAGCGAGCCGGTGCGGATCTGCTCGTGCCGCTTGGTCAATTCGCGCGCGATACATCCGACTCTCTGCGGCCCGAACACCTCGATACAGTCGTCCAAGCTCGCAGCGATTCGGTGCACCGCCTCGAAAAACACCAGGGTTCGAGGCTCATGGAGCAACGCCTGCAGCGTCGTTAGTCGGGAAGCAGATTTACTGGGCAAAAACCCCTCGAAACAAAAGCGATCCGTGGGAAGACCGGAGGCGCTCAAAGCAGCGATGACGGCGCTTGGTCCGGGCACAGTCTCTACACGAATCGCCGCGGTGTGGGCCTCGCGAATCAACCGAAAGCCAGGGTCACTGATCGCCGGCGTCCCTGCATCAGAAACCAACGCAAGATGCTCACCGTCGAGCAACCGACGTAGCATTTTGTCGGTCAGTTCACGCTCATTATGTTCGTGAAACGCAATAACTCTCGCTTCGATCCCAAATTGTGACAGCAGCCGCCCGGTACGACGGCTATCCTCCGCCAACACTGCATCGGCATTGGACAACACCTCGCGCATTCGGGTCGAACCATCGCCCAGGTTCCCGATAGGGGTCGCGACAACAGACAACCGGCCAGACTCACTCATCGGCACACACCTGACAACGTGAAGGCCGCGGTATACTAACCGCCACCAGAGCGAACAGAAGATTGAGCATTTGCATGGCATACACCATACCTGACCGAGCCTCGAGATGGCGCAGCAGCGGCGGCATCGGAGTGATGCTTCTCGCGACGCTTCTCGCGATGTCTGGCTGTGAAAGCCTGCCCGGCAATCTTGGAACCGACTACAGCGCCGCTCGGGCGCAGCGCCTATTCGAGGCCGGAGACTATGATGCGGCCGCCGCTGGATGGATGTCGCTGGCGAATGACAGCCAGGGAGAACAACGCAGTGGTTACCTCTTACGCGCGACAGAGGCCTGGCTGGAGGACGGCGACGGACTGCGCGCGCAAGCAGCGCTCGATCAAATTTCAGCATCAGACAGTCCTTCACTAACGAATGATCTGGCACTGAGTCGGGCGGCGCTCGCAGCGCTCAATGCGGACAGCGCCAATGCATCCGCCGCGCTCGATCAAGCGGACGCGCAGAGATTCACCGTCGCCCAACGCGCGCGCGCCGATGCAATCCGCGGCCAAATCGCGTTTCTCGACAACGACCCAGCGAGTGCGGTCACACTGCTCGTGCGACGGGAGCTATGGCTTGGCAGTGAAGTCGAGATCGCGCGTAACGACCAAAAAATATGGGACGGGTTACTTACCGCCGATCCGGAGCAGCTGCAGACGGGGCTAGCGCAAGTCAGTGATCAGGACGTGGCAGGCTGGCTCGCGCTGGGCCTGCTCGCTGGAGATTCGGCGTTTCGCCAAAGCGCAGGGAAACTCGAGTCGTCGCGCGGCCTCGTCAGTTGGCAACGCCAGTACCCAGGACACCCGGCGCTCCGCACGATCCTGGGGGGACGGACAGATACCGTCTTGGTGGGTACCGAGCCGCGTCAAATTGCGCTACTCCTACCGCTGAGCGGGCGCGCCAGCGCTTTCGGCAGCACCATACGCGACGGCGTTCTTGCGCATTACGCAAACCGTTTCGCGGGCGCGTTAACTGCGCCAGCAATCGAAGTCTATGACGTTTCAGGCACCGAAGCGGTCGTGGCGTACGAGCAAGCCATTGCCGATGGTGCGGACCTGGTCATCGGCCCAGTGTTGCGCTCATCCGTGGATGCGCTCGCGAGCTACACGGGAGCCCGCGTCCCGACACTGTTGTTGAATTACCCGACCATCACAGAGACCTATTCGGCCAACGTTTTTGCATTCGGTTTAGCGCCAGAGGACGAAGCGCGCGCAGCGGCTATCCAGGCTTTTGAGCAGGGCCACCGCAGGGCCGTTGCCCTGCTTCCGACAGGCTCCCGCGGCGAGAGACTTTTGACCGCGTTCAATGAAGCATTCAGCGCTTTAGGCGGTGCCGTTCTAAATTATGAGATTTTTGTGCCAGAGGCCGCCGACCACAGCAATGAGATCGAGCGGCTGATGCTACTGACCGATAGCGTCGCCCGCTATCGGCGTCTGCGCGACTTGATCGGCGCACCGCTGCAGTTCGAGCCGCGTCGCCGCGCGGACGTCGATGTCATTTTTCTCGGCGCGAACGCCAACAACGCTAGTCAGTTAAAACCTCAACTGCGCTTCCACTACGCGGGTGACATCCCGGTCATCGCGACATCATCGGTCAATGAGGCGGGCACGACAGAATCTGTTAATGATCTGAACGGTGTCGAATTCGCAGAGATTCCTTGGTTACTAGACCGCATGAGTGGACGGCCAACACCGCTCGACAGGATCGATGACACACTGCTGAACGTGCGCCGCCAACCCCGACTGTTTGCTCTAGGCCACGACGCACTGTCTGTTGGCTTGTCAATTTACGCCAACAACGTCCCGCTGACGGGTATCGAGGGCGCTACGGGTTTGCTGCTGGTGGATGATCTTGGCAACGTCACGCGCCAGCCAGGTTGGGCGAGGTTTGAACGTGGTCGCCCAGTATCGATCCGTCGGCGAGTTGGGGAAACCGCGTCGGATGGGGGTCTCGCACCGTTTGGCGACGATGTGCTCGCAACGCCCATCGAGGCGGTAGACTAACGCCCGTGCCGTCTGCGCGGCAGCGAACAGGCTTCGATATCGAACGTGGCGCGGCGCGATTTCTTGAGTCTAAAGGGCTGGAGCAGTTTGCCAGCAATTTCAGTAGTCGGTTCGGTGAGTTAGACCTCATCATGTGGCACAACGAAACACTGGTCGTTGTCGAGGTTCGTCACCGAGGGACGAACAGTTTGGTCGGCGCTTTAGAGTCGGTATCCGTCACCAAAAGGCAGCGCATCGTTCAAGCGACGCGCCGTTTGATCGCCAAGCATCCTGCGCTGCAACAGCACTCAATACGGTTCGATGTAGTCGCGGTTGATGGAGACCCAAATAAACCGCATTTTCACTGGCTTCAAGATGCCTTCCGGCCGTGGTGACGGATGTCCAAGCGCATCGCACAGACGTTATACTCGCGTTCGCAAAGAGGAGTATCTATGACCGGCATCCAACGCATTCAGAATCACTTCGAATCGAGCATAGAGACGAAACGAAAGTCTTTGGACGCTTTGCCACAAGCCATCCTTGATGGCGCAGAACTAATGATTGCAGCGCTCACGAATGAGGGCAAAATCTTGAGCTGCGGCAACGGTGGTTCCGCTGGCGACTCGCAGCATTTTTCGTCAGAGCTATTGAATCGCTTTGAGATGGAACGGCCGGGGCTGCCGGCAATGGCACTGACCACAGACAGCTCGACGCTAACGTCAATCGCGAATGATTACGCCTACGAAGAGATCTTCGCAAAACAAGTCAAAGCGCTGGCGAAGTCAGGAGACATCCTGCTTGCAATCTCTACATCCGGAAACTCTGAGAATGTGTGCCGCGCAATCCATGCTGCCCACGAAAACGGGGCGAGCGTTGTCGCGTTAACCGGACGAAACGGCGGGAAGATGGCACCTTTGCTCGCAGGCAACGATGTGGAGATACGCGTACCGGACGAGAATACCGCTCGGATTCAAGAGGTGCACTTGTTGATCATCCACTGCCTGTGCGATTGGATCGATCAGCGCCTATTCGGCGGCGAGTAACTATTTCACCAACTTGAGATGAGCCCGAGTTGAGTCTGTGTCGCCGCCCGAGTCGGGTGACGGAGGCTCGGGATCATCATCTGTCGGATCCGAATCCGCGAAAACCATGCCCTGGCCAGTCTCTTTCGCGTAGATTCCGATAACAGCAGCAACCGGCACACTCACGTCGAACGGCCGACCCTGGAACTGCGCCCGAAAACTCAAGACATCATTTCCAATATTGAGGCTCTGCACGGCACGATAGCTGACATTCAGAACGATGCGCCCATCGTCGACATGCTCACTCGGAACAATCACATTGTCACCAGACGCGTCCACTAGTACGTGTGGCGTCTGCGCGTTATCACTCATCCACTCGTGCATCGCGCGCAGGAGATAGGGGCGCTTAGAACTCACCGCATTGGCGTCAG
>JBCAZH010000028.1:0-38145 GCA_038533155.1 Pseudomonadota bacterium | reverse complement strand
CGATGGCGGCACGCGACTGATCGCGGCGTGAACGATCAAGACCTTCCTGGCCACGTACGTTGAACCAACGCCGGGGATGGTGGGCATATTCTATGCGGGCAACAACAGCACCGAGGCTGACGTCAGCACTAAGCCCGAATGTCTCTCGTCGCTCCAGTGTGCGAAGTAGAGCCGGTCCACTGTTATCGACGACCAACTTACCGATCGGCTCGGGATCGCGACCGCTGAACGCGACCGCCGACAAAGTCATGGATCCCATTGAACGACTGATTCTCAACCCGAAGCCCGTGTCGTCCAGGGACCGCGAGGGTTCTTCCGTAACTACCGGGATCGCGGGTTCTGAACGCTCCGCACCAAACCGAAATCTGGGTGCGCGCAATTCGAACCAAGCACCAGGGTCCGGAATCACATGACCCGTGCTATCCGGCACGACTGCAAGTTCGGTTCGCCAGCTTCCAAGACTGATATCGGCATACGCAGACCACAATGTCACGCGGGATTCAGAAAACGCTTCAGCGATGAAATAGCGGAAGTCCTGTGGATTGATGACGTCAAGAATCTTGATGCCATCCATCTTGCCCCAGACGATCTGTTGTTTGCCGAGACGCAGAATGCCGCGCGGTATCACAAATTGCGCATAGGCGTCGCGCAATTCAAGACTGCCAACGTTTCCAAGTCGTTGTGGTTGACTACCAACCCAGTAGTTGCCGTATCCCGGTGCGCCAGGCTCGATTCGGTCGTTGTTGTCGAGCCGAATCCGCGCTGATGTCACGATCTTGGTCTTTCGACTCACATTAATATCGATGGCAGGCAGGATTTCCAACAGCGTCTGGACACCCGAATCGTTCTCTGTCGCAACGCTCTGTGTCAGCGATGCGTCAGCAGACCACGTGATTGCGGTCTCGCTGCGTGCGGTCGTCGCGGCCAGCAGTAAAATGATCAGTGGTGCGAGCGATCTCATCGCACCGCCGCGACTTCAAGATGACCAAGACCACGCGTTACGAGGTTCGCGTCAAACAAACGTTCGTCGATTCTGATGCCGGTGTCGATATCGCGAAACTGGATATCGGTTCTGTGCTCCTTACGATGCTGTGTCGCGACGATATGGGTTGCCGTCGGAACGCCTTCGACGATGGACACCTCGGTCACATCGATCGTCTTCAAAGCGCTGCCGCTGGCATCGGTAAACATGATACGCCGGGGCATCCAGGTTTGCGTATCGATGTCCGCCTCAAACCCCGCATAGCCGAGCGCCCGTGCGGTCTTGGCGTCGATGGCCACACCGACGAGTCGGAAGCTGCTGCCGGTCTCATCAAGCTCGCCTTCGGTGAAAGTCCACTCATGAAGGTCAAACTTCAGTTCCGATTGGATGTCGGCATATGAAAAGTCGGTGCCGAAGAATGCTTGTCCGCGGCGTGTTGCGGGAATTCGACGCGCGCGGCCGCTGGCGGGCAAGTACATCCAACGATTGGAAACTCCGCCGGATCCAGGGTCGTCACTCAGAAACGCCATTCCCTCGAACTTACGAGGCGACTCAAAAGTAATGCGCGTCCGTCGTCGATCATCATCCACGCTCTTGTGTAGGACTGCGCTGCGTTCCTCGCTGCGGCCTTTGCGATTCACGAGCGTCATGATCATCTCTCGTCTGCTGTGGGTATGTTCAGCACGATCAGCAACCCGTTGCGCGACGCTTTGTGGGCTGTATTCATCAGCGGAGACTTCACCCGCGAACAGCCCAATGCCCATCAATGCCACAAGTGCGGTAACGCCGCCGGCAGGTACCGAGCGCTGTTGCTCGAACCACTGACGGCGAAGCAAGAACAGCGCGGGCACTACGAGCAGCGCCACGAGATAGCTAACGAATGCGGCCAGCGCAACCAGGCCACCGAAACGCATGAGCGTCGGCAGATCGCTCGCGAGGAGTACGGCGAAACCGAGACCAAGCGCCGCTGAATTGAACAAGCATGCGCGCGCGACCGGCGCTAGGGCGTCCGCCATAATTGTCCCCACCGGTAGAGTGTGCTCTGCTGCTGCCGTTCGCAATCGTTCAACGAGATGGATGGCGAAGTCGATGCCAACGCCAAGCGCAATCGCAGCGAACATCGACGTGGCGGGCTCAAGGTTGATGCCAAGCCATCCCATGCATGCGTACAGCGCAACCACAGTCAGTCCGACCGGGATCGTCGCGATAACACCACATACGAGTGAGCGAAACACTAGGCTCGAAATCAAGACGACAAGCGCGAGCGACAACAACACACCCTGAAAGTGTGATTCGCCAAGACGAGTCATCCAGTGATAGCTGATGTTGACCTCGCCAGCGAGTGAGGCCGTCAGCGAGCCGTCGCTGAGGTGCTCCGCGATGTAAGCTTCGGCGGCCTCCACAACCGGACGCGTCTCGCTAAATCGGTCGGCATCGAGGATGACCCGCACTAGCGCGTGCTGATAGTTCGGATCGATTTCTTCCTCAAGGTCGGCAGGATCGGCATTTAGCTCGTAGGTAAACAAGGTTTCGGCGACAAGCGCGTCGCTTTCGGGCAGTGTGCGCTCCGCGACCTCGCGCTGCGGCAAAGCATCTAACGCGCCGTGGAGTGCTGCCAGGAAATCGACAATGCTGACCGTCTTGCGTACGTGCGGCAGTGTTTCCATATGCGCCTGCAACGCACGAATCTGCTGCATGGCCTCGACCGAGAGCAACGCCTCCGGCTCTCGGCCAGAAACGATCACATCGAGAAAGGTGGTCCCAGCAAAAGCTTCATTGATCACGTCATCAGCTACACGAATGGGCTCGCCCGGTGCAAAATTTTCGACCTGCGAACGATCGATTTTGAGGCGACTTGCACCGTCCGCCGCGATCACCGTTAGCACTGCGAATAGGCAGAGTGTGCCAATCGCGTAGCCACGCCTGGCTGTTAACTTAGTGATCGTTGAGGGCCGCGCTTCACGGCGTGCATGCCATCTTGCGATCGCCGGACTGTGCCCGGGGTCAACCAACAGTAGAACATTGGGTAGCACGAGCATCGACAGTACCCATGCCAACGTAACGCCGAGTCCTGCGAACACGGCGAACCAAGTAATGGGCGGCATGATCGACGCGAGTGCGATGCCACTGAACCCCGCGACTGTCGTCAGCGTTGTCAGTGTGATCGGCCGTGCCATTTCATTCATCGACTCGATGACCAATTCGCGGCAAGTCTTGTCAGACGATTGTTCGCGACGTAGAAAAAAGGCCGACAAAATATGAATCGCATCGGCGACAGCAATCGCAACGATGATGACGGGCAGCGCGTTGGTAATCGCGTAGTAGGGAATGCCAAACCACGCCATCATCCCAAGAGCGCCGGCAGCGGATCCGATCACAACCAATAGCGGACCGACCAACGCACGCAACCGCCGAAACGCGGCAAGAATAAACGCCAGCACAGCAACGAGGACCAATGGTTGTAGCTTGCGTGCATCCTGATCGATATAGCGGCTGAGATAACCGCTGACAGCGCCCGGCCCCGCTACGTGCAACGTCGTGCCCTCGGTTTCGAATTGGTTGACCAGCGCCATGACTGCTTCGTAAGTCCCTGCAGCCGCGCCGGTATCAACGATCTCGGCCAGGATCACGGCACCCGTCTGATCGGCGCTCACAAGCGTATCGACGTGCGGCGACATTTCCGACCATCGCAGCGCCGCATCGCTCGCGTCGCGCGGGCCCAACGGTAGCGCCTCGACGTATGGGTCGATCATCACTGCCTGACCATCGCCTCGGATCGATGACTCCGTCGCAATGCTGATCACTCGATCGTAGCGAATGTTGTCGAGACCCTGGATGGCTTCGGTCAACTCCGTCACTTGTCGCAGGACCGTCGGACGGAAAATCGTCTCACCATCATCGGTCAAAATCGCGACCGCAATCGTATCGGACAATCCAAATAGCGATTCGGCACGTTGATCCGCGACCAAGGATGGATGCTCTGGGGGAATGAACGCTTTGACTGACGTGTCCTTCACCAGTCGCGACAGACCCGATGCCAGGAATCCGATCAGCACCAATGCGACCGTTACAACCAGTATGGGTCGGGAAGTGATGCGCTCGAACACACTGTCTAAATTCGGAGGCTTCATGATCAGGACCCGTTCGCTGATTGAACCGAAGGCATCGGTCTTTCTTTCGTGAGTACCGTAGTACTGTGGCGGCAGATCGCATTTTCGAATGCCGCCCAGTCCATGACGTGTGCGGGTAACGGCGGTGAAACTGCTTCCGCCTCAACAGCGTTTGCGACCTGTTGAGCTGCAACCCAGGAATTTTTCTCGCGAAGTCCTGCGCGAGTAATTCCGACGGCGATACGGCGTCCTCCTTGATCCACGAACGTATGTTCGATATAGAACCAGCGGTCATCCCAGCCGAGCAGACGCGTCAGGACTTCATAGCGTTGAAACAGTCGTAAGGAATGGCGAAACCGCACGGCGCCGCCACCGAGCAACGGTGCCCAACGATGCTGACGGATTTGATTCGCGATACCGGTTTGCAACATCCACTCGACCCGTGCGACGTCCATGATCTGTAAATACCGACCGTTGTTCATATGGCCAAACATGTCGATGTCATGCGGTAGCACCCGGAACGAGGTGCGCGCGACATGTTGATGGTGCGCGAACCCGCTACGCCGGTTGCGTAGCCAGATCAAAAGCAGTCTTAGGTAGAGGTTCATTGTTGCTTTACTCGTTTCAACATTTGCCAGTTACCCTGTAAGTCAATCAACAACTGTCTCAGGCGATATGTTTCGTCGTGGTCGCGATTCGGCCTCAAAACCTTGCGAGTGCCGGTTATTAATTAGATCGAAAAACCTCGCCAAAACCGGCCAAAGAATTTTGTTGGTGGGATTTTCGTACGGTGGTGTCAGTACTTAGAGTGCCACCGTGAATCGAGAGCGCTGTCACGTGAAACGATGACAATCTTGGGAGCGTTGGATAGCTACGCTTTTTTGTCTTCGGCTTGAGCGACACCTTCGAAGCCGTTGTCCGGGCTTGAGGAGCGCAAGCTCCGACAGGAGTACTGCCCTCCGGAGACAGGGGTCAGAGGTTCAATCAATATGCGATGACTTTATTAATCTGGCCCATCACTGGGGTAAATCGATGCCCAGTGCTAACGATGGTGCCCAGCCACTCCGACTTTCCAGTACGCGGCGCTTAGTTGTGCTGTTTTTTCTAAGCTAAGCTCGTCGCGAAACCAATCTCGCATTGCTCGGGCTGCACCGAACTCGCCCGCAAACCAGCCATAGCTGATGGGCTCCTTGGCGCAGTCTTTCACTAGGTCCAGAATTTTTGTGGAGAATTCGCTTGGGTCGACAGCTGTCACTTTGAGTTGCGAGTTAGGTAGATAGTCTTCTAGTACGGCTTGACTCGGGGCCGCAGCAAAAAGGTGGCCGGTCACCCGACCATCAACGCTTTCGATCAGTCGAGCAATGGCAGGGAGTCCGGTAGTATCAGCCGCCAGAATCACGTTCTCGGTAAAGTCCAGTCCCGGATCCCCGACAGGTCCCATGACGCCAACCTTCTGATCGTCTCCGTCCAAAGCCGCCCAGTCTGAAATCAGTCCACCGTCGTGATGCGCGATGTCGACATCAATTTCGCGATCATCCAGTCGTAGGTGTCGAATGGTGACGTATCGAGTGTGTAACTGATCATTACCTTTCGGCCAAACGGTTCGACCATTTTCATTGATTGTCGGCCAAACTGGCTCGCGACCGCGAGCGGCGGGCATCATTAGGCGAATGTGGATTCCCTCGCGGTTCAGCGACTCAACATCGATGCCGGTGAGCGTCACGCGGATGAGACCCGGGTAAACCTCGCGGCGACGCGATGCCCGCAGGATTCGGAAATTCGAAGGCATCTCACCAACAGTAATTCCACCGGTCCAGCTCAACGTCTCTGTTGCTGCTCTGTCGAACTCTTCGAGGTGCTCAAAGAGCTCTTCGCGAATAAACACAAGATAGCTTTCAGTCGGTGTGTCGATCAGGAGGTCCACCGCATTTTCAAGTGCTCGCATTTCCACAATGCAGCCCATCGACTCCATGTGTATCAGTGATGGCTCAGGCCATGTGCACTGGATGCCATGGTCTTCGCTAAACGATTTCTCGCACGACTTCAAAAGCGCCATGGAGTCCCTCGTCTTCATATGGCCTGTCGAAACGGCACGCTCGCCGTCCAGCCCACGCGCAGATTCGCTGATTCTCGCGATTCTGAAATACACAATCAGCAAGGGCACGACTGCAAGTGGAATCGCAGTCAAAAGCGCAGGCAAGTAGCCCTGCCGATCAATCACGACACCGACAATCGGATCGGCGAAGCCCGCAAGCAACATGTAGATGGCAATTTGGACTGAGAAGTCAAAGCCCGGCATTTCGGGTCGCACCTTGTCCATCGCGCCGCGGTACATCACCACATCGGTCAGGGCGATGCCGAACCAGCCCAAAATGATCGCGTAGCGAATTCCGTTGGGAAACTGACTGGCAATGTAGGCGATCAGTACGAGGATGGGAATGTTCAGGAATCCCACAAAGTAGATAGCTTGGACTCGCGGCAGCTTCCGGAGCAGCGGACCAAAGATAACTGTCGCCCCGCCTGCCGCACACATCGCAAACAGCCCGAACCATATCGCAATCTCTTCAGTCGTCATGCCCTGATCGACCATCATCAGTCGCATCGGCAGCATTGTCATTAGAATCGGAATACGGATGGTGCCAAGAACGCCGAGCCACCGCCCGATGCGCTCTTGTTTGAAAAACTGGAATGCGTTTCTGAAATTGACAGTCGGCGCACCACGTAACCGTGCTGGCTCGTCAACGAGCGCCAACGCGAGTAGCGGCAGGGCAAACAAGACTGCCTGAATAATCAGCGCAGCCGTCCACCCCAATTCATCATAGATGTACAGAAAGCCAAACCCGCCAACGATCGCGCCCGCGTAGGCGCCGGCGTTCTGGAAGGTACTGCCTAGCGTCCGCTCTGAGGGCCTGAGCAGTGAAATAGCCAACGCATCGACGGCAACGTCCTGCGTACTCACCGCAAGAATGGCCAAAGAGAGCATGATGAACAGCGCGACCAGATTGCCGCCAGGATCAGTCAGTGCGAGTCCCACAACACTGACGACGTGTAGGACTGATAACACCACGATCCAGGACTTGTATCGATCTTTCCCCAACCGATACCGGTCGATCCACGGCGCCCAGAGAAACTTGAAGATATAGGGTAGCGCCGCAAGCTGCACGAGTCCGATGAGCGTGGCGGTATGACCTGCCATCCGTAGAATGATCGGCAGCGCCATGATGGAGAAAAACAACGGGATAAACTGAGCGGTGTAGAGCAGACCGACCACTGTCAGGACCTTCCAACGCATTAAAGGTTACCTCTGAGCAAATTTCGCCAGCGCCGAGTCAACACGATCATTCCCAGGACCAGTCGAAGCCCACGCCGATGGTTCTCGGGTTCGCCACGGTGCCCAGTGAGCCATTCACCCCCAGTTGTCTGCGGTCAAACAAACCAAGCTCATAATCCTCGTCTAGAAGGTTTTCGCCAAACGCATAGACCGACCAACGCTTTCCTCGATAACCGAGTTTAGCCGCCAGCAATCGACGCTCGGAAATCGCCGTAAAGTCTTGTGAACCGAGCTCTGTGTACGTGTCGTCGACATACGTGATCGTGCCCGACCCGAACCAACCGTGGCTGTTTTGGTAGATCAGACCCGCACTCGCGTTCCAGGCCGGAGAGCCCGGGAAGGAAGATCCGGCGAGATTAATGTTATCGATGGTGAACTCATCAAACTCGGTTTCGCTGAGGCCAACGGCGCCGAACACGTCGAACGCCATACTCAGCCTGGCAGAGACTTCTAACTCAAAGCCATAGACGGTCGACGCGCCTGCGTTGCCGATGAATTCATCGAATCCAGGGATACCGCCTGTTGGCGTGAACGGAACTTGCTGATCTTGCCAGTCGAAGTAGAAAATGTTGAGGTTGGCCTGCCAGTCGCCATCGGCTGCTTGGTATCGCCAGAACAGTTCGTAGTTATCGATGAACTCCTCTTCATAGGGCCGGACTTCGCCGAGCACTAGCGCAGCACTGAACCCGCCGCCTTGATAGCCGCGGTTGTAAAGCGCACCCAAAGTGTTCGCTTCATTGGCCATGAACCGGACTGAAATTGATGGCAGGAATTGATCGAAGTCCTCATTGCCGACAAACGAGACCGGCACACCGGGTTGATCGGTTGTTGAACTAAAGTCCCGATCTTCTTGGTTGATCCGCATCCCGAGCGTGGTGGCCCATCGTTCAGACAAACGAATGTCCGCTTGCGCAAACACTGCGGTTTGCTCGATGTTCTGCTGGTTGCGTTGGGATTGGTTGAACGGAATGAAGCCGCCCATGCCGTCGGGGAACACACCCTGTAGGTCAAAGCCATTGGTGAACTCGCCGTCGGAGTGGAACACGCCCACGATTAAGTTCAGCTGGTCCGATACATAGTTCAGTCTGATTTCCTGGCTGAGGATGTCTTCCTCGATCGCGGTTCCCAGGGTGAGCAGAGGGAACGGCGTCAGGTCGCCATCAAGCGCCTGATCCGACGAAAACGCCCCATAGCCAAGAACAGCGGACAGCGACCACGCTTCGGTGAACTGCCAATCAACCGCCAGACCACTAAACTCGTAGTCGGATGGGTAATCCTCGGGCTGGTCGGAAAGCTGGATGCGGTCGAACACGGAGAAGTCAAGGTCAGGATCTGACGGTACGTTCGCGAAGGGGTTTGAATCAGAGCGGTTGCGAAGATAGGTCAGTTCACCAGAAAAGCCTTCGATGGCATCGGGCTGCCAGAGCAGCTGCAGACGCAGCGTCTCCTCATCAGTGCGTTGAACATCGTCCTGGCCAGTTGTCGGATTAGACACATCACCGTCAGCCTGGCGCGTCTCGAGCGCGACTCTGGCTGCGAGGTTGTCATCAACAAGCTCGACATTTTGCACGGTAGCGACCCGGTAGGTTCCGAGTGTTCCAGCCTCCGCGAGCACTCTGCCCTCATAGCCATCAAATGTCGGGCTGTTGTAGTTGACAACAATCGATCCAATCAAAGTGTTTGGACCTTGTGCAATAGACTGAGGCCCACGAAGAACCTCAACGACCTCGGCGTCAAACAATGATGGCTTAAGGTAATCAGCAGCAGATAGTCCCAACGCGGTACCGTTTATGACGACCGTAGACAATGCATTTGTCCTATTGAACCCGTCGATGACATTGGTGTTTTTGACGCCTCGAATACTGTAAGCCCCGAAACCAGTCGTCCCTGTAAATGCGTTGGCGGTTCGATCAAAGACGTCTTCAATATTGAGGATGTAGTCTTTGTCGATACGGTCTGCATCAACGATCGTTACGCTGCTGGCCGTATCCTGCTGACTCAAGCCAAGTTTTGTGCCTGTCACGACGATGACGTCGAGCGGGCTTTCAGCCGATTGGGCGAAAACGTTGCTGCATGCAAACGCAATGAGCGCCCCTGTTATCGAGCACACCCAAATCAATCTCTCTGAGAGTCGCATTTCCGATACCTCCGCTTTCCCATCCCCATGGGCGTAAGACGAGTCGACAGAGTCTGAGATACATCGTTGCGCTTCCACTCCATTCGCGCCCAAATCACTCCATTCGCGCTTTTATTGAGAATAATTCTCATTTAATATCGAAACATGCAGATTCTGTCAGAACGCGCGGCTCGCCAACGACTCGACGATATGAACGCTGACGTGCGCCACGTTCGAGTAACCAAAGACAGACGCATCATCACCTACCACGCGACGGTGCCTGCTCACACAGGAAAGGTCAGACGGGTGCCAGCTTTGTTTGTGCACCTGTGCGTAGCAGGGGGCGGTCATCTCAAGCAAAAGGCTGGCATCAGTGCACTAGACACAGACATCGCGCCAGGCGATATCGGAGTTTCCCCCCCCAACGCACAAGGCATGGGTCGTTGGCCCGAGATGACAGTCATCGCGATTGGGATTGCTGTGGATAGCTTGGTAGAAAGCTTCGGAGAAAATTGGCCCGAGAGAATCAAGGTTTCTGCACTGACCGAAACCGTTCGAGATCCTTTGGTCGAGGCGATGATGATGGATGTAGGCTACACGCGAGCGAACAAAGTCACCGATTCAACTTTGCTACACGCCGCGCACATGATTGCCCACCAACTTCTTGACCAACCATTTGAAGATGACAAGATCACCGAGGAGGTCACGCCTCTAACCAAGAGGGCCGTCCAGATCGTAAACGACTTTCTCATCGAGAACATCGACCGACACGTCGCTGTCTCGGAGATGGCGGAAACGGTTGGGATTAGTCGGCATCACTTCTCACGACGATTCAAAGTGGCGACAGGAGAGACCCCGCATCAGTTCGCCATTCGCGGCAAACTCGATCACGCAGCGAAAATGCTAGAGGCGGAGGATCGCGAGAGCGTCCTCTCAATCTCGAATAGTATTGGATACGCCAACCCTGCCCAGTTCGCAAAAGTGTTCCGGCGTCACTTCGGTTTGTCACCGCGTAAATGGCGAAAACGTCACATCCAAAACAAGAGCGAGGGCGGATAGATTGAACGAACGCACTAAACACAAAGCGCGTTGCTGCTGGGTTAGATCATCAATCCCCTCGAAAGATTCGACTACAATAACGACATGCGCCCGTAGCTCAGCGGGGCGAGTGGCGCTCAAGCGAAAGCACCGCTTTCGCCGCCACAAGCGACACCTGCAAAGCAGATGGCCGGGCTTGAGGAGCGCAAGCTCCGAAAGGAGTACTGCCGTCCGAAGGCAGGGGTCAGAGGTTCGATCAATTGCACCGCAATTGACGACGAGCGGCGCCAGCCGATCCGAATCAATCCTCTCGCCCAGAGATTCGGCTACAATACCAACATGCGCCCGTAGCTCAGCTGGATAGAGTACTGCCCTCCGAAGGCAGGGGTCAGAGGTTCGAATCCTCTCGGGCGCGCCAATCACGAAAGGGCCCCAACGGGGCCCTTTTTTGATTGGGTAGTCCGAGGGTAGATGAGAACCTCTCAAACCTGCCAAATCAGACAGTCAGTCTCTCGTCAGTACTTCCCGAGCACATTCAGGAAGAAACCCTCGAACTCATAGTCCAGCTGCGTCAAGTCATCCGAGAAATCCGTGAAGTTGTAGCCGATACCAATTTTCATGTGATCACCGACATGGCGATCGACACCGACCAACCAGCCGCGACGTGCGCTTTCGGCTTCCTGAACCTCCAGCCAACGGTATTCCGCCATTGCGTCCCAGTTGCTAATGAGGTGATAGCGCACACGCAATGCCGCGAAGTTGGTGGTGGAATCGAACCAGTCACCGGTCGAACGATCCAGACGTAGTTCGGAAATACGTTGTGCCACTTTCCCACCGAGACTCCATTTCGGTCCAAACCGACGCACACCTTCAAAACTGAAGATGCTGGAGCGTTGATCTGTTCTGGATCCGAGCGCACCGAACAAGTCGGCCTGCGCACTGCTGGTCAGGTCATACAGGTACGTGTACTTGGCAAGCCAGTTGGTCCGGTTATTGTCGACCGGACGGTACGCCAGCCCGACCCCGCCTTCCACCAGCTTGGTGTCATCACGGAAATCTCCGTCGTCCTCGGTGTCCGCGTAGTTGAAGCGCGTCAACAGCCGGAAGCTGTCCGAGAGCTTCCAGTCCAGGCGGTTGATGCTGGCCCACTGGCGCACACTGTCATCGGCGAATGCTGCCTGATCGTCGCGCAGTTCGACACGGCTGGTCCAATTAAAGCTCGACGAACGATAGCCACCCGAGACAGTCACGGCCTCGCGTTCCACCACACCAAACTCAGCGTTTACATCGCTACGTTGCAAGGTCAGACCGACTCGAAAACCACCCTGAACATTCCAATTCAAGCCGAACACATGACCCAGGCTGACCGGACCACGAACATCGGCGGCTGTCGTTTCATTGAAGACATCCAGTTGATTCGAAATCCGCGCACGGTGGCCGATTGCGAGGGTGTTGCCCGGCAACAAGCGGTCTCGACCATTGCCCGTCGCCGGCAATCCGCCAAGCGGATTATCGGTCCGATCCGTTGAATGCGTGAACGTGCCATAGACCGTGTGATCGGAAGAGACGTCATGCGACATCGTCAACGTTGCGCCATCACCCCGGTGCCCACCACTCACCTCAGCGAGGACCGACGTCTGCTCGGTGATCGCATACGTCATCCCCAACGACGCGAGATCGTTGTTGTCATAGTCACCACCATCGTTATCGATCGTGAACTGACCCGTCGCATAGACCTCTGCGCGACTGCCGATACGATGCGCATAGCGCAGTGCCGCAAGTGTTGCGTCGACGGACTGTCCGCCGGGCTGCAGCGAGGTTTGCGAGAGTCCGCGCACCTCACCCGACAGTGTGCCTGACTCACCGATGCCGTTAGCCACCTGCAGCGTAACGTCGGTTTGCTCACTCTGCGTCTCACGCTCGACGGTCGTGGCACGCAACGCCAGTCGACCGCGGTCAGACCAGTCGTAGAGCCACTCGAGCCCTTGCTCGTAGATATCGACCCCGTCGTCGCGTCGCGCAATAGAAAACTGATCGTCGGTTCGACGCCACCACGCGGCTACCGTGCTGGGTGCACGTGTGATCCCTCGGTTTTGCAGGTTGATCCGAGTCTCAACACCAAGTGCTTCGCCCGAGCGGTTCGCGCCAGTCACATTGTTCAATGAACCAAAGCTGAGTCCGCCGTCAGTCGAGAAGAAACGCTCTGCCTGTGTTGCCTCACTGCTAGCCGCTTCGACCTTGAGGTAGGTTCCGCGCCCGTCAGTGACCGCGACGTCGACACCGGCTAACGTATAGTCCTCGTCTCCGCGGCCTTCGCTCACATAGCTGCCACCCACCGAAACGTTGTCACCCAGCCAATGTTTGCCTCGGATACCCGCTGCAATCTGATCAGCATCGAAACCCGCCGGAAGATACTCGTAGTCAGCCACCAGAATCGCGAGATTGCCGTCGAGCGGACCGTCTCGGATGATCGATGGCGCCGATTGCTGAGCAATCTGCAACAGTGGCTCTGAAAGGATCAGCCGACCTTGCAATTCATCTACTTCGTAGTCTCGACCGCGCACGAGATCGACAACATCGACAACGCGATTCGTGTCGACATCGCGAAACTCGATACGTACCTGCTCGGACCCCAGAACGATATCCAGGTGTCTCAAGTAGTAGAGACTGCCGCCGGTGCCCACGAACTCACTGTGACCCAGAACCGTTTGCGCCTCGGATCCAAACACGCTAACGCGCGTACGAGTTTCATCGTGATCCGTGGTCGCCACACTGCGCCAATCCAACTGACCGCCGTACAGCGTGCGCCGATAATGAATGAACTCGCTATCGTCGATTTCCGTTTGAAAATTGCCCCAGATGACTTCGCTCTTGTCCCACTCAAATCGGACGTAGAGACGACCCTGCGTGTTGGTGTCATTGATCGTAGTTGAGTCGTCACCGTACACCGGGTAGTAGCGGTCGGGATCGATCCGGCGGAAAAGACTGCGCGGGTCACGTTGATCCAGATTCCCCAGAATATCGTCGAGCTGCTCCTCGCGGCTGTCGAGTTGGCTGGTCAGGAGATATTTGCCCTGGATCTTCGCCTTGAGGTAGTACGCGAGCCGTCCCTCAACCAGCGAATCCTCGGCGTAGCGATCGTTAGCCGACAATGGCTCGAGCGAACCCGATAGATCATTGGAAGCTGCGGTAAAGTCCGCCAGCGCAACGAGGAATCGATGTTCGCCGGTTACTGTGACCGGAATATCCTTCAGCCAGACATCGCCATCTTCCATGGCAACCGCAACTCGCGCCCAGGCATCACCGATCGGCAACAAGTACTCGCCCGTGAACTTGCCGTCGACATCGATCGGTAGCCACTGGTCGTTGACATAGATGGTGTGCGACGCGGGAAAGTCATGCCCCTGCAATCGTACGCGCGCACCGTGCAACAGAATATTCTGGCGTGCGAGCTGCGACCGTCCATAGGTTGCGACGAGCAACCGATGTGCTTCGGGGGCGGGCAACTCGGGAGCGGCTGCAAAAGGTCGCACCGGCGCTGGTTGATTTTCCTGCTGTTTCGCAAAGCGCTCGGCTGCCTTGGTGGTGAGTTCAGCGTACTCATCCGTGGTGACGACTCGAATCAGAGCGTCCTGCGTCCGATCGCGCAATGCATTACCGGTGACTACAAGCCGATAGGCGAGCTGAGTGCCGGGTGCAAACACAGCTTTCGGCGGCGCCCACTCGAAGCGAACAAAAGACGTGAATGCATCGGTCGAACGGACCGGTGACAGAGTCGTCAACGGTGCCGTGCGATCCGTGTCCGCATCATTGAAGATTTGCAGTTCGTACTTGTCGATAAACGCTGCGTAGTTGCTGTACGCAACAAACGTCATCGGCCCATCCGTGCCCGCACTCGGGATATAGCGTGGTCCGGCCACCGACAAACGCGCCTGCATATCGCTAGCGTCTTCAGTCGCCCAGATCACACCGCCACCCGGCAAGTTGATTCGGAAACGTCCATCCGTTGGGTGCATCAACGGTGCATCCGTTTGCGGGTCAAACCAATCAAGCGGCTCGCTCTGGGCAACCAGCTCGCCATCAACGGTGCAGGACTCGAGCACACAGTCACCGGCATGCGCCGTATTGATCACCAGTCCAAGCAAAAGGGCCCCTGCCCGCCGCAACGCACCCGGTGTTTGTTGACGAACCCGTGATTGTTCGTTACTCGCCATGACAAACACCTCCGTATTTCGCCACACCTCCGTCGGCAGACGTTCTCTTAGCACGGCCATCAACGCGGCCCCACGACGCGCGGCCAGCGCCTTGGCGACAGCACCCGAATCGGACAGCACAACCACGCGGCCGCCCCCTGCTTCTTCGAGCGCGTCGGTCAGCTCTACCAGCAGTGGTTGATATCGATCCTGTACCTTGTCGCTATCGGTCTCGAAGAACGCTGGCGCGAACTCGAATGTACGCAGTGTCGGTGCGCTCGTACGGAAACGTGGCATCCGCACACCAAAGTCGAACTGGTTAAGCAGGCCTTGCGTGATACGTTTCACACGCGGGTTTTCAGTCGTGAATTCGGAGTCCCTCGGCAAAGTAGCTGGGTCCACCTTGACGATGAAATTGCGACCCCGCTCCAGGAAGCCACCATCGACGGCAGCGATGTGGTAGCGCCCCTCAGCATCAGTCTCAATCACGAGACCTTCGACAGTCGCAAGCCGTACGCCGGCAATACCGGGCTCTTGTAGTCCATCATTAATCACACGCACTCGCATTTGACCGGTGGGTACGGGCGCACGCAGCTCGTGGACAATCTCTTCGACCGGCTCGTCGCGCTCGTAGATCACCCCGATCTCGACACGGCGGTTCAGTGCCATACCCGCTTGCGTCGCATTGGTCGCGACAGGCTCACGATCAGCTCGCCCGGAGCTTTCAATCGCCGAGTCCGGCAGCCCAAGTGCGGCCTGGATAAACCGTGCGACCGTTTGCGCGCGACTCTCGGAAAGGCCCTGATTGTCCGTGTAAATCGCGGCGGTCCGGGCACTCAGTCGTTGGTTATCCGTGTGCCCCACGAATGTCAGACGCACTTTGCGCTGATCTTCTAGCGACGCGAGTACTGCTCTCAGCTGCTCGATGTAGGACGGTGGAATGTCTGCCTTACCCGACGCGAAGCGCACTGGCTCGACGACCGAATTCTCGACAACGGTTTCGGTTCGCATCATCGAACGAGAGATCGTCTCCCCCTCATCGAACAACGGCTCTCGAACAATGCGCAGTGATTGCGAATTCCGTCCCCTTGCGACGTCGCCGGTGTGATCCGTCAACAACGAGCCGTCCGGCTCCAGTACGACGACGCTACCTTCCGAAGATGTCAGGGTGAGAGTCGCGGTGCTGTTGGGCACGGTAAAGACCACCTCATGCCGCTCCAGATTGTCGCCCTCACTATCGCGACCCTCGATGCGGTCGATCTCGCGGCCTGCACCAAATGGACCGCCACTCAAGACCAGTCCGGTCGCCTCAGCGCTGTCCTGCCAGCCGTCACCATCGCGGTCATGCCAGACCTTGCCGATGATCGTGGTTTCCTCGAAGTCCGGATCTGCGATGACTTCCACCATCGCGGTGTCTTCGTTACCGATGGTCAGACCATTCAGTGTTGGCGCGGCAGTGTTCACGTAGTCGCCCGCAGTCACACCCGCACCAACCCGCAGGATGTAGCGCAGGGTTCTGAGTTGTCCTGGCTCAAGCGCGATGCCATCGAAACGCACTGGCCGCGGACCGGTCACCGTGAACCCGGTGCGCTGACCATCCAGCGTCGCGGAGTTCTCGACAAAGCTGAACCCTGGTGGCAACGAATCAACGACGTCGATGCCCGGCAGCAGCACCGGACTCAGGTTCTCAATCGTGATGGTGTAAGCCACGAGGCTACCGATTGTGGTGGTTGGCTGCGCGACGCGCTTGGTCAATCGTACGCTGCTGGTTTCAACGCCGACCGGATCCAACGGAATGTGGTTAAAGACGACCGCCGGATCGTTGTCCGCCAATGCCAATTGTGTGAAGTAATCTGTCGGTGCACTGCCGACCGGTACGGCGCCCGTAGCGCCAACAAGCGCAGGATCACCCAGCCCGGTTGGATCAAACACACCACCATTCGGTGGGATCAGCTCGGAAACTCCCGTCTGGAAACCCTCCGGCGAATCAAACTGAATCGTGTACGTCTCGCCGGACGGACAGGCAGGATCTGCGCCCAACTGGACGTCAAACTGATAGAGCCCATCGTCAGCTGTCACCTGATTCTGCTGACCCGGCAGCAGACAGGCGTCGGGCAATACATCGCCTGCTGAATTAACGAGTCGTAGTGTTGCACCTGGCACAGGGACGCGATTGACTGCGTCATAGACGATACCGCCCGGATCAATCGGTAGATTCTGATCCAGCACAGTCACGTTCGGTGGCAACGTGATGTCTGTCAATTGCCCGAAGGTCGTCCCGGTGTCGGGGTGCATCAACGTGACGGAGTAACCATCACCTGGAATCAGATCCGGCACGGTGTAACTACCATCCGCCGCCACCGGCACTGTCGCTACAACGACGCCGTTGGCATCCCGGACCTCGATGACCCAACCCTCAAGCGGTCTCTCACCGGCATCGAATGCACCATCGGCGTTGGCATCCAGCCAGGCATTGCCCACGAGCGTGGCCAGCCCTGCAACTTCACCGGCCGCTGTGATCGTATTCACGCAACCGCTCTCGGACAGCGTATCGATGAATGTCACGCTGTACGTCGACTCGAACGCGGTATTCAACGTGCCATCCTGATCGGTGCCTGCAACGTCGCTCTCGACCGTGTCGAGTGCGCCTTCGAAGACACCTGAATCGGCGCCGGTCTCGGTCAGCGTCAGAGTCTCCCGCTCCCCTATCGTGTCGTTCGTGACCAGCACGGTGATCGTCTCGACCACCGCTGCGTCGCGATTATCATCTGCATCAGCGACGCTTACAGCGATTGGCTCACCGGGCAAAATCTCTGGAGTGACCGTCAACACGCCATCGACGCCCGTCACGAACGCGATGCTCGTCGGTGCGCCATTATTTCCAGGATCACCGTCGCTGTCGGGGTCCGGATCATTGCCAGGAACAGACTGATCCACAATCAATGCGCCTGCGGGGCTTGTGCCCTCGGCCGTCACTGTGTTGGACAATGGGATCGCCGCGCATTGCGCTCCTGTATCGAGATTCACGATCACATCGAACGTGAAGACAGCCTCGCCACCGGCAGGCAGTGACTGGCCATCTGCCACAAGATTGGTAATCGCCACGCCGTCAAAGCCTGGGCGGGTGGCAGCAATATCACCAACCACGGCGAGATTCTCGACGCCGACCACCGTTGCCGGCGCAAAGTTTGCGGCCAGCGGTTCATCCACCGACACATCGTTGATGACAACATCGCCGCTGTTCACAACGCGGATCGTGATTGTGCTCGTAAACGTGTTATCGAAATTCGGCATCGCATCGGTCACCGATTTTGCGGCGCCGAGCGCTGGTGTCTCGCTGAACCCACTCGTTGTCGGCGAATCATCGTTGGTGGGATCACCATCACCATTGGCATCCGGCACGCCTCCGTCGACCGAGGTGTCGACCGGCGTCGCACCCGAAGGTGACGTTCCGCTCACTGCGACCTGATTGTCGTACGGCCCAAGGTTGCCGCCCGGCGTCACGGTGATCGTCAAATCGATCGTTGCACTGGCGCCTGGGGTCAGTGAATTACCGGCAGTCAAAAGACCCGGGTTCGCGGCGCCGTCGAATACACCGGTGGCGACGATCAGGCCGCCTGTTGCACTCAGCGCATCAACAGTGAAAGTAGCCCCGGCAAACGTAGTCGCCAACGGCTCGTTAACTTGCACATCCGTGAGTGCGACGTCGCCAGAGTTCTGAACGACGATCTGATAGGTCAGCGAGTAGCTGCCATCACCGTTATTTGTCGGACCGTCGGTGACCGCCTTAGCTACACCGATCTCCGCGTCTTCGTCGAATGAAACCGACGTCGGTGTATCGTCATTGCCTGGGTCACCATCGTTGTTGGCATCCGGTACAACGCCGTCGGCAGATGTATCCGATGGCGTGGCGCCGGAAGGCGACGTTCCAATCGCGGTTGCTGTGTTGTTGTAGGGTCCGAGATTCGCGCCTGGCGTCACCGTAAGCGAAAGCTCGATTGTGCCCGACGCTCCTGCGATGAGCTCGACACCCGGGGCAAGCAGACCGGTGTTGCTAGCGCCGTCAAACACGCCGCTGGCAACAGTCAGATCGGTACTTGTCAGACTGTCGATAACGAAACTGGCACCCGCAAACGTGATGTCCAGCGGTTCATCTATTTGAACGTCGCTCAGCGCGACATCACCGGAGTTTTCGACCGTGATCGTGTAGGTCAGCGAATAGGTGCCATCGCCGTTGTTGGTCGGTCCGGCGGTTACGGCTTTGGCCACGCCGATTTCGGCGTCTTCGCTAAACGTTGTGGTAGTTGGCGTATCGTCGTTCGTCGGATCCCCGTCGCCATTGCTATCGGGCGTTGTCCCGTCCGTTGACGTGTCGCTTGGCGTTGCGCCCGATGGTGCGGTGCCCGACGCCGTGGCCGTGTTGTTATACGGACCGAGATTTCCACCCGGTATCACGGTCACTGTGAGGTCGACGGTGCCGCTGGTGCCGGCGGTCAGGGTATTTCCAGCAGCCAACAATCCCGGGTTCACATCGCCATCGAACACACCGGCAGCGACCGTTACGCCTGTGCCGGTCAACGCGTCCACGGTAAATGTTGCACCGGCAAATGTCGTCGCCAGTGGCTCATCAACCTGAACATCAGTCAGATCGACATCGCCTGAGTTCTCAACGGTAACGCGGTAGGTCAGTGTGTAGGAACCATCGCCGTTGTTGACCGGACCATTTGTGATCGCCTTCGCGACACCGATCTCCGCGTCTTCCGAGAAGGTGGTTGAGGTTGGGCTCTGGTCATTATTCGGATCAGAGTCGTTGTCCGCGTCGGGGTCGATACCATCCACTGAATCATCGGTGAACACGGCGTTGGATGGCGATGTACCACTGGCAGTGACAGTGTTGTCGTAGGGACCGAGATCGGCGCCCGGCGTGATCGTCAGCACAAGCGTAATCGTGCCTTGTGTGCCCACCGCTAGCGTGTTCCCTACTGCGAGCAACTCCGGATCAGCATCGCCGTCGAACCCTGGAATGTTCACCGTGAAGTCCGTGCTGGTCAGACTGTCGACAAGCACAGCATCGGCGTCAGCGACCACAGTCGCCAGAGACTCCGTCACTGATACCTCGCTGAGAAGCACATCACCGGCGTTCTCGACGACAATGCTATAGGTCAGTGAGTAGGTTCCGTCGCCGTTGTTGATCGGTGTGCCGACCACCGCCTTGGCGACACCGATACGCGGACCTTCGACGAACGAGATCGGGGTCGGGTCACTATCGTCGCCAGGGCCGTTGACCCCATTCTCGTCCGTAATATTTGAGTTGTCCGAAATGTCAGTTGCAGTCGTACCGCCCGGTGAACCGCCGCTTGCAGTCGCCGTGTTTGCATACGGGCCGAGGTCAGTGCCCGGTTCAACAGTGACATCGAGCAGCACCTCACCGCTAGCGCCAGCGGCCAGCGTATCTGTACCGGTCAGAAGACCGATATTCGGCGCGATACCCGTGAATCCGCCGGCGTTCACTGTGAGATCAGTGCTCTCGATATTGTCCACGGAGAAGGTCGTCGCGTCGGCGAACACCGTGCCAAGGTCATCGTCAATTTGCACACCTGATAGCGCGACGTCGCCAGTGTTTTCCACAAACAGTCGATAGCGCAGGCTGTAGGTACCGTCACCGTTGTTGACCGGCGCACCGACGACCTGCTTCGCAAGACCAATCTCGGCGTTCTCGGCCAGGACAACCGGCGTCGTGTCGTTGTCGTCCGTTGGATCGCCGTTACTATTGCCATCGGGATCCGTGCCGTCTGTTGACGTATCCGTCGGAGTCGCACCAGATGGCGACGTCCCGCTAGCCTCGGCGGTGTTATCGAACTGACCGAGGTTCGCACCCGGGGTTACAGTGATCGCAAGATCAATTTCGCCGCTGACACCGGCTGCCAGCGAGTTGCCAGGTGCGAGCAGTCCAATGACCGCATCGCCATCAAAGGCCCCATTGACAGTGAAGTCGGTACTGGCGAGGTTATCGACAGTAAACGTCGTACCAGCAAAGACCGTCGCCAGCGACTCGTCAACCTGTACATCATTCAGCACCACGTCGCCCGAGTTCTCAACGACGAACCGGTAGGTGAGTGAGTAAGAACCATCGCCGTTGTTTGTCGGTCCCGCAGTGAGAGCCTTCGCGAGACCAATCTCCGCATCCTCGGCCAGCGTTACAGTCGTGGCGTCACTGTCGTCTGTCGGATCGCCATTGCTATTGCCATCCGGAGTCGTGCCGTCGTCGGAGAGATCGGTGACTGTGCTACCGGTTCGGTTGCTGTCGCCTGACGCCGTGGCCTGGTTGTCGAAATCACCGAGACTGGCGCCCGGAGTGACGGTCAGGTCGATCACGACCGTCCCCTGATCGCCGACGGGGAGTGTGGATGTGGCAGAGTCCAACAGTCCGGTTCCGCCGGCTGTCCCGGTAAAACCGGCATTTTCAACAAGTGTCGTGTTGCTGCTCGACACCGTGACATCGTTCACCACAAACGTCGCACCCGCGAACGTAGTCGCGAGCGGCTCGTCGATCTGGACGTTCTCCAAATCAACATCGCCCGAGTTTTCGATCAGTAGCGTGTAGGTCAGATCGTACGTGCCGTCACCGTTGTTGACCGGTCCTGCGCTGACCTGCTTAGCCAGACCCACCTCGGGATTCTCAGCAACGGTATCCAGCGTCACATCTGCCTGAGTCCGGTAGTCATCCTGGGTGGCAGTATCGGTGATCGGATCGTTCCCGCTGCCGACCGCAAGGCCACTGCCGTCGCGCACGTTATCCGCGCTCGCACCGGCCGCCTGACTGGCATAGTCGACCTCACAATTGGTCGCGAGGCTGTCGCCAGGCTCTACGCTCGCTTGCAATGTCGCCTCGAATACAATTTCGAGATCTGCGCCCGCGGCCAACTGCAGTTCGCTTGCCGCAGTCAGGATATTGTTGTCCGCACCACTGACCGAAAAATCGCTGGCGGCAACGGGTGTCGCCGTGCCGTTGGCGAAGACAGCGCCGGTAGGTGTCACCGCCACCGAGGCAATATTCTCGAAGCCGGCGGGCAATGTAATCGCAAAGCCGCCGCCCGTCGGGTCACCAACCTGAAACGCGCTCGCCAATCCTGCATTGCTGATTGTGTAGGTCAACGACACGGTTGGAGTGGCATCGGTGCGGTTGTCGACAGGATTCGGTGCAAGATCGATGCTGCATGCGAGCTGCGGTTCAACGACGTCAGCGAATGCGGTTGTGGTCGTGCCGATTGTGCTGCCGTTAATCGACAACTCGAACGTGTTGTCGAGATCCTCACCTTGCTGGTTACCGGTTTCATTCAACACGAGCGCATCGAACTCGATCAGCACGAACTCGCTGTCGGCATCCATGTCGTCATTCATGAGATCGCCGAGCGCGAACACGGGGTCCGTACCTGAATTGAACGGCCCACCACTAGCAGCAATCTCGCACTGCGGGTCAACAGTATCGACCGTCGTCTCATCACCCACGACCGATAGAGCACCACCATTGCTGCAGGTGATCGCCGGCGTTGGCGTAATGCCTGCGCCCTCGGCGACGAATGCCAGACGCGCCGTGCCCGTCTGATATTCCAGCCCGGCTGGCAACAAATCGGTGATCGTGAACGAGGGGGCGTTGCCCTCGGGCAGCGTTACCTGCAGTCGATAGCGGACGATTTCACCGATCGACAAAATCCGCGCCGTGCCGTCCGATGCGCCGTCGCCGGCTTCCGAGGTGTGTGAAAAGCTCGTGCTGACGATGGTTTTGCTATTGACCGTTGAAGCGACACCAATAGTCGCAGTGTCGTCCGCAGAACCGCTGCCTTGCGGGCCCTGCGTTGAGCCGGTGGCGTTGGCCGGGTCACCGGTACCAGTCAACGAATCGAAGTCGACCGTTGCCGTATTCTGAACTTGTGTGCCCGGTACGACGCCAGCTTGCGTCTGCGCGCTGTAGCGAATCTCGCAGACATCGGTCAGCGGCAATGACTCAAATGTAATTGAAATTCCCGCGCCGAATGGATCGGACGTGTCGACGACGGCCCCTGCGGCGGTACAGGTACCCCCGCCCGCGGGCGCAGCCGGTCCGCTGATGAACGTGAAATTATCAAGATTGGCGCCGTCGAGCGTATCGGTGAACGAGAGATCGAACGCATCGGCCTCGGAGTCAGCGTCGTGACTGACGGTGACCGTGTACGTCACGGTGTCACCAGCATCGACAGTGTTCGGAGCCGCTGCCTTGCTGACCTCCACAATGGGCTCAACAAACCGCACCGTCGAGTTGGGCGAGGTCACGGTTGCTTGATCGCTGTCCAGTCGGAATCTGTTGGAACGATTTTGCCCGTTAGCAACATCTCCGGTAGAAACGAAGTTCAACTCGAGCACAATGAACTCAGCGTCGGCATCTGTCTCAGAGTTGGTGACGTCGCCGAGGCTCAGCGTGACATCCGTCCCGTTGTTGAACACGCTGCCAAAGACGGGCAACGCACACGTTGGTGAAACCGCTGCGGTCGAACCCGCGACTTCCAACGTACCGGCCGTGCAGTTGGCCTGACTGAACCCAGTGGCCGTCAGACCGCCACCCGCAGAGCTGACGAATGCGATGGCGCCTGAGCCGTCATCCACGAACCGTAGCCCCCCAGGCACGAGATCGATCAAATCGACGCCTGTCTGCGCCCCCTCTGGGAACTCGACGGACATCCGGAAGCGGACCACCTCACCGGTTGCCAATGGCCGAGGGCTCGTCTCTGGCGTCGCGGTTTCCGACGTCGCAATGACATCCTTGGCAGGCTGGGGTTGTGTCGCCGTGGTCACCGTCTCTTCGTCGCTTTGCGGCGCGTAGCGGTTGGCGCCCGTTTGTGCCGCCCACCCTACTGCTGCCGTATTAGTGATATCGAAGCCAGGACCAACGTTTGTGTCGACCACACAACTAACTGTCAGCGTTACCGATGCGCCGCCGTCCAGAGCCCCTGTATTCGGTCCGTCGAAAGAGGTGAACAAAAAGCCATCGCCATCGAACGGACTGTCCCCACCAGCACCGGCGCCACCGGTCACGCTGTCGAGTGAGCAGCTGTTGACGCCGGCGGGCGTTGTATCCGTCACAATCACATCAAATGCCGGGGCCGTGGAATCGTTTGACGCGGTCAACGTCCAGCTGATCGTATCGCTGGGTTCATAGCCCCCGGCTGCACCGACGACGGCCTTGTCCATCGTCAGGACCGGCGAACGGACGGTTAGTGAGGTGATTTCGAGATCGACGTCGTTATCGACCGGCGTGTTGTCGGTCGTCGCCTGGAGAAGGTTCGATAACACGAGGTTGTCCGCGAACGGCTCATCGTCCACAACGGCCGTGATGTCGACTTCTATGATCTGCGGCGAGGTGGTCGCCACGTTCGGCCAATCGATGCGCAGTGAGTTGTCAGCCGCGTTCGTCGTGATGCTCGTGGGCACCAACCCCAGCGTGTCGTTTCCAGTGCGGACGATATCGGTGTTGGCACCACCAAGATCGGTGCTGGTGTTAATGCTGGTGGCATCAAAAACCGGCAGCGGAAAGAAATCGTTGAACACGATACCGTCGGTATCACCCGACGGAATCTCCATGCGCAACCGGAACGTGACGGCGTCACCGGGTTCGACGACACCGCCAGCAGGCGACTGCAAGGTTTTGGTGATAGACACATCGTCGATCGTGAAAGACGCAGCTGATGCGTCTGTACAGTTGGTCGCGTTGCCCGCGCCGTCGATGTCGTACTCAGCCGTGACCGTGTTGTTCAGAGTGTCTCTAGACAAGACCTGCGCGCCCGTCGCATCGAAGGACTGGTCGATGTCCGCCGTGTAGGTCACCGTGACCGTACCCGCAGCCGGTAGGGTCCCGAGCGCGTCAGTAATCAAAAAAGTGACAGTGGTTTCACCAGTGCCCGGCGTGTTGTTGGCGATGGTGCGCAAAGCACCGGTCAGCGGTGTGTCCGGACCGCCCACACTCGCGATCGCATCATCATTAAACGTCACACCATCGGGCAGGACGTCAGTAGCTTCCAACCGCGAAATACCAGGAACAAACTCAGACACCTGAAAGTTCAGCGTGTAGGTGCGCGTACCACCTGGTCTGCTATCGCCACTGGTGCCTTTCTGGACGGCAACGTGTTTCGCCGTATTGATAGAACCCTCGTCAGCGCAGGACATTGGGTCAAGCGTGTCAGTGATGTAAACATCGAAAGTGGCGCAAATGTCGTCGTCGACACCGACAGTACCCTGCCCGCTGGGGCAAGACAGCTCGATGGTTCCTCCGGGCGCCAGTGTCAGGTCAGCGGGCGTAGTGGTCGCAGCGCAGCCTGTACCTGTACCGGAGAAATTGATCGGGCCAACGAACTGTATGTTCGACGGCAGCACGATGGGGCTAACCCCTGCGAAATCGATCGGTGCTACCGTGCGGTCCGCGGCAATGTTGGCACAAGCCTCGATAGGAAAGGTCCATGCCGGACCGGGCGGGCGCTCGCCCTCTGCCGTCATATCCGTTAGGTCGTAGGTCACCACACGGGGCGTGAAATCTGCCGACGCGACCGCGCCGGAGATCGGCCCGTTATCGCCCGTAGCCGTATTGCCCAGGGAAAACCCAGGCGTAACCGCGATGGCATCGGACAACAATACGTTCTCAGTGGCGTTGACATCAACGTCGACGCACAGCTCCATATCGAGTGGTGGCGAACCCGAGGTGACACTGCCAATCGGGTACTCAACGGTGTAAAGCGTCGATCCCTCTGGGCCCGTTACGAGTTCGCCCGTGACAGAGTCCGTGAGTTCGTTGCCGGGGGCGGCCGGGAACACGCCTTCGGTGTTGAAGCTGAGAGCGTTGCCCACGAACGAGCTGCTGGCGAGCGTCAAGTCAGGCGACAGCACGACTCTATAATAGGGTGAGAACCCGGTTTCAGACGGGTCAGCATTGGTGAGCGCCGCATTGAAGCAAAATTGCTCCCCGACAAACGATTCAGTAGGTGGCGTTGTGGTCACCACGGGCGTGCCAGCCCACGCTGCGCCAGCGACCAAACCCAAACCGGCGACAACCCACTTGCAAATCGTTCTCATTCAAACACCTTCACAAAGCCATCGAACAGACTGATCACCACATTCGGCGCGGCCAAAGTTCGATTTTTTCGAGTCGAATATTCGGTAAATTAGACGAGGCGTGTCGGCAGAAAGTCACAAAACCTTACACCGGTGTGGAAATAGTCCTTCAACAATAAGTCGGCACGGTCGTTTGCCCTCGGGAAAGCGAGCCTTCCATGCTCTGTATAATGATGAGGCTGCGACACCTTACGGACCCCAATCAATGAAGCTGCTCTCAACTCTCGTACTCTTTTTTTTCCTAACGGCCTGCGGCAAGAGCAGCGACGAACCAGCACCCCCTGCCTCGTCAAACCAAACGGCCACTGGCGACTGGTCGCTCGGCGCGATGGCAACCGCTGCCAACCCACACGCGGTCGCGGCGGCTACCGAGATGTTGAAGAACGGCGGGCATGCAGTGGATGCGGCCATTGCCGCCCATGCGGTACTCGGACTCGTAGAGCCACAAAGCTCGGGGCTCGGCGGCGGTGGTTTCATGCTGGTTTATGAGCGCGAGGATGACGGCCTGACATTCTTCGACGGCCGGGAGATGGCACCAGCTGGCGCGACGGTCGATATGTTTATGCTCGACGGCGAGGCCATGAATTTCTTCGAAGCTTGGCAAAGTGGCAAGGCCATCGGCGTACCGGGCGCCGTCGCGTTGTACAAATTGGCGCACGATCAACATGGCAAGTTGCCATGGGCGGACCTGTTCCAGCCTGCGATCCGACTGGCAGCCGATGGCTTCGAAGTCTCGCCTCGGCTTGCGGGTTTCCTTCCGGCCATGGCCGAGCGCAGTCGCCTCGATGAGGCACCCGGATCGGCAGAGTACTTCTATCCTGGCGGCGAACCGTTGCAAGCGGGTGACCTCCGTAAAAACCCAGAATATGCAGCGACACTGACACGCGTTGCCAAGGAAGGACCGAGCGCGTTTTACAGCGGC
The DNA here is from genome assembly GCA_038533155.1 of Pseudomonadota bacterium. Classification (GTDB taxonomy): domain Bacteria; phylum Pseudomonadota; class Gammaproteobacteria; order Steroidobacterales; family Woeseiaceae; genus CALBPI01. The sequence goes on along the minus strand of JBCAZH010000028.1, from coordinate 11,317 downwards.
GAGATCGCGGAGGCGATCGTTGCGGCCGCTCAATCAGAACCGAACGCCGGCAGTCTGAGCATGGAAGACTTTGAAAATTACAAAGCGCTCACACGCGAAGTTATTTGCGGTGAATTCCGGGACATGAAAATCTGCACCCCATCGCCGCCCTCTTCCGGTGGCGCGCAGATTATGATTGCAGCGCTGTACGACCACCTATCCGCCGACGCACAAAACCGGTCAGACAAGATCGCCGCGTGGGTGGATGCCCAGCGATTGGCGTATGCGGATCGTGATCACTACTTCGGTGACCCGGATGAAGTGGATGTTCCACTTGCAGACTTGCTCGATCCCACCTACCTCAAACATCGTGCAACCGAGCGATTTGCTCCGGACGCAGCACCCACGCCCGGTGACCCTGGCGCCGTACTTCGCGGTGAACCGACCGCGGCAGTGTTCGGCCCGGACACGACGGAAGAAGCGGCTGGCACGACCCATCTTTCGATCATCGACCAAGAAGGCAATGCCGTGTCGATGACTGCGACTGTCGAAGCACCGTTTGGCACGCAACGTTGGGCGGCGGGCTTCGTGCTCAATAATGAGATGACGGACTTCGCACGTGAAGTACCGGAAGATGGCAGTCGCCCGGCCAACGCCATTGCACCGAACCGACGCCCGCGGTCGTCGATGTCACCGTCAATGATTTTCGACAAAGATGGCGATCTACTGATGGTCACCGGTTCGCCGGGTGGCAATTCGATTCCTGCTTATGTCTCCAAAACCATCATCGGTGTGCTCGACTGGGGACTGTCGGCGCAGGAGGCCGTGGATCATCCGAACCTGGTTGCACGTGGCGAAAAAGTCCGTGTCGAGATCTCGGTGGAACCGGGCAAGTCGACCGCGGAAGACTTAACAGCGCGCGGCTATGACGTGCAGGAACGCGAGGGAGAGAATTCCGGTCTGCACATCATTGTCGTCGGTGAGGACTCGCTCGACGGCGCCGCTGACAAACGTCGTGAAGGTATCGTCGAAGCGATCCGGCCTTAGGCGCCGTCCCCCGCCCAATGGAATCCCCATAAATGATCGATTCGATGCGACGTGAGTGGCTCGGCAACGTGCGCGGGGACCTGCTGGCTGGCTTAGTTGTTGCGTTGGCACTGATTCCTGAAGCCATCGCGTTCTCGATCATTGCCGGGGTCGACCCCAAAGTCGGGCTGTACGCGTCTTTCTGTATCGCCGTAGTCATCGCTTTTGTCGGCGGGCGCCCGGGCATGATCAGTGCGGCGACCGGCGCGATGGCGCTACTGATGGTGACTTTGGTCAAGACGCACGGGCTTGAATATCTATTGGCCGCAACCGTGTTAACCGGTCTTCTACAGATTGCGGCAGGGTTTCTGAAGCTCGGGAGCCTCATGCGATTCGTCTCCAGATCGGTTGTGACCGGATTCGTTAACGCGCTCGCCATATTAATTTTCATGGCACAACTGCCGGAACTGATCGACGTCACCTGGCATGTCTACGCAATGACGATCGGTGGCCTCGCGATCATCTATCTTTTCCCGTTGATCCCCGTTGTTGGCCGGATGGTGCCGTCGCCGCTGATCTGTATTGTCGGACTGACCATTCTGTCGACCCTACTGGGACTCGACATTCGAACGGTTGGGGATATGGGTGAGTTGCCCGACACACTCCCGGTGTTTCTCTGGCCCGATGTGCCGCTAACGCTCGAAACGTTGATGATCATCCTGCCGTACGCCGCTGGCCTTGCTGCTGTGGGTCTGCTCGAATCGCTGATGACCGCCACCATCATCGATGATTTGACGGACACGGGAAGTGACAAGAACCGCGAATGCAAAGGTCAGGGGATTGCGAACATTGGCGCCGGCTTGTTGGGTGGCATGGCGGGGTGCGCGATGATCGGTCAGTCCGTCATCAACGTGAAGTCTGGCGGTCGCGGCCGACTATCGACATTCACGGCAGGTTTGCTGCTGCTGATCATGGTGGTGTTTCTCGATACTTGGATCCGCCAAATCCCGATGGCCGCGCTGGTGGCCGTGATGATCATGGTATCGATCGGGACGTTCTCGTGGAGCTCGGTGATTAACCTCCGGAAATACCCGATGTCGACCAACACCGTGATGATCGCAACGGTAGTGGTCGTCGTTGCGACGCACAATCTCGCCATCGGTGTTGGCGTCGGCGTGCTGCTGGCCTCCTTGTTCTTCGCCAACAAGATCGCGCGTTTTGTGGTTATCAAGAGCGATGCCGAAATCGATAAAGGGGTGCGCACCTACAGCGTCATCGGCCAGGTCTTTTTTGCTTCTGCGGATGCGTTTACAGCATCTTTTGATTTCAAGGAGGCCATCGAGCACGTCGTGATCGATCTATCGCAAGGACACTTCTGGGACATTACGGCAGTCGCAGCGCTGGACAAGGTTGTGATCAAATTCAGACGCGACGGTACTCAAGTCGATGTGGTCGGGATGAATCAAGCCACGCGCACAGTCGTCGATCGGTTTGGTGTGTACGACAAACCTGACGAAGTCGAAAAACTGCTGGGGGAGCAATAGCGTGAGTAACGAGGTCAATGACGGTGTCGTCACAGCTTGTATTGATGGCTCAGAAATCACTTCCGCGGTATGCGACACCGCGGCATGGGCGGCTCAGACGATGGCCACACCCGTTGAGTTGCTGCATGTACTCGAATGTGCGCGCACGCCTTCGGGCGACGATCTCTCCGGGGCCATCGGGCTTGGCAGCCGCTCACGGTTGCTCGAGGAGCTGACGGCGCTCGATGAGGCTCGGGGGCGCATCGCGCTTGAGCACGGCAAGCTGTTGCTGGAAGAGGCGAAGGCACGCATTAACGAATCCGCCGAGGACCTTGAGATTTCGGTTCAGCAACGTCGTGGCGCTTTGCTGGAAGCACTGCAAGCCCGAGAAGCCGAGACTCGACTCTTCGTCATCGGTAGGCTCGGTCTTGATAATGAAGGTCGCGACGCGGCGATCGGATCACAGGTCGAGACGGTCGTGCGTGGCATTCGCCGCCCGATACTCGCCACGGTGGGTCAATTCGAGCCACCCGCCAAGTTCATGCTCGCCTACGACGGCAGTGAATCTGCCAACAACGCCGTGGCGCGTGTCGCGCGAAGTCCTCTTTTGAAGGGTATGCCCGGCCACGTCGTCATGGTCGGCGATGAAAACGATACGCATCGCGCCCAGCTTGCAGCCGCAGTGCGAACTTTGGCGGATCACGGGCACGAAGTTGATGGACATCTTCTGCAAGGGCAGATCGTCGAGTCGCTGATGACATTTCGTCGTGAGAATGGCGTTGGCCTAACCGTGATGGGCGCCTATGGTCATTCCCAGTTTCGCGAGTTTTTTGTCGGCAGCAACACAGAGCGAATGATCAGCGGTAGTGCTGTGCCATTGTTGCTGCTGCGCTAGTTGGAAGAACCGCGATAGCTCACACAGACTGTTTTTCCGCCACGGCCTTATAGAAAGTATAGGAAAACGTGCCGTCCACAGTCGCCGTACGGTGAAGATCGCGAACCCCTTGATCGAACAACGAGGGCTCGATAATCGCAGCCTCCAGCGCACTTTCGCGAATTCCCTCAATCATGTTTGTGAAGGTTTTCTTGGTGAAACCTTCGATCAAGTGAGGCTTACTCCCATCGACGTACACCATTCGCGGTGAAACCCGTACGGATGCAAACCCTGAATTTGCGATCAGAGGATAGAGTCGACGTCCGATATGTGCATCGCCTCCCGCCCTGCGCTGAAGTTCAACCTGACATTGAATAGCCGCATCCGCAGCATCGCTTTCCGGATGGAAATACGTCGATCCATGATCACCTTCGATGACGGTGATTGTCCCGCCGGGCTTGAGTACAGACCGCATGCATTCAAGAGCCGCACCCGGATTCGGCAAATGCTCCAAAACGAAACACAGAAAAACATGATCGAACGTCTCTTCCGCGAAAGGTAACGAGAAGATGTCCGCTTTGGCGAAACGGACGTTCTTCAGACTGTGAGATTGGATGCGCTCCCGCGCGTGCTTGATCGAGCTCTCTGAGATGTCGATCGAGGTGATCTTTGCATCAGGGCTACTCTGTGCAAGGGTCACCGTTTGAGCTCCAACACCACAGCCTGCCTCGAGCACTGCGCTGCCGCTCGGGTAGTGGGTGTCCGAGTGGAGTAGTTCCACCAGCGTTTGCGCTTGGTCTTGCAGGCGAAGTGCCTCGGTGGGCTTGTAGCCATGCACATACTGCTGAGTCAAAATTTATTCTCCAGAGAGCAAAACACAACACTCAACCCTGGAAGGCGCTCTCGCCTTTCCGCGATAGGTCACTGAACCGAAACTACATTAGGTCCTGAACTTCAGCAAATACGCCACACAACGCTACTAGCGACTGAGTTGATTGTTGTTCTCGTTGCTCTCCGACACCGCGCTCGTACTGTCCACGGTTATGCTGAGTTGCGGATCTTGGTAGGACGCGCTGCCTGCACATTCGTAACAGCCGCCCGGGGCAGTAGTGACGCATCGATGCACGGACGAGCGCCGAATGGTTTCGCTCACACGCGCTCCGGCGGCAATGGCGGCGACGCTTCGTGGTTCACGACTGAATGGCAACGCGCAGAAATCGAGTCGGCATGGACGAAGACTATTGCTGCCGAGCGACAGGACAGGCCGTAAATACTCGGATACGCGCAAGTCGAATACTCCAAGCGCAGTCCCTTGCAGTCTGCTATTTTCCTCGCATTCGAAGTGAGTAACCGAAGATATGAACAACCTGACGATTGGTCCTGCCGCAGTCATCCTTGCAATGACCGCCGGCATCAGTCTCTTTGCACTCTACAAACATCCCGGTCTGATCAACGGCTTTGCGATGCGCCCGTATCGGGTGTCCCGTGGTCAGGATTTACAGACCGTGATCACCAGCGGCTTTGTGCACGGTGATCTGTCGCATCTGTTCTTTAACCTATTCACGTTCTACTTTTTCGCATTCCCGATGGAACGGTTTTTGGGTCCGGCTGCATTCCTGCTGCTGTATCTGCTGGGCCTTATCGTCTCGAGTGCCTGCTCGATCGTGAAGGAAAGAAATAACCCTCGCTACGCGACGATCGGTGCGTCTGGTGCGATTTCGGCTGTGCTGTTCGCGTACATCGTCTACTTCCCGACTGACAAACTACTCATCTTCCCGATTCCTATCCCTATCCCTGCATTTTTGTTTGCCATCGGTTATGTCGGCTATTCGATGTGGGCGGCGAAACAAAATCGCGACAACATAAACCACGATGCACACCTATGCGGCGCAGCGACCGGCCTCGCCTTCGTGCTAGCGATTGATCCGCAGGCGTTTATGAATCTGCTCGGATGACGTTCGACGCCGGGCCTTGAGAACCGGAAATCAGATCTCAAACATCGCGGATGTTTCGGACGCCTTGGAACGTCCGTAGTTGCACTCGCGTTCATGGGTTAGTAACGCTATTCTCCAAGAGCGGTACCGACGCTAGATAGGCCTTCGCGGTACCACACTGAGGGAACCCGTGACTGAGCAGCGAAAGCAATCAGAAAAGCAAATACAACGATTGCAATTCGACAGGTTTGTCATCGATCGATCTGCCCGAACGCTGACTTTACATGGCGAAGAATGCACGTTGCCCGCCCGTGGCATCGATCTATTGTGGATTTTGATCGACGCACAGGGTGATACCTGCGGTAAGGACGCTCTCATTGAGCGGATCTGGCCGGATCAGGATGTATCGGATGCCTCTCTGTCACGATTGATTTCGGATGTCCGTCAGGTTGTCGGCGATACGCCCGCACAACAGCGTTTGATCCAAACGATCAGGAACCAGGGATTTCGATGGAACCCGGGTGCGTTGCCGATACCGGTTGTCGCAACCCAACAAGCGCCGCCGCGCGCGCGTTGGCCTTGGTTAGCACTGGGGGCAACACTCGTTGCCGGCGCAGTATTCGCACTGCGCCCCAACTTTAAAGCAACCGACGTCGGTCCGATTCGGGCAGTTGTGCTACCCGTCGACGTTGCAACCGGCGACGATCAAGACGCATGGGCAGAGTATGGTGTCATGTCGCTACTCGCGACAGAGCTGAGCCGCTTCTCCACGCTCGAGGTCGTCGACGTGCAATCGACCATTTCCAGCCTTTCGCAAATTGAGTATGCACGCGACGATTCGCCGGCGACGCTGTTTGACAACGTCTGCGGCTCTCTCGGCTGCACCCATTTAGTCGACAGCCGTTTGGTGATAGAAGATGGCGACACTGCGATCGACTATCGCATCGTCTCGCGAAACAGTGTCAGCGATGGTGCTCGCGTGTCGGGTGGCGATATCCTTGAGTCTGCCGACCGTGCCGCCGATCAGTTGGTGGCGGATCTCGCCCCCGTTCGACCCGAACGAGCCGATGTCGCATCGATGTACACAGGCAATCGCGTCGCGAATCAGAACCTCGCACTGGCGGTCAATGCCGCGCTGAATCGGCAGTACGGTAACGCCGAGCAGTATCTGAACATCGCACTTCGAGAGACGCCAGACTTCGCTTGGGCGAACGCCTATTTGGCCGACGTGTACGCGCACACCGATCGAGCCGATGAAGCTCTGGCTTTGCTCGACTCGATCGACGCCGATGATGTGGCGATCAAAATCTTCTCGCTGAAAATTCGCTCAAACATTGCTCATGACTCCGGTGATCTGCAGACCGCCTACGCATATGCACAATCGATGGAGGCGCTGGGACGCGATATCGATGATCCGTTGGCTGAGGGCACCGCGCTAATGAACGGCGGCGCTACCCTTCAGTCGATGGGACGGAACGCCGAGGCAAGAAAAGCCTACGAGCGTGCGATCGCGTTGTTCACCGAACACGACTACCGACTTCGGTTTGCACAAACGGCATTCAACCTAGGCAATGTCGACTACGCGGAAGGCGACATTGACGCTGCCGAACGCTCCTATCGCGACGCTTCCGTCGCGTTCCGTGAGCTAGGCGCCGAAGCGTACCTCTCCTACGTCGACTACGCGCTCTGTGCGCTAAGCAAATTCCGCGGCGACTACGACGCTGCCGTTCCGTGTTTTGAGCAGGTTCGCGACTTGAGCATCCAGCTTGGCGATCGGGAAGGCGCGTTGCTCGCCGACGCTGAGTTGAGCGGGATCGCGCTGGCGCGCGGTGACGCCGAGGCGGCGCTCGGCATTGCACAAAAAACCTACGATGAATCCGGCGAACAATACGCTTATGCAAAGTCCTACAGCTCCGGCATGTTGGCACTGGCACTACTGCAGACTGGTCAGATCGATCGCGCGGCCGATATTGTCGCCGAACGCGCTCGCAACGAGTGGTTCGATCCGCGCCCGCCCTATGTCTTCATCAGCGCGAACCTTGCGCATGCTCGCGGTGACTACGAACAGGCGGTAGCCCTCGCAGAGGCGGTGCGAGATTCACAAGACGACGCATGGACAGATGAGCATCAGAAATGGCTGGATGCTTACATAAGCGACAGAGACTCTGCGCTACCTGCGATCGAGAATTACTACACTCTCGAAAATCAAGATACGTAACCCTCTGAATTTAATCAGTTTCAAGAAACTCAAGTTGGATTCAAGCGGCTCAAGGTCACGGCTGACAAGTTGACCCCCATAACAACAAACCGTCTGTGGGGGCGTCATGCCAAGACTGACACGAACGATAAACACCCTGGTCACATTAGCAATACTCGTCGTGATTTCGGGCTGCCTCGACGATGGGGGCAGCGGCTCAACTCCGCCGGTTTCGACATCACCACCTGCGCCGCAGGCCGCAGCGATTGTCGTGGGGCAACGCGATCTGGTGCTCGATGCTGTCGGCAAGAGTTTTGCGATCGATATCACGCCAGTCGACGCTAACGGTGATCCCGTTGCGGTGATGGTGAGCTTCGCCGCAAGCGACCCGACTATTGTCGCAGTGGACACCATGGGGAATATCACCGCGTTGGGAATCGGCGTTACAGAAGTCATCGCATCGATCGATGGCAGCCAGACCACAAGTGGTAACCCCATCGACATCCGAGTGGACGTCACCGTCGCTGAATTGAAGCCAAACGCACATCTACTCCCAGCAGATGCACCACAAGGGATCGTCATTGATCGACTCACCAACGATGGCGGGTATGTGGTTAGGTTCTCGGTCGATGCGGCTGCCTACGCGATCGCCGCCGGAGATCTTGTAACGACGGACGACTGGGGTGTCGTCGGGCGGGTGTTGTCGGCCAATCTTGCGGACGACACGCTGGAGCTTGAAGTGGAAAGCGGTCAACCAATCGACATCATTCAAAACGGTGCGTTTCAGTTCAATGCAGCTATCGACAACTTCGAGTTCCCTACCGAAGTCGCCATACCCGTCGAAACTCAACCCGTAGAGAGCAACCCGACATTGACCGCAGACGCCGGCTCCATTCAGCGCGATGTGGGCAATCTGAACCGACTGCTAAATGTATTGTTCCCAGGCGAGTTCACCACATCCATCTCGCAAGGCTTCAAGTGCAAGTTGAGCAATCGAGGAACCCGGGCGTTCAATATCGAGACGGACTTGAACCCGACCATTCGATTCGATGGTATCAACTATCAGGTGGAGCAAGATGCCTTACTTGGCTTTGCCAACAGTGGTCGGGTCTCTGTAGACGCCAACTTCATCGTGACATTTGATGGCCGTATAGATTGGGACGGTCAGTTGCGCGGCAGCGTGGTGTGCAAAGACACGCTCGCCGCACCGTTCATTCAGGAAGGTCCTTTAGTGCTGTCATTGCCGTCCGGTATCGGCTTTTCGTTCACAGCGGAAGTCGATGATCTGTCCGGCACAGTATTCGTGAACGGTGAGATGCCGATCAGCATGTTGGTCGGGGTTGGCTATGATTTTGACAACGGCGAGTTCGCGTTCTTGGATGCACCCATCGAACTTGAGGCGGACACTAGCGCGCTCGACATCCGTTTCGATGTTCCGGCAGTAGAGGATCTCGACACTGTCTCCGGACAACTGAAATTCGAGGCGTTCGGCTTTTCGGTTCTGAGGGCTGGCGCTGGCCTCGGAACATTCTTCGGAATTTATAAGAAGTTCGATTCACTGAAAGCGGGCGTACGCCAGACTATTGATCTTGCCAGTGCCGAGCGTCAAGCGCGTGATGACACGTTTGCTGCGAAAGCGGAACTTGACGTTTTTCTAAAGCGCGACCTGGCCGACGCGACGTCGTTTTTCTCAGCGCCACCGATGGTGTTCGTGCTTCCAGCGGTGCTTGCGGCAAATGCGCTCGGTGTCATTGACCTTGAGACGTTGCTCGACTATGAGTTGTCGGCCAACCTCGCTACAACACCGGTTGGCATGACAACGACACCGCACGACGTTCTGACGGTCGGCGAGCCGGCAGACTTCTCGATCACACTGAACCCGATCACGTGGCTTGGCGCCGATCAAGTGGATGAGTTGCTGATCTATCGCATCGACGGGGAGGGAGAATTCTCCATACTGACGGAAATCGAGCGCATCGACGCGTCCCCTGGTCAATCCAATTTCGAATGGAATTGGACTGCAGATGAAGAAGACCTCGGGCGCGTCCAGTTTGTACCATTCGTTGTCTCCGACTTTCTAATCGGTCAACCGATTCAGGTCGATGACATCTTCGAAGTGACCGTCGAAGGCGAGGAGACTATACCCACACCTACCGTGGAATCCTTCGCGGATGGTGAAGTACGCATCAACGGTGATATCGGTCGATTCCGAGATGGTCGCTACGAGTTCGAGCGGATTGGGATCACAGAGTACGCGGACCGTCAGCCTATCTCGGCAATTGCACGAGCGAGTCTTGAAGGCATGTCCGCCGGTGCAACCATCAGCTTCGGCCAAATCAGTCTGCAACTGAGTCTAGACGGGAACATCTGTGGCAATTTCAATCTGTACGCGGGTGGCGGATACGATATTGACCTTCGTGACTTTCCGGCAGGGACACAGATCGCCGTAGGCGGCGGTCTGAATGGCCCCCAGGCCTACTCGGTGTCATTCACCCCCGACGATGCACCCGGCCTGCAGGAGCTTCGGGTAGACGTCAGTGCCTTTGCCTCCGTCGATGATGACCGCCCACTGCAGGCACTGGAAGACAGTCTGAGCGGCGAGTACACCATCAGGGGCAGCGAGGAGGGATGGGACGATTATGAGAGCCCGTTTGGACTGCCGCGCCCGTACCGCGGTGGTGGTGCCGGGTTCGGCACCGACCCACTAACGCTGGCTGAAGGGTCTGGCCGAGCAGAAATCGACGTTAGCGGCGAGATTTTTGTCCAATTAGATTTACCGTGCAGACGCGACGTCGAAAGCCGTCGGTTCAATGCCGCTATCACGATCAATTTCTCGCCTGTGTATTGATCGAGCTCAGCGCCGCGTTTCCGGCGCGTTCACGACAGTGCTTCATGCTCGGCGCTGCGCTCGGCCATGGGCGGGCGCCGGGTCCTCAGGCTTCCTGATACCGGATCGGTAGGCCCGATTCGGAAAACAGGACCCGTGTGGCCCCGTTTCCGAGCCTTCTGCGCTTATTAGTACAAGCACGTCGAAAAGACGCTCGTACTGATTTGAAGCAGGAGACCATCATGAAATTCAACGGGACGCTCAGCCTTGTATTGGCGACCTTCTCGGTGCTTGCCACCGGCAACATCGCCCACGCGGGCATGGGACCGCTCGACGACGTCATGGTTGCCGAGCGCGACCAGAGCTGGAATGTGCAGCCCACGCGTGACGGTTGGCGTATGACGAACAACCAAGCGCCTGGAGCCATACGCTATTTCTATGTGAACGAACAACCTGGCGAGGCAGGCAAGCGCACTATCAGCGTTGAGGTCGCCGTCGATGGCGGCCCGGACTCGCTGGCAGGCATCCTCTATGGTTTCAACCAGAACCCACGCTCCTACTACCTCTACACGCTTGGCGGCGACAACAGTGTGAACCTGCACTATTTCGGACCGGACGGTTTTGAGCAAAAAATGCAGTTTGGAATTGAAGGTCTACGCGGCGCGGTCACACTTGGCATCCAGGAGTACGGTCAAGAGATTGCCTTGCTGGTTAACGGACAAGAGAAGTCCCGTCTGGGCAACGACACAATGGGGCGCGGAGGCGTCGGTATCGTTGCCGTGAACACCGGCGACTACGTGCTCGAAAATTTTGCAGTTCGTGCCGGACGACCTGCGAGCAGCCCGCGTGGCGATCAATGGCAGGAGACGCGGCAACCAGCGGAACCCACTCGCGAAGCTCAGCGAGCGTCGAACTCGGGCCGTCCTGACGTCCTGCGTCTCAAGCGTGCTGAAATCC
>JBCAZH010000027.1:37742-38829 GCA_038533155.1 Pseudomonadota bacterium | reverse complement strand
GCAGCCAGGACCTGGCCAGGAGTCCGTCTGGGATTACCCTCGACCGCCAAGTCTCGAGACCGAAGTACGCCCCGTGCGGGTGGAATTCGCCGGTCGCGTGATCGCCGAGAGCCGCGATGCGAAACGAATTTGCGAAACGGCGAGTCCGCCGACCTACTACGTGCCGCCTCGCGATGTTGACCAAGAGTGTCTGGTTGCCGTGACGCGGAGCAGCATGTGCGAATGGAAAGGTGAAGCGGCGTACTACGACGTTGTGGTTGACGATCGGCGGGCCTCGGCGGCAGTCTGGAGCTATCCGAAGCCCTTTCGCCCGTTCGGTCCGATCGCCGGGTGGCTGGCGTTTATGCCCGCGGCAATGGACGGATGCTTTGTCGGCGATGCGCGCGTCAGGCCGCAGCCGGGAGGTTTTTACGGCGGTTGGATCACACCCGAATTGACGGGGCCGTTCAAAGGTGAGCCCGGCACCGGGCATTGGTAATCGGCCGCACCCGGTTCAGAAAAAGCGGGTCATTGAGATCTGCACGTAATCTTCGTTCTCGAACAGGGAAAGTGCGTCGTTGCCATTCCCCGCATGGAAGTACCGAGCCTCCAGAGCGCCACGCCACTGATTGCCAAATCGGCGCGAGGCTTCGATGGACGATACGCCGGCTTGTGATTCGCGGTCGATGCTCGACAACAAAAGTAGCTCTGTGCCGGAAAAGTCATTGAACGCTAGACGAATCCCTGCCACCCAATCATCGTTGGTCGTGATCAACAAGTCAGTCGGGCGGGAGTCGTATTGGTACTCCACGATCAGTCCAGCGTCGACGGACGAGCCTGCGACGCTGTTGAACGTGACTTCGAACCCACCGGTCGCAGCTTCAAAGCTGCCGCGTGGATCGCGCCCACGAATCGCTTCGAGCTTCCACAGCCAACCACCTGTGATCCACGTGGATTCCAGACCGGTCTGGTCCGTCAAGTAGTAGAACGGTGAGATCGACGGCAGCGTGAGTGGCGGTAGATTGCCGATCGCATCCGGCGCGACGATCAGCGGTGTCCCGTCGGCTAACGTGAACAGCGGCAGGCGGCTGGTCCCGGAGAAGTGCGA
>JBCAZH010000027.1:0-37642 GCA_038533155.1 Pseudomonadota bacterium | reverse complement strand
ACCTCGCCACCATCAAATCGGCGTCGCCAGTACAACTCAGATAAGTCGACAAGATGGCGGGCGCTGTCTCGATCGTCCCACCGGCTGCGTGCGGTGATGGCTAGACGGTGTCTGCCGAAATCACGGAATCCTTCAATTTGACCTGAAACGGTCAGGTCGGTGCGATCCTGGCGCGGATCCGAGGCCGGGTTTGTAAACCAGCGCAGGCCGGCGCTTAATTCACTCTGCCATTCCCATCCTGGCGTTTGCGCGGCCGCGCTACCGCCCGATAGCGCAAGTAAGCCACTAACGAAGATCGCGCAGCGCAGTACGTTCAAATTCACTCGCTTCGAGTCCGGCACTAAATTTGTAGTCCGACCATTCTAGGATGGTACGCCGGCCAGTTTGGTGGTTGGTCATTTCCATCTTCAAAGGGCGCCAATAACGGTCCTCGAACAGCTCGTGTAGATCGGCCAGCAACGTCTTGAGATGCGCGCCTGCGCGATCGTAGTAGTCGATCTTTAGGATTCTAAGGTGTTCCTGGTCGAGCCATGCTACCTGCCGCGAGTAGCCGGACGTACCGACCGGAATCCGCTCGAGCGCATAAGCCGCCTGATCTGCGATTTGTGCATCGCCGAGATAGCGGTACTCGTACTTGTCGATCGCGTCGTTGCCGAGGTCTTCATAGGAGAACTCGCTCGACATAAACGCGCCTGATCGGTTGCGCGATGTGATTCGTTTAACGCGCTTGATCGCGGGTAGATAGAGCCATTGATCGTCATCTCGATCAAGGTGGCCATGGGTCAGAAATGCGGTGCCTCGAACGTCCGCTGGATCTTCGAAGAACAGCAAGGTCCGATCGCCATCGGTGTCACGTTCCAGCGTTTTGCTCCGCATTGCCCTAGACACTTGATTGCCACGACCGTCGAACAGCGTCATCGCCAGTCGAGACTGCGTGTCTCCGAAGCCTTGACCGCGACGATCAGCTTCCTCAGCGATCGCACGGCCGTTTTGCGCTTCAGAATTGTCCGGTGAGAAGCCGATGATATCGGCCGCCATCGCCGCTGCCGGCGATACCAGCACTACGAGGATGGCGGCGAGTGTCTTCATTTCTGCGCGGCGTTCTCCGCGTCAACCTCTCCGGACTTCAAACGCGCGATGTACGCGTGGTAGGCGCGCATTGCTTGATACCCCATGATCCACATGATCGGCACGTTGGCGAACAACATTACCCCAGTGCCAACCCCGGTCATGTTGTCGAGATCGACATCGGTCTCGATGAGCCCCAACGTCGCGACAATGATGAGCAGGCAGAACACGATTTTGTACGGCAGTACCGACTTTTCGCCCGCGAGAAACACCATGCCCTGCTCGCCGTAGTAACTCCACGAGATCATCGTGGAAATCGCGAACAACCACGATGCCACGGTGACCAGCCACATTCCGAGTCCCGGTGCTACCGAATCGAATGCACGAGCCGTCATCGTCGCACCGACGTAGCTTGTGTAAACCCCAAGGTCGGTCATCGCGGGTCCGCCCTGACTCTCGAACGGTGCGAATTCAATCAACGGACCGGTTGGGCTGTCGACGATATTGCCGGCAACTTTGTGCAGGTTGTTGCCGGTCGATGGATTCGGATCGGCCTCAACGATGATGTAGACCTGATTGCCGACGCTGAGCTGGTCGCTGTCTGGCGCAGGCGTGGATTCGATTTGCCAGACACCTTCACTGACCTTGGCGATGAACGGTTCGGTGGTCATGACCCCTTCGGCGCCGCGGTTCCAGACGCCGGTCGACAAAATGATCAAGGCGGTGAACGTGCAAACGACGATGGTGTCGATGAATGGCTCAAGTCCTGCGACGACGCCTTCGCGTACAGGCTCATCGGTCTTAGCGGCCGAGTGGGCGATGGGTGATGAGCCTTGTCCGGCCTCATTCGAAAACAACGCGCGCTTCATGCCGATGAGGAACGCGTACCCGACGGTGCCGCCGAGGAATGCGCCACTCGCCTCTTGCGGTGAGAACGCGCCTTTGACGATCAAACCAAGCATCGCAGGAATCTGATCGAAGTTGACCACGAGTACGAACGTGCCGGCAATCAGATAGAGCGCGACCATGAACGGCACGAGGGTACCGGCGACTTTACCGATACGTTTAATGCCACCGATGATGACGGCGCCAACAATAACGGCAAGGATGACGCCGGTCACGATGCTCGGTACGCCGAAGTACGCTTCGGTGATCTCGCCGACGTTCCAAGCTTGGAACATATTGCCGCCGGTTGCAGTGGACACGAGAAGCGTCAAACAAAAGACAACGCCAATCGCTTTTCCAAGACCGCCAAGACCGGGTGCGATTTTCGGCAATCCTTGGCTGATGACCCACATCGGGCCGCCGTGCGGATTATCGGGATCGTCAGTATTTCGATAAAGCATCGACAGGGTCACTTCCGTGATCTTGATTGCCATGCCAACGAGTCCGACGATCCACATCCAGAACACGGCGCCGGGCCCCCCTAGCGCGATGGCCAACGCGACGCCCCCGATATTGCCGAGCCCAACAGTCGCGGACAGTGCCGCCGACAGTGCTTGGAAGTGGCTGATCGCGCCCGGGTCATCCGGGTTGTCGTATTTTCCGCTGACAACCGCAGTGCCATGAGTCAGCGCTCGATACTGAGCAAATCCGCTCCAGAGCGTGAACAGCACGCCTGTGCCGAGCAGCGTGAACAAGACCGGCTCGGCCCACAGAATGCCGTTCGACACAGCAAGAAAGTTACTCAGTCCTTCCATTCCTCTCCCCAGGTTGGATTCTCAGTGACGTCACAAAAGCCCGAGAGTGTAGCAGACCGTGAAAAACCGCCGCTGCAGCCCTCAGACCGCGGACAATATCGCTGTCACACCCATGCCGCCGGCCGTGCAGATCGAAATGAGACCTCGACCTTCCCCGCGCTCGTGCAGCAACTTCGCCAAAGCTGAGACAATGCGTCCGCCCGTCGCGGCGAACGGATGGCCCATCGCGAGGCTACCACCCCGGATATTGAGTCGCTCACGGTCAATCGGGCCCAACGGGGTCTCACGACCTAGTCGGTCACGGCAGAATGACTCCGACTCCCACGCTTTCATCGTCGCGAGTGTTTGGGCGGCAAACGCCTCGTGAATCTCGAACAGGTCGATGTCGTCGAACGTCATCTCGGCGCGCTTAAGCATGTCGGAGACCGCATAGGCGGGCGCCATAAGAAGTCCCTCATCATTAACAAAATCGACTGCGGCGACCTGGCAATGATCGAGATAAGCCAGCACAGGCAGATTGTGGGCTGCGGCCCATTCCTCGCTGGCCAACAGCACAGCCGATGCGCCGTCGGTCAGAGGTGTCGAGTTGCCTGCAGTCATCGTGCCTGCAGGCGACCGGTCAAAGGCAGGCTTCAGTTTTGCCAGCTTCTCCATAGAGCTGTCGCTGCGAATGTTGTTGTCGCGCTCCAACCCCGCATGTGGCGTCACGAGGTCATCATAAAAACCCGATTCCCAGGCAGCATGCGCGCGTTGGTGGCTGACCAGCGCCAGAGCGTCCTGGTCTGCCCGGCTGATCGACCACGCTTTGGCGGTCAGTTCCGTGCTTTGGCCCATCGATAGCCCCGTACGCGGCTCCTCGACACCGGGCAGTTCAGGCTTGAAGTGTTTTGGCCTGAGTCCGAACCAGGGTTTGATTCGGTCACCGAGGGAACGTGCTCGATACGCACGCATCATGATGTCGCGGTACGCGTCTGGGTACACGATGGGCGGGTCGCTCACGGTATCGCAGCCGCCGCCGATACCCGCCTCGATCTGGCCGAGGGCAATTTTGTTGGCGACCATGACGCAACTCGACAATCCGGTGCCGCATGCGCGTTGTAGGTCGAACGCCGGAGTCTGCGGCGCGAGCCCGGAAGACAGCGTCGCTTCTCGGGCCAGATTCCAGTCCCGCGAGTGCTTGATCACAGCGCCCAAGGACACCTCGCCGAGCGTTTCACCCTCGAGATTAAAACGAGATACCAACGCCTTTAGTGTCGCTGACATCATGTCGAGATTGCTCTCGTTGCGATAAGCCGTGTGGCTCCTCGCGAACGGGATGCGCGAGCCGCCGACAATGGCAACGCGTCTGGACTGCCCGTTGTGCAGCATGGGTGACTCCAATAATTGTCCCGCCGCAAGAGTAGCAAAACCCTCGGCCGCAGTGCGCTGTCGCGCGCGCCAGCAAAAACTTGGGGCGGTCTTCCCGACGGCCTGCTAGGCTCCACCGTCTATTTGAATGGGGGCCGGTCTGTTGTCGACGCAAGCATTGTCAGACGCTCACTCGTTGCGCGACGAGTTCGTGCGATTGTTGAAGCTTGCGGCGCCGTTGATCGTCAACAATCTCGCGCTGGCAGGCATGGGATTCGCCGACACGGTGATGTCCGGCGAAATCGGCGCGACGACTCTGGCGGCGGTTGGTGTCGGTTCGAGCATCTGGATGCTGTTTTTCTTGTTGGCCTTGGGGATCCTGATGGCGATCTCACCCCTCGGCGCACGGCATGTTGGCGGCGGAAGACCCACTGAGGTCGGTCGCTACGCACGCCAGGGCTTGTGGTTGGCGCTTGGCCTTGCCGCATTGATCTTCACTTCGGTGAGATTCGGCGCCGAACCTTTTGTCGTCGCCGTCGGCATTGATCCTGGCTTCCGTGATTTGACCATCGAATATCTGCGCGCTATTGCATTCGGTGCGCCGGCGATTTGTCTCTACCTCGTACTTCGATACACGACGGAGGCGGTGGGCAGAACCCTGCCTGTGATGGTGGTGTCGATCATCGGGCTGGTGGTCAACGTGGTCGGCAATTATGCGTTTATGTTCGGCAACTTCGGCGCACCGGCATTGGGTGCTGAAGGTGCTGGCCTTGCGAGCGCGCTAATGATGTGGTCCATGCTGCTTTGCCTGTTCGTGCACATGGCAACCAGTCGGCACTACCGAGAGTATCGCTTGTTCGCTTTTGGGGGCGGACCGCGAGGGGGCTATCTGAAGGAGATTCTCGCGCTGGGCTTGCCGATTATGGTGAGTGTGCTTGCCGAAGCCGGTTTGTTTGGCGCTGTGTCGTTACTGATGGGCAAACTCTCGGCCAGCATTGCCGCAGCTCACCAAGTGGCGCTGAACTATGCATCGACGATGTTCATGATTCCGATGGGTCTGAACTCTGCGATCACGGTGCTGGTGAGCAACGCTATTGGTCGAGACGAGATCGCGTTAGCCCGGATGCGGGGCTATCTCGGCATCGCCGTGTGCGGGATGTTCATGGCATTGTCCGCCACATTTATGTTGGTGTTCCGCGATGAGATCGTGAACCTGTATTCGCGCGATGGCGACGTACAAGCGATCGCGTTATCGCTGCTGTTTGTGGCTGCAGTGTTCCAGATCTCCGACGGGATTCAGGTTGGTGCGGCGGGCGCGCTGCGCGGATTACAAGACACCAAAGTGCCGATGTTTCTGACGACGTTGTCCTATTGGGTGATCGCATTTCCGCTGGCTTATTCGGCTGCACTGACCCTGCGGCTGTCTCCCGCGATGATTTGGGGCGGATTCGTTGTCGGCTTGACGGTGTCTGCGGTACTGCTTGTCTGGCGCTATTGGTGGATCTCTGGGAAGACCGAGCGGCTGGGTGCGTTGGCCGACAAAGGCTAGTCGGAAGCCGACTGGCCAAAGTCAGGCGCGTCCTCGAGGTACTCGCGTTCAAGATCCGTGCTGTCGCGACCTAGGATGGCGTTGCGGTGCGGGAAACGACCAAACTGCGCGATGATGTCGCGATGGAGTTCGGCAAAATCCGCAAATGTCTGGAAGGTGTCCATTTCGGTGCCGCCGACGGCATCGACAAGCGACTTGAAAACGGCAACCGACTTCTCTTGCACCTTGCGCGACTCAACGTGCTGCATCGGCATGTAAAAAAACACACGCTGCAACGGCGGAAGCGTCTTGTCGTGACCGGCAATCGCGCCTTCAACGCAAAGCTTGAGTGCCTCGCGGTCATGCGAGAACGCTTCCGGTTTACCGCGGTGAATGTTGCGCCGAAACTGGTCTAGGAGAATGATCAGAGCGAGGCGGCCGCGTGCAGATTCCGTCCAAGCTTCCAACTCTCCATCGGAAGCCGCCGCGACGAGCTTGCCGAATCGGTGGCGGATTTGGATGTCGCGCTCGGGGTTTTCACTGAACCAGAACTCCATTCTGGCATCGATCGATGGTGTGTCATGCTCGCGTTCTCGGAACCATAGGGCCAGCACATCATCGATGAGTTTTTCGTCGTCTTCCTTGCTCACCCAGGTATTCTGACAGAAATGCGTTGCTAGAAGGAGAGCCGCTGTGAATCGAGTCATAGGGATCTTGACATTGATCGCGACCCTGTTGGTCGCGTGCGGATCCGATGAAAGCCCGGAGGCGCAGATTCGAGCGCGGATAGCAGCAATGGCCGAGGCAGCGGAGTCCAGCGATGTGTCGGAGCTGGCAGACGGAATCTCCGACGACTACCGGGATCTCGATGGTCACTCGAAGCAGGACATTGTCATGCAGATGCGGCGCGTGTTGCTGATCACTCGAAACCTGTCCGTGGGGACCAGTGTGGAAGCGCTTGAAGTCCAAACCGCGGACTTTGCGGTGGCAACAGTGCGTGCGCGCTTCACCGATGTTGATATCCAGCGCCTGCGCATCGATGGCGAGGGCATCACGTTCGAACTGGAGTGGGTGCTCGAGGGACGCGAGTGGCGAATCGTCAGCGCGGATTGGTCGCCGAAGCACTCGTTGTTGTGATCCGTTTGCTTGCTTTTGTGCGTAACGCGCAGTATTTGTTCGGTTTCTGACGGCGAATCCGGAATATCGATATGCGAACGCAATGGTTGGCCATTGTTCTGACGGTTGGTGTGTTGGTTGCTTGCGGCGGGGAGTCGGCTCCAGACGACGCTACGACCGAACCCGCCGAACCTGCAGCCGCGGTCGAGCCTGAACCTGAATACACGATGGATCAGGTCGGCAGGATCGGCCGGCAAGTTGAAACTGAAGATCCGTCTGCGGCGCCGGTCGATGCAAGCGAGGCCCCGAAACCCACCGATGATTCCGTTCTGGAATCCATGGATTCCGAAGCGCAAAACTCGCTCGAAGCACGCGACATCGAGAGCTGACAAGGCAGCCGGTGGCGCTTTGGTTGCCTGAGTAACCGTTGGCGCACTGCACCATTTGATGGCATAACAGAGGCTGGCTTGAGGCGCTTCGGAGCGCCTGCGGTCCGAGCGCCCGCATTCAAGTCCATTTCCGACCGGGTTTCGACGCACCGTCCAAACAGCGCGTCCAGCGCCCGTGTCCGTAGATTTTGCACAGTTTGCCAAAGGACCTATGCCAGCACCTGACGCCACCAGTCTCTACCACCCATCCTTCGAGCGCGGGAGCTGCGGCTTCGGCTTGATCGCGAATTTGGATGATGAGCCGAGCCATTGGCTTGTCGAGACCGCGATAGAGGCGCTTACCCGGCTCACGCACCGAGGTGCGGTCGCTGCGGATGGCAAGACAGGGGATGGGTGCGGATTGTTGATGTCCGCACCTGAGTCCTTCCTGCGCAGCGTGGCACAAGAGGCGGGTCTTGAAATCGCCGAGCGGTTCGCTGCCGGGCTGGTGTTCCTAAACCAACATCACACCGTCGCAGGGCGGGCACGGGTTGAGCTTGAGCGGCAACTGAACGAAGTAGGCCTGCAGGTGGCCGGCTGGCGTCCGGTTCCTGTGGATGCCTCGGTTTGTGGTGAGGAGGCGCTTCGCACGCTACCTGTGATCGAGCATGTCTTTGTCAATGCGCCATCCGGCATGGCAAGGGCGCTATTCAACAGGTTGCTGTACATCGCGCGACGACGGGCCGAACTGGTCTTGGCGACGGTCGATGAGTCTTTTTACGTGGCGAGCTTGTGTGCGAATACGTTGTCGTACAAAGGCATGGTCATGCCCGCGGCGTTACCCGAGTTTTTTCTGGATTTGCGTGATCCGCGCCTCGCGAGTTCTGTGTGCGTGTTTCATCAAAGGTTCTCGACTAACACGTGGCCGCAGTGGCGCTTGGCGCAGCCATTCCGGTTGATCGCGCACAACGGCGAAATCAATACGATTCGCGGCAATCGAAATTGGGCGCTCGCACGCGCTCGAAATTTTCAGTCAGACAAGCTTCCGGACGTGTCATCGCTAGAGCCGCTGGTGTCGATGGATGGGTCGGATTCGTCCAGCCTGGATAACATGCTGGAGGTCATGCTGGCCGGCGGCATGGATATCCTGCAGGCGCTGCGGCTGCTCGTTCCGCCGGCGTGGCAAGCCGATGAGCGATTGGATGCTGATATTCGCGCGTTCTACGAGTTTTTCGGCTGCCATATCGAACCGTGGGACGGTCCGGCCGGCATCGTGATGACAGACGGTCGATACGCCGCATGCACTCTCGATCGCAATGGGCTGCGACCCGCGCGCTTCGTGTTGACCAATGACCGGCATTTGACCGTCGCGTCCGAGGTTGGTGTGTACGACTACGACCCGTCGACCGTTATCCAAAAAGGCCGTCTCGGTCCGGGGCAAATGCTGGCGGTCGATCTTGAGAACGGTGAGCTGCTGCATACGGCGGATATCCATGAGCGAATCAAAGCACGCGCGCCGTATCGCAAGTGGTTGAAGAAGGGCATTCGGTATCTGGAGACCGATCTCGTCGATGTGAGCATGGCGGCTGAACCGATGGATCGCGAAACGCTGGCTCGCTATCAGAAAATGTTCAACCTGTCCGCCGAGGAGCGCAATGAGGTCCTGCGGGTGCTCGCCGAAGCGTCGCAGGAGGCCGTCGGCTCAATGGGCGATGACACGCCGATGGCTGTGCTATCGAAACAAGTCCGATCTTTGTTTGACTGCTTCCGTCAACAGTTCGCCCAAGTGACCAACCCGCCAATCGATTCGCTGCGCGAACGTATCGTCATGTCCTTGCAGACCAACATCGGCAAGGAGGCCAACCTGTTTGAGTTGTCGGCCAGCGATGCGGAACACGTCATCATCAACTCTCCCGTTCTGTCGCAACGGAAGTGGCGACAGTTGGTGAGCCCCAAATTGTTCGGTGATCGCCATGTGCAAATCGATCTGAACTACGCGGAGGACGTACCGCTCGAGCAGGCCATTGACGACATTTGTTCGAAAGCAGAGACAGCGGTGTCACAGGGTGCGCTGTTGGTCTGCCTTTCTGATCGGTATCTGGAAACCGACAAACTTCCCGTGCATGCGCTAATGGCCACAGGTGCTGTGCATCACCACCTGGTAGAAAAAGGGTTGCGTTGCGAGTGCAACATCCTGGTTGAGACCGGCTACGCACGTGACCCGCACCATATCGCGTGCTTGATCGGCTACGGCGCAACGGCGGTGTACCCGTATCTCGCTTATCAGGTGTTGGCGGATCTTGCTCGGCAGGGCAAGTTCTCCAGTACGTTGGATGGTGCACGCCAATACGGCCGCGCTTATCGCCGCGGGATGCGCAAGGGCCTGTTCAAAATCATGTCCAAGATGGGGATCTCGACCATTGCGAGTTACCGAGGCTCACAACTCTTCGAGATCGTTGGCTTGAGCGACGCGGTTGTTGCTCGGTGCTTTCGAGGGACGACCAGCCGCGTTGGTGGCGCGGATTTCGACGCGCTGCACGAAGACCAGAGAACGCTCGGTCGCTTGGCCTTCGCACCGGGCGTGCCCGTCAATCAAGGTGGGTTGCTGAGGTTTGTGCACGGTGGTGAATATCATTGCTACAACCCGGACGTCATCGCGACACTGCAGGCCGCCGTCCGAACCGGTGATTACGACGTGTACAAGCAGTATGCGGCGCTGGTTAACGACCGGCCGGTCGCAACGCTGCGCGATTTGCTCGATGTGCGTTGGGCGGGTGATCCGATCCCGCTAAACGAAGTCGAGCCGGTTGCCGATATTGTGCGCAGATTCGACAGCGCAGGGATGTCATTGGGCGCGCTGTCGCCGGAAGCGCATGAGGCGCTCGCCATCGCGATGAACCGCTTGGGTGCGCGATCGAATTCTGGTGAGGGTGGCGAGGATCCAAGTCGCTATGGCACCGAGCGCATGTCGCGCATCAAGCAAGTCGCCAGTGGACGCTTTGGTGTGACGGCTGAGTATTTGGTGCACGCGGACGTGCTGCAGATAAAAATCGCTCAGGGCGCGAAGCCGGGTGAGGGCGGACAGTTACCCGGCCACAAGGTTGACGAGACGATCGCGCGGTTGCGGTATGCCAGTCCAGGCGTCGGTCTGATCTCACCACCGCCGCATCACGATATCTACTCGATCGAGGATCTCGCACAGCTGATTTTCGATTTGAAGCAGGTCAACCCAACCGCGCTGGTTAGCGTGAAACTCGTTTCTGAACCGGGTGTCGGCACCATTGCCGCCGGGGTTGCCAAAGCGTATGCGGATCTCATCACGGTCTCGGGCTACGACGGCGGCACTGGTGCGAGTCCGTTGACCTCAGTGAAATATGCCGGTAGTCCGTGGGAGCTCGGTTTGGCCGAGACGCACCAAGTACTGCGTGCCAATCAGTTGCGCCACAAAGTCAGGTTGCAGACGGACGGTGGCCTTAAGACCGGTCTCGATGTCATCAAAGCGGCGATGCTAGGTGCTGAGAGTTTTGGTTTCGGCACGGCGCCGATGGTGGCGCTAGGTTGTAAATACCTGCGCATTTGCCATCTCAACAACTGTGCAACCGGCGTCGCAACGCAAAACGCAACGCTGCGGCGCGAGCATTTTATCGGCCTGCCCGAGATGGTCATGAATTTGTTCCGTTTCATTGCAGAAGAGACGCGCGAGTACATGGCCGCGCTCGGTGTGAGGACGCTCGATGAGTTGGTCGGTCGAACCGAAAAGCTCGAACAAATTGATGGTCAGACGGATCGCCAACGTGCACTCGATTTGTCGGCGGTGTTGTCGCAAGGCGGTTTGGCCGAGGATGTGCCGCGATTCTGTAGTGATCCCAGCAACCCGCCATTCGATCGGGGTGAACTCGCGGAACAGATGGTGCGCGACATGAGCGGCGCCATCGAACGCCGCGAGTCCGGACGATTTGGTTATGAGGTGCGCAATTTCAACCGATCGATCGGTGCGCGTGTATCCGGCGAGATCGCAAGACGCCATGGCAATCTCGGCATGGGAGATGCGGTTTTGGACGTCAAGTTACTCGGAACCGCGGGACAGTCATTCGGGGCATGGAATGTGAAGGGGTTGCATCTCACTTTGGAGGGAGATGCGAACGACTACGTGGCCAAGGGGATGACGGCCGGTCAGATCGTGATTCGTCATCCTGACCGTGCGACTTACGTCGCTCGCGACACGGCGATTATTGGCAACACGTGCTTATACGGCGCCACGGGCGGTGAGTTTTTTGCAGCTGGCCGAGCGGGAGAGCGGTTCGCGGTTCGCAACTCTGGCGCCACCGCCGTCATCGAGGGCGCGGGCGATCATTGCTGCGAGTACATGACGGGCGGCGTCGTCGCGGTGATCGGCGATGTCGGTGTCAATTTCGGTGCTGGGATGACCGGAGGATTCGCCTATGTATTGGACATCGAGCGTGACTTCGTCGATCGCTACAACCACGAGTTGATTGATATCCATCGCATTACGCCGGAGACGTTGGAGTCTCATTTGCATCATCTTCGTCGCCTGTTGTCACGACACGCCGAGCTGACCGGTAGTCAATGGGCGAACGAAATTTTGGAGGAATACCGCGAGATGCTGCCACGCTTTTGGCTTGTGAAACCGAAAGCGACCGAGCTCGGTTCCTTGATTACCTCGTTGCGACAAGCGGCCTGAATATGGCGGAATATCCTCTACAGTTTCTTGAGATTCCACGGCGAGATCCCGACAAAGAAGATGCCGAATCGCGCGTTCGTCACTACGGCGAGATTTATGGCCAATTTAGCGCCGACGAAGCATCAGATCAGGCGGGGCGCTGCCTAAACTGTGGCAATCCCTATTGCGAGTGGAAATGCCCGGTTCACAACTACATTCCGAACTGGCTCAACCTCATCCGGGAAGGCAATATTTTGGAAGCGGCTGAATTGTCGCATCAAACTAACTCGCTTCCTGAGGTTTGCGGGCGAGTCTGCCCGCAGGATCGATTGTGTGAAGGCGCATGCACGCTCAACGACGGCCTCGGCGCGGTCAGTATCGGCAACATTGAAAAGTACATTACCGACGAGGCGCTCAAACTGGGTTGGCGACCGGACTTGTCGCATGTCACACCCACAGGGTGGAGAGTCGCGATCGTCGGCGCCGGTCCGGCGGGGTTGGCCGCAGCAGATGTGCTTGCGCGGCATGGCGTCGCACCGACGGTGTTCGATGCCTATTCCGAGATTGGTGGATTGCTGACTTACGGCATTCCACCGTTCAAACTCGACAAACAGGTAGTGCGCCAGCGGCGGGAAATCCTGGAAGGCATGGGCGTCGAATTCGTGCTCGAAACCCGCATTGGTGAGGACCGCTCCTTCGAGTCATTGGTCGATGAGTACGACGCCGTTTTCCTGGGTATGGGCACCTACACATCTGTGCGCGGTGCGTTCCCCGGTGAGGATCTTCCGGAAGTTTTCGACGCGCTGCCGTTCCTAGTTTCCAACGTGAACAAAACGATGGGTGACTACGAGCGAGTGATTCCCGGTATGAATCTATCGGGTAAGCAGGTTGTGGTTCTCGGCGGTGGCGACACCGGAATGGACTGTAACCGCACGGCGTTGCGGCAAGGTGCTAGCACGGTCACCTGTGCGTATCGGCGTGACGAGGCCAACATGCCGGGCTCAAGACGCGAAGTGCACAATGCGCGGGAGGAAGGGGTGACCTTCCTGTTCAACCGACAGCCGGTCGAGATTATCGGCACGGATCACGTTACCGGTGTGAAAGTCGTCACGACCCAACTGGGGGAACCGGACGCTGGCGGTCGGCGTCGTCCGGAACCGATTCCTGGTAGCGAGGAGGTCTTGCCCGCGGATGCGGTGATCATTGCGTTTGGTTTTCGTCCTAATCCCGCGCCCTGGTTTGAAGTTCACAACGTTGATACGCACGCGGACGGTCGGGTTCGAGTGTCCGCGGATCCGTTGACGCCGTTCCAAACCAGCAACCCAAAGGTGTTCGCCGGTGGCGATATGGTTCGTGGATCGGATCTTGTCGTTACTGCCGTATTCGAGGGGCGTGAGGCCGCCAAAGGCATCGTCAACTATCTGGCAACGCTTCGAGGTTCAGAAACTTCGCGTCGGGCAACAGGTTAAATCGCGTTTTGGTCGCGGCCGTATAAGCGCCCATTTCGTGCCCAATCACAAGATCCCCGGATGCCAATTCGGGCAGCTGAATGTCTTCCGCCACGATGTCGATCGAGTCGCAGGTCGGCCCCGCCAATACCGATGCCATCACGGGGCCTTCGCGTAGCGTCTGCAATGGGTAAACCGCGTGATCATAAATCTGGCCTGAGAAAGAACCGTAGACCCCATCGTCGAGGTAGTACCAACGAACGCCGCCGCGGATTGATGCACCAACGACAGTTGTGATCGTGCGTACCGCCGGTGCAACCAAGAAACGGCCGGGTTCTGCGATGATGCGCCAATCCGTTGGCATATCGCTCAGCGCGTTGCGGATTGGTTCGCAAAAGGCATCGATGTCGAGTCCTTCGCGTTCGTAGTCGGCCGGGAAGCCGCCGCCAATATCCATCACGCTCATCGGCGGGCGTTCGCCGTCGTTGCGCGCTTGCATTAATGAAGCGCAACGATGAATAGCGGTGACGTGCTCGCTGGCATCGCCGCATTGGGAACCGACGTGAAAACTCAAGCCCTTAATGTGAACCCCGATGTGCGCCGCATGGTCGAGAATGGCCGGCGCCTCTTCGAAGTCACAACCAAATTTCCTCGACAGATCGACGATCGCACTGCGATTGCGGAAGCTGACTCGGAGCAAAATGCCGACACGCGCGCGGTACGGCACAAACTTCTCGAGCTCGCCGACGTTGTCAACGACAAAGGTCGTCGCCCCGTAGCGCAGTGCGTCTTTGATCTCAGAGTCTTTCTTAATGGGATGCGTGTGTATGGTGCGCCGACCGAATACATCTTCTTGCAGTAGTAGCTCGGTTTCTCCGGCGCTTGCGATATCAAAGCCGCCACCCAAGGCAGCGATCTCGCGAATGACTGCTGGCGCGGGCAACGCCTTGACCGCGTAGTACAAGCTGACGCCGGGCAGAGCAGCCTTAAGTTCTTCATACTGGCTGCGCAGGATTGCCGGGTCGTAGATCAGCAGTGGCGAGCCGTAGCGGTTGACCAACTCGCGGTAGCGCTCTGAGTCACGCTGAGATGGCGCTGGTAAGACCGTGCGGTTCACTCGTAATCAGCCTGCGCCAAAGCAGTCGAGGATGTATCGCGGCAAAGCAAACGCGCCCGCATGGACTTCCGGCGTGTAGTAGCGTGTGGCAAGTCCCGCTTGCTGGAACCGCGACCGCAAGACGTCAGCGGATACCTGGCGCAACTGACGATCGTCGCTCGCCCATCCAAAGGTCATTAGGCCGCCGTAGTAGGTGGGAATGGCGGCGGTATAGAAACCGGCGTCTTCGAAGTGGGCTGTTAGTCGCGCATAAGTCTGTGTGACTTCGTCCGCTTGGAAGAACGGCACACCGTTTTGTGTAACCAGTATTCCGCCGGGATTCAGACAGCGTTTGACCTGGCCGTAAAAGTCCTCACTAAACAACACCTCGCCAGGGCCGATCGGGTCTGTGCTGTCGACAATGACAACATCGAAGCGCGCTTCGGTTTGGCGAACGAAGGCCATGCCATCGTCGATGACAAGGTTCAGGCGCGGGTCGTCATAAGCGCCTTTCGAATGGTTCGGCAGATACTGTTTAGCCATCTCTACCACGCTGAGGTCAATTTCGACTTGAGTGACATGATGGATCGGGTGCTTGATGACTTCCCGCAACATACCGCCGTCGCCGCCACCGATGATGAGCACACGCTGAGCGTCGCCGTGTGCCAGCAGCGGCACGTGCGCCATCATTTCGTGGTACACGAATTCATCGGCTTCGGTGGTCTGGACAACGCCATCCAACGTCATCACGCGCCCGAGCGTGGCGTTGTGGAAGATCATCAAATGCTGATGGTCAGTTTTTTCCTCGAAATAGAGTCTGTCGATGCGGAATTTTTGCGCCACGCTGTCGTAAAGCGTCTCTTCGAAATCGCTCATCGATTCGAGCCCTGGCTATCGGTCTGCACGGTGCCGCGACGCAATGACTGGACGTCGACTTTTGTCGGCTCAAAGTACGCTCGAAGTACGTCCGCCGCCAATTCGGGCCGTGCGTCGCCACACATGAAAACATCGAATGCGGCAAAGCCCCGCTCCGGCCACGTGTGGACGCTGATATGCGACTCGGCGAGTACGGCGACACCCGAAATGCCGTCGTTGGGCGTGAAGTGGTGCAAGTGGATGTGGAGCAGCGTCGCGCCACAAGTGCTGATGACGTCGTGAAAAGCGCGCTCCATCCGTTCGAGGTCGTCGAGGTGACTCGCCCCCCACAGATCGATGATGATGTGCGAACCGGCAAACTCAACGCCGTCGCGGATAATGAAGTGATCCTGAGTGGCGGTGTTCCCGCGCTCCGAATCTTGCCCGAGCTGGTCATGGCTCGGCCAGACACCTTCAGGGCGAACGACAACAGCATCAAACGCCATTGGCTATACCTCACAGAAAACAGGTTGTACGACGAGCGCGTCGGATTCCCTGAGATCAGAGGCACGTTCGCGCTGCTAGCAGGAAGACATAGAAGCCTTAGGGTCCTAACAAACGGTGACGCGATTTTAGGCACTTTCCCGCCGAGTGCAAGAGGGTGCGGTTCGTTCCTAAATCAGTGCAATTTGACGCTCGCTCGCGTGGCTTTGTAGATCCGATCGCCGAGCATAATGAGCAACGTCGAAAAGCGGCCGTGTATGGCGGCTTGGTGCATTCTGTACAGCGACAGATATGCCATCCGGGCGACCCAGCCTTCAACGAAAATGGTCCCGCGGACGAGGTTGCCCATAAGGTTGCCGACGGTTGTGTATTTGCTGAGGCTGACCAGCGAGCCGAAGTCACGGTAGCGGAACGAGCGCGCCGCGCGCCCCTTGCGAGTGGCCAACACGTTTCTCGCTGCGGTACTGGCCATTTGATGCGCTGCCTGAGCTCTCGGCGGGATCTCTTGTCCATCCTTGTCTTTGCACGCACAACAATCGCCGATTGCGTAGACGTTGGGTACGCCGACCACTGACAAGTCCTCATTGACATCGATACGGCCCAACCGATCGGTGGGTAAACCGCACTCTGTTAGCCAATCGGGCGCACGCACGCCGGCCGCCCAAACACTGATGTCGGCTTCGATCCGTTCGTCGTCGCTCGTCACGACCGCATCTTTCTCGACTTTAGCGACGCGCGTACCGACATAGACTTTCACGCCGATCCGCTCGAGCTCTCGTTTGACCGAGGCACCGATTCTTTCCGGAAGCCGTGGCAGAAGACCCGGGGCGGCCTCGATAATGCTGACGGACAGGCGTTCTTTGGAGAAGTGTTCGAAACCATATTCGCGCAGTCGTCCAACCACGTTATGCATATCCGCAGCGAGCTCGACACCGGTTGCGCCGCCTCCGACGATCGCCACCGACAACACGGCGCTGGTGGATGCGAGGTTGGTTCTCTGGAGTTGGGTCGTGAAGTTCTTGTGGAACTTCTCGGCTTGCTCGCGGGAGTCGAGTTGCCGACTAAACTGTCGCACGCCCTCAATGCCGAAGTCGTTGCTGAGCGCGCCAACCGCGACTATCAAAGTGTCGTATCGAAACTCGCGCGCGGCGACCATCTCTTGGCCTTCCTCATCCTGGAGTGCTTCTAGCTGCACGGACTGGCCCTTAGTGTCGATGTTGACGACGCGTCCGAGGATGAAGTTGAACTTATGTTTGCGGGCGAGCATCAGGTAGCTCGCCTCGTCGTGGTAGCTGTTCATCGACCCAGTCGCCACCTCATGGAATAGAGGTTTCCAAATATGGGTCGGATTCTTGTCGATCAGCATGACTTCGACGTCTTTTTGCCGTCGCAGTTTTCGGCCAAGTCTCACAGCCAATTCAAGGCCGCCGGCGCCGCCGCCGATGACGATTATTCGTTCTTGCATGTGTGTGGTCTCGACGTGTGGGTCGTGGCGCAACAGCCTGTCGCGATTCAGGCGCGCCGCGATACTATAGCGGCATATGCTCGAGAGAATGAAAGAATTCCGTCGCAGACGTGAATGAGAACTGTGTCCAGAGTGAAATGTGCAAACGGTCTAGCTCGCATGGACACCCAGCTCCGCGTAGAGCGCGGCATACCGTTCCGCCATCCGCTCTGGCGTGTAGTCTTGCATCCTACGCTCGGCTTGTTCGATACAGTGGTTTCTGGCGGAATCGTCCTCGACCAACCGTCCAATCGCTGATTCGAGCGCAGGAGAATCTTGCGGCGGCACCAGTAGCCCGGTCTCCTCGTGCGTGACGAGGTCAGGGAGTCCATCGACGGCGCTCGCCACAACAGGTATTCGTTGCGCCATCGCATCGAGAACGATCGATCCGAGCCCCTCGAAGCGGGACGGAAACGCGAAGATATCAAATGCGGCGAGGTGGCTTGCGACGTCATCGACCTGACCGGTGAAGTGCACATTTTCAAGTCCGTCGGCAGCCTGCTTCAACGCCTGCTCGTCACTACCGGATCCGACCAAGACGAACTGCCACTCCGGTCGACGTCTGGCAACGTCGATCAGCGCATCCTGGCCTTTGTGACGAACCACGAGTGCTCCGACGTTGCCAATGATTGGGCTGGGTCCGAACCGCGCTCGGAGTTCTGCTACCAGTTCGGGGTTCGCATCGGTCGGTGTCAGCGCGCTGGGGATCTGCCGCGCAGTGGAACGGCCCGTGTATGCGTTCACGTTGGTTACGATGGCGCTCGACAGTCCGACCAGGGCAGCAGCGTTTCGGTAGATGGCCCGCGTGATGGGGTTGCGTTTGAGGGGGCGGGTGACGCGGCGGGTGATCACGTAGGGCGTGTTGACCATCAGGCGTGCAAGCGCGCTGGCCTGTACGCAGCGACCTTCGTGAGCGTGCGAGAGTTTCGCGCCGCGAACTGCGCGCGCCGCGCCGAGAATGCCGCTGACCTCGACGATCTCTAAGTCAGACTGACCACGGAGCCGGTTGGCGAGTGCGTCATTTTTTCTGGCGATCAATCGCTGGCGAAAACCGAGTTTCGTGAGCGCTTCGATCAACATCTGAGTTTGCCGCTCACCGCCACGGAAGCCTGCGGCGAGGTTCAGATGGGCGATATCTGTCATTCGCGGATAGTAGCGCTGTGCCGACGAGCGCGTCGCGTTTTCTGCTGCTAGGTCATGGATCTACCCCGACGATGTGAATTTACAACAGTTTCAGTTGGATCTATTTTGGTGCACAAAGATGGTATTAACGGCTCGGATGGTGAGCATAAATATCTGATACTTATGTATTTGCAACGAAATAGAGCGAAGTAAATCAAGGTCGCACCAAAATAGGGCACTGAGAAATGTCGTGCAAAAGCGACGTGTTTTGCTTTGCGAAAGGTTTAGTGCTATCACCACCGCTCGCGGGTGCAAAAGCTGGCTTGAAGACCAGTGCGCGCACCCGTGGTGTATTGAAGGCATCAGAGGAGCAAAGAGGATGTTACGACAACCGATTAGGTTGGCCTTGGGGTTATCCGCGCTATCGATGGCAATGACATTGCCCGGCGTCGCCCTTGCGCAAGACGATGAAGGGGGCGATCTCGAAGAGATCGTTGTGACCGGGTCCCGAATCCAGCGAGATCCAAACTCGATTGCATCGCAGCCGGTGCAGAGCCTAACGGCGGAGGACATCCAGCTGTCTGGCGAGTTCTCAATTTCCGATGTCATCAATGATGTTCCCGCGTTGTTTTCGTCAACGACATCCGAAAACTCTCTCGACGCCGGGTTTGCAGCCGGCACCAATACTTTGAATTTGCGTGGTCTCGGCGCCAATCGGACGCTGGTCTTGGTTGACGGACGACGCCACGTCGCTGGTGTCGCAGGACAACAAGCGGTGGATATCGGCTCGATACCACCGCAGCTGATCGAACGCGTAGAAGTGCTGACTGGCGGTGCGTCAGCGGTTTACGGCGCGGACGCGGTTACCGGGGTGGTCAACTTCATTCTTAAAGACGACTACGAAGGCTTCCAGATCGATGCCATGACAGGTGTCTCGAGTGAGGGCGACAGCAATCAGTCCACGATCTCGATGGTCTGGGGTCAGAATTTCCTGGAGGACCGCGCAAATTTCACGGTCGCGGTTGATTATCGTCGGGACGACGGCCTGCTTGCAGGCGAACGCGACAATGGAGTGTTGCTCGGCACAGCGCGCGACTGGGTGAACCCAGCGCTCCGTTTCCAGCAAGGCGACATCACATCGGCGACACCAAATTTTCAGCAGTTCTACAACTTCGACAACACAGGGTTGACGGACTTCGGGCTTGAAATTCCTACCCAAGAGGATTTCATCGCCAACTACACAGCAGAGTTCGGCGCTGCACCGACGTTGACGCAGGCTGAGCAAGATTTGTTCAACCAAGCTGCGAATGCCCCGCAGCGGGCAGTATTGCCCGGCAGAACGTTCCCGTTCACGTCGGGTTACGGTTACATCATCCCGGGCAACCCATTCACTTTTAGTGGGTTCGATCCAGCGACGGACATCGACTTGGACGGCAACGGCCGGCCTGATTGTCTCGACTCGTTTACTGGCTATAACTCAGTCTTCGGCGCGGCCTCGTTCGGTGTCGTGGGCGGCTGCTGGAACGTCGGCGCCGACGGCAGTTACCGCCCGGTCCGCGACGGGCTAGTGTCAGGCAACTTCCAGGGCTTCGGTGGCGACTCACTGAATACAATCCAGCAAGAAAATGGTTTCATCATCCCACCGGAAGAGAAGATCACTTTGAATTTCCTGGGTCGCTATGACTTGACCGATCGCATGAGTGTGTTCGGGGAATTTAAGTGGGTGACTCAAGAAAATGAGGATACGATTCGGCCGACATCGTTCTGGGACTTGTTGTTCGGTGCGCCAGATAACCCGTTTTTGCCCGAGTTTATCCAACCGGTTGCGGATGCCAACGGCGGCGTGGCGATTACCATCGACCCGATCGGTATCGGTTCCGGCAAGCGATTGGTCGAACGCGAAACCACACGTCTGGTGTTGGGTATCGAGGGCGAGTTTGAAAATGGCTGGCAGTATGAAGTGTCTGCCAACTACGGTCGATTCGTTCGTGACCTAACCGACGAGGATTCGATCATCAACGATCGTTATCTCGCGGCTATTGATGCGGTGATCGATCCGGCTACCGGTCAACCGGCATGTCGCTCTTCAGTTGATCCGAGCGCACCGGCAACCACCACGCCGTTCAATATTCCGGCCTACGATCCAGGTTACTACTCGTTCACACCGGGCGATGGAACGTGTGTGCCACTAAATATCTGGGCTGGTGCGACGGGTATCACGCAGGCGGCGGTCGATTTCGTGACCCAAGACTCGTTCACAAAGTCGGAGTTGCGTCAGGAAGTCTGGTCGGCGTTTCTGAGTGGCGATACCGAGGATTGGTTCTCGCTGCAGGGTGGGCCGGTCGGTTTCGCTGTAGGGGCCGAATGGCGTCGTGAGGAATCGTCTTTGACTTTCGATGCGTTCCAGCGTGGCGTGCTGCCTGCTGGCTCGCCGTTTGGTGCTGGAACTAATATCCAAGACGTCAGTGGCAATGCCAACATCGTGTTCCGGCCCGCTTTGGCAAACCGAAATGAACAAGGTGACTACGAAGCGCTGGATGCCTTTGTCGAGATCTCGCTACCGTTGCTGGCTGGCGTCGCAGGAGCAGAAGAGCTAACGCTCGATGCGGCGGTTCGCGGGTCGGACTACACGACGATTGGTGAGGCGGTGACTTGGAAAACCAGCCTGTCCTACGCGCCGGTTGACGATATTCGCTTCCGCACAACAGTCTCAGAAGCGGTTCGCGCGCCGAATATCACCGAGTTGTTCCAACCCACGACAGGCATTACGTCGCGTCCAGCGGACCCATGCGATGCAGCGCAAATCAACGCCATCGCAGCAGACGATCCGACGCGGGCAGCACGAATTCAGGCGAACTGTGTTGCAGATTTTGCGGCTGTCGGTCTCGATCCGTTTGTTAATGGCGTCTACTCGTTCGCGGATCCGCTGTCCGCCGCTTTCGGCGGTGTGTCGAGCGGTAACCCGGATCTACAAGAGGAAACGGCAGAGACGTTCTCGATTGGGTTCGTTGCGCAACCGCGATTCCTCGAAGGCCTGACAGTAAGCGTCGACTACTGGAGCATTGACATCGAGCAAGCCATTGCCCAGGTCAGCGACCAGGACATCGTCAATGCGTGCTACGAAGGCAATGACCTGAACCCATTGTTCTGCGACTTGTTCACTCGGAATGGCGATCCCGGGTCTTTGCAGTTCGGTGGCTTTAACTTCATCGAAAGGCAGCTCCTGAACTTTGCTGCCCTTGAGACCGACGGTATCGATTTCAGTGTCAGCTATGACTTCAACATCGGTGAGCACGGCTTCAACGCACGCCTCAACGGCACCAAGGTTAATGATCTGAACCGTTTCTCGGATCCGGTCGATCGCACCGTCGTCGATGTGGAGCTCGGTGAGGTCCAGCGCCCGGACCTCGCGGGCAATTTCTTCCTGACGTGGTTCTATGAAGGTTGGACCGTACAGGTTCAGACGTTGTACCAGGATGAACAGTTACTGCGTTTCGTCGAAATCGACGACGCTCAGACGCTCTACGGAGATTCGGTGTTCCAGGATGCTTATTGGCAGCATGATTTGTCGGCGTCTTACCAGTACAACGATTCGCTCGGCTTCTTCGGAGGCATCAAAAATCTGACAGATGAAGATCCGTTCATTACGGACGTAGGCTATCCGGCCAGTCCGCGTGGACGCTTCTTCTTCTTCGGTGTGAATTACGCTATGTAGAGTTTGTCGGATTGTGTGACCTACGAGGCCGACTGACTATCGTCAGTCGGCCTTTTTTTGTCATAGCGTCATGAAGCCAAGGACGCCGCTGTAGATCGTGCCGCCCACAATGCCGAGCGCGACCAGTAGACGCAGTGTGGTGGGACCAACACCATGCGCGAGTTGGAATCGGTTCCACAGGTCGAGCTTTCTTTGCAGGACGTGTTCTTGGCCAGGCATCAACGTGGGATAACCGCTCGGCGTGTTGCCTGCGACCGGTGCCGCATCCGCATCCGTTCCTTGCGCTTTGATGGACATGACTTTTGACTCGCTGCGAATCAATTCCTCGAGTGATGCTGCGCGAACAATGCCCAGCGCATGTGCCATGTGGTCCATGATGTCGGATGCGACCCGACACCAGTCCACCCAGTTCTTTTTCGTGACGTTATCTATGTCGAACACGGGCGCCTGACGTTGCCAGTCTTCGATGCCTGTCGCCTCGAGAATCGGAGCGGGTAATAGGATCTGGGAAGTCGCAGCTGTCACCTCGCGCATTCTGCTCTGCACCTGGTTGCATACCTTGAGCATCCGCTTTTTCTCGAAGTGACCAATTTGACCGTCAGCGGTAATTACCTGCCAAGTATTGACGAGCAACGCTTGTTCATTGCGCACGACGGCGCTTAGGTGATCGGTGCAATGCAGCAGGTGAGTGAGGCCGAGCAGATACTGCTCCCAGCCGTTGCCAATGTCTCGAGCGGCCAGCAGATGGGCCTGGCGACAATTTGCATCATGCGTCTTCAGCGCTTCGGCAAGCTCACGTCGTTCACGGGCGATCTCTTCAAGCGCATCCGGAATATCGGCCTTGTCGAGTTCCTCACCACGATGCCGAATGACGCCGCCGGAGGGTTTCATCTCGCCCGACGCCAAAGCTTCGAGTGCATGCCGCTCCGCTTCCAAGCCGCGGAACTGCTCCAACCTGTCGCCGATGCTTTGCGGGTAGAGTTCCTCTCTGCTCGCAGCATCACTGAGGCTGGCGCATTTCAGAAGCTCGTCGACACTCGCGAAGTTCCGCACTGGGCTACGGGACAGATAGGTGCCGCGAAACTCAGCCGACAGCGACGCTTTGTTGAATCGACTGGCGACAACATCGCCTGCTGGCACCTGTTCCAGCTCATTGATCTTCTCGGGGTTGTAGAAGTTGCGGCTGATTGCTTCCCTGAGTTTCTGCGGTTCGCGGAAAATCAGCCACGCCGACCGAGGGTCGATATCCGCTGGGACGTAGGTCTGCTTGGCGTTGTCTTCTCTGTCCCGGTTCGGTGGATGCGTCGACCACATCTGCGGCGGCGTTGCCATCTGTTCGCTAAACACTCGATGCGCGCTCGCCTCGCCGGTTGGTTCCGGTGCCGCACCATAAGTCTCGTCATCAATCACGCGTGCGATACTGGCGACCGCTTCGCGCTGCGCTTCGAACAGGTCAGTAATGCGTTTGCCATTGCCCGCTTCTTGACCCACGACATCGAGTGTTGTCTGCCATGCTTCATCGGCTGCTTGAAGTTTGTGCAACGCGTTGACCAGCGCGTCGCTACCGGTGACCGACACAGCGACCAAATCGGCGTTGAACTCCATCTCGCGGCTCAAAGCGCGTTCGGCGAGGATGACAATTGAGAACAGGGTGTCCATCAACGAGCGGATCGACCAAATGATCAAAGCAAGAATCCAGCCGATCCAGGCGACGCGAATATCGATGCGCGAGATGAACCGAACCACCGAGTCGAGCCAGTCGCGGGTGGCGACCATGTGCGCGATGATCTGTTGCGCGACGTAGACCCATCGCCCCACCGCCATGGACTTCTGTGCGAAGTGACCGAACTCGTGCGCCAGCACTGCCTTCAGTTCGCCAAGATTCAGAACATTGACGAGCCCTAGACCAACGATCAGGTTCTTTTTTGATGGAAAAATTAGGTTCAGCAACGACAGATCGTAGAAAACGGCGGCGTTGACTTCCGGCGTGATGAACACGCGATGAGGTTTCGGCGCGCCGATTTCGTCGGCGAGCCGATGGAGAAAATCAAACAGCACGGGTTCATCGGCTGCGGTGACCTCGATTCCGCCGGGGTCGCCGGACTTGCGAACGGTGAACAGTGACTTCAGCAAGAAGATCGTCAGAAGGAATGAGATCCCAGTCGCCAGCAGGTGGAACAAATCGGATTGTCCCGCTTGCACCCGTTGAAAATTGTTGATCGCAATGTATGCAAAACATGCGGTCAGACCAAGGTAGATGATGATGAATGTCATCAGTCCAGCCATCGCAAGCCATGCTTGGCGTTTGTAACTAGACTTGGCGGATGTCAGGTCCTGCGGCACATTGCGCGGACTCTCTGGATAGTGCGTCGAGTTAGACATGATTCCCCACGATTTGTTGCTTTTATTAGGCGCGGCGGTAAGGGCCGGACCTACGTCCCAACACGGTTGTATCAGAACTTCGGCCCGCCGCACTACCCCTTAGGTCGCGCTTCCGGTGGTTACGCGGGTGACATCCCTTGAACAGTGTCGTCAGCAGTTAGACAGGCCGACCAAAAAGTTAGCGCCGTGCGGCATGATCGGTACCGGCCCCAAAACGAACTTCAAATAAAACGCCGCTGCCTTCGTTGCGCGGTCTGATGCTGGCCCCGTGGGCTTGAGCGATGACACGGGCGATGTAAAGACCGAACCCTAGATGTCCTTCGCCGGCGTTATGACGTCGTGAGACCAACGGCATAAAAAGACGATCGTAGTCATCTTCTGGCAGTGCAGAGCCGTGGTTGAACACACGGAGGGTCGGTAGCGGGTCGGCCACGACGGAGAGTTCGATTTCGCTGTCATGAGGTGCAAACGTCACCGCATTCTCGATCAGTTTATCGAGCATTTGAACCAACAACTCGGCATTGCCGGTAATTTCGACGGATGGTGCGATCTCGCCACCAAACCTGTGGGTCGGGAACGTCGCAGCGTAGGCGGCATGCAGTTGGTGACACAGCGCACTCAGATCGACAGCGGAAAACTCGGCGTCTCGTGTCGCCTGTTCCGCACGATTGGCACGTGTCATGGCAAGCAGCGTCGCTTGCAGTCGTTCAACGCCCCCGGCGGCGCGGTCGAGCAACACTTCGCGATCGGGTTCCTCTGTCGCGTGACGCAGGTTATCTAGCGACGAGCGAACGACCGCGATCGGTGTCCGAAGCTCGTGTGACAGATTGTCCGCGAGTCTCTGCAACCACGCGCGCTGCGTCTCCAGTTGCTGTAGCAATGACTCGAAGTCGCGAGCTACGTCACCCACTTCGTCCATCGATCGACTTCCGGGTAGTTCGGTCTTCAGATGCCCGCGACCATCCAAAGCTGTTCGTGCCGCCTTCGATAGACGGCGCACGCGAAGGGATAGCCGGGTCGCAAAAGCAAGCAGCAGTAAAACGATGACCAATGTGATCCCCATTACAGTCACGGTCATCCGTGTGCGTTGCGGACTGGTCAACGAGAGAATCTCGTCGGTGGGTTGGCGCAGCACGAGTCCGCCGACTATTGCGCCGCCGCTGCGCAACGGAACAACGACCTCACTGATCAACCGCATCGTCGTAGCATGGATCGCCCGCCGCGAAATCATGTCCTCGCTGGACAGGTCAGACAACCAATCCGTGCGTTGATCGAACGCCGAACCGGCGCTGGGTAGTTGACTAGAAGAGGGTTCAAACAAACGCTGCGCCCAGCTGGGCGTCGTGTCATTGTTTGACGTGTTGCCAGTTGGCAACTGACCAACGACTGGGGTAATTCGCCACAGTGACG
The DNA here is from genome assembly GCA_038533155.1 of Pseudomonadota bacterium. Classification (GTDB taxonomy): domain Bacteria; phylum Pseudomonadota; class Gammaproteobacteria; order Steroidobacterales; family Woeseiaceae; genus CALBPI01. The sequence goes on along the minus strand of JBCAZH010000027.1, from coordinate 11,798 downwards.
CACTGATCACGAACATCTCTATGCCGGGAACGGCATGCCGCGCTAGCGCGTTCGACAGCGGAGCATCGAGTCTTTGCATCGGGCCAGGTACGCTGCCATCGTGGGTGGACAGCAAGCGAGCGGCGACATTGACCCACAGTCCGAGCCGCTGGCGACACGGGGACGTTGGAATTCTAAGTTCCAACTGCGATCCCTCGGCGTCCGGTATCCATGCGCCCCTTACCGGGGCGTCTTCGGATTGCATAGGCGCAGCGCTAAACAGTCCGCTGGCCTGTGGTTCGTAGCGTTTCAGTAACAAGCTGCCGTTTTCGGTCGTGCAGCTGACCACAAATTCCACCGGTTGCGTCGGGTCATGTTGGACGTCGGCGTGCACGAACAGCGCACCATTCAGCTCACCGGCTAACACTCGCAACCGCGAGCCACCTATGTGAGCCGGCTGCGGTTCGGTCAGTGCATCCCAGTCGGCACTGAAGCCGTCGAGTACCGGCTCGCGTGCGAGCGGTTCGACGAACCAAACCGGTGCTTCCGTGACAGTCGATAGGTTTTCGGTAGCGTTCTCAATCAGCGGGACAACATTGCGTGCGGTGTTAGCAAGGTAGCCGGCTTGGGTTGTACGCAACGCTTGCTCAGTGGCGCGTATATAGCCAACACTCGCCACCGGAAGTGCAAGTGTTGCCAGTCCGATCAGCAGCAGTTGTTTTCTGAGCCCAAATCGCATGTGAAGACCGGTAGGTCTCAGGCGGGTCGCCAGCGATACCCCATGCCGTAGACAGTTTCAATGGCCTCGAATGACGCATCAATTGCCTGAAACTTCCGTCTGATCCGTTTGATGTGAGACGTCACGGTATTGTCATCAAGCACGGTGTTGGCGGCATCCATCAATTGCTGGCGGTTCTTGACGTGCCCTGGGTGTCTCGCAAGCGCGACCACCAGCCAGTACTCGGTCAACGTGAGCGGGACGAGCGAGTCCCGCCAATGGGTCGTAAACCTCGACTCGTCGATGGCGAGCGGTCCGCAGACGAGCAACGGTGTGTCGTCGTTGCGGGCGGCGAGGGCGGCTTGGCGTCGAAACAAGGCCGCCACACGGGCCAACAAGTGTGCCAAGCCGATGTCTTTGGTGAGGTAGTCGTCTGCGCCGAGTCGTAAGCCCGACACCGCATCGAATTCGCTGTCGCGCGCCGTCAAAAAAACTACGGGTAACTCGGCACTTTGCGCCCGCAGCGTTCGGCACAACTCGAACCCACCTTCGATGTCATCGCCGAGGTTGATATCGATGATCACAAGATCAGGAAGTCGCGGTTCGAACCGATTGAGCGCGGCGGCCCGGGATGCGTCCAGAGACGTTCGATAGCCCTCTCGCTCGAAAGCTTCGCAGTAGTTTCTACCGAGAGCCGCATCGTCCTCGACGATCGCGACCCAACGTGGGTTGGAGTCAGAGGGTGTTGCCACAATTCGCCACAATCATTCGTCAATTCGCCATCGCCCCGCCATCCAGATGCCACCGGAGTTCGTTGCAATAACGCCGTGTTTTTCGGGAGAGTCACGATGCAGCAGCTGGGAACAGGACGCAAGCGAAACCGTCTCACGACGATCGGCTTCTTGTGGGGTTTGCTCGGTCTGATCGCCGGTGCGGTACAGGCGAACGATACCGTTTGGCCGGGCGTCGGTACGCTCGAGTTTAAAAACGTCGATGAACGCGCGGTGCGGTTGGCGACCGATGTCGAAATAGAAATCGTGGGACATCTCGCTCGCACGCGGATCACTCAGCGGTTTCAAAATCCAAGCGATACTTGGGTTACCGCGACGTACCTGCTACCGCTGCCCGATCGAGCGGCAGTCGATACGATGGAATTGCTGATCGACGAGACGCGAATCGTCGGCGAGATCAAACCGAAGGTCGTCGCCGAGCGAACGTTTCGCGAAGCGGAACAACGCGGGCAGAAAGCAGCGCTAGTCAGTGAGGCGCGACCAAACCTGTTCAACACGGCCGTCAGCAATATCCCACCGCTCGGTGAGGTGACCATCACCATCGAGTATCAGGAGACGGTAGCGCGCGATGGGGATCGATACCGAATGCGACTCCCGCTGACGCTGACTCCGCGCTTCAATCCCGGTGAAGTGGTCGATTCTGGCCCTGATCGTTTGGGTAACGGTTGGGTGCAAGCGACACACCGGGTCCCGGATGCGCCCCGTATCACGCCGACGATGTTGACTGAGACGCCGGACGACTCGCATCGGTTGACCCTGTCGGTCCGACTGCTGGCAGGCACGCCGTTGGCGGAGATTGTCAGCGACTACCACTGGATCGACGTCACAGAAGCAAACGACGGTGAGTATCTGGTGTCGCTCGCGAATGACAACGAGCCGCTCGATCACGACTTCAGTTTGAGCTGGATGCCTGCGGTCGGCGAGGCGGTGGCCGTAGGTGCGTTTCATCATGAACGAGAAGATCAATCGCACTACTTATCCCTGCAGTTAATTCCGCCGACCACGGCACTCGGCGAGGCCGCGCATCGCGAACTGATTCTTGTGATCGATACGTCCGGCAGTATGCAAGGCGTCTCCATCGAGCAAGCAAGATCCGCTGTGCAATACGCGATCAGCGAGCTGCGTCCTTCAGATCGATTCAACGTGATCGCATTCAATGATCAGCCACGCGCATTGTTCGCGTCCGCGCAGCTCGCCAGTGATGACTCACTGCGGCAGGCGTTGCGTTGGGTCAACGCGCTATCGGCCAACGGCGGGACCAACATGCAACCGGCGTTGGCAGCAGCGCTTGGGGATTCTGCGTTCGCGGATACGTCGTTACGGCAGGTCATATTCGTCACCGATGGTGCCGTCGGCGATGAAGCGATGTTGTTTCGCTTTATCGAGCAGTCGCTGGGCCAGAGCCGTCTGTTCACAGTGGGGATTGGTTCGGCGCCGAACGGTTGGTTTATGCGCAAGGCGGCTGAGGTTGGGCGCGGTCAGGCGGTGACGATCAGCGCATTGGGTGAGGTTGAAGAACGGATGCGCGAGTTGTTTGGACGACTCGGTGCGCCGACGCTCACGGATCTTCAAACCGTTTGGTCCGATGGTGGCGTGCAGCAACTACCAGAAACGCTGCCCGACCTGTACGCGGGTGAGCCGATCAATCTCGCCGCGAAAGCGCAGTCTCTGCCGCGCAGTCTCAAGGTCACGGGCACGCTGTGGCGTGATGGTATTCCCAGTCCGTGGTCGAAGACGCTGGACCTGCAAGCGGATTCGAGAATCGGTGGGCGCGGCGTGGGTGTGTCCTGGGCCAGGCGACAAATCGAGGCATTGATCGACGACGAACGTCGCAATCTACTGAGTCGCGAGCAGGTCGACTCGGCGATCACCGAGATCGCGTTGGACCACCATATCGTGACGCGAACCACTAGCCTGGTTGCCGTGGCGGCAGCGCCGCTTCGGCCTGCCGGCGAACCGCTCGCTGACAAAGCGGTGCCCAATCTGATGCCGTATGGTCAGTCGTTGCCGATAGGGACGATGGTCTCAACGGCGACGGCAGGGCCGCTGCATCGATTGATCGGCTACTGCGCGATCATTCTCAGTTTGCTGCTCTTAACGCTGAGTCGGTGGCAAGCAATGCGCGCGCCAGACAATCGATGAAAGCGGGGAAGGCGATCATGACAGTGCTACTCGCAGTCGGTGCCGTGAACCTGGGGCAAGGGTTATACCTTCCAGCCAAAGCAGCATTCGCGCAATTCTTGTTGCAACGCGCGTGGCAAAGAGGCGAAGCAGCGCCGGAGGTGCTCGACGCGACGCTGCGGCCATGGCCATGGGCTGACACATATCCTGTCGCTCGCTTAACCGGTGAAACGTTGTCGAGTGAGCTGTTCGTCTTATCCGGTGGCAGCGGTCGGACGCTCGCTTTTGGTCCAGGGCATCTCGAGCACACGGTGCTGCCCGGTGACCGGGGCAACAGTGTGATTGCCGGTCACCGAGATACGCACTTTAGGTTTCTTGCGGACATGCAGCTGCAGGATCGAGTCAGGATCGATCGGCGAGACGGGTCGAACGTGGTCTTCGAAGTGGTCGGGCTCGATGTCGTAGATTCACGCCATGCCTCGATTGCGCTCGACACCGATACCCCGACACTCACGCTAGTGACCTGTTATCCCTTCGATGCGATCGAGCCTGGCGGGCCTATGCGATACGTCGTGACCCTTCAACCGCCGAGATGAAACGGCCCACCGCGTTCCAGTGCGCGTTGATAACGCTCGTCGTCGTGGCAGCGCTTCAGGCAGGCGGCCATATTCGGGTACTCCGTCTCGAGGTCCGTGCTGACATTCAGGCCCTCCAGGACGAAACTCATGTGGATGTCGGCAGCCGTGAGGTGATCGCCCGTGAACCACGGCCGATTCCCCAGCGTGGCCTCCATGAACTCCATGTTTCGGGTGAGGTTGGCATCGAGATAGGCTTCGCGGATCTTACCGGTGATACCTCTGGCGATCGGCTTGACGAAGAACGGCACCTTCGCGCTATCGACTCGACGCAGCAGCAAAGCGATGATCAACAGCGGCATCATCGTGCCCTCGGCGTAGTGCAGCCAGTAGGTGTAGTCCCGCCGCGCTTCCGGAGTATCCAACGGCTGTAGCTTGCCGTCGCTGTAGTGTTCCATTAGATACTCGACGATCGCCCCCGACTCGGCGACGGTCACTGATCCGTCTGTGATGACCGGTGATTTACCCAGCGGATGAATCGCTTTGAGCTCTGGCGGCGCCAAGCTCGTGACCGGGTCTCGAGAGTAGCGTTTGATCTCATAGTCGAGCTCCAACGCTTCCAGCAGCCAGAGCGTTCTTTGTGAGCGCGAGTTTTCGAGGTGGTGAACCGTGATCATGCAATGCTCCCTAAGGATGGGGTGAGTCGTTAACTGCCGGCTGCAGCTGCGCCAGCTTTTTGAATCGCAACGAGCAGCATCGCGCCTGCCAATAAAATAAACAACCCAGCAATGGCGTGTTCCATATGGCGTTGCGAGAAACGGCCTTGCAGCCTGGGGCCGATTTGACCGCCGATCAGTACACCTGGGATCGAGTAGCAAACCAGATTCCAGGGCATAGCGTTCCAGCCGCCTTCAGCAACCACCTGTCCAACCAAAGTGAACGAGGCACATGCGACCGTGATAATCACGATGGTGACGGCGGCCGCGACGGCCACGGCCACCGGCACACCGCGCTTGGTGAGTTGTGGCACGATGACCTCGCCGATGCCGACGGACAGCATGCCCGTCATGAACGAGCCGACACCGGTAGCAACAACATCGCTCGGCGTCAGCCGAGGAATCCGGTAGCGGTAGTTTTGGCCTGCCGCATCCGTCAAGGTTGAGAAATCGCCTAACGGATCTTGTGCTCCGATCGGCGCATCACCGACTAAAACATGTACGGCCGCAATTACCAGGACAAGTAAGGCATAGCCGCCGATCAACAGCCAATCGGCGACGTACGGCGCCAAGAAAGCGCCGGTGATGGCAACGGGCACGGAGACGATGAGAAAACGTCGCACGAGCGCGAAATCGATTAAACGCCGCCGGTGGTAGCCGACGAAACCTGACGTAAACCCGAACGTTTCGGTGAGCAGTGCGGTGCCGATGGCCGCGACCGTGCTCTCCAGCGGGTAAGCGGGACCGAGCAAGGGAAAGACGAGGATAAAGATCGGCGTAAACAACGCGGCACCGCCAATCCCGCTGAGCATCGCCGCGGTTGCGACGCAGATCGACACGGGGAACATAAACCAGTACAGCGCGAAATCCATCGGCGGCATTATCCTGACCCGACATCCCTGGACACCTGGTTATCCAACCAGTACTGTACATAACCCCAATCGCGAAGGGCTAGCAGCACAATGGCCGTGGCAATCAGTGAAACCACTTCGTATCTCGACGCGTTGAATACCGAGCAGCGCGAGGCGGCTGCGTTTGGCCGCCGCCAAGGTGATCGATGGGAGTCGTCACCGTTGCTGATCATTGCCGGCGCAGGAACCGGCAAAACCATGACGCTGGCGCATCGCGTCGCCCATCTCGTGATGTCAGGCGTCGATCCGGAGCGCATCTTGTTGCTGACGTTCTCGCGCCGCGCCGCGGCCGAAATGACCCGGCGCGCTGAGCGAATCGTCACGGCGGCCGCCGATACGAACGGCAAGCGTCGTGCAACACGCTTGCGTTGGTCCGGCACCTTCCACGCAGTGGCGAATCGGGTGTTGCGGGAATACGCGCCCAACCTGGGACTGGACCCGGCGTTTAGCGTACTCGATCGCGGCGACGCGGCCGATACGTTGGACGTGGCGCGGCAAAAGCTGTCGTTGCATTCTCGCAGCCGCCGGTTTCCGAAAAAGGACACTTGCCTTGCGATTTACTCGCGCTGCGTCAACACACAGGCGCCTTTAGCTGAGACGTTGACCGAGCATTATCCGTGGTGCAGCGAATGGGAAGATGCACTGACCGCATTGTTTCGTGAATACGTCGACATGAAGCAGCAACAGCAGGTGCTCGACTATGACGATCTGCTGCTTTATTGGTATCACCTCGTTTCCGAAGCGGAGCTCGCGGCTGATTTATCGGCGCGATTCGATCATATCCTGGTCGACGAATATCAAGACACGAATCTGCTGCAGGCTGGCATTCTGAAGGCCATGCGACCCGCGGGAGATGGCGTGACGGTCGTCGGTGACGATGCGCAGTCGATTTACGCGTTCCGCGCTGCCGAAGTCGACAACATTCTCAACTTTCCGGATCAGTTTGTGCCCACAGCCGAAGTGATCACGCTGGCGCGCAACTACCGCTCGGTGCAACCGATACTCGATTCGGCGAATGCGTTGCTCGCCGAGAGCACGCGCCAGTATCGAAAAGACCTATATTCCTCTCGTACTTCGGGGCAGAGGCCCTGCTACGTCACCGTCGAGGACGGCAATGCAGAAGTCGACTACGTCGTGAGTCAGGTGCTGGCGGCGCGCGAGGCTGGCACGCAGTTGCGCGACCAAGCGGTTCTGTTCCGCAACGCACATCACAGCGATCGCCTGGAAGTTGAACTGACTCGCCGCAACGTGCCCTTCGTCAAATACGGCGGCCTGAAATTTCTCGAAGCTGCCCACATCAAAGATCTATTGTCGATATTGAAGTGGGCCGATAATCCGCGCAATGCGGCGGCTGGCATGCGAGTGCTACAGATTCTCGAAGGCATCGGTCCTGCGCACGCGAACCGGTGTATGGAGCACGTCGCCGCCAACGATTTTTCGTTAAGCGCGCTTGCCAAGTTCGATCCACCGCCGGCAGCGCGACCGCATTGGGCGGAGTTCAAGTCGACGATGCTTCTGTTGTCATCGCGTGAGTCTGTGACGGGTACCGGCTGGCAAGAGGATGTGACGATCGCGCGACGTTGGTACCAACCGTACCTCGAGATGCATTATGAGGCTGCGCCGCAACGCTTGGCCGACTTAGAACAGCTTGAGCAAATCTCCGGCAGTTACCCGAGTCGCGACCGTTTCCTTGCCGAATTGACCCTCGATCCGCCGCAGTCCAGTGGTGATCTATCCGGCCCACCATTGCAAGATGAGGATTACCTGATCTTGTCGACGGTCCATTCGGCAAAAGGTCAGGAATGGGACAGTGTTTACGTCCTGAACGTGACCGATGGCAATTTCCCCTCCGAGTTTGCTGCCGGCGATGATCGGGCGCTCGATGAGGAACGCAGACTGCTGTACGTCGCGATGACTCGCGCGAAAAAACACCTACATCTGTTGGCGCCATTAAAGTTCTTTGTGACCGAGCAACCGAGGCTAGGTGATCGACATGTTTACGGCACGCGCAGTCGTTTCATGACCGACTCGGTCATGGCGACGCTTGCACCGGTATTCCACGGCGATGCAAGCCTTCAGCGCGTAGCCGGTCGCGAAAAAATCAACAAGACGGTCGATGTGGCCACCCGATTACGTGACATGTGGTAGTGCTCGGCGCTAGGCTTGGGCGCGTTGTATTCGGATCCTCGGGGGAGCGCCATGCGTCTTTTCAAAGCCATTACAGCCGCAAGTATCGCTGCGGCGCTCATCGCGCCGGCGACTGCCGACTCTACTCTGCAGGACAAGCTCGAACTCGCGACAGCGGCCCTGACCGATGACGTAGTCGAACTGCGGCGTTACTTTCATGAGTTCCCGGAACTCAGCAACGAAGAATTCAAGACGGCAGAGCGTATTGAGAAAGAGCTGAGAGCGATGGGGCTCGAGCCAAAGACCGGCATTGCCGGAACGGGCGTTGTTGCGGTCATCGAAGGTGGCAAACCAGGCCCACTCGTCGCGCTGCGTGCTGACATGGACGGGTTACCGGTCGTCGAGCAAGTAGATCTGCCATTTGCGTCGAAACAAAAGAGTACCTACCTAGGCAACGAGGTCGGCGTGATGCATGCGTGTGGTCATGATACTCATATGGCGATGGTGCTCGGTGCAGCTAAAGCGCTCGCGGCCAACCGCGAGGATCTTCCGGGCGATGTGATGGTGATCTTCCAACCGGCGGAAGAAGGCGCGCCTCCTGGAACACCATCATGGGGCGCGAAACTGATGCTTGAGGAGGGCCTATTCGAGCCGCGCAAGCCGGAAGCCATCTTCGGATTGCATACATTTTCAAACTTGCCGGCCGGCCACGTGGCATATCGTTCCGGACCGGCGATGGCGAGCGCGGATCGGTTTGAGATCACGGTCCAAGGACGACAAACACATGGGTCTCGTCCCTGGGGCGGTGTTGATCCGATCGTTGTTTCCGCGCAGATCATTATGGCAGTGCAGACAATCGCGAGTCGTCAGGTTGATGTCACCAAAGCGCCTTCCGTGATTTCGTTTGGCATCGTCGATGGCGGTGTACGCAACAATATTATCCCTGACTCAGTTCGCCTCGTCGGAACGATTCGCAATTTCGATATGGGAATCCGCGAGCAGATTCACGCCAAGTTGCGGCATACCGCAGTCACGATTGCGGAAGCGGCGGGTGCAACCGCGGAGGTCACGGTGGATCTCGGCTATCCGGTTACGATCAACAACCCGGAGTTGACGACCAAAATGTTGCCAACCGTGAGGCGCGTTTTTGGTGACGACAAAGTTGTCGAGTCTCCGCTAGTTACCGGCGCTGAAGATTTCTCCTATTTTGCGTTGGAGACACCTGGCTTTTTCTTGTTTCTTGGTGGCGCAACAGTCGGCTCTGACTTTAAGAATGCTGCTAGCAACCATTCGCCACTGTTCTACGTTGACGAAACCGCGTTACCTTTCGGCGTCAACGTACTTGCTCAAATGGTGGCAGACTATCTAACGGCGGAAACTGAAACGGCGGCGGGGGACTAATCGATGAGTGCAGTACCAATGGCAGACTTGCGCGGTAGCGTGAGCGAGGCGGAATGGGAGACGCGGGTGGCGCTCGCGGCGGCCTATCGACTGGTCGCGTTGCATGGTTGGGACGACCTCGTGTTCACCCATATCTCTGCTGCAGTGCCAGGGGAAGAGGGGCATTTTCTGATCAATCCCTACGGGATGTTCTTCGAAGAGATCACAGCGAGTAGCTTGGTCAAGGTGAATCTCGCCGGTGAGAAAGTAGTGGAGTCACCATTTCCAATTAATCCGGCCGGATTCGTAATCCACAGCGCCATTCATGAGGCGCGGCACGACGTGAAATGTGTGCTGCACACGCATACGCGTGCGGGTATCGCAGTATCCGCACAGAAAGACGGGTTACTGCCAATTTCGCAACAGAGTCTTTTCCTGATGGCGAACTTGGCCTATCACGATTACGAAGGGGTTGCGCTGAATGATGACGAGAAGCCACGTCTCGTGGCGGATCTCGGCGACAAACCTGCATTGATACTGCGTAACCATGGACTTTTGTCGGCAGCAGCTTCGATTCCCGAGGCGTTTTTGATCATGTACACGCTCGAGGTGAGCTGTCAGATTCAAATTAACGCACAGGCGGGCGGTGGCGAGTTGATCCATATTCCAGACGTGATTCTCGATGGCGCTGCGGAGCAACGCAAAGCGGTGACCAAGGGCCTCGGGGCCGAGTTGGTTTGGCCGGGGCTTTTAAGGAAGTTGGACCGCAGGAATCCTGGCTACGACAGCTAACGCTGCACTAGGTCAGAAACATCTGATAGGCCGGGTTGTCGGTCTCGTCGGTGTAGCGGTAGCCGAGTGATCCCAAGCGATCATCCAGATCGGTCGTTTCGTCGAGCGATGTGAGGCCTACGAGCACGCGTCCGTAGTCCGAGCCATGATTGCGATAGTGGAATAGCGTCACATCCCAATGGTTGCCCAGCGCATCGAGGAACGCAGAGAGCGCGCCCGGGCGCTCGGGAAATTCGCAACGATAAAGTCGCTCACCAGCGACGCGGCTACGCCCCCCAGCGAGGTGCCGGATGTGAAGTTGTGCGAGCTCGTTGTCGCTGAGGTCATGGGCCTCGTAACCTGCATCGACGATCTTCGACATGAGTCGTGACTGCTCAGCCACTCCGTCGGTTAGTGCGACACCGACAAAAATTCGGGCGACTGAGTCCGTCGTTCGTCGGTAGTTGAATTCGGTAATTCCGACATCTCCCAAGGCGCGGCAAAAAGTGCGAAAGCTCCCGGGTTGTTCTGCGATGTGCACAGCGAACAAAGCCTCTCGGCGCTCGCCTACGGCGGCGCGCTCCGCGATATGTCTCAGCCGATCAAAGTTCAAATTCGCACCACAGCACACGGCCATCAGCGACTGATTGGAGTTCGGATGGGTACTGACCCATTGGCGGATGCCGGCGACGCCCAGTGCTCCGGCCGGTTCTACGACCGTGCGCGAGTCTTCATAAATGTCGCGAATCGCTGCACATGTCGCATCGGTGGACACCGTGATCACGTCGTCCAGCAATTGCTCGCACAATGAAAATGTCAGATCACCGACTTGCCGCACGGCGACCCCGTCTGCGAACAAACCGACACTGTCGAGTTGGATGGGATAACCCGCGTCGATCGCGCCGCGCATGCTGGCGGACTCGTCCGGTTCAACCCCGATCAGACGCGTTTTGGGCCAGTATTTTCGAACGGCTAGTGCGATTCCGGCAGCGAGCCCACCCCCGCCGATCGGAATAAACAAAGCATCCGGCGGATGCTTCGACTGCTCGAGCAACTCGCGTCCGATCGTTGCCTGACCTGCGATCACGTGCGGATCGTCAAATGGATGTATGAAGGTCAGATTTTCTCGCTGGGAGATGCTGCGGGCATGCAATTGCGCTGCATCGTAGTTGTCGCCAGCGAGTCGAACCTGCGCGCCCAGCGCGCGCACCGCGTCGACTTTAATCGACGGCGTCGTGACCGGCATCACGACCACCGCGCGGCAGTCGTGAAGTTGCGCCGCTAAAGCGACGCCTTGGGCATGGTTACCGGCTGAGCTGCAGATGACGCCTTTGGCTCTGGCGCTGGTGCTGAGTGCCGCCATCTTGTTGATCGCCCCGCGCAACTTAAATGAGAACACAGGCTGTCTGTCTTCTCGTTTCAGATGAATCGAGACGCCGAGCGATTTCGACAGGCGTTGCATCTGATCCAGAGGAGAGCGCACGGCAACGCGATAGACTTCGCGGTCGGCGACATCGATCAACGCAGGCCAGTCGTAGTCAGGCTGCTCGTGGAGTGCTTTGGTCATCGTCAGATACTAGCCTGACTGTGTCGGTTTCACAGCCAAAAAAAAACGGCGCCGAAGCGCCGTTTTTTGTTTCTTCCGGAACTGTTCAGTTCACTGGGTTGCCATCGGTATCAATCAGTTGAATGTCACCGATGTCCATGGC
>JBCAZH010000026.1:0-43707 GCA_038533155.1 Pseudomonadota bacterium | reverse complement strand
ACGGACGGGCAGTAGCGAGGCCCCACACCTTCGATCGCGCCGCTGAACATCGGCGATTGATCGAGCCCCGCACGGATAATGTCGTGTGTGGTTTCGTTGGTGTGCGTGATGTGACACGGAATCTGTTGCGGATGGTCGCGACGTCGACCGAGGAACGAGAACACCGGCAGAGGCGTGTCGCCGTGCTGCACCTGCATCTTCGAGAAATCCAGCGTCCGCGCATCGAGGCGCGGCGGTGTACCGGTCTTCAGCCGGCCCACACGAAACGGCAGCTCACGAAGCCGGTCTGCCAATCGATTGGACGCAGGATCGCCGGCGCGGCCACCGGACGATTGTTGTTGTCCAACGTGCAGTCGACCGCCTAAAAACGTGCCGACGGTCAGGACTACCGCTTGGGCTTCAAACCGGTGACCGAGCGTCGTCTCGATACCGACCACCTTGCCGTCGCGAACCGCTAGGTCCGCCACGCTGCCCTGGAACACCGTCAGGTTCGACTGCGCATGCACGATCTGTTGTATCGCCGCGCGATACAATTGCCGATCCGCTTGTGCTCGCGTTGCACGCACCGCCGGGCCCTTGCTGGCATTGAGCGTGCGGAACTGAATACCCGCCGCGTCGATGGCACGCGCCATCGCGCCACCCAGCGCATCAACCTCTTTAGCGAGATGTCCTTTACCGATTCCGCCGATCGCGGGATTGCAGCTCATCTGCCCGATCGTCTCGAGCGATTGGGTAATCAGCAGCGTCTCGGCACCCGCTCGGGCGGCCGCCAACGCCGCCTCGGTGCCGGCATGGCCGCCACCGATCACAATCACAGAGGGTTTACGTAATCCGAAGGACATGCGCAGATTTCGATTCAAGTCGAGGGAACGGCGCATTGTAACCAGCCTTTTGCCCCACACCTAGTGCACCGTTGGCGTCAGTTCTCTAGGCGTGTCATCCGACAGGGACGTATTTTGGCTTTTGATCGATAAAACAGAAGCTTATATCGATCGGGGAGTTGATTCGCGAAACTGAACGATTTTCCGAGAGTTCGCCGACAATCGGCCCAAATACCTGTTTTCTAGCAATTTTTTGGGCATACTCGCGTCCAATCCAGGGACACAGGGAACTCGATATGCGGACGACGTTCATCGTTGTGCTGCTCGGCATTGCGAGCCTCACCACGGCAACCCCATCCAGCGCGGCGCTTGCGCTTGAGCCCTGCCGAATCGATGCAGGCACAGCGCTAGGCACCGCCAAGGCAGACTGCGGCACGCTCAGTGTGCCAGAAGACCCGAGTAAGCCAGACGGTCACCAGATCGACTTGGCGATCGCGGTAGTACCTGCCCTCAGCGTCAATCCTGCGCCGGATCCTTTAGTCATTTTGGCGGGCGGTCCAGGTCAGTCGGCGATCGAAGCCTATTTGATGATGCAGTCCGCTTTCGAAGGCATCCGGCAGAAGCGGCCGATTTTGCTGGTCGACCAACGGGGCACCGGCCGCTCAAACCTGATGGCTTGCCCTGCGCCGGTCGACGAACTCGTCGAATCGTACGATCTCGAATACGGACGGGAGCTCGTGCGCGAGTGCCTGCAGAGCCTGAATGGTGATCCCGCGCTGTATACGACCAGCCTAGCCGTTCGGGATCTCGACGCGGTTCGCGCGGCGTTGGGTTACGACCAAGTCAATCTGTGGGGCGGCTCCTACGGCACGCGAGTCGCGTTGCATTATTTACGTCGGTATCCCGAGCACACCCGTAGCGTCATCATTGATGGCGTTGCACCGGCAGACGAACTGCTTGGGCCGATGATCGCGAATGATGCCCAGGTGAGCCTCAATCTGCTGGCTGATCGCTGCAGCGAGACACCTGCATGTGCGGATGCCTTTGGAGACGTTGCGGCGTCGGTCGCCACACTAAAACAACGACTCGCGACGGATCCTGTTGAGTTTACGGCCAGCCATCCGCGCACCGGCGAACCGACAGATGTGCCGCTCACTGACGACACACTCGCTGGCGTGCTACGCCTGTCTATCTACACACCGGCGACGCGAGCGATTTTGCCATTACTGGTGTCCCAGGCATTGCAAGAAGACTATCGACTGCTGGCATCACAAGCTCTGTTGATTACTGAGTCCATGGACGGCGTGATGGCAGGGGGCATGCACAACTCGGTTGTATGTGCAGAGGACATGCCCTTTTACTCCGATGAAGATCGTCCCGAGAACATCGACGCCACGTTTATGGGGCCCGTCGCACTCGACTATTTGAGAATGGTCTGCGAAGAGTGGCCGGCCGGTCCGATCGACGATGACTTTCATGAGCCTGTCACCAGCGACAAACCCGTACTCATTCTGTCGGGCGAGTTCGATCCGGTCACCCCCCCGGAGAACGGTGATCGGACCGCGGAGACCTTGAGTAACGCCAAACACATTGTCGCGCCTCAACAGGGCCACATTATTTCGGGTCTCGGTTGCGTGCCGAAACTGACGGCAGCGTTCATCGAGACTGCGAGTGCCGATAGCATCGACGACAGCTGTGTTGGCCGCCTAGGCGGCATGCCATTTTTTGTCTCGCCGCTTGGCCCTACGCCTTAAGGACGCTCCATGATTACAGTCAAGAATATTGCGAAGTCATTCGGCAAGGTGGAAGCGGTCCGCGACGTCAGCTTCCAAGCACCCGATGGTCGTATTACCGGTCTACTGGGACCGAATGGCGCGGGTAAGTCCACGACGATGCGCGTGTTGTACACCGCCGTCAGGCCGGATCGCGGGACCGCGCTGATCGACGACATCGATGTCACCACAGACCCATTGGCGGCGCGAAGCCATCTCGGCGCGCTACCGCATGGCTCAGGTCTGTACAACCAGCTCACAGCCAGAGAGAACATTGCCTACTTTGCGGATATGTATGGTGTGCCAAAAGACATTCGCGACGAGCGTGTCCAGACCATTATCGATCTCTTAGAGATCAACGACTTCGCGGATCGTCGCACCAAAGGGTTCTCGCAAGGACAGAAAACGAAGGTGTCTCTCGCCAGAGCACTTGTTCACGAGCCGAAGAACGTGATCTTGGATGAGCCGACCAATGGGCTGGACGTGATGGCGACCCGAGGATTGCGTGACGTCATTCGCAAGCTCCGTGACCAAGGCAAGTGTGTGCTGTTCTCCTCGCACATCATGCAAGAGGTGGCGGCGTTGTGTGACGACATCGTGATCATCGCGAATGGCCAAGTGTCGATGATTGGCAGTGCCGACGAGATCCGAGAAAAAACCGGTCGCGACGATCTGGAGGATGCGTTTGTCGAAGCCATCACTCTGACGGAGGCGGCATCATGAATCATTTTCTCACGGTGTTTCTCAAAGAGATTAAGGACAACTTTCGCGATCGACGCACGATGATGTCGGCGCTCGTGTTCGGCCCACTATTTGGTCCCGTGATTTTCGCGGTTGTGATTTCCATCACGCTGAAACAAGCCTCGTCAGCGGCGGACGAACCACTGCCGATCGCAGTAGTCGGCGCTGAGCATGCGCCGAACTTGATCGCGTTTCTCGGACAGCAAGATACAGAGATCGAACGACTCGAGCTCGAACCGAGCGAAGCGATCGCCGCTGTAAAACGTGGTGACGAGGAGATGGTCTTGATCATCGATTCTGCGTTCGGCGATAGCTGGTCAGAGGCACAAACCGCTCGAGTTTCCTTGGTGCTCGATAACTCCGACAACTCGACGTCGCGACAGGCCCGTCGCGCCCGCGGCATGATCGGCGCTTACGCAAGCCAAATTGGCGCGATGCGACTACTGGCACGGGGCGTTGACCCTACGTTGGCCAGCGCGATCCGCATCGATGAAATCGACACCTCGACCCCGAGCACGCGTGCGGCGTTGTTGCTCGGGATGCTGTCATACTTTCTGTTGTTCTCGATGTTGGCGGGCGGCATGTATCTCGCTATCGACTCAACGGCCGGCGAGCGAGAGCGGGGTTCGCTTGAGCCTTTGCTCACGCTGCCGGTGAGCCGCAGCACACTGCTTCTCGGCAAACTCACCGCTACGATCTTCTTCATGTGCGCCTCGCTGGTCATTGCACTCATCGCCCTCTCTTTGGTGCTTGGACGAATCCCTCTGCAAGAGCTGGGGATGAGCGTTCAGTTCGGCCCGAAGGAAGTCATTACCGCATTTTTTGTTATGGCGCCGTTTGCTCTGATCGGTGCTTCGCTGCTGACGGTAGTCACGTCGTTCACCAAGAGCTTCAAAGAAGCGCAAAGCTACACAACGTTTGCGATGCTGGTGCCCACCTTGCCGATCATGATCGCGGCGGTGATGAACCTAAAGCCGAGCCTGCAGTGGATGGTGGTGCCGAGCATGTCTCAGCATTTGTTGCTGCTCGACCTCGTGAAGGGCGAAGCATTGCAACCGCTATTCATCGTTGTCTCCGTGGTTTCCTCACTATTGCTCGGAGCCGTGCTCGCTTGGGTCGCCGTCCAACTCTATAAAAGGGAATCGTTGCTCATGTAGCGCGTGCGACTCGTTCTACCGAGATCATTACGTGAAGTCGGACGCATTTTACGTCCGCCTTTAGACATATTATGGCGGGGTGAACGAGGTACCAAAGACTCAAAGCGCGGCCCAGGCACTCCGCTTCAAGCGGTTTCTGATGGCAGTTGCACTCTATGCAATGAGCGCGGTGCTGACGCTTGGAAGCTGGTGGTACGGCGTGTTGGAGATCTCCACAGCGACGCTTTGGGGACTCGGCATTGGCGCGGCCGTATCGAATGCCACCATAGCGGTTCTGCTGTTGAGTGGTTTGAACTTGCGGCTGCGCGATCCATCCATGACGTTTGCGCAGTGCGCACTCGGTTTAACTTGGCTGTTGTGCTTCATGCATTTCGTGCCTTCCTGGCGCGACATGATGTTGGCAGTGATTCCGATCGGCATGATGTTTGGGTTGTTCCGCATGGACGCACGCGAGTTCTCTATGCTCGCGATGTTCGGTTTCGCTGGGTTGACGTCACTTACAGCAATCGAGGTTTCGATAGGTCATCCGATTTTCTCTAAAGGAGAGCTGATTCTGCGAGTAGCCGTCGGCGCGGGGCTTTTGCTGTGGTGTGCGTACTTCGGAAATCATGTCGGCCGCTTGCGAACCCGACTAACGAGACACAACGAGCAACTTGAGCGTGCGATCAACGACGTCACGCGACTCGCCGAACGTGACCATCTGACGCAGGCCTACAACCGGCGGATGATTATCGAATTTTTGGATCGGCTCCGCGAACAAGCGATCAGTGACGGCACCGCATTTAGTGTTGTGATCATGGACGTCGATTTTTTCAAGACGATCAATGATCGCTTCGGTCATCTTGAAGGTGATCAAGTCCTGGCAGAAATCGCGAAGCGGGTGCGCAGCGAATTGCGACTTCTGGATGACATGGCGCCAGTTGGTGGGCGCGGTCGTCAACTCGGTCGATTCGGCGGCGAAGAATTTATTATTTCGCTACCAGCCACGGATCTTGACGGGGCGAAACAGTGCGCCGAACGGATT
This sequence comes from Pseudomonadota bacterium, assembly GCA_038533155.1. Taxonomy (GTDB): domain Bacteria; phylum Pseudomonadota; class Gammaproteobacteria; order Steroidobacterales; family Woeseiaceae; genus CALBPI01. The sequence goes on along the minus strand of JBCAZH010000026.1, from coordinate 38,192 downwards.
TGGCGCAGCATTCGCGAGTATGACTTCGCGAACTCGCTTCAGGTAACGGTGTCCGTTGGCGTGGCCTCGTTTGGCCGTGGCGAGTCCATTGATGATTTACTCGCGCGAGCAGACGGCGCGTTGTATAGCGCAAAGCATGCCGGCCGCGATCAGGTGCAAATCGCTGCGACGCCGCAAGCCAAGGACACGGCACCCGAGATCGTCAAGCTATCCGACTATCAACCGGAACGCTAGGCGCCGTTATTTACCGATGCAGAACGACGAGAAAATTTCACCCAGCAGATCGTCGCTGGTGAAGCGGCCTGTAATCGCATCTAGCGACTGCTGAGCAAGGCGCAACTCTTCGGCCAACAACTCTCCGGCCCGCGTCGCGCGCAGCGCATCAACACCGGCGTCGAATCGTGCACGTGCTTCGGTCAGACTGGCAATATGGCGTTGCCGGGCGGTGAAAGGGGTTTCGCCGGTGTTCTGCCCCATTAGTGCCCCACCGATCAATGCCCTCAGTTCGCCGATCCCGCGTCGCTCCTTCGCGGACACCAAGAGCTTCGTAATGCTTCGACCATCAATGTCGAGACAAGACTCGGCATTGGCTTCGCCGCGATCCACGAGATCGCGCTTGTTAAACACGGCCGTCGCCGATTGATGGGGCTGTAGCGTCTTGAGCACCGAGGCGATCGCTTCATCAGCCTGGGCCGTACGGGCATCGACTACGATTAGGACATGCTGGGCATCTTCGATGGCCTTTCGGCTGCGCCGAATACCCTCTTGTTCAACGATATCGGTGGTATCTCGCAATCCTGCAGTGTCTGTCAGGTGTACCGGAACACCGCGTATCACGGTATCGGCCCGCACCAAATCTCGGGTGGTGCCAGGCACATCGGTTACGATCGCTGTCTCCTCCTCCAACAGTGCGTTGAGCAAGCTCGACTTTCCAACGTTCGGCTCGCCGACCAGCACGACAGTCACGCCTTCTGCCAGTCGCTTGCCCACTTCGACTCGTGACATCAACGTATCGAATTGCTGAGCCACCTGTTCGATTCGCTCGTTCAACGCAGCATCGTCCAGAAAATCGATCTCCTCTTCCGGGAAATCTATGGCCGCCTCGACATGGGTTCGTAGCAGCACCAAAGCTTGCAGCAACTGATCGACCGCCTTGGAAAACTCGCCCCGTAAGGACTGCATCGCTGCCCGCGCTGCCGCCTCGGACCCGCTGTCGATCAGATCCGACACCGCTTCGGCCTGCGTAAGGTCGATTTTGTCGTTGAGAAAAGCGCGTTCTGAGAATTCGCCGGGGCGAGCATCTCGCGCACCAGCGGCTTTCGCAGCCTGACAAATGCTCGCAATCACTACGGGTCCGCCATGACCTTGGAGTTCCAACACATCTTCGCCGGTATAGGAGGCTGGGCCGGGAAAATACAGTGCGATACCTTGATCAATCACCGCTCCCGCAGCGTCGTGAAAGTGAGCCAACATCGCACGCCGAGGTTTGGGCAAGCACCCCAATAGTTGTCGCGCGATGTTCGGAACCTCGGGACCCGAGATCCGGACGACACCAATGCCTGCGCGGCCCGGGGCCGTCGCTACCGCCGCGATGGTGTCCGTGGTTGAACTCATTCGCGAACGGTGGCGCAAATTTCGCTGCGTTGCAATAAAGTCGAGGCTCAGCCGGTTAATACGGCACTAGTTTTGGAAAACAGCGACAGGCGGGGAAGGCGCAATGGCCAGCGAATCCATACAATTCCAGAATCGAGACGGCTTGAAGCTCGCAGGTTTGATCGACCACGCGCATGGTGTCGAGCGTGCAACCGCTTTGTTTGCTCACTGCTTTACCTGTACCAAAAACCTGAAGGCCGCAAACCACATCGCAGCGGCCTTGAACGCGGCGGGCGTGACGGTCATGCGATTCGATTTCACTGGCCTCGGGGCGAGCGAAGGCGACTTTTCGAACACCACGTTCGCCAGCAACGTGGACGATCTCATCGACGCGGCTGGCTGGCTAGCCTCGCAAGGCAAAGCACCACAAATATTGCTCGGACATAGCTTGGGGGGCACAGCAATGCTTCAGGCAGCGCCGCAGATTGAGTCGGCCGTCGCCGTAGCCACAATAGGATCTCCAGCCACACCGGAGCACGTGACTCACTTATTCGGCGACAAGCGCGTCGATATCATGCGCGAAGGGTCAGCTGAAGTGCACTTGGCGGGGCGGCCGTTCACGATACGACGCGAATTCATAGAAGACCTGAGCCAGCATCCCTTGGCGGATACGGTTCACAATCTGAGAAAAGCGCTTCTTATTCTGCATTCGCCCGTGGATGCCACCGTGAGCGTCGACAACGCCAGTCAGTTGTTTTCGGCAGCAATGCATCCCAAGAGTTTTGTCAGTTTGGACAAAGCCGATCATTTACTGAGCCGCAGCGAGGACTCGCAGTATGTGGGTCGCGTGCTCGCCAGTTGGGCGCAGCGCTATTTACCGGGAGATAGTGATGCCAATTCAAATACTGGAATTCGAGCGACAACATCAGGGCATAGCTTTGTCACGCCGATCCAAGTCGGCAACCACACCATCATCTCTGACGAGCCGGCGAGCGTTGGCGGTACCGACCGAGGCCCGAGCCCGGTCGAGTTGCTGAGTGCATCGCTCGCTGCTTGCACCAGCATGACGTTGAGGATGTATGCCGAGCACAAGTCGTTGCCACTGGATAGTGTCGCGGTCGATATCGAGCGCGAACAAAAAGGCCGAGGGGCGGACCTCGAGGTCACGTTTCATCGCACGATTACATTGCGTGGCGATTTGACGGACGAACAGCGCTCGCGGATGGTCGAAATCGCGGACATGTGTCCGGTGCACCGCACACTGCACGGCAAAGTGGACGTCGTGAATACGCTAACTGAGCGCTAGTCGCGCTTTTGGTCTTCCGCTGCAACCACCCGGTTGATTTGCCATTGCTGCGCGACGCCTAGAATCGTGTTGGTGAACCAGTACAGCACCAAGCCAGCTGGGAAGAACGCAAACATCACGCAGAACACGACCGGCAAAATCTTCATCACTTTCGCCTGCACCGGGTCTGCCGGTGCTGGGTTCAGTTGTTGCTGCGCAAGCATTGCCGCGCCCATCAATAACGGCAGAATGAACAACGGATCGCGGCTGGAAAGATCGTTGATCCAAAGCATGAACGGCGCCTGGCGCATTTCGACCGATTCGAGGAGCACCCAGTAGAACGCAAGGAAGAATGGCATCTGCACAAGAATCGGTAAGCAGCCGGCAGCCGGGTTGACCTTCTCGCGCTTGTACATCTCCATCATTGCTTCGGAGAGTTTCTGTCGGTCGTCCTTGTAGCGTTCTTGCAGCGCTTTCAATCGAGGTTGCAATTTGCGCATCTTGGCCATCGAGCGTCCGCTCTGCTCGGTCAGCTTATAAAAGACAAGCTTGATCAACAGCGTCACAATGACAATCGCCCAGCCCCAGTTGCCGACAAAACTGTGAACTTTGGATAACAGCCAGAACAACGGATCGGACAACAAGGTCAGCATCCCGTAGTCAACCGTCAACGGTAGCCGGTCAGAAACGCTGCGAAGTTGATCCTGGAGTTTGGGTCCGACGAACAAATCGAAACCAACCGTCGTCTGCGCGCCCGGTTCTACGCGAATTGGCTGTCCGACGTAGCCTGCGAGGAACTGGTTACCGGACTGCGCAGCGTCTATCCGCACGGTGGCTTCAGCCGGCGGCACTATAGCGGAAAGAAAATGATGCTCGATCGCTGCTACCCAGCCGCCTTGTACTTCCTCGGCCATGAAAGAGGATTTGCCGAGGTCCTTGATCGAGTGTTTTTCGTACTCGTTGCCATCGAATGTCACCGGCCCATTGAACGAATAGCTTTCTACATCAAACAACGAGCGGTCGGGTGCTTTAGCGATGTGGACGATTCGTGCATAGGGCGCAGCATCCCATGCTTCGCCCGAGCCATTGTTGATTTCGTAGAGGACTTCAACCGCATAGGCGCCGCGTCGAAAGACAAAGGTCTTCGTGACCTGAATGCCGCCGGCGCCTGTCCAAGTTAGCGGAACGCGGAGCGTGTCGTCGCTGCCCGAAAGTTCAAACTGATCAGCGCCGGTGGCGAACCGTGCCTGATGATTGGGCTCGTCTTGTTTATTGCGCGTCGTCAGTCCGGTCCGGAACACGGCGAAGTCCACCGGATCGGTGCTCAATAGAGCAACCGGGACATCCGGAGAATCTTTGTCGATTGGGCAAGCCGGAAGCTTGGCCGACACGATGTCACCCCCGACAAGATCGATTTGAAGCTCCAGTACATCTGTCGCGACAGTGATCAGTTGTCGATTTTCATTATCAAGTGCGGCGACCTGAGGCGTCGCGAGCCCCGCGTCGGGTGTGGCATCGGCCGCGCCCGTCTCGGTCGGGACTGGAGGTGGCAGATCCAACGGGGACGTCGTCGTCGTGTCCTCGGCGTTGACCGGCGTAGTCTCTGCGGTTGGCGCAGGCCGAGGGGCATAGTCCTGTTGCCATTGCTGCCAGGTCATCAGCATCAGGAGGCCAAATAAGGCCCAGGCAAACAAGCGTTGGTTCTGCATAGATGTGTTCTGTTGGTTGAAGGTGCGTCAGGCCATGGCCTGGATGGCGGCGCTATTATCCTGAAAAATCTCGGCTATTGGGGACTTTTTGTCTTCGCGGCCTGCTTAAGCAGGGCTGCAACGCTTTCGCTGAGCGCCTGGCGGGAAGCGGTTGCGGCCGCCGGTCGATTCAAGATGACATAGTCACCGGCCGCCAGGGCGTCGTAATTTGTCCGAAAGACCTCACGAACTTGTCGCTTGATGCGGTTGCGCTGCACCGCGAGTCGGGCGTGCTTTTTTGAGATCGCCAAGCCCAGACGCGGCTGAGTCTCGCGGCTGTAACGAACGCGCAGCATTAACAGCTGATCCTGGAAACGCCGGGATCGTTGGAAAACGCGTTTGAACTGGTGTGCCGTGAGGAGGCGTTTGTCGCGATCGAAGCGGGTCACTGGGAGACCGATGCCGATCCAGATAGTCGAAGAAACCGCCGCTTGTGGCGGGTTCCGTTCGCGCTTAGGCGGTCAGGCGGTGACGGCCTTTTGCACGGCGACGCTTGATAACCAGGCGGCCACCTTTGGTCGCCATCCGGGCGCGGAAACCATGGGTCCGTTTACGTTTCAAGTTGCTCGGCTGAAATGTGCGTTTCATTGCGTGCCTCGTACGGCGTAGCGATGGTGGAAAGGCCGGCGAGAATAAGGCTTGAGCGCCGGTGTGTCAACGAAATCCTGCCGATTTTCGATGTCCGTTGCGAACGGATTGTCGTTGTCAGTTCCGGTCATGAACGTATAAGCTACTCGGCCGCCTTGGGGGAGGCAAAACCGTGCTTTTGGGGTGCTCTTTAACGTGGTCGATATCCAACAAGATGTCTGGCAGCGCTGTCTGCCGCGATTAAAAGCCGAAATCGGCGAACAGGCGTTCAATACATGGATCCGGCCACTGCAGGCGGAGCGGCATGCGACTAGTCTTCGGCTGCTAGCGCCCAATCGATTCGTCGTCGATTACCTCAACGCGCAATACCTCGAAAGAATTCGCCATCTCGTCCGGGAGGTGGATGCCAATGTGGATATGGTCGAAACCAGCGTCGGTTCGACGGCCGAGCCGAGAGCAGCAGGCCCTTCGATTGCCGCGACGAGCGATCGCTCTGTGGTACCCATGCCCGAAAGCCGACTCATGGCGAATTTCACCTTCGACTCGTTCGTCGAGGGAAAGAGCAACCAGCTCGCGAGAGCGGCGGCATCGCAGGTAGCGGAAAACCCAGGGCTCGCGTTCAATCCGCTGTTTTTGTACGGCGGTGTGGGGCTCGGCAAAACGCATTTGATGCACGCGATTGGCAATGAAATGCTAAGACGCAATCCTTCGGCTCGAGTTTGCTACGTGCACTCGGAGAGGTTCGTGGGAGACATGGTTCGCGGGCTGCAACACAACACCATCAGTGAGTTCAAGCGCGCCTACCGGTCTCTCGACGCGCTGCTGATTGATGACATACAGTTTTTTGCAGGCAAAGACCGGTCTCAGGAAGAGTTCTTCCATACGTTCAATACGTTATTGGAAGGACAAAGACAGATCATCTTGACCTGCGATCGTTACCCCAAAGAAGTCGATGGGCTCGAGGAACGGCTGAAATCTCGATTCGGATGGGGCCTGACCGTGGCGATTGAACCCCCCGAACTGGAAACTTCGGTGGCTATCCTGATGCAAAAAGCTCAGGCGGAAGGCGTCGAGCTACCCGACGAGGTGGCGTTTTTCATCGCCCAGCGCGTGCGATCCAATGTTCGAGAGCTCGAAGGCGCGTTGCGTCGTGTGATCGCAACCGCAAGCTTCACGGGTCGTGCCATCACCATCGATAGCTGCAAAGAATCACTGAGGGATCTCATTGTTGCGCACGACCGGCTGATCAGTATCGAAAACATTCAGAAAACCGTCGCCGAGTATTTTAAAATCCGGATGAGCGAAATGCTGTCGAAACGGCGCAGCCGATCGATCGCGCGACCAAGACAGATTGCGATGAGTCTGGCGAAAGAACTGACCCGCCATTCGTTACCGGAAATCGGCGACGCTTTCGGCGGACGAGATCACACGACGGTTTTGCACGCTTGCCGCAAAGTGAAAGAGCTTCGCGAGACAGAACCGCGTGTGGATGAAGACTACAAGAACCTGTTGAGGAGTTTGGCAGGATAAGGTGGATAAACTGTGGATAACTTTGACATCGAAACTTATCCACAGGATCCTGACAGTTTTCAGGCGAGTTTCCAACCAGTTGGAAAGTCGTAGATGCAAGGTTAAGCTACTGTTTTTTATTAAAAATCTCGACTTCTCCACTGCGGGTCGAAGGCCTAATAACAATAACTAAATGTATTATTCAATCTCTCTTCTTTTAGGAAAAGCTCTATGAAACTGACGGCAAGCCGGCAGACGTTGCTGGGTGCATTGCAAACCGTGATTGGTGTGGTCGAGCGCAGACAAACGATGCCGATCCTATCCAATGTGTTGTTGTCAGCAAAAGACAGTCGCTTGTTGATCACCGCAACAGATATCGAGGTTGAGCTTCAGGCACGAGCGGAAGTTGAAGTGGATATGGCCGGAGATGTAACGGTCCCGGGTCGCAAACTCTTCGATATCTGCAAAGCGTTGCCAGAAGGGTCGGATGTCAGACTGTCGCTGAAGAACGAGCGCGTGACCGTACAAAGCGGTCGCAGTCGATTCAGCCTCTCGACCCTGCCAGCGGGTGAGTTTCCGGTAATTGACGATATCGATGCGAGCCAGACGGTGGCGTTGCCGATCAGCGTCATCCGACGATTGGTCGAGAAAACGTATTTTGCGATGGCGCAGCAGGACGTTCGTTACTATTTGAACGGGATGCTGCTCGAGACCGAAGGCTTGGCCATTAGAGCTGTGGCCACGGACGGTCACCGGTTGGCATTGTGCGAAAATGAGTTGTCGGATAATCCCCTACCGTCGCAGCAGGTTATCGTGCCGAGAAAAGGCGTGCTTGAGTTGCACCGGATGTTGGGAGGCGACGGTACGCTAGACTTCGCGATGGGCAAGAACCATATTCGAATCGTGATCGGCGACGTTCGGTTCACTTCGAAGCTAATCGACGGTAGATTCCCGGACTATCAGCGCGTGATCCCAGCAGATGTGCAGAACCACTTAATCGTTGATCGAGAATCGCTGCGAGCAGCGCTGCAACGCGCGGCAATCCTGTCGAACGAAAAATATCGCGGTATTCGCCTCGAGGTTAGAGATAGTGGTGCCAAGATCATGGCGCATAACCCCGAGCAGGAAGAAGCCGAAGAACAGGTGGAAGTAGAGTATTCCGGCGATGACATTGAAATCGGGTTCAATGTGAATTATCTGCTCGATGCCATTGGCGCGGTGGACAGCGAGTCGGTACGCCTGAGTCTCAAGGACGCGAACAGCTCTTGTGTCATTTCTATACCGGAAATTGAAAAGACGGACAGTAAGTACGTCGTCATGCCGATGCGCTTGTGATCCGTTGCCGGATTAACCCATACCAATGATCGAACGGCTGACAGCGCATCAGTTCCGCTGTCTGCAGTCCGTCGAGCTATCGATCCCGTCAGAGGGCGCTGCTGTTGTCGGTGACAACGGTGCTGGGAAGACGTCGATTCTAGAAGCGATCTACTACTTGGCTCGCGGCCGGTCATTTCGCCAAGCGCGTTCGGAGCGACTGATTCAGTTCGAACGAGATGCTTTCCAGCTAACAGCGGGAGTCCGCTGGCGACAACGCGCGCACCAAGTCGGCGTTTCCTTGTCTCGAAGCGCAGGCGCGAGGATTCGGATCGATGGCTCCGATCAAAAGTCGCTAGCCGTTGTGGGGACAGAGGTCGCGGTTCAGGTCCTTGAGCCGGAAGTGCATCGTTTGATATCAGAAGGACCGGACGCGCGGCGTGGCTTCCTGGATTTCGGAGTGTTCCACGTGGAACCTGGTTACCTATCCGCATGGCGCCGCTACCGTCAGGCGCTTAAGCAACGCAATGCCGCGCTGAAGAAAAGTGTTTCAGACGATCAATTGTCCGCATGGGATGCTGAAATGGTCGCGGTCGCGGAAACCGTGGACGGTTATCGCCGAGGCTATGCGAACCTAATCCAGGAGCCGCTCAACAGGCTGGCTAAAGCGCTGTCACTACCTGCTGTTGCAGTCTCTTATCGGCCAGGTTGGCAGGAAGGGGCTCAGTTCGCGGAGGCGCTAGCGTCGAGCAGGCTGAATGATCGAGAACGCCAGACCACGAGCGTCGGTCCACATCGTGCAGATCTTGCGATTCGCTGGGCCGGGCGGATGGCACGGCCGACGGTATCTCGGGGTCAGCAGAAACTGCTGGCATCGGCATTGATTCTTGCACAGACCTTGTTGGTGGCTAATTTGAAGCAAGAGTCAACAATACTATTGCTGGATGATCCAGGGGCAGAGTTGGACCGAAAGGCACTGGAACGGCTGATGGCGGTAATCGCTGAGATGCCGGGGCAACATATCATGACGGCGTTGGATGAATCCCACCTGCCCCAGCAACACAAAGGCGCTGTGTTCCACGTGGAACAAGGAATGATTCGGACACCCTGAAACGTTCGAAAAAACCCGGAAAATGGTACAATGGCTCGGCTTCACAGAGGGTGGGTATGAGCGACTACGACTCCAGTAATATCAAGGTTTTAAAAGGCCTTGAGGCGGTCCGCAAGCGGCCGGGTATGTACATCGGTGACACGGATGATGGCACAGGCCTTCATCACATGGTGTTTGAGGTAGTCGATAATTCCATCGACGAAGCGTTAGCCGGTCACTGCAGTGAGATTCATGTCACGATCCACGCGGACGGATCGGTCTCCGTGACGGACGATGGACGCGGAATTCCGGTCGGAATGCACCCCGAGGAGCAGCGGAGCGCTGCGGAAGTCATCATGACCGTCCTCCATGCTGGCGGTAAATTCGACGATAACTCCTACAAAGTCTCCGGTGGCTTGCACGGTGTCGGGGTGTCGGTTGTTAACGCACTGTCGTCCAATCTAACGCTAGAGATTCGGCGTGATGGATATTTGCACGCGCAGAAGTATGCGATGGGCGAACCGCAGGCGCCCCTTCAGCAAGTACGTGCGAGCGAGAAGACAGGGACCAAAATTCGTTTTTGGCCAAGCAGCGAGATTTTTTCCGATACCGAGTTCCACTACGACATTTTGGCAAAACGCTTGCGAGAGCTGTCTTTCCTGAACTCTGGCGTGCACATCGAGCTCGCTGATGAGCGGACTGAAGCACGCGATATCTTTAAATACGAGGGCGGTATCCGTGCATTCGTAGAACACCTGAATCGTAACAAGACGCCGATCCACCAAGAAGTGTTCTATGTGGAGACCGAGCGCGATGGCGTCACCGTCGAAGCTGCAGTGCAGTGGAATGATGGTTACCAAGAAAGCATGTACTGCTTTACCAACAATATTCCGCAACGCGATGGTGGCACCCACATGGCTGGGTTTCGTAGTGCGTTGACCCGAACCTTGAATAGCTACATCGAAAAAGAGATGAGCGCTAAGAAGCAGTCCGTAACGCCTTCCGGTGATGATGCCCGAGAGGGTATGACGGCCGTGCTCTCAGTGAAGGTTCCGGATCCTAAATTCTCATCCCAGACCAAAGACAAGCTGGTCTCGTCGGAAGTGAAAGGTATTGTCGAGTCGGCAATGGGTCCAGCGTTGGAGACCTTCTTGCTCGAAGATCCCGCCGCTGCCAAATCTGTCGTCGCTAAGATCATTGATGCTGCTAGAGCCCGCGAGGCCGCCCGTAAGGCCCGCGAGATGACTCGGCGCAAAGGTGCGCTCGATATCGCCGGCCTGCCCGGCAAGCTCGCCGATTGTCAGGAGAAGGATCCGGCACTGTCCGAGCTCTTCCTGGTGGAGGGTGATTCCGCAGGGGGTTCAGCGAAACAAGGGCGAGATCGCCGCACGCAAGCGATTCTCCCCTTGAAGGGAAAAATCCTTAATGTGGAAAAAGCTCGCTTCGATAAAATGCTTTCGTCTGCCGAAGTGGGAACACTGATCACCGCGCTCGGTACAGGCATTGGCCGAGAAGACTTTGATATCAGCAAGTTACGATACCATCGAATCATCATCATGACAGATGCTGATGTTGATGGATCCCACATTCGTACCCTTTTGTTGACTTTTTTCTATCGTCAAATGCCAGAACTGATCGAAAATGGCCACGTTTATATCGCTCAGCCCCCACTTTATAAAATTTGGCGGGGAAAGCGTGAAAGATATGTCAAAGATGACGCCGAGCTAAATGCTTATTTACTGTCGAACGCACTCGATGAGGCGCGACTATCGGTTGCGACCGACACACCCGCCTTGTCGGCGACAGCGTTGGAACAGCTGGCAAAAAATCACATGCAGACGGAAGCGGATATTCAGAGGTTAAGCCAGCGAGTTGACGAACCTATTTTGCGTGTACTGGCGACGTTGCCGTTGGGGGTGCCCGAGGACGCTGAGTTTGCCGCTTGGGTCGAACAACTGAACCACGCGTTGCCCAAGCTCGATCCCACCGTCCGACAAATCGATGGCGGCGCCGTGCATTATGAGGCGACGTTAGGCGCTCCCGATGCTGAAGATCCCGCGGCCACCCCAGCGGTGTCGATCGCTAAGACGCGTCATGGTGCGACAGAGCACCAAGTCATCATGCCCGAGTTTTTCGATCGGGCGGACTACCAACGGGTCGTTGCGCATGGGCAAGAGCTAGATGGCCTTATCCAGGCGGGCGCCACCGTACGACGCGGCGAGCGCGAACACGCGGTCACAAGTTTTCCAGAAGCGATTGATTGGTTGATGGGTGAGGCCAAACGTGGCCAGAATATCCAACGTTACAAAGGCCTCGGCGAAATGAATCCCGATCAACTGTGGGACACAACCGTCAACCCGGAGACGAGACGTTTGGTCCAAGTGAAGGTTGAAGACGCCATCCGGGCTGATGATCTATTCACGACGCTTATGGGTGATCACGTTGAGCCGCGCCGCGAATTCATTGAGCAGAACGCTTTGGCGGTCTCGAATCTCGATATCTAGTTCCGATCGGGGTCTGTCCACAGCCCAGAGAAACTAGGTTCGTCGTAGCTCGCGTCCACCCATGTTCGCGATCTCTTGCTCCATCCAACTCTGGATTTGTTGATTCACCGCACGAACGTCTTGATCTTCGTCAATCCAGACGGGTTCACCGATCACAAATTCAACGGTACCACTGAATTTTCTGACGCCTCGCCGCGCCCAAAACACCCCAGCGTTATGCGCAACTGGGATCAAAGGCGCCTTCGCGGCCTTTGCCAATGCGGCGCCACTGGAACCGTAACGTCGCGTTTCGCCATGCGGTACCCGCGTGCCTTCCGGGAAGATCATCACATGCACACCGTTTTCTAACTGGGCTTTACCTTGCGTGATGACCTGCTTGACCGCACTACGCCGCCCGCCACGGTTAATGGCAATTGGGTCCAACAGCCGAAGTGCCCATCCAAAAATCGGCACCCACTGCAACTCGCGCTTGAGTACCCATGTCTGGCGCGGGAAAATCTCAAGCTCTGCGATCGTCTCCAACGCCGATGAGTGCTTTAACAAGAAAACCGCCGCTTCATCAGGAACGTTCTCAAGTCCTTTGACTCGATAACGAATCCCACAAAGCACTCGCAAAGAACTCATCATCAAACGCGCCCACGCCCTCGCAATCGAATAACGGGCGTTGGCGCCAAACGGGGCAACCAAGATTACCGCGATGGCATAAAAGCCGACGCTTCCAAACATCCATCCCGTAAAAAGGACCGAACCTACCCACTGTCGGAGACCACGCATCGAACTAGACCGTCAGCTCGAGAGCGATTGTCGCTAGATCATCTCGGACCCGAACCGAAGCCCACCAATCCGGCGCCTGCTCCTCAACCGCCTCGAGCGTCCGTAACCCCTTCCCGGTCCGAACCAACCACAGCGTTGCACCTACCGATTGGCCCGCTTCCAGATCTCTAAGGGAATCTCCCACGACGTGGGCATCTTCCAGATTCAAGCCCGAGCGCCGCTGTAGCTCATAAAACATTCCGGGTTTCGGCTTTCGACAGTCGCAGTTTTCGTCGGGTCGATGTGGGCAAAACACCACGTCATGAACCTCCCCCTGCGCGCGTCGAACCAAACGTCGAAGCTTGCGGTGCATCGCGTACACGGTCTCGCGCGAAAACAACCCACGTCCGATCCCAGACTGGTTGGTCGCGACGCTGATCCGCCAGCCCTGCCTGGAAAGCTTCGCAATCGCATCTATGCTTCCGGGAATGGGTCGCCACTGCTTCACCGTACGCACAAAATCATCGCTGTCATGATTGATGACCCCATCTCGGTCGAGAATCACCCAGCGTTCCGTAATCAATCGTTGCCCACCACGAGCTCGGAGACGTCCGCTACCTCCAGAAACAAACCGCGCACGGCGGCGAGCAGCGCCAGGCGGTTCCGGCGCTCGGCAACATCATCGGACATCACCATGATCTCGTCGAAGAACGTATCCACCGGTCCGCGTAGCTCTGCCAATCGAGTCATCGCTTCGCTGTAACGCCTGTCTGAAACCAACGGCGCAACGACCTCGCTGACCTTGGCCCAGGCGGCATACAGCGCCTGCTCCGCCGGTGCCTTGAGGCCGTCTGCCTGAAGGTCACCATGCGCATCATTGCCCGCGCCGCGCAGAATATTCGCGATCCGTTTGTTTGCTGCGGCAAGCGCGGCCGCTGCGGGTTCGTCGACGAACGCCGCCACTGCTGTCAGGCGCTGGTGGAAATCCAAAAGCGAATGCGGCGAGCGCGCAACAACCGCCTCAAACCAGTCAGGATGCCCCGCGCAGGTCGATGAAAGTTCGTAGTGGCGCAGTCGCTCGATCACGAAATCGTAAACGTCATCCGCCAGTTCTGGGTGGCTGCTGACATCTACCGGCTGTTGCTCGACCGCCACCTGAATCGCCGCAACCAAGTCGACTTCCAAACCACCTTCGATGATTGTTCGGATAACCCCAAGCGCCGCGCGACGCAGGCCAAACGGATCGCGGTTGCCCGTCGGTCGTTTCCCTATGGCGAAAATCCCAGCGAGCGTATCAAGCTTGTCCGCCAGTGTGAGTACGCGCCCCGTTGGTGTCGCCGCAATCGTGTCGCCAGCAAACCGCGGTTGATAGAACTCGCGAAGTGCTTCGACAATTTCCGTCGCTTCGCCATCGGCATCGGCGTAGTAGGCGCCCATGATGCCCTGCAATTCTGGAAACTCGCCCACCATATCTGTCACGAGATCGCAGCGAGACAAACCTGCCGCTGTGGCGGCATGCTCGGCATCGATTCCCAATGCTTCCGATAACCACACACTCAAATGCGAGACTCGTGTGGTTTTGTCACCGAGTGACCCCAAAGCCTTCTGATACACCACATCCTGAAGTTGGTTGTGCCGCGCTCGTAGAGGCTTTTGTCGGTCTGCGGACCAAAAGAACTCCGCATCGGCAAGCCGCGGCGCGATCACGCGTTCGTTGCCCTCCCGCACCGCCGAGGGGTCTTTGCTTTCAATATTCGCGACGGTGATGAATTGTCCGGTCGGTTCACCATTCTCCGACACAACGGGGAAGTAGCGCTGATGCACCTTCAATGTCGACGACAACACCTCACGCGGCAGCGTCAAAAACCGCGAATCAAACTCGCCGGCAACGGGCACCGGCCAATCCACAAGCGCAGCGATTTCGCGGAACAACGCCTCGTCTTCTTGTACTTCACCGCCCAGTGATGCGGCGGTTTTGAGTACACCGCTGCGAACAGCATCGAGCCGTTGATCAAACTCCGCAATAACATGGTTCGATCTTAGCGTCTGTTCATAGTGCTCCGGGTGCTCCAACGTAATCGCTAGAGGAGCGTGGAATCTGTGACCGCGAGTCGCGCGGCCCGCCTCGATCCCGAACAGCGTGACCGGCAGCACATCCGAACCCTGCATCGCGACCAGCCAGTGCAACGGTCGAACAAAACTGTCGCTTCGGTCCCCCCAACGCATGCGCTTCGGAATTGGTAGGTCCTCGATCGCAGTCTCCAGGATCGACTGGGCGAGATCCGCAAACGGTTGGCCGTTGCGCTGTGCACGGAATACCAGCCACTCACCCTTCTCGGTTTCCTCACGCTCGAGTTCCCCGAACGTCGTCCCGCATTTCTTGGCGAACGCCTCAGCCGCCTTGGTGGGGTTACCCTCCGAATCAACACCGATTCTCACCGGTGGTCCTCGAAGCACCTCGACACTGTCAGCTTGTCGGCGCAGCACATTGTCAATGCGAACCGCCAGTCGTCGTGGCGCCGCAAATGCTTTCACTTCACCATGGGACAGCGCATGCTCTGACAATGCATTGCTCACGCCAGACGCGAACGCGTCGATCAGCGCCGGCATCGCTTTTGGCGGCAACTCCTCCAGTCCCAATTCGAATAGGCAGGCATCAGCCTGCGGTTGTGATTCGCTCATGTGAAGATTCCGTCAGCGCTGAGAAGCGCACATCGGGAAGCCGATCGACTCCCGCCTCGCGTAGTAACGTTCAGCGACCGCCCTCGCCATCGTTCTCACTCGGAGGATGTAGGCCTGTCGCTCCGTCACAGAGATGGCTTGGCGCGCATCTAGCAAATTGAATTGGTGCGACGCGATCAACACTTGCTCATAAGCAGGTAGGGGCAGATCTGCTTCCACCAATCTTTGGCAATCCGCTTCTGCCTGATCGAATGCGCGAAACAGCGCTGGGACATCCGCGTGTTCAAAATTGTACGCGGACTGTTCAACCTCATTTTGATGATAAACGTCGCCATACGTCACCCGACCCAGTTGACCATCCGTCCAAACGATATCGAAAATGCTTTCGACGTCCTGGAGGTACATTGCGATCCGCTCAAGCCCGTAGGTGATTTCTCCGGTGACCGGTTTGCACTCCAAACCGCCCGCTTGTTGAAAGTAGGTGAATTGGGTGATTTCCATGCCGTTTAGCCAAACTTCCCAACCCAGTCCCCAAGCGCCGAGCGTAGGCGATTCCCAATTGTCTTCGACGAATCGGATGTCATGCACCAGCGGATCGATACCCAACGCCCGCAATGAACCGAGATAGCGCTCTTGAATATCCAACGGCGAAGGTTTGATCACCACCTGATACTGGTAGTAATGCTGCAGGCGGAAAGGATTGTCTCCGTAGCGACCGTCCGTCGGGCGGCGGCACGGTTGTACGTAGGCTGCGCTCCATGGCTCGGGCCCAATCGCACGCATAAAGGTCGCGGGATGAAACGTCCCTGCGCCGACCGGCAAATCAATGGGCTGCTGAATCACGCAGCCCTGCCGCGCCCAGTAGGTCTGCAACGTTAGCAGCAGATCTTGGAACGTCGCAGGCCTCGTGGCCGCAACAGATGAGAGCGAAGTGGTAGTCATTCAAAGTCCAAAACAACAGGAAAAACCCGTCGGGCGGCGAGTATATCGGGAACCGTGACCGTTGTTGATGTTGGCGCGCACCAATATAGGACACCCAAAATTCAAGGCCGCACCAAAACGGTGCGAACAGAAACGCTCGAAAACCAAAATCAACATATTTTTCAGGTTGTTATGCTGCTTCAACCGCTGGCACGCATTGTGCACTATAATCGCGCACTCATACTAATTACCTTTGGAGGACACCGCATGAGCAGCGCTGACGTACTCAGCATGATCAAAGACCACGACGTGAAATTCGTGGATTTCCGTTTCACCGATACCAAAGGTAAGGAACAACACGTTACGGTACCAGCGCACACGTGCGATGAGGATCTGTTCGAAGACGGCAAGATGTTCGACGGCTCGTCGATCGCCGGTTGGAAGGGCATTAACGAGTCCGACATGATTCTGATGCCGGATCCGTCAACCGCAGTCATCGATGTGTTCTCGGAAGAAACCACAATGAACCTGCGCTGCGACGTGATCGAGCCTGCCACCATGCAAGGTTACGAGCGCGACCCCCGTTCGCTGGCGCATCGTGCAGAGGCCTATCTGAAATCGACCGGCATCGCCGACGAAGCTTACTTCGGGCCAGAGAACGAGTTCTTTGTATTCGACGACGTGCGCTGGGGCGACGCGATCGAAGGTGCGTTCTACAAAATCGGCTCCGTCGAAGGCTGTTGGATGAGCGGCGAAGAAATGGAAGGTGGCAACTATGGCCACCGTCCGGGACAAAAAGGCGGCTACTTCCCAGTCCCGCCGGTCGATTCGCTCCACGATATGCGTTCAGCGATGTGCCTCGCGCTGGAGGAAATGGGCCTCGAGACCGAAGTCCACCACCACGAAGTTGCGACCGCGGGCCAATGCGAAATCGGCGTGAAATTCGATACGCTGGTCACCAAAGCCGATGGCGTGCAGATCCTGAAGTACGTTGTGCAAAACGTTGCACATACCTACGGCAAGACCGCCACGTTTATGCCGAAGCCGCTGGTCGGCGATAACGGCAATGGGATGCACGTTCACCAGTCCTTGATCAAGGACGGCACGAACTTGTTCACTGGCGACGCGTATGGTGGTTTGTCAGAAACCGCGCTGTATTACATCGGCGGCATTCTGAAGCATGCGAAAGCAATCAACGCTTTCGCCAACCCCTCCACCAACAGCTACAAACGCCTGGTCCCCGGCTTTGAAGCACCGACCATTCTTGCGTACTCGGCGAGAAACCGGTCTGCATCGATCCGCATTCCATTTATCTCCAATCCTAAAGCGCGCCGAATTGAGGTCCGCTTCGGAGATTCGATGGCCAACCCGTATTTCGCGTTCTCCGCGATGCTGATGGCAGGGCTCGATGGCATCCGCAACAAGATTCATCCTGGCGACCCGGCGGACAAGGATCTTTACGATCTGCCGCCGGAAGAAGAAGCCAAGCTGAATCACGTGGCGTTCTCACTGGAGGAGGCCCTGGACGCGCTCAGTGAGGACCGTGAATTCCTGCTGGCAGGTGATGTCTTCACGAATGACCTTATCGATGGTTACATCGACCTCAAGATGGAGGAAGTGACACGCTTGAGAATGGCGACGCATCCGGTTGAGTTCGATATGTACTACAGCCTGTAACTTATTGGCGGCCGGTGCATTATGTGCACTGGCCGCCGAGCTGCTGCCACGCTATGCTAGGAACATGCGCCATTTTCTCACAGCAATCGCGACCTTCGCGTTGGCCGTCAGCAGCGTCAATGCCCAGCAGGTCTATCGCTGGGTGGACGAAGACGGGGTGGTCCATTACTCCGACCAGCCTCCCGAGAGTCCGACAACCAGCACAGAGGCCGTTGAACTGGATGTTCCGCCAGGGATCGGCAATCCGGTATTGGCTGCTGGTGCGCCTTCAGCCCCGGATGTCTCAAGCGCCTCTGACCAAGCGGCCGCGGCTGGGTTGCTCGAGCAGCAACAGCGTGCAGATCAGGCGGAAATTGTGCCGTACACCGGTCTCGAGATTACGGCGCCGGAGGCGGGGGAAGTGCTATGGAACATAGCTACCCAGCTTCAAGTCGCAGCGATACTGACACCGTCGCTCCAGGGGGAGCACCAGATTCAGTGGATTCTGGACGGGCAGGCGGTGGGGACGCCGACCCGCAGCACGAGCCAGACCATCACACCCGTTTATCGCGGGACACACTCGATAGCGGCGAACGTGCTGGACGAGCAGGGTCGGACGCTATACCGCAGCAATGCGGTGACATTCTACGTGCAACAAACGACACAGGGTCGCTAACGCACTCGTCCAAAGAGGGCGACACCATCATCGAGCACCTGACAACTAGTATCCTTGTTGTCGACAGCGCTTTCGAAATTGTCCAAGCCAACGCGGCGGCCGAAAATCTCCTCCGAGCTAGTCGGGCGACCTTAAGTCGCTACCCGCTCTCGCATTGGTTTTTGGATGCAGAACTGCTGCTCGATGAGCTTCGCCACTGCGCAGATTCGAACTCTACGTTTGCCCACATCGTACGACTACGCGAAGAAGCCAGCTCGCGTGAAACCCAATACGTCGACGTTCGCATTGCGCCGTATGCTGGCGCCGCGGATCACTTCCTGATCGAGTTCACCGACGTGACGTCGAGACGACGTATCAATCGGGATCACACTTTGCTGTCGCAGCATGACGCGGGCCGGATGATGGCGCGGCAGTTGGCGCATGAAATCAAGAATCCGCTCGGCGGTCTGCGAGGTGCGGCGCAGCTTATGGCGAGGCAGTCCGATAGTGCCGCCCTAAAAGCCTATACCGACGTGATCATTGCTGAGGCGGATCGGTTGGCGACTTTGGTCGATTCGCTGCTCGGACCGGGTGAGCAACCACGCAAAGACCCAACCAATATCCACGAGGTGCTTGAGCACGTCGTGAACCTTGTGTCTGCGGAACAGGGACCGCAAATCGAATGGACGCGCGACTATGACCCCAGCATTCCATTGCTGGAGTTGGACCGTGGGCAAGTGGTGCAAGCGGTCCTGAATCTCGTCAGTAACGCAACGGCGGCGGCGACCAGCGAGCAGGACGTCGGCCACATTCGTTTGCGCACCCGAGCAGTCACCAACGAGACAATTGGAGAAACGCGGCACCGCGTCGTCGCTTTGGTACAGATTGAAGACAATGGGCCGGGTATCGATCCAGAGATATCTGAATCCATTTTTTACCCGCTGGTCACTGGACGGCCAGGCGGGACCGGGATTGGTTTGCCGCTCTCTCAAGAGCTGATCAATCGACATGGGGGGTTAATCGAATTCACGAGCGAACCGGGACGCACCGTGTTCGAGATCCGACTTCCCATTCACATGGATAGGCCCGACGCATGAGCGAAGCACTTAATGTCTGGATAGTTGACGATGACCGATCGGTACGTTGGGTGCTGGAACAAGCACTGAGTCAGGCAGGCATGCAAGTTCGACCTTTCGAGGATGCACATGCCTGTCTTGGCGCGCTTGAGCGTGAGGCACCCGATGTGTTGGTGACCGATATTCGCATGCCGGGAATCGATGGCCTGTCCTTAATGTCTCGAGTCCATGCCGACAATCCAAATGTGCCGGTCATCGTCATCACGGCGCATTCCGATCTCGACAGCGCGGTATCCGCTTACCAAGGCGGCGCGTTCGAGTATTTACCGAAACCCTTCGATATCGATGACGCGGTGTCGCTCGTGCGGCGAGCGAGCGCGACACGTCAAGATGAAGCCGCCGATGCCACCGAAGTGATGCCTCCCTTACCGGAGCTGATCGGCCAGGCACCTGCGATGCAGGAAGTGTTTCGCTCCATCGGACGGTTATCGCGATCGAGTATGACGGTGTTGATCACCGGCGAGTCGGGGACGGGCAAAGAGTTGGTTGCTCGTGCGCTGCATCGCAATAGTCCACGCGCAGACAAACCGTTTGTCGCGCTCAATACCTCGGCGATTGCTGCAGAGCTTCTTGAGTCTGAACTGTTCGGCCACGAAAAAGGCGCCTTTACCGGTGCAGAGACTCGCCGCGTTGGGCGTTTCGAGCAGGCAGACGGCGGTACGTTGTTCTTGGATGAGATTGGCGATATGTCGCCGGCGCTTCAAACACGCTTGCTGCGCGTGCTGGCCGAAGGGGAGTTCTACCGAGTGGGCGGACAAGTCGCGATCAAGGTTGATGTGCGAGTGATCGCCGCCACCCATCAAGATTTGTCACGAGCGGTGTCCAATGGTGGCTTCCGCGAAGATCTCTATCATCGACTCAATGTGATGCGCGTGGAGACACCGCCGCTCAGGGATCGACGAGAGGATATCGCGGCGTTAGCCGCCCACTATCTTCGCAACGCGGCAGCCGAGCTCGACGTCGAACCCAAACGTTTGAGTGAAGACGCGTTGGCTCGACTGTACGCGTTCGACTGGCCGGGAAATGTCCGTCAGTTGGTTAATGCTTGTCGGCGACTGACTGTTACAGCACCAGGATCGGTTGTAGGCGTCGACGACATACCCGCCGAGTTCGGTGGCGCTAGCGACCGCCCGCTGGACAATCACAACTGGACGATGGCATTGACTCAGTGGGCGGAGGCGCACTTGTCAGCGGGCAACGACGCGACGCTGTTGAGCGAGGCTTTGCCTGCTTTCGAACGGGCGCTTGTGCATGTTGCACTGCGCGCTGCTCGGGGTCAGCGAGGCGAGGCCGCGAGATTGCTAGGATGGGGCCGTAACACGCTGACGCGAAAAATCACTCAATTGGGACTCGACCTGTAACAAACTGTGTTGTTAGCGGGTCCTTGTCCGCTCCAGATCACCCTTTACGTTCAGGAGTTCCCATGTTTCGCCAAACGATGCTCGCTTTCGTTGCGGCAGCAGCAACTGCTTTCACGCCAGCCGCGGCCGCTGACGAAGTACCGTCGCGCGCTGAAGATGTTCAACCCATCGCTGTTGGTGCAGCCGCGCCGAGCTTCGTCGCACGCCATGCCGACGGCAGCGAGTTCGCGTTCGACCCCAAGCAGCAAGAACGCACGCTGTTGATTTTCTATCGCGGCGGCTGGTGCCCGTACTGCAACCGCCATCTGATGGCATTGCAGGATGTGGTGCCAAAGTTGCGCGAGTCCGGCATTGAAGTGCTGTTCTTATCGGCCGATCGACCAGAGTTGCTTTATTCCAGCCTCGAAGACGAAACCTTGGATTACACACTCCTGTCCGACGCGGCGATGACCGCTTCGCGTGCGTTTGGTGTGGCTTTCCAAGTCGATGATGAGACGGTTGAGCGGTACAAAGGGTTCGGCATCGATCTCGAAGAAGCGTCAGGCTTCGATCATCACATCCTTCCGGTACCGGCGGTTTATTTGGTTGAGGATGGCAAAGTCGCCTTCATGCATGCGGATTCCGACTACAAGAAGCGACTGGAAGGCGCGAAAATTCTGAGTGCTGCGGGTCTTTCGGGCGACTAAGCACTCGGCAACGATAGAGATCCCGTCAGCGCTTGCACTGACGGGATCTCGTGCTGCGTCAGATAATCCGCGATGCCTGCGTTGATCTTGCGACACAGCAAAGGGTCGTAAAACAGCGCGGTGCCGATGCCGATGGCGGTCGCGCCCGCCACCAGAAACTCGATGGCATCCGTTACGGTGTGTATGCCGCCTTGGCCGATGATCGGCACGTTGTGCGCTTTGGCCACATCATAAACCTGATGCACTTTCAGTAGCGCGATCGGTTTAATCGCAGGTCCCGACAGACCGCCCTGGATGTTGTCGATCACCGGCACGCGTTTGTCGATGTCGATCGCCATGCCCATGACCGTGTTGATGACGGCCAGTGCATCGCTGCCAGATTCTATGCAGCGTCGCGCGTTTTCCCGAATGTCTGTCTGGTTCGGTGAGAGCTTGGTGATGATCGGCTTCGAGGTCTTAGCACGGCACGCTTCTACCACACGTGCGGACATATCCGGATCGTTGCCAAAAGCGACGCCGCCTTCTTTGATGTTCGGGCAGGAGATATTGATTTCGATTGCGTCGATCGGCGAGTCGTTGAAGCGCTCGGTCGTCGCCGCATAGTCCTCGACGGTGCTACCGCACACGTTCGCAATGAATCGCGTCTCACCGAAATCCAACGTGGGTAAAATATCGTCGACGACCACATCCACACCGGGATTCTGCAAGCCGATCGCGTTGAGCATGCCCATCGGCGTTTCATAAATTCGATGCGGACGGTTGCCCAGTCGTGGCTCTCGAGTTGTTCCCTTGAGTACAATCCCTCCAACATCGGTATTCTCGAAACCAACGATCCGGGTGTACTCCTCGCCGAAACCCACACAGCCTGACAACAGTGTGATTGGCGAAGACATTGGTAGGCCGCAAAAATCCAGGTGAAGTCGGGAATCTTGAACCGGAGCTGGAATGTCGAGCGCATTGTGTTTCATATAATTCTCTTCGAACCTGAGATTCCGCCCAATACAGGTAACATCATTCGGCTGAGCGCAAACACGGGCTGCGCGTTGCATCTTATACAACCTCTCGGTTTTTCGCTGGACGAAAAACGTCTTCGAAGAGCAGGTCTAGACTATCGGGAGTTCGCCGACGTCCAAGTCCACACCAATTTAGATGCGTGTGTCCAAGCGTTAGCCCCGCCGAGTGTCTGGGCATTTTCCAGCAAGGTCGATAGGTCGTATGCCGCCTGCGAGTATTCGCCGGGCGATGCGCTGTTGTTCGGTCCTGAATCCCGAGGGCTACCCGTCGAAGTTCGCGAGCAATATGCTAAGACGGCTTGCACGCTGCCGATGGTCACGGGAAGCAGAAGTTTGAATCTCTCAAATAGTGTCGCGATTGCGGTCTACGAGGCGTGGCGACAACAGGCCTTCGCTGGCGCTGATTAGGTCGAAAATTCAGCCCCCGGGGCGCGAGCCATGAGCGTATGGAATGCCTCGATGGGGGCAACCCCTTCGTACAACACGGCGAAGATCTGTTCGGTGATTGGCATTTCGAGATCCATTTCCGTTGCCGCTTGGCGCACGGCGCGCGCTGCGAGCACTCCTTCAACGACTTGTGCGATTTCCGCTTCCGCTTGTTCAATGGTCTTACCGGCCGCGAGCGCGAGGCCCATACGACGGTTGCGTGATTGATTATCCGTGCAGGTCAACACAAGATCGCCCATGCCGGCGAGGCCCATAAATGTCTCTTGCCGCGCCCCTCGTGCGATGCCAAAGCGAGTCATCTCCGACAACGCGCGAGTAATCAAAGCCACTCGGGCATTGGCACCGAAGCCCAGCCCATCGGAGATCCCGGCGCCGATCGCCATGATGTTTTTGATCGCGCCTCCGACTTCGACACCGATGATGTCGTCGCTCGTGTAAGCACGGAAAGCAGAATCGCTGATGCGTTGCGCGATGTCACCAGCGAATGCCGGGTCCGACGAAGCGATGGTCAACGCGGTCGGCAAACCCTTGGCCAGCTCTTTGGCGAAGGTCGGACCAGAAAGGACCGCGAACGGTCCCGCGTCTGCGCCTAGCACCTCACCGACGACTTCATGCGGTAGCTTGCCGGAAGAAAGCTCCAAACCCTTCGTGGCCCATGACACCCGAAGCCCGTCGGGTCGGTGTTGCCGAAGTTGCTCGAGCGTACTCCGAAGTCCATGGCTTGGTACGCTAATCAACACCTCGTCGATGCCATCCAGCGCAGCATCGAGTTCTGTGAAGGCGCTCAGCGATTCCGGGAACGGGCCTTCAGGAAGGTAGCGGTCGTTGCAGCGCGTGCGCCCCATCGCAGCGAGCTGGTCCGCGTCACGCCCCCAAAGCCTCACCTCGGAGCCAGCACGAGCGTACTGAATCGCTAGGGCGGTTCCCCAGGATCCGGCGCCGATCACCGCAACCGCTGGCTTGGCCATTCGCTTTATGCGTCCGCAGCTTGCTGCTGCGCCTGTTCCATCTGTGACCGGCGATAGAGGGCGTCAAAGTCGATCGGCTGCAGCAACAGTTCGGGAAAACCACCACGCTGCACCGCCCCGGAAATCGCCTCCCTGGCATATGGGAACAGCGTATTCGGACAGAATGTGCCGAGAATCATGTTCAGTTCTTGGTCACTGTAGCCTTTCAGATGGAAGACACCGGCTTGCTGGATTTCGACGAGAAACGCGGTATCGCCCTCGAATTTTGCATCCAGCGTGAGCGTGAGTACCGCCTCATACAGGTCGTCATCCATTTTGGTGTTGCTCGTGCGCAGGTTCATATTCGTCGCTGGACGGAAGTCCTGGCGTGTAAAGACACCGGGTGCGCCAGGTGCTTCGAATGACAAGTCTTTGACGTAGATCTTACGCAAGCCGACTTCACGACCAGGCTGTTGCGTTTCGCCATTGGCGCCGGTGTTTTCCTGTTCTTCGCTCATAGTGATGTCCCTAAACTCAAAATCATCAGTGGTTCAGCAGTTGATCTAGCTCGCCGCTGCGGTCGAGCGCAGCCAGATCGTCGAATCCACCGACATGTGTATCGTCAATAAAAATCTGCGGCACGGTGCGCCTGCCATTGCTGCGGTCTAGCATCGCGCTGAGTTGAGCCGGATCTTTACCGACATCAACGAGATCAAAGTTGACACCTTTTTGCTCAAGTAGCGCCTTGGCCGCCGTGCAGTACGGGCAATAGTCTTTCGAATAGACCGTGATACTGGGCATATCGATTACTCCGTCAAGCTTGCCGCTTTTTGCGTTTGTCTTTCTTGCCTTTGGATTTGCGCTTGCCGCTGTCGACCAGAGGTAACTTCTCAGCCGTCCAGGCATCGATACCGCCTTTCAACGAGTACACTCGGTCGTAGCCTTTCTTACGTAGCGAGCTGACCACTCGGCCGCATTGCATGCCCGTTTGACAGGCGATAATGATGTCTTTGCCGCTGAGGCCATTCAAACGATCCTCGCTCGTTGTAACCTCATCAGGCGTCAGATTGCGGGCGCCGGTGATATGGCCCTTCTGGAATTGCTCTGCCGGGCGAATATCGACGACCACCGCGTCTTGATTCAAGAGCCGGATGGCATCCGGGACGCTGAGGTTGATCCCCGCGGTCGCTTGCAGCTGGAACTCCGTGTACAGCACAAAGAACAGCGAGGCGACCAGCCCGGCGCTTAATAAGAGGTGGTTGTTCGTGAATTCGACAAGTTGTCCCATCGCCCGTGATCCGGTCCAAGTCGGCGACGGAGTATAGCAGGCATCGCCGGTACTGGACTTCCGAGTTGCGCCCTTTCACCATTATGTTGATGCGACGGTTCTATCTCGGTTTTGCTGCGTTCCTCGTCCTTCTCGCGCCGACAGCCGGTGCGCAGTCGGAAGTGGCTCGCCAGAAGGACCTCGATGCGGTTCGGGCTCGAATCAGCACATTAAGTCAACAAATGGAGGCCCAGACCCGCAAGCGCGATGCGCTGGTTGGGCAGCTAGGTCAGACGGAATCGAAGCTCGCCGACGCCCAGCGCGAGCGGCGTGCGGTCCGCGAGCGCCAGCAGGCTGTGACGCAGCGACTGCGCACGGCCGAGGCCGAGGTGGTTTTGCAACGCCAAGCTCTGGCTAAAGAGCGTGAGGCGCTCGGACAACAGCTTGCGGCTGCCTATCGCAGTGGTCGGCAAGAGCGCTTAAAACTGCTTCTCAATCCGCGCGAGCCAGCCGCGCTCGGTCGTCTGATTGTCTACTACGACTATCTGAACGAGACGCGATTGGCGAACGTTACGGCATTGAACGCTGGGATCGAGAAACTCCGGATGTTGGCGGAAACGGTGCAACGGGAGCGGGCAGCACTGGATGTGTTGGCGGCAAGTAATGCTGCGCTAATTCAAGAATTGCGTGAAGGGCAAACCGAACGCCAATCATTGGTCGCAGATATCGATCGACGCTTAGCCGAGGAACAGAACCTGCTTGCATCACTAAGGCAACAGGAGGCCGATCTTGCGCAACTTCTCGAAGAGCTCGCGGATATTTTGGCCGACTATCCGATCGATGCAGAAGTGCCGATGGCCGAGCTGGAAGGTGAGCTCACCTGGCCGGTAGCGGGGCGCGTGGCGACCCGATACGGACAGCGTCGTGGTGGTGGTATGCGTAGCAAAGGGGTTGTGCTTGTTGCGGATAGCGGCACGGATATTCGAGCGATCTATCATGGACGGGTCGCCTATGCCGACTGGCTGCCGGGGATGGGCATGTTGTTGGTGATCGATCACGGTGACGACTTGTTGTCTCTCTACGGGTACAACGAGACGCTACTAAAGGACGTTGGCGATTGGGTAACGCCGGGTGAAGTGATTGCAACCGTCGGTAACACCGGAGGTCAGTCGCGACCCGGGCTGTATTTCGAATTGCGGCGAGGCAGCCAGCCGCTCAATCCGATGGCCTGGTTTCAAGGCGATCCGGACTGACGCTTTTGGCGACGTCACCGACGGGTTCCGGTGTCGGGTATGTGCTATCGTGGCGACGGGCGCGCGGATCGGAAGGGAGCGAGTTGCTTTGTCCATCTGGAGTCGATTGAGCATAGCAATCACTGTCGGCTTGGCCCTGTCGATCGCGCTGATCGTCGGGGATCGTGTCGTTATGAATGCCGAGCCTCGTTTGACCGAGTCCTCTGATGAGCCGCTGTTAACCGAAGTCATGGAGCGGGTTCGGCGCGAGTACGTCGATCCCGTAGATGACGGCGACTTGATGGAGGCTGCCGTACGCGGTTTGGTGGCCGACCTGGATCCGCACTCCGAGTTTCTTGATGCCCGTGAATTTGAACATGTCAGGTCGGGTGCCGAAGGAACGTACTCCGGTGTTGGCCTTGAAGTGTCGATGCGCGACGGCAAAGTCACGGTGATCGCGCCGTTCGAAGGCTCACCCGCATCGCGCGCCGGAATCTTGCCGGGCGATGTCATCGCGGCAATCGATGACGTCAATGTTTCTGCCGACACTTTGCAGGACGCCGTGTCGAAGATGCGCGGTCCTGCGGGCAGCAGAATCTCGTTGCGCGTCAGTCGAGAACAGGCGTTACAGCCGCTTGAGTTTAATCTGACCCGGGAGCAGCTACACGTCACCAGTGTGCGCGGCGCACTCCTCGCGCCGGGATTCGCACACCTGGTCATCCGACAGTTCCACAACCGCACGGCGCTTGAGTTAGAGGCGCAACTGCGGGAGTTAGGCGAAGAAAACCTCACGCCGCTAGAGGGTGTTGTTCTCGATCTCAGAAACAACCCTGGCGGACTGTTGGACGCGGCCATCGCTGTGTCCGACTTATTCCTGGATCGCGGCATTATTGTCAGCGCCCGAGGTCGCGGCGACGATGCCGCGTTCGAGTACAAGGCGACGCCCGGTAGCTTGTTGCCACAAGCGCGGATGATCGTCTTGGTGAATGGCGCGTCGGCGTCTGCCGCCGAAATCGTCGCAGGCGCGCTGAAAGACCACGGCCGTGCACAGCTAGTGGGTACCTCGACCTTTGGCAAAGGCCTAGTGCAAACCGTGATGCCGTTATCGCATGGCCGCGCCATCAAGCTGACCACCTCGCGCTACTACACCCCGAACGGTCATTTCATCCACGAGCGTGGGATCACACCCGATATCGTGGTCCGTGATGACGGCGGTGCTGACTCGCAGTTGGCGCGAGCGGTTTCGGAACTCTCCCGCGGAGGTACCTTTTGATCCGCGGGCTGTTGATCGCCCTAGCCCTCTCAGCGTTTACCTCAGCCAACGCGGCCACCCCGCCACCGAAAGTCGCAATCATCATCGACGATATCGGCTACCGCTATCAGCAGGACCGGCAAGCACTTCAGCTCCCAACAGAGATCGCTTTCGCAATCATTCCTGGATCAGATCACGGGCGCGCGCTCGGCGAGGCCGCTGTGCAGCAAGGACGAGAAGTCCTGGTACACCTACCGATGGAGCCGGTTGGTGTTGCCAACGCGCGGCTCGGACCCGTCGCGATCGACCATACCGACGACGAGCTCGCGGTGCGGCGCACTTTGCGCGCGGCGATGGAAGAGCTGCCGTTTGCTACAGGTCTCAACAACCATATGGGCAGTCGCCTGACTCAAGAGCGGCGTCCGATGCTATGGCTGATGGAGTCAATCTTGTGTCGACGCGACCTGTACTTCGTCGACAGTTATACGACTCGCCATAGCGTTGCGCTTGCGACCGCAGATGCGTTGTCGATACCGGCGGTCCGTCGCGATGTCTTCCTTGACCATGTTCAAACCCCGGCGGCCATCGAAGTGCAAGTGCGTCGGCTGGTGCATCTCGCGCGCCAACAAGGTCAAGCGCTCGCGATCGCGCACCCGCACGCGCCAACACTCGACGCATTGCGCGCGCTGCCGAGACTGCTGCAAGCGCAAGGCATCGAATTGGTGGCGCCGAGCGCGCTAGTCGGCGATCCTTCATCCCGTGGGATGGTGGCCGAGGCCGACTAATGAACCGACAGTTTCGATATTGCCCGACGTGCGCGAGCGCGTTGGTTCCCGAGGTGCATGGCGGCAGAATGCGCTTGGCGTGCTCCGACGCTCGATGCGATTTCGTGCATTGGGACAACCCCACGCCAGTGGTCGGGGCAATCGCAGAGCGCGCCGGGGCGGTCGTTCAGGTCCGCAGCATCGGGTGGCCTGCGGGTTGGTTCGGCTTGATTACCGGTTTTCTGGAAGCGGGAGAAACGCCCGAGGAAGGTGTGCTTAGAGAAGTCCAGGAAGAAATCGGCCTGACTGCGACAACGGTTGATCTGGTTGGGCTGTACCCGTTTCATCGGATGAACCAGCTGCTAATCGTCTATCATCTGGAGATTCCGGCGGGTGAGATTAAGCTGGACACGAGTGAGCTCGAAGACTGGCGCGAAGTCCCGCTAGCTGAGATCAGACCGTGGGCCAGTGGCACCGGTTACGCGTTGCGTGACTGGCTTCGAACCCGCGGAATCGATTTTGCGGATGAGGACTTATTGAGTCTGGAGCGGCGAGGGAAAGAATGAAAGTTTGTTGGACCATAGGGATTTTGCTGTTCATTGCGCTGCCGGAGGCCGCGATGGCTCAGTCTGGTGGACTGGCGAGCAATACTATTTGTCCGCAGGTATGGCAGCCCGTGTGCGGCGAAGATGGCAATACCTATGCAAACCTCTGCCGCGCGAATCGTGCCGAAGTGGAAATCGTCGCGAACGGCGAATGTGAGAGCGACGCCGATCTGACCGCGACAGAGCCAGATTCGGAAAATCGGTGTCCGCCAAGGTTCGCGCCTGTCTGCGGTGCGGATGGCAACACCTACGCCAACAGTTGTTTTGCGACACTCGCTGGGACGAAACCGGAATCCAGCGGACTTTGCAACGATGCCTCATGCCCAACCGATGAGCTGCCCGTGTGCGGTCGCAATGGCCAAACGTTTCTGAATCGATGCGTCGCCGATGAGGCGCGAGTCGGCGTGATTTACGCAGGTGCGTGCGATACCAACACCTGCCCCGAGGTCTACGCGCCGGTCTGCGGTGTCGACGGCGAGACGTATTCGAATGCTTGCACCGCGGACGCGGCCGGCGTCGACATTGCTCGTGACGCCGCGTGTGATCAACGGCGCTGCCCGCAGATCTTTGTGCCGGTGTGTGGGGCTGACAACGTGACGTACGGAAACGCGTGTCAGGCGGAGCGCGCCGGTGCGCGAATCGTGGCGCCTGGCGATTGCGCCGGTAATAACTGTCCTCGTTCGTTTCAGCCGGTCTGTGGCAGTGATGGTAGGACCTATGACAATCAGTGCCTGCTCGAAGCCGCCGACAAGACCATGTTATACGCCGGTGCCTGCGCGTCATCGAGTCTCGGTACGGACTAGTGGGCGCGGAAAAAATCACCTTGCGACGCCGACTATCGGACTGGCTGCGTCGGGGTGATGGCAAACCCAAGCTTAAGTTTGCAGCGGTCCTCGATCCAAGTTCTGAGGATATCGACGCCGTAGCGCGCGGGCTTCGCGCGTACAACAATCAATTCGCAGGTCCACTAAACGAGCGCAAGCTCGGTTGCTTTGTGCGCGACGAAACCGACCGTATTGTCGGCGGTGCCCATGGCCATGTCATTTGGTCGTGGCTGTACATCGAGCGACTGTGGGTGGAATCAGACCTCAGGAGTCGGGGCGTTGGTGCTGAAGTCCTAGCGAGACTGGAGCGCCTCGCGTTGTCGGAAGGCGTGTTTCGCTTTCATGTTCAGACGACGTCGTTTCAAGCGTTGGATTTCTACCGAAAACAGGGCTATGAGGTTTACGCAGAGCTTGAAGATAACCCGCCTGGTTTCACCGATTACAGCCTCAAAAAGCGCATTGAGCTCAATCCCTGACGCCGCCAACCGCGGCTGTTCCCCGCGCTGCAAATTTTTTTGAACCGGTAGCGCCGTCACATTCTCTTACTGGTCGACTGACTGTGATCAGATGTCGCGAATTCGTCACATCAGACGCATCACAGTTCCTCAATGTCCAGTTTAGGAGTTTGATTATGAGCAGCTTGAGAAAAGTCGTCGCGAAAGCGTTGCTGGTGGCAGGCGTCACCGGTATGTCCGCGACAGCATTGGCCGGTGGACCGGCCCAATCCATCCCTTCGGTCGTTGTCACGATCGAAAACAGCGCACCATCGCGCGGCACCTTCCAAACCCCGTTTTGGATTGGCTTGCATGACGGTACGTTCGATCTGTACGACCGAAACCAGCCGTTGACCGCAGAAGGTCTCGTCGGTGGCGATGCTGTAGAGCGCGTCGCAGAGGACGGCAATATTGGGCCGTTGAATGCAGCGTTTGCTGCGCTGCAGCCGAATTCCTCGCAGTCCACGATTTTTGGGCCGTCTGGTCCGTTGGCACCCGGTGATTCTGGTTCAGTGACCCTGAACGTCGACCCGACGGTCGATCGCTACTTCAGCTACATTTCGATGATTCTGCCGAGCAACGATGCCTTTATCGCGAACGGTAGCCCGCTTGCACATGAGATCTTCAACAAGCGCGGGAAGTTTGTCGGCAGATCATTTGCCGTTGCCGGCTCCGAAGTCCTGGACGCAGGTACCGAATACAACGACGAAGTTGCAGCCAACACGGCGTTCCTGAATCAAGCCGGACCTGATATTGGAATCCCAACCGCAGGCGTCGTTGAATTGCATCCGGGCTTCCGTACCGATGGTCAATTCCCGGATGGCGTGCTGACGCACCCCGTTTTGGGCTTAGCCGATTTCACGGCTGCCAACTATCGGACAGCGACGGTCAGTTTCCGCTACGTTGACTTGGGCACGCGCAATCGTTTCAGAGCGAATCTAAAATCTCGTTCTGAAGTGACAGCGAATCTCGTTCGCAGCCCGGGTCGCGGCTCCGCACTGGCCATCTCTGATGGCACATCATCGATTGCGCTCAACAGCAGTTTCAATCGGCTCACCAGCGACGTGGTCGCTGCTCACCTGCACATTGGGCAGGAAGGCACCAACGGTCCCGTAGTAGTCGATCTGTCAGCTTATGCGCGCAACAACGGCGTGATCGCGACAATCCAGGCTGACGATATTGTTGGTCCTCTTGCGGATGCGGAAGACGCAATGCTTGCGCTTCTGAACGAAATGGCAGCAGGTAACGTGTACCTCAATATCCATACAGCGCAAAACCCGGGCGGCGAAATTCGCGGCCAATTGGCACTGCGTTAGTTCTCGGTCGTACCGACCCCGGCGTCGCCGGGGTCGGTCTCGACTTGCAATGCGTGCTTTCTCGAAGACTAAAGTACCAAAAGGCACACGAAGTGATGCCGATCAGCGGCCCGGCGATTGGGCATCCGGCCATAGTGTTAATCATGGGTGACGCAACAGAATCCCCTACCACAGCGTCATCAAGAGCCATGGGTAGCGATTCGAGCTACTCGTACTCTACAAACCTCACCCCAGGTTCGTCTCGAAGTGCTCGTATGATGAGGTCCGCTTCAGCCGACTCCGGCATGCGAACGACAGCCGCGCCCAGCTCAGGAAAGTCCGTCACGATTTCCAATCGGTACTTTGACACCAAACTCGCGATATCGGCGTTGCCATCCACGGCAATTCGCAATGTTCTGTCACCAAAGGTCGCAGTTTCGTCGGTTAGCGTCTCGTATTCGCCTTCGCTGGATGACCGATCGAAAACTCCGATACCGACGGCGACAATAGCGGTGGCCGCGATCGCTGCGCCGCCAGTCAACCAGACCGACCGAGGCCTTCGAGACCGGGCCTCCTGCAACGCGCGTTCAAACGCGAGCTGATCGGGCGGGCGATTGACGGCGGGTACGGAGCTCTGGATATGCGCGCGTAAGATCGCTTCTTGTTCGACAAGCTCGCGGAAGCTCGCGTCATCTCGCAAAGCAGCATCGACTAGAGCGGATTGCTCAGCATCGAGGTGCCCATTGAGATGATCGGCAATCAGGTCTGCCAGTGGGTGATCTTGGTTGGCCACAGTTACGAGGTCTGCGTGACGCCAGGCGCTCGTGCGAGTTGATCGATCGCATGACGAATTCGATGGCGGGCATGGTGCAATCGTGTTTTGACAGTGCCGCGCGGGCAGCGCGTGATGTGGCTGATTTCTTCGGTGGAATAACCTTCGAAGTACGCGAGCTCGATCACAATCCGGTGACGGACCGACAAGCCTTGTAATGCTTGGTTCACGAGATCCTCGTCCTCCAGGTTGCTGCTAGCCGTCGTTGGCTCCGGGTTTGGCTCACGACGCAAACGATCGATGAGTGAGCTTTTGCGCCGCTCCCGCTTCAACACTCTAATGCACAAGCGGTACGCAATCGAGAATATCCAACTGGAGACTTTGGACTCCGAGCGAAACTGGTCCGCTTTCTCCCATACTTTCAACATAACGTCGTTGTAGGTCTCTTCGATGACCGCATCGTCGGTGGTGAGGCGACGCAGAAATCCGCGGAGTCGCAAGTGATAGCGCTGGTAGAGTTCGCGCATGGCAGCACGATCTCTCTTTTGGGCGATACGAACCAAAAGCAGAGAGTCGAGCTGCTCCTCGGCAGAGGAATGTTCCGGCAGGCTGGGCGCATCGGATCGATCAGATATCGTCTGACCAGTAAGACCCGCCGCCATGGAAACCGGTTCAATCGCCAACGTCTGCCTCATCTCGCGCGTGAGTTGAGATCAGACAGACCGGCCCTATCGACGATTTATTGCAACGGGTTTGCCGTCGCGAGCCCGAAAATCTAGAACGCTTGGGTCAACCGGCCTCGGT
The DNA here is from genome assembly GCA_038533155.1 of Pseudomonadota bacterium. GTDB lineage: Bacteria > Pseudomonadota > Gammaproteobacteria > Steroidobacterales > Woeseiaceae > CALBPI01. The sequence goes on along the minus strand of JBCAZH010000026.1, from coordinate 4,995 downwards.
CGTCGCGTTCGTGCGGAAGCCAACCGACTCCGACAAAATGAATCTGGATATCCGTCGACTTCGGCTTAATCTCGATTGTCGAGAGTTCATCGGTTTGCGCGTCATAGGCGGAATCCAAAGTCGCAACATCGTCTTCAAACGCAGCTTGTAGCGCCGCCAACTCTTGGCGGACTCGGTCTGCCGTTTCTTTCGCCCGTGCGACGTCACCCACTTCTTTGCTCAAGCCGCCAGCGTTCTTCACCGCACTGCCGATGCTGCGAGCGGACGTTGAGGAGACACGTTTGCGACCCAGCACCGCGCCGAGAATGGCAGTGCCAAACGAGATTGCTGTGTCGATCTTCTTTTTCCGACTCTGTTGAGATTCACGTTCGATAGCTTGTTCTGCCCGCATGAGCCGCGCTTCCAGCGTGTTCACTTTGCTGTTGTAACGCTTGCGAAGTTTCGCGACTTCAATATCGCGCTTCTCGGAAGCGATTGTTTGCAGGCGGGTACGGAACGCGCCTTCATCTTCTAGCGCGGTCGACGTGAGTTTCATTGCTGCGCTGCGGAACAGCGTGATTGTCTGGCTCTTGCGCAGCCAGCGTTTGAAGTTGCGCTCCCATTTTGTATACGCCTTTGGATTGAGAAGTACCTCTGGAACGCTCGCGTGACTCGCTTCGTCGTCCGGTGATTCAGGTTCCAGCGAATCGATATCGATCATCAGCAGTTGCGCATTGTCCCAGTCGATCGGCACCGGGCTCTCATCCGGCAGTACCGCTGCGATGCAATGCCGCTCCGTCTCCACTTTGTAGCGTGCGGAGCTATATACAAGCTCGGCTGCCCCAATGACGAACGGTCGATACACCTCGTCTTCGGTGCCGTTACCTTCAAGCCAGAACTGGGCGATACCCTTATCGAGCTTGGGTGTCTCGGGCGCGCTGGTTTTGGCGACCGCCGCCGTTTGTTTGGCCGACAGGGTCACCGCATCCTTTTGTTGCTTTGCCACTTTCTCGAGCACCTTTTTCTTCGGCGCCATCAAGGTTCTAATTTGGTCACGAGTCAGAGGGCCGGCAAGGTAGGACATGACCCAACGGGTGCCGAATACTACGGGGTGACTCTCATGCACGTTGTGCAGCAAGAATTTTCGCTTACCCAATCCCGCTAGCGTTTGTTCCATCGCCTGTCGGTCGAATTCACCCCCCGCGGCGGCGCCCTCGAGACCTTCCATCACGCGCGCTTTGTCGCGCTCGGTTTGCAATCGCCCGATCATCCAAGTGCCGGTGTTGGACAAACCCTTATAGTCGAGGTCCACGGGATTCTGTGTCGACAGAACGAGGCCAAGACCGTAGGCACGAGCCTGCTTGAGCAGAGTCAGCAACAGTTGTTTCGACGGCGGATTGGCGATCGGCGGCATGTAGCCGAAAATCTCATCCATGTAGAGCATCGCTCGCAGGCTGGCGGTACCAGGTTGTGCACGCATCCAAGCGATCAGGTTGTTCAACAACATGCAGACGAAGAACATCCGCTCCGCGTCCGACAGGTGGGCGATCGACATGACCGAGACTCTGGGTTTTCCGGATTCGGTGTAGAGCAGCTTCGATGCATCCAGCGGCTCACCCTCTAGCCACGCCTCGAACCCAGGCGCCGCCAGCAAGCTGTTCAGCTGCATCGCTAATGCAAACCGGTCTTTGGCGGGATACACGTCGTCTAACGCCATGACCCCAATCTTGTCGATCGGCGGGTTTTGAATCACAGAGATCAAACCCGGCAAATCGAGTGAGTGCCCGTCTTGCCAGAAATGGTCCAGCAAATTGGCGATCAGGATATGTTCGCGACTCGTTACTGGATCCGCATTCACGCCTATCAGCGCAAGAATGCTAGTAGCGGTGACTTGAACCCGCTCACGGTAGAGGTCCCTATCCTCTCTCAGTGCTGCGGACGGCGCATCAAACGACTTTAGGACAGAAATCGGTAAACCGGCGTTCGAACCGGGTGTGTAGATGTTCAAATCGACGCGATCGCGAAATGCTTTGACGCGTTTTGGGTCTTGCCCCCACTGCCCGATCCCGCGTTTCCAAAGCGCCGCTTGATCTTGAGCGAACTGCGCCACGGTTTGACCTTGATTCGCGGCTTCTTGCGGATTCACCCAGGGCTCAAAGTCACTCGCCTCGAACTTCGGAAAACTGAGCATCAAATTGCCGAGATCTCCCTTCGGATCGATCGCGATCACCGGAATCGAGTCCATCGCGGCTTCCTCGATCATGCCAATTCCGAGCCCAGTCTTGCCGCTTCCCGTCATTCCTATAATCACGGCATGCGTGTTCAGATCCTTCGAATCGTAAAGTACGATGTCGTCCGTCAGGTCATCCTGGTCGGCATCGTGGCGCTTGCCGAGATAAAAGGCGCCCAACTTTTCAAACCCGCTCATGTGTGCTCTCTCGTTCTGAATCACTCGCGCGAGTGTACCAAGAGCCACTGAAGCTGTACGGCCGTGTTTGTGGTAGCTTCGATAAAGCTTATGGAGAACACAGATTCGACCACGGTTCGCGTGCTTTGGACGATCTTCGCGATCGCGGTTTGTGCGCTTGCGTTCACTGGCTATGCGGATGACTTGGGCGCAGCTTATGCGAGCGGTGCGCTCGAGCGAGCCTTGCTAACGTTTGCGGTGGCACGTGGCCTCGATGGTGTGATCAGCATCGCGCAGGGCACCGAGGTCGCATTGGAACCCGGCGGAGTCGGTGTCAATCTCACCGTGGGTCAGATCCTGGATCCTGTCAACGATCTCGTCGAGCGCTTTTCGTCCGTGATGTTGGTCGTTACGGCCGCGCTTGGTTTGCAAGAGATTTTGCTGCGGATCACCTCCAGTCACGGCGTCAGTGCACTACTCGGAATCGGCGCGGTCCTGGCGCTTGTCGCGATTTGGGTTCCTGGCGTTGCGCAGCGCTCGGCGCTGCGGGTTGTGCTGCTGCGTTTCTTCGTTGCTGTGTTTTTTCTCCGTTTCGCGGTTCCAGCACTTGTGGTCAGCACCAACTTGGTTTTTGATCATTTTCTGGCGGGCGAACAAGCGGCGGCGACGGTAGCGCTAGAGCGTGCCTCCGTCGACATCGAAAGTCTGAGTAATGATCCAGAAGGCGAAATCGATGATGGATCCCGCAATTGGTTTGAGCGTACACGCGATCGGATTAGTGAGTCGTTCTCACAGCTTAATGTTGAGGCACGGATGGAAGCGCTACAGGAGCGAGCGTCCGGCATCACCCGCCATATCGTCAGCCTCATCGTCGTGTTCCTGTTGCAGACGATCGCTCTGCCGTTAGGTTTTCTGTGGTTGCTCATGCAGGGTGCGAAAGCGATCGTGTCGCGACTGCATGTGTCGACGTAGGCGCATCGGATCCAGTTAACAGTCCGGCGATTCACAGCAGCGTATAATTGACCTTTGGCTAGTCCATGGGGACACGGGCATCAAGAGTCAACTGAAACGGCTGTATTACCAAACACCTGTCCAGTCGGTGGTATTAAAAGCGTTGTCGCCGTGGCGACCGGCGCCATGGGCCACGCAGACCATGGAGTTTGACTACGGATTGTGGCTAGGCCCCTCCTCGCTAAGGTGCGAAACCGGGCGCCAACTGGGTGAAGAGAACGTCTGGCCGACCCTGTTTCGACGGCACATTCCTACCGAGTACAACGTGACCAAGATGCGTGGCTCGCGCAACGGCCTATTGGTCAACATGACCGCGTTGCATCTGGTGATGCGGGCTTGGCCAAAAGCTGTGGAATTGATGGAGAGTCTGCGAGATGCCTACGTCTCGTTGCAGCCGGAACCCATGCCAGTGCTCTCTCAGCACGATCTGTTCATCTTGTCGAAAGCAGGATGTGGCCTACCAGCCTATATGGTGCGATCTCGGCCTCAACGTGCTTCGGATGGTCAATTGCCCGAAGTCGTAGGAACCCAATTCAAGCTCATTGCGGGTTTCTTTATGACCGTTCAACACAATTTGTGGGGTCGCGACGGCGGCCAGCTCGCTTTTGAGAGCGCCGAGGCGTTTTTTGACTACGCAGACCGGCACGAGATTTTCACATCACCAGGCGGGCGAGCCTGCGGCGGTAGTCAGCGCAAAATTATGGCGCTCTATGATCACCTCACGCCTGTCAGAGAGAGTCCGTTTCTTGAGCCTCTCGCATCACTCGCTGATGTACCAAAGCTGCTCGCTTACGTAGCGCATTCGCTTCACCTCGAGCTCACTCTGTTGTTTGTCCAACGTCATCTTAAAGCGATGTATCTCGAGGCTGATGGCGAGCGTACTTTTGACGCACGCAATCGGCGTGAACAGATCGAGTGGCTACGAGACACTCATCACATCGAGCATACGCTTCGTCGACTTGAGACGATGCTAATCGCACTGCCGATCGAGTCAGGCGTGGCCGAGGAGTTCCGTAATGAGATACTGAATTCGGCACAGAGTTTGCGGCCTGGTGCGGGCCTTCGTGATCACTTTCGTGCGATGACTGAAATCGTGCAACGTCATGGACATACGTGTCAGTCCAACATCCTGGGACTCTTGGGTCGGTCGCCATTGCGGGCATTGCCTCGGGCGCAAGTTGAACGTCGACTTGATCTCTCTTCGTTGGTGATGCGCCAATGAACGCGATGACTTCGCAGCCTGTCGTTCTGCAGCCACTCCCCGAGAATGACGCAATCCGGGTTTGTCATTACCGGTCGCTAGACCAAATTGACGCGTCAATGCTGGACCGATGGCGGGACTTGGCCAATGACGCTGTATTCGCGAATGTGTACCTGACCCCGGAGTTCTTGTTGCCGAGTCTGCGACACTTGACGGTCGATCAGCCGTTCTTGCTAGCAGTTTCTGAGCGCAAGACCGCCTCCGGGTGGCAAAGTATTGCGTTAGGTGTGTTCCAGGAGTCCAAGGCGACGAGAACGGTGCCGTATTCTCATCTTCGTATCCTGCGTTCACCGCATGGCTTTCTTGGCGGTTTGCTGCTTCGCGCTTCATGTCATGA